>NZ_BAAKJA010000013.1:0-1112 GCF_059703705.1 Pseudazoarcus sp. NS36 | reverse complement strand
TTGCTGCTTCCCGGCGCGCCAGTTGGCGGCAAACTCCGCCGGGGTGTTATTGCCGATGGCACTGTGTGGTCGGCATTCGTTGTAGTCCCTGCGCCACGCGGCAATTCGGATTCTCGCCTCCGACAGCGAGCAGAACCAGTGTTCGTTGAGGCACTCGTCGCGAAACTTGCCGTTGAACGACTCGATGAAGGCGTTCTGTGTCGGCTTGCCCGGCTGGATCAGCTTCAAATTGATGCCTCGCTGATATGCCCACTGATCGAGCGCTTTGCCCGTGAACTCAGGACCTTGGTCGGTGCGTATCCCCTGCGGATAGCCGCGAAACCTTGCCATCTCATCAAGCGCGCGGGTGACGCGCACGCCGCTGATACCGTGATCAACCACGATGCCGACTGACTCTTTGGTGAAGTCATCGACTACCGTCAGACACTTGATCCGCCGCCCTGAACTGAGCGCATCGAACACGAAGTCCATCGACCAGACCTGATTGGGCGCAGCCGGCAGACTCAAACGCTCCCGTTCAACGGCAACGCCTTGGCGTCGCCGCCTGCGCTTGACCATCAGCCCTGCCGCCCGATACAGACGATAGACCCGCTTGTGGTTGGCCTGAACGCCCTCGCGTTTGAGCAGGATGTGCAGCCGCCGATAGCCAAAGCGCCGACGCTCCTGCGCCAGTTCAACCAACTTCGCCTGTAGCTGCGTGTTCTGAGTGCGCGTGCGCGGCTGGTAGCGCAATACCGTGCGGGACAGCCCGATCAGTTGGCATGCGCGGCGCTCGGAGATGCCGGCATGCGCTTGCATCTGCTGAACCGCTTCTCGCCGCTCTGTCGGGCTTACCCTTTTCCCCGTGCAACGACCTTGAGCGCCTCGATATCCAGGTGCGCCTCGGCCAGCAGCTTCTTCAACCGACCGTTCTCCTGCTCCAGTTCCTTCAGGCGCCTCGCGTCCGGCACCGTCATGCCGCCGAACTTGGCCCGCCACGTGTAGAACGAGGCGTCACTGAAGCCGTGCCGACGACACAACTCCTTGACCTGCACACCTGCCTCGGCCTGCTTCAGAAAATCCAGAATCTGCTCTTCCGTAAAACGCTTCTTCACTGCCGTCTCCTGTTCGGA
>NZ_BAAKJA010000012.1:0-5500 GCF_059703705.1 Pseudazoarcus sp. NS36 | reverse complement strand
TTTTTGGTCTATATACTGCGCCCCTCTTCGCCGCTGGAAGTGTTGTGTTTAGCGGGGTTGAGGAGATTTGAGGGGTGTTTCGGCGGTTTAAGATTTTTCGCTGAAGTGCTTGACGGGGTGAGGTGGTTTGTACATAATCTCGCTTCTTCGCTGCCGGGTGGCAGCGGTTCTTTAAAAATTTGGACAATCGATAAGTGTGGGTGCTTGGTTGGTTGTGGATCCACGAAGCTTTCGGGCTTCGAGAATCACAAAGATTGAGTGCTCATATGTCAGTTTTGACTTTGAGTGCTGTGGATTGAACTTAAGAGTTTGATCCTGGCTCAGATTGAACGCTGGCGGCATGCTTTACACATGCAAGTCGAGCGGCAGCGGGGGTGCTTGCACCTGCCGGCGAGCGGCGAACGGGTGAGTAATGCATCGGAACGTGCCCATGTGGTGGGGGATAGCCCGGCGAAAGCCGGATTAATACCGCATACGCCCTGAGGGGGAAAGCGGGGGATTCTTCGGAACCTCGCGCCATTGGAGCGGCCGATGTCGGATTAGCTAGTAGGTGGGGTAAAGGCTCACCTAGGCGACGATCCGTAGCTGGTCTGAGAGGATGATCAGCCACACTGGGACTGAGACACGGCCCAGACTCCTACGGGAGGCAGCAGTGGGGAATTTTGGACAATGGGCGAAAGCCTGATCCAGCCATGCCGCGTGAGTGAAGAAGGCCTTCGGGTTGTAAAGCTCTTTCAGTTGGGAAGAAAAGGCGCGCTCTAACATAGCGCGCTGCTGACGGTACCGACAGAAGAAGCACCGGCTAACTACGTGCCAGCAGCCGCGGTAATACGTAGGGTGCGAGCGTTAATCGGAATTACTGGGCGTAAAGCGTGCGCAGGCGGTTGTGTAAGACAGGTGTGAAATCCCCGGGCTTAACCTGGGAACTGCGCTTGTGACTGCACGGCTAGAGTACGGCAGAGGGGGGTGGAATTCCACGTGTAGCAGTGAAATGCGTAGATATGTGGAGGAACACCGATGGCGAAGGCAGCCCCCTGGGCCGATACTGACGCTCATGCACGAAAGCGTGGGGAGCAAACAGGATTAGATACCCTGGTAGTCCACGCCCTAAACGATGCCAACTAGTCGTTCGGAGAGGTAACTTTCTGAGTGACGAAGCTAACGCGTGAAGTTGGCCGCCTGGGGAGTACGGTCGCAAGATTAAAACTCAAAGGAATTGACGGGGACCCGCACAAGCGGTGGATGATGTGGATTAATTCGATGCAACGCGAAAAACCTTACCTACCCTTGACATGTCTGGAACTTGTGAGAGATCACTTGGTGCCTTCGGGAGCCAGAACACAGGTGCTGCATGGCTGTCGTCAGCTCGTGTCGTGAGATGTTGGGTTAAGTCCCGCAACGAGCGCAACCCTTGCCATTAATTGCCATCATTTAGTTGGGCACTTTAATGGGACTGCCGGTGACAAACCGGAGGAAGGTGGGGATGACGTCAAGTCCTCATGGCCCTTATGGGTAGGGCTTCACACGTCATACAATGGTCGGTACAGAGGGTTGCCAAGCCGCGAGGTGGAGCTAATCTCTTAAAGCCGATCGTAGTCCGGATCGTAGTCTGCAACTCGACTACGTGAAGTCGGAATCGCTAGTAATCGCAGATCAGCATGCTGCGGTGAATACGTTCCCGGGTCTTGTACACACCGCCCGTCACACCATGGGAGTGGGTTTCACCAGAAGTGGGTAGCTTAACCTTCGGGAGGGCGCTCACCACGGTGAGATTCATGACTGGGGTGAAGTCGTAACAAGGTAGCCGTAGGGGAACCTGCGGCTGGATCACCTCCTTTCAAGAGAAGAAGGATTCACAGACTTCTCAAGTACCCACAACTTATCGGTTGTCCGGATGTAGAAAGAGCCTCGAACGAAGACGTACCAGAGGGTCTGTAGCTCAGCTGGTTAGAGCACCGTCTTGATAAGGCGGGGGTCGTTGGTTCGAACCCAACCAGACCCACCATGCTTATCAGGAGTGTGGGCGGTGGCTGCAGGCAGCACGAGGGGCTGTAGCTCAGCTGGGAGAGCATCGGCTTTGCAAGCCGAGGGTCGTCGGTTCGATCCCGACCAGCTCCACCAGAATCTGGGGAGTGCGTGTGATTCGTTCGAAGTAGGAAGGTTAAGCAGTGCGGCCGGAAGTGGCGGTAGTGCTTAGCCTTTAGAGGCATCGTTCTTTAACAAAGTGGAAAGTGTAAAGTGTGTGGCCGCCGGCGTTTATGTCAGGCTGGTGGCTACATGGGTGTGTGATTGCATTTTTAGTCACACCTGGCTGCTATTGAACCAGCGGGCCGTGGTGTGGCGCACAGACGCGTGTAATGCCGATAACCGGTGTTCTCCTGGCGACAGGGGGCATGGTTATAGGATCAAGCGAATAAGTGCATGTGGTGGATGCCTTGGCGATCACAGGCGATGAAGGACGTGCAAGCCTGCGAAAAGCGGGGGGGAGCTGGCAATGGAGCTTTGATCCCCCGATATCCGAATGGGGAAACCCACTCCGCAAGGAGTATCCCAGACTGAATACATAGGTCTGAGGAGGCGAACGCGGCGAACTGAAACATCTAAGTAGCCGCAGGAAAAGAAATCAACCGAGATTGCGCTAGTAGTGGCGAGCGAACGCGCAAGAGCCTGCACGACTAAACCATCGAGTTAGCAAAACGGTCTGGAAAGTCCGACGATACAGGGTGATAGTCCCGTATGCGAAAACTGGGTGGCGGGTCTGAGCGTGCGACAAGTAGGGCGGGACACGAGAAATCCTGTCTGAAGATGGGGGGACCATCCTCCAAGGCTAAATACTCGTGATCGACCGATAGTGAACCAGTACCGTGAGGGAAAGGCGAAAAGAACCCCGGGAGGGGAGTGAAATAGATCCTGAAACCGCATGCATACAAACAGTGGGAGCCTCCAAGTGGGGTGACTGCGTACCTTTTGTATAATGGGTCAGCGACTTACGTTGTGTTGCGAGCTTAACCGAGTAGGGGAGGCGTAGCGAAAGCGAGTCTGATAAGGGCGTTAAGTAGCACGGCGTAGACCCGAAACCGGATGATCTATCCATGGCCAGGATGAAGGTGCCGTAACAGGTACTGGAGGTCCGAACCCACTAACGTTGAAAAGTTAGGGGATGAGCTGTGGATAGGGGTGAAAGGCTAAACAAATCCGGAAATAGCTGGTTCTCCCCGAAAACTATTTAGGTAGTGCGTCGTACGGACACTTGCGGGGGTAGAGCACTGTAATTGTTGGGGGGGTCATCGCGATTTACCCCGCAATAGCAAACTCCGAATACCGCAAAGTGATATACGGCAGACAGACATCGGGTGCTAACGTCCGGTGTCGAGAGGGAAACAACCCAGACCGCCAGCTAAGGTCCCAAATGCATGGCTAAGTGGCAAACGAGGTGGGAAGGCCCAGACAGCTAGGAGGTTGGCTTAGAAGCAGCCATCCTTTAAAGAAAGCGTAATAGCTCACTAGTCGAGTCGTCCTGCGCGGAAGATGTAACGGGGCTCAAGCCATGAACCGAAGCTGCGGATGCACTATGTGCATGGTAGGGGAGCGTTCCGTAAGCCTGTGAAGGTGTCTTGTAAAGGATGCTGGAGGTATCGGAAGTGCGAATGCTGACATGAGTAGCGATAAAGGGTGTGAAAAGCACCCTCGCCGAAAGCCCAAGGTTTCCTGCGCAACGTTCATCGACGCAGGGTGAGTCGGCCCCTAAGGCGAGGCTGAAAAGCGTAGTCGATGGGAAACAGGTGAATATTCCTGTACCGATCATAGATGCGATGGGGGGACGGAGAAGGTTAGCTCAGCCGGGTGTTGGACGTCCCGGTTCAAGCGTGTAGTCGTGCCTGGTAGGCAAATCCGCCGGGCTTAGATGAGGCGTGATAACGAGAGCCCTTGTGGCTTGAAGTGAGTGATACCCAGCTTCCAGGAAAAGCCTCTAAGCTTCAGTCTATGATCGACCGTACCGCAAACCGACACAGGTGGGCAGGTAGAAAATACCAAGGCGCTTGAGAGAACTCAGGAGAAGGAACTCGGCAAATTGATACCGTAACTTCGGGAGAAGGTATGCCCATGGTAGGTGAAGCCCCTTGCGGGTGGAGCTGAAGTGGGCCGCAGAGAATCGGTGGCTGCGACTGTTTATTAAAAACACAGCACTCTGCAAAATCGAAAGATGACGTATAGGGTGTGACGCCTGCCCGGTGCCGGAAGGTTAAGTGATGGGGTGCAAGCTCTTGATCGAAGCCCCGGTAAACGGCGGCCGTAACTATAACGGTCCTAAGGTAGCGAAATTCCTTGTCGGGTAAGTTCCGACCTGCACGAATGGCGTAACGATGGCCACACTGTCTCCTCCTGAGACTCAGCGAAGTTGAAGTGTTTGTGAAGATGCAATCTCCCCGCGGCAAGACGGAAAGACCCCATGAACCTTTACTGTAGCTTTGCATTGGACTTTGACGTCACTTGTGTAGGATAGGTGGGAGGCTTTGAAGCGGGGACGCTAGTTCTCGTGGAGCCAACCTTGAAATACCACCCTGGTGTCGTTGAGGTTCTAACCTTGGTCCGTGAATCCGGATCGGGGACCGTGCATGGCAGGCAGTTTGACTGGGGCGGTCTCCTCCCAAAGAGTAACGGAGGAGTACGAAGGTCACCTAGACACGGTCGGACATCGTGTTGATAGTGCAATGGCAAAAGGTGGCTTGACTGCGAGACCGACAAGTCGAGCAGGTGCGAAAGCAGGTCATAGTGATCCGGTGGTTCTGTATGGAAGGGCCATCGCTCAACGGATAAAAGGTACTCTGGGGATAACAGGCTGATTCCGCCCAAGAGTTCACATCGACGGCGGAGTTTGGCACCTCGATGTCGGCTCATCACATCCTGGGGCTGTAGCCGGTCCCAAGGGTATGGCTGTTCGCCATTTAAAGTGGTACGTGAGCTGGGTTTAAAACGTCGTGAGACAGTTTGGTCCCTATCTGCCGTGGGCGCTGGAAGTTTGAGAGGGCCTGCTCCTAGTACGAGAGGACCGGAGTGGACGTACCTCTGGTGTACCGGTTGTGACGCCAGTCGCATCGCCGGGTAGCTAAGTACGGAAGAGATAACCGCTGAAAGCATCTAAGCGGGAAACTCGCCTCAAGATGAGACTTCCCTGGGGCCTTGAGCCCCCTGAAGGGTCGTTGAAGACCACAACGTTGATAGGTCGGGTGTGTAAGCGCAGTAATGCGTTGAGCTAACCGATACTAATTGCCCGTGAGGCTTGATCCTATAACCATGCATCACACGTGAGCGTATAAAACGCAGTCACGCACCCAACAACAACACCCTTTACACTCCCACTTTGTTACCCCGTCATAGTCTGACGACCATAGCAGCCTGGAACCACTCCTTCCCATCCCGAACAGGAACGTGAAACAGGCCCGCGCCGATGATAGTGCAGATACCTGTGTGAAAGTAGGTCATCGTCAGACTAACCCCA
>NZ_BAAKJA010000011.1:0-57889 GCF_059703705.1 Pseudazoarcus sp. NS36 | reverse complement strand
GAGTTTGCCGCCAACTGGCGCGCCGGGAAGCAGCAAGAAAAGGAAGAAACATTCATCTCAACCCCAGGGCCTACTAAGTAGGTAGCGGTACTAAAACTGGGGGCAGGTCAGAGCGAGGCTGGTCGCAGGAAGAACTAGCTTTCCGGGCAGGGCTGCATCGCACGTTCGTAGCTCACGTTGAGCGTGGGGCGCGCAACATCTCACTCGACAACATCGAGAAACTCTCCGTAGCTTTGGAAGTGCCGCTTGTCGATCTGCTCAGTCCGTAGCCGGCGGATGTGCGCGGCCAGCCAAAGTCGTAAGAAGTTATCGAGTTTATGTACAACCGAGCTATACAGGGTTGCAGTCAAACGGCACATGCGCCTCACCGTAGAGCGCCCCGGAGACTGCCGCCTAGTTGGTCGGGGTTATGAACGGCAGCGACTAGGGGATACACCGGACTGCGGGAAAGTCTCTGAGAACCGGGAACAGGTGGCGAAGCTAGCGCCTGTGGGACGAACGGCTGGCGGGTGAGTCGGCTCCAGACCTGCCATTGTGGCGAGGGTGGGGGTTGAGTCTGAAGGCCTATCCTTGCCGCTGTTGGCTGAGGATGGCTGGGCTCATCCCACCACCCTGACATTGTCTCCCTGGAACAACTGAGCTGGATGAGCCAATGGGAGAGATTGCAGCTTGAGCGTAGGGGGAGGCTCGCTGATTTGCTTACTTGCAGAGCGCCTACTATAGCGAGGGGGCGAAGCCCCATCCCAAAATGAGACGTGATTTTGGGAGCGTGGTTGTCCCGGGCAATTCTTTGCCATCGCAATTTAGCGAGGCGGTCCCAGCTTTCATATCTGACCGTTCGTAGCGGGGGTGTGCAAAATTTTATTTATCACCTCGGGCTTGTTGAGCTGCGCAACGAGCTCTGCAAACTTTGCTTTGGGGCCCATGAGCCGCGCTGTCTTGAACAGTTTTCGTGGTGACTTTTGCCGCTTCTCTCCGTCGGGCATACGCTCAGGGGTGCATGCCCAGCCAAAACGATTGCTGCTCTCCCCGCTGATCAAGTGTGCCGTCCTCCTGCTGCTTGTCGAGCTTTAGCGCCACCAGCGAACGCTGGATGATGCGCTTGAGCCTTCTGCATTCCTCAGCACGGCCGGGGGCGTTGCGGAGAGCGTCCAACTCCGTAGCCGCACGGCAGAGGATCTCGAGTTCGACGCGCTCGATATCCTGTTCGAGCTCCTGAACACTGCTGAATCTTCTGTTTTCCATGCCCGCCCTCCGCCTTCGGCGCCCGCGCATCGGCTTTACGCTTCGTCTTCGAGGATGTGCAGCACATCTGCCCACCGCTCCCAATCAATGATGAGCCCTTTTTTCTGCCGGGTCTTGAGCGCCTTGAAGACCCGCTCGCGAAACTCAGGATGCACCGCCACCGCCTGCAGTTGTGTCCAGTGGTAGGTGTCGAGCTGCTTCAGGGCGCTGCGCCATGTATCGACCCAGGGGTGATGGGATGGCTTGGAGATGTCCTCGATGACCGGTTGAGAGGCCGTATGGGCCTCAATGCGAAACTGCCAGCCGCTGGGCGACTGAATGCCGCACAGCGTCAGTTGGCCGCTCTCTGAAGCAACTTCAAGGATGGCCTGCGTCTGCGCTCCGACCGCGACTGGCACCCAGCGGAAGTCGCTCAAGGTCCTCTCGCCAAACTTCACGGTGTTTGTGCCGAGCATGACTGCCACCACGAACTGATGGGCAGCGTTGAGCTGAACCAGGGCATGATTTTCCCAGTTGGCTGCAGGGTCCTTCAGGAAGTCACCAAGCATCTCCAGCAGCTTGGCAAGCACTGCGGCCATGCCATGGCGGATGATCTCGGCAAGGTCTTCTCCCGGGTCGCTACCGAGCAGGTACTTCTTTACGTTGGCGCCCATCTGCTCGGCGCTGTGCCAGCCCGGCATACGGGTGTAGCCGGCGTCGTCCTCGGTAAAGGCTAAGGCCACCTGTTCGACTGCTTGGACAAAGTCATCTTCGGTCGCTTCATCAGCGATGGCTCGAACGGCAACATCGAATACTTCTTTGACCAACGCGGTCACGACATCTGGCGAGCCGAGGTACTTCGGCTGGCTGGCCAAGGCAATCGCCTTCACCAATCCATCGACTGCGGGTTCGTCCAGCTGCTCAAGTAGGTGGTATCGGATGATGTCGTTCAACAGCCTCAGATCTTCCGCGTCATCCGTGCAGCCGTACTCTCGAGACTCTCGATTTGCGATCACCTCGGTTACGCAGGCGGCGCCTTGCGCGTCGGAGGCAAAGCCCACGTCGAAGATCAGAAAACCCGTCCAGCTCCGGTGCATGCGGAGCCTGTTTCCGATGAAGTACAGGAACCACTTCTGCTCCATTACCGTAGGGAAGAAGCCGCGCTGGATGCGCTTCATCTCATCCGGGCTGAAGCGCAGCTGTGGGCGGAGCACGGTGTGCCGTGCCGGCATGGACTTCAGCTCCGGCCAGTCTTCTGGCTGGACACTGGGATGCTCGTTGTAGGGGATCATGTCGGCAGCCTTTGCCGCTGCGTTCAGAACGGACAGATCGCGGGCGCTACCGTCGGTGTTTGAAGACAGCCGAATCAGGTCGCGCGCTTCATCGAATGTCACCCAACGCAACCCGCTGGTCTGCCAGTTCGGGGAGGAGGGCGGGTGCCTGGCGTCCATCACGTAGTAACAGGTGCTGGAGGACGAGCCATTGAAGACGCCGGGTATGCTGATGCGGATCTCGGCGTCGTAGCCAGTTTTTTCACGCACGGCACGAAGGGCAGCATCGCGAGGCGACTCACCGGGCTTGGCCTCGGTTTTGGCAAGGGTCCACGCGTATCCACCATGGTGCTTGGTCGGTTCACGCAGCAGAACTTTGCCCCCGCCACTGACCACAACACCACCATAACTGTCTGCGGTAGGTAATTGCATGAAGCCTTCCTCAATCACACCAGTGCGGCAAACAGCTTCTTCAAGTAGCTGTTGCCCCCGTCTTCCATGAACAGCACGTTGCGGCTTTCGAGGTCTGCCTTCTTGGCCGGATCGCCTACGTTGAGAAGGTCAGAAAACTTCGTGGGTGACAGGACAAAAGCGTTCAGGACTAGCGGTGGTTCCCCGGTCCTGGCCTGCGCAGCCAACGTTGCTTCCAGCGTCTTCACTTCCTTGTAGAGGCCCAGTTTGGGGTGTGACAGGTCCAGATTGCGCAGACCCTTTGGATCAACGAAGGTCAGCCACTGCTTGCCGTTGGTATCGTCCACCAGCCACAGCAGGAAGTCCGGATAGAAGTTGCCCGCCAACGCGAAGCCCAGTCCTTTTTCTTCCCGATCCGCATTGCGCAGCAGATACAGACTGCGTGGGCCAATCGCTTCCTTGCCTTCGCTGGAGTTGTAGAACGCCTCCAGGTCGCGGACAAACTCCCATTCGCTGGGCGCGTCAAACGCCAGCGGACGCAGTTTCAGCGGCACAGCATCCTTGTCTTCCAACGCCAGCAGCGGGTAGTACAGGTGCCGATCAAAGCTGATAGCCACCATGTGCGGTGCGTTCCATTGGCTCGCCTCGCCAATCTTGCCGTCTGCCACCAGCTTTTTCAGCGTTTCCAGCTTCGCCTGATACTCCAGCCCGTCGTCGCTGTTTTCGATCTCGAACTGGTAAAGCTTGAGCATCGACCCGTGATCTTCATCGATGTGGGTGATGTCGTAGAACTGGCCCTCATAGCCAGTCTTCAGCGCCTTGTAGAAGCGGTCGGTGTAGTCCGTCAGCAGTCGCAGCAGGATGTCTTCCTGCTTGCGGATGTCTGCGAAGGTGCTCACGTTCAGCTCCGCAGCGGGAATGAACAGCGTGTACCAATCCTGCGCACCGGAGCAGAAGTCGATCAGCCTTTGTCTTTCAAGCCGCAGATTGCTCCAGCTGCGTTGCAGTTTGTAATCCTGCAAGGCCAGATAGATGCGATCCCAGTTGAAGGCGGAGAACAGCGTCTGATTCAGTTTGCCCTTGCTGCGAGCTTCCGTCGTGGGGGTGACCCCTTTGTCCTTGCTCGATAGCGCTTCGACGCGCGGATATAGGTCAAGCACCACATGCGGCAGCTTGATCTTGGGTTTGCCGGTGGTTTCGTCAATGAACTGTTCGGGAATTGTGTAAAGCTCAGGGAACACCTTGCGCTTAAACCCTAGTTTCTGATTGTCTTTGTAGCCATCCTTCAGTGCCAAGGTCTTTAATTTGTTTGCGGGCAGATTGGCCTTGGTCTCGAAGTCCAGCGTCAGCAGTTCGTCACTGGGCGTGATGCCTTCCTCGCGCAAATAGTCCTTGAATGCAGCCATATAGCTGGCACGCACGGCGAAGATGTTCAGCGCCTCCAGCTTGTCCAGATGAGCCCCCTTGGGGCTGTCCTGCGACAAGGTGCGCTTGAGCGAGAAGCCCTTGCCCTTGAGCCGCACCCCGCGCCCGAACAACTGGATGATCTGCGAACCTTCACCTTGGCCCATGTTCAGCAGGCCCATTGTGGACACGCGCCAACTGTTCCAGCCCTCGGTGAACTTGCGCGAGCCGATCAGCACATTCAGGCGGCTGTCTTTGTTGTTCAACGTACCAAAAAGTGCGCCACCGAAGTCGTCTCGTTCGCTGTCGAAGTTTTCTGCGTCCTCGGCCATCCCGAAGAAGCCAGCGTCGTCTCCGATGTTGATCAGACCGAAGGGCTCGGCATCGCCCACGCGCAATGCTAGCTCACCCTTGCTGCTTTTGATGTTGACCAGTTTCAAGCGCTGACGGGCGGAGGCATTGAACACACGCAGTAAGATGTCGGCGTACAGCTCGTCCACGCGGCCGCTGAAGCCCATCAAGGGTGTGAAGCGCCCGCTGAAGATGTTGTTGCCCTTGGCGTCCAGAATCTGCGCCTTGTCGGCAACTAAATCGGCCAGCCAACTCTTGATCTGCGCGTCGCTGTTCAAGAAGTCGGCGAGGAAATTCACCACTTCCAGGATGTCCGACTCCTCGCCCGACACCGTATTGCCCACGAAGACCCACAGCGGCTTTTCGATGTTGAAATCGGTCAGCTTGTCACCGTGCGTGCTCCACAGCCAAAGCTGCTGGTAGTACGCAAGCAAGCAGGCAGTGAAATACTTACGCGCGTTGTCGGTCTGTTCGTAGGCTTCGCCACTCATGTTGAGGATCAGCGATTCTTTGCCATAGCCATCCTCGTAGAAGAACTTGTACGAGTAATCGAACAAAATGCACTTGGCGTAAATCTCGCGGGTGGCAGTTACGCGCGCGCGGCGCTTGTCCTCTGCCGACAGCGCCAACTGCCCCTTCTGCTCGTCGTCCAGACTGCGCAGGCTGGTGGTGTTGAACAGCATCTTGGAGCGCTTTTTCTGGATGTCTTCTTCCGCCTCTGCCACGGTCATACCCTTGGCTACTGCCTGTCCGAACGTGGCGGAATACTCGAAGGCGAAACCACCCCGCACCAGCGCGTCACGTCGGGCCATCCAGGCGCCTGCTGCGGTGCCTGTGCCGCGGTGACCTTCGTCCACCAGTACCAGGTTGTTGCCTTCGAAGGCATCCACGGCGACTGTCTTGTCGCCCATCTCATCACCCAGCTTGTTGATGTCGATGATCTCAATGGAGCCGCGTGCGGGTGACTGCGCCTTGTTGAAGAACTGTGCAAAGCCAAAGCCGGACAGCTCCAGCTCTTCCAAATGCTGGCGCGACAGACCTTCGTTGGGCGTGAGCAGGATGATCTTGCTTGGATAGTGGTCGTGCCGTCCGGCTTGGAAGTAGTGCAGATACTGGCGGATGTTTACGTGAAGCAGCAGTGTCTTTCCGCTGCCCGTGGCGTTCCAGAAGGCGATCTTGTTCAGGTCGTCTGCCTCGAAGTCACGGAAAGGCTCCGCGCCGGTCTCGGTGCGGTAGCGTGTCATTTCCTCATTCAGGCCATCAAGCAAGTCCTGGCGGTGCTTGAAGTACCAGTCCAGATACAGCTCGGTGAATAGCAGCGAGAGGTACTGGAAGTACTTCATCTGCAACTCATGGCCCTCCAGCTTGTTGCGCTGGGCAGTGATGGCCTGCCAGTGGGCGACGATGTTCAAGTCGTAGCGCCGCAGGTCGGTCTCGGGGACCTTGTTGGGGTCGAACAAGCCTCGGATCAGCTCATGAAAGAACTTGGTCTGGCCGTCCTCGTCGATGCCCTCGAAGCGGTCGTCGCCCAGGCGCATCTTGAGTGCCGCCAGCGTGCCGCCTTGAAAGAAACCCAGTACCCAGCGGTTGAGTACCAGTTCCTGATGGAAGCTGCGCTTTTTCCCTTTTGGCTTTGCTGCGCGTGCCATCAGATGTCCTCCACAGAGAACATGCGTTCCTGAAACTCCGGTTCGATCTGGCGTAGCTTGAGCACGCGGGTGGCTCCGCCTTCCTCAGCGGTCTGTGTCAGCACGGTGGGGATGTTGTGGTCGCCATTGATGTAGACCACATCGAACTCGTTGTCCGCCGGGTTGATGGCCAGCTTGTCGCAGAGCTTGCTGACACCTTCGTAATCCAGCACATCACAGTCGCGCCAAAGCACCAGGCAGCTTTCACCGCTGGGTAGCGTGCCGGTGACGGTGATAAAGCCGCGTGAAGGCTGCATGTCGATGTGCTTCACGCGCAGGCCGATCAGGTAGTTGAAGGTTTCAATCAGGTCGACCTTGCGTGGCTCGAACGCGCCCGCGGAATCTACGGCCACATTGAGGGTGTAGTCGAATGGCTTCTTGAAATCCTCTACCGACAGCAGCGAGCTACGGCTTTCCACCTCCAGCAGGTAGTTGAGCAGGTAGTCGTCCTTGGCTTGTTGCGGCAGGGTGTTGAGCAGATCGCCCTGCGCGGACGTGCGTTGCAGCTGCAGGTTGTTCAGGGTGTCTTCGTAGCTTTCGAGCTTGAGGACTTTGAAACAGTGGGATATGCCCGATTCAGGATTAACGGGTTTGCCGTCCTTCCAGTCAGAAGAGTAAGTGGCCTTCTGCATGCGAGGCGTCAAGATGGTATCGAAATACTCATTCTTGTCGGTAAGTATGTATTTTCTATTTCCAGAGTCTCTTCGGTTTTCAGCCAAAACGGCTTGCCCGGTTGTTCCGGATCCAGCAAAGAAGTCCGCTACTATGCCCGATTCAGTAGTAGATATATAGATGATTCTGGATATGAGAGAAACGGGCTTTGCTGTGAGATTGGTGAGCGATTCGGCTTCCCTTCCAAAGAGCTTCATTAGCTCTTTAAGTCCATCTTGGGAGTGTCCAACATCTTCTTGGTTCCACCATGTCCATGGAACCATTCCGTCCATGTCACTCAGAAATCGTTTTACCGCTGGAGCCCCATCTCCATCTCTCCCAAAATACATGCGGTTTTCTGCCAGAAATTTTCTATATACCTCTTCCGTATAGCCCCAGCAACGATTTGCTGGTGGAGTTACAACTCGGCCGGAGGGTACGGTAATTGGGTACATTTGGTTCGGACGAAATCCTTGTGCAGTAAAGTTATCTGCTTTCCAAGGGCCTCTCGGATCATTGTCATGGTTCTTAAACTGCTTGGTTTGCGCGTCCCCAAGCGGAAGCTTTCTGCGGCGCGATTTAAACGATGCGGTGTCGTTTGCGTAACAGAAAATATATTCATGTGCGTCGCTAATGGCTTTCCGAACATCTGGCGCATATCGCTTCTGCCAGACAATATCCGCTATGTGATTGTGAGCAAAAAATTGCGCGTCGAGTAAAGCTTTGTAGCGATGTGCTTCGTTGTCATCTATGGATGAAAAGAACACAGAGTCGCTCGACATAAGAGAACGAATTCCGGATATCCGATCAGCCGTTAACGCAAGCCAGCTTGAGTGTGCGTATCCGTCTTTGTATGCAAACCCATCTCCTCCAGTATTGTAGGGGGGGTCGATATAAACGCATGTCAAATGATTGCGATATCGTTCTCTCAATAGGCTTGTGGCTTGGAAATTTTCGCTATGAATAACCAATCCATCCGTGCAGGAATCCAAATCTGGGATGTTGCTCAATAAACGACATTTGAAGTCAGGCGTAAAGAGCGCTGTATCCAACATCCGATACGGTGCAGCCTTCAGGTCCTCCAAAGTCCCAGGCGTCTCGCCATCCCAGACGCCCAGCTGCTTCCATCGCGCCCATTGATGCTCGTTCGCCGCCACCTCCGGCCACAGCGCTTCAGGCACCCGATCCAGCGTGATGCAGTAGTGGCTGGAGACAACGAACTTCTTTTTCAGCCAAAGCTTCTTCTGGAAATTCTCCAACTGCGCCAGGAAGGTAATCAGCTCTAGCGCGATGCTGCGTAGGCATTGGATCATGCGTAGGTTCTTCTCGATGTCCGCGAACGCGCTCGCGTTCTGCACATCATCCAGATGCATGACTTCGTTCTTGATGTAGAAGTCCAATTCACGCCGGAGGAAGCCACCCAGATCTTTGTGGATGAAGTAGTCCGCCGTGTTCTTGGTGGTGTAGTCGCTCAGGTGTTTTTCCAGCAGGGTGCGCTGAGGGTTCTTCTCGGTTGGCGCGCGGTTGCCCAGTGCCAACCAGCGGGCCTTGACGGAGCCATCCGCCAGCACAGCCTCTACTGCCTTGGTGATGAGTGCTTCCTGTTTGGTGCCTTTGGGCTGGGCGGCATACTCGAAGCGGATGATCAGCTCCTGGTTGCCGTCACTGCCCGATGCTTCCTCCACTGGCACAAGCTCTTCCTCGAACTCGTCGCCGTTTTCATCCACACGGGTGACGGCCTTGGGCGTCACAAGGGCAAATCGACGTTCCTTGTCGTTGTCCTTGCGGTTGTCCTTGGCGGTGTCGGCGGCGGCGAGACGGAAATGCACCGTGCGGCCGTCTTCGAGTTTGAAGCTGTAGTTGCTGAAGTTTTCGCCGCTCTTGGTGTAGTACTGGTCCTTGTTGGCCCAGTGCAGCATCACCTCTTCGCCCGCGTAGGGGATGGCGTAGGTGTCGCCCTTGTAGCGGCGCTGACTGATGAAGTCGCCACTTTCGTAGTAGCGCGAAAAGAAGGTGAGCAGGTGCGAGAACACGGCGTTTTCGTGTTCGCTGGCACCGGCGCTGTATTGCGCGAGCTTCTGTCGCAATTCCTGCACCTTGGGCACCGTGTCCGGGTTGATGCCGTCGGCCTGATACTGGGCTTCCTTTTCCTTTAGCTCGCGCGCCACTTGCTCGCGTTGGGCCTCGTTGCCGCTGCTAAGCGCTTGTTGCACCTTCTCGGCAAGCCGGTTTTGCAGGTAGTCATTGATCTCGCCCGCGCGGGCGTTGAGGATGCGGTAGATGCCGAAGTCGAGCTCGGGGCGGTCGATCTGAAAGATTTCGCGTAGCTTGGCGACAAGTTCCTGGAATTTGGGGTTGTGTTTGTTGGTCATGATTTGCCCTGATCTCGGGATGCTTGAATCGGGTTAGATCACCTGCCAGCGCAAGCTGAACAGGGTCTCGTTGCTTGTTGTTTCTTGCAGGCGCTGCTGGAGCGAGGCAATCAGTTCGTCGCGCTTTGCGATGATCTCGTCCTCGACAGCGAAAATTTCTTGCCGCTGGCGGCGTTGCTTGCGCTCCAGTTCCGATAGCTCGCGCTGGATGGCGTCCTGTTCCTGCAAAGTGGCGGCCTTGCGTGCGTCACGCTTCAACTGGGCGATGCGCGCCTTGGTGTTCCTCAGGGCCTCCTCGGCGGCCAGCAGCTTGTCATCGGCCCAGCGTTCCAGTTTGTCGCGTTCTTCATTGAAGAGGCGCTGGTTGGCTTCCAGAACTTCTGCAATGGTAGCGGCGACGGCCCGCTGGCTGTTGGCCAGCAGGGCGTCGGGTACGTTGGTGCTCAATGGAGTGGGCTTGCCTGCTGCAGGAATGGCCATGAGCTTTTCGCAGGCTTCCTGATCCAGCACCTGACCATCGTCAGTGAGGCCGGAGAACAGCAGCGCTTCGGTAGTCTCGAAGGCCGTGACTTGCAGCCGCGCCAGCGTCAGCCAGCCTGACTTGCCGCGTAGTTTCTCGACAACGGAGACGCGTGCGCCATGGTTTCTGTAGTCGAGCTTCAAGGCGGCGGTGGGCGTAGCCGCATGCAGACTGGCATCAATGCTCCATTCCCCCAGCGGGTGGCTGAGGCGGTAGGCGTGAGCGAGCATGTCTGGCTGTGCCGCACCGCGAATGAGCTGATAGCGGCCAGGAGGCGCTAGTTGTGCAACTCCCGTTGGGGGCCTGCTCAGAGAAAACGCGTAGGACTGCTCGTCGAAGTGAGCACAGTCGTTAAGCGCATAGCGGGTAACCCCCCAGAACCAGCGCCCCAGTTTGTCGAGCCGGGCTTCGGCCTCGTCTAATCGCAGCTTGAGTCGGTCGTGGACATCCTCGTCAAAATTCTCCAGCAACTGGGATTGGGTGTCTTTGATGCGGTCGGCGATGACTTCTTCCAGTTCCGATTGCAGGGCATTGAAGGCGGCTTCAATTTGCTCGGGCTGGCGGCAGGTGTCGTAGATCTGGAGGATGCGCTTCTCGAAGTCGAGCCCACCTTCGATGCGGCCCAGCACCTCGTCGCTTGCACCGAACACGCCGGAGAACAGGTTGAACTTTTCGGTGAGCAGTTCCAGCACGCGCTGGTCGGCCTGGTTTCGGGTGTTGAGAAAGTTGATGACCACGACGTCGTAGCGCTGGCCGTAGCGGTGGCAGCGGCCAATGCGCTGCTCGACGCGCTGGGGGTTCCACGGCAGATCGTAGTTAATGATGAGCGCGCAAAACTGCAGGTTGACGCCTTCGGAGGCAGCTTCGGTGGCAATCATGATCTCCGCGCCGCTACCGTCGTCTTTGCGGAAGTGGTCGATTAGTGCGGTGCGGCGATCTACCTGCGGCGAGCCGGTGACGCGATCCGTGCCTTTGTGCTCTTCCAGCCAGCGCTGGTAGATGGCGGTGGAGTCTTCATGATTGTTGGTGCCGCTAAACAACACCAACTTGCCCGCGTGGCCGTTGGCTGAGAGGAAGCGGTGCAGGTACTCCTGTGTGCGCTTGGATTCCGTGAAGATGATTGCCTTGCGTGGTGCGCGCAGCTCGGCCATCTTGCCGAAGCCGGCTGCGAGCGCCTTGAGTAGCGCCTGCGCCTTGGTATCGGTTTGCAGAGCTTGGGCTGCATCGACGAAGGCAGTCAGCTCCGCGATCTCGGCGCGGATGGCCACGCGTACAGCGTTGGCATCCTTTGCAGCATCTGGTTTGCCATCTTCGCGTGGCGCAAGCGTAGGGGCTTCGGAGTCTTTTTCGGCCTCGCTGGCCTCGTCTTCCAGATAGTCCTGCTCCAGGTCGTCCTCGGCAATGAGCTGTTCGATCAGCTGACTGCCATCGTCTTCCGTCTTGTCTGCCGTGAGCAAGCCTTGGAGGCGCTCCCGGATGGTGACCAACGTGGCAGCGACGGCGTGGGAGCTGGACGCCAGTAGTTTGCGCAAGATCAGCGCCGTGAGATGGCGCTGCCGCTTGGGCAGAGCGTAAGAGTCTTCCTTTTGCAGGAAAGCGGAGATGCGCTCGTACAGCGCTTGCTCGTCGTCCGTGGGGTTGAACGGCTGGGTGAGGGCCTTTCGTTCGGTGTACTTGATGTACTCCAGCACGTCCCGCCGCAGTGTGCGCTTGGCGAAGCTAGCGAGCCGCTCACGGAGTTCATCCGTGCCCGCTCCGCTGTTCATAAACTGCTTGCGGAAGGCTGCCTCGTCCCCGAACAGGTGCTCGTCGATGAGCGTGGAGAGGCCGTAGAGCTCCATCAGTGAGTTCTGCAACGGAGTAGCCGTGAGCAGCAGCTTCTTGCGGCCTTGCAGTGCGCGCTTGAGCGCTTGCCCCATACGGTTGCTGGCGCGGTGAGCGTTGCGCAGTTTGTGCGCTTCGTCGATGACTACAACGTCCCACGGAACCGCGCGTAGCTCGGCTTCCAGCTTGGCGGCGAACTGGTAAGACATGATGACCACAGCCTTGCCGACTTGGCGCTGCAAGGTTGCAAGGATGTCACCGGCCGACTGCTTGCGCAGAGATACCGCATCTACCACTGCGGTAGGCACTGCAAACTTGTCGTGCAGCTCTTGAGCCCACTGCTTGCGCAGGCTTGCAGGGCAAATCACGAGCAGTCGGCGGCGGCGCTCAGCCCAGTATTGGCAAATGACGAGGGCTGCTTCGATGGTTTTGCCCAGGCCGACCTCGTCGGCAAGCAGCACGCCCTCCTGCAACGGGTTGCGCAAGGCGAACAGCGCTGCCTCGATCTGATGTGGGTTCAGATCGACGCTGGCATCGAACAGCGACTGAGAGAGACGGTCAACGCCATCGGCCGCATGGCGCCGGGTCAGTTCGTGGGCGTAGTACTTGGCGTGGTAGGCGGAGATCAACTGACACCCTCCGCGCTTGCTACCTGGTTGGCTGACCAATTGAAGATCTTCACTGCCCTAATCCGCTGGGCCTCGAAAACATCCAAGGCCGCCATTCTCCTCGCGCCCTTGAGCGGGCGGCTTGTCAGTTCCTTCGCCGTGAGGTGCTCGGCAACTGCTTCGATTGTGGGGATTCCGTTTCCGTTCGGGTTATGGGGCATGGGAATCGGGCAGATAGTTCAAGAGAGCCCTAGGATAGTGCAGAACGTAGATGTTCGACCTAAAGACCGACCGCATACGGAAGTTTGGAAGTTTGGAAGTGTGGGCGCCGTTAAACTTTCGACCGTTTGATCTTCTAA
Source organism: Pseudazoarcus sp. NS36 (assembly GCF_059703705.1). Classification (NCBI taxonomy): domain Bacteria; kingdom Pseudomonadati; phylum Pseudomonadota; class Betaproteobacteria; order Rhodocyclales; family Zoogloeaceae; genus Pseudazoarcus; species Pseudazoarcus sp. NS36. Next base: position 45,206 of record NZ_BAAKJA010000011.1, on the reverse strand, counting down.
GACGAGGAGTCAGCGCCGGCAGTGATCAAACGCGGGGTGCTGGTCGAGGGGCGTGCGAAGCAAACGTGGTAGCTGGGCAGGAGAAGGGGGAGTGACGCCTGTAGAACCGTCGTCCCAAGGAGCGTGTGCAGGTAGGCGAGCGCGCCATTGAGCAAATCCTGCAGCAGAACGAGAACCTCGCCGCCAAATGGCGTGAAGCATTGGGGCGGGCCTCGGTGTGAGTTGAGGCCTGTATGATCGATCTTGGTTTATCTGTCGGGGAAAATCCCGGGGAGGCTGCGGTCGAGCAGCTGAAACCCCCGGGAGTGAGACATCTCAACTCAGTGTGTCGAGATAGGCCTCGTACCGCGCAAACGAGTCGTCGCGGCGCAGGTGCGCGTAGTTTGCGAGAACGGTCGAGAGATTGTCGTTCAACAACTCGGCTACCGTCAGGAAGTCACCAGGGTGATTTCTTAGCCAGGTTGTTGCAACGAGATGTCGGAGCGCATGGGGGCTGAACCCCGGCGACCCAGGGATGTAGCGGCGAGTCAGGTTAAATACGGTCTTGTTCAAGCCTGCCCAAATCCTTGCGCTTCGTTCTCCGATGAGCAGGTAATCGCTCGTTCTGCCCGCGAGTAGTGTGTCCCGGTATTCGCAAAGGTAGTCGTCGAGCAGCGGCTTAACCCAGTCGGCGACTTTTACCGAGTAAGCGCGGCTTTTGCGCGAGTCTCCGGTTTTCAACTGATTCGGCTGAAGCTCGATACGGTACCCCTCTGAAGGGTTCCCTTGCAGCGTGCCGTGTCCGTTGGGTACCCAAGTCATCGACATCAGGGATCTGGCGCGCAGAGGGTTCGACAAGAGCAAAGCGAGCAGCAGAGCATTTCGCTTAAGTCTTGCTTCGACTATGCCCCCGGGCTTGGCGGTCGCGGCGTCAGACTCGATCTTCATGATCGCTTCGCGAATCGGTTTCAGAGGGTCAGGCTGCGCAAGCAGATGACTGATGGGTTCTTCAGGCTTCCTGCTCATCCCGTTTGAGTCTCGTGTGTAATCGCGCAAAAACTTGTAGCTCTTTGCGCACATCTGTTGCCACGCTTCGTCCGAGGCCGGCTGATATTCGCGGGGAAGGCGCTGGCGATAGATCTCGGGCTGTTGCCACAAGAAGCCTGTGGTCGGTCGAAGCAGGCTGCAAACTGTCATGGCGAACACTTTGTGCCCGCCATGGCGGACTCCGTCCGACTTTTCTGTCATCCAGGACAAAAAACAATTCAGCGCAGACGGATGAGCCAACCATGCGAGCGTGATCGGGGGCGCCTCCGTCCAGGCAATTCCGCCTTGGTCTGCTGGCAGCCTGCTGAGTACCCCAAAGAAACAGCGAAGTCGTCCGATGACATTGTCGGCGGACGGACAGACCATCCGACCTCTAGTCGCGAATTCGCTAAGGGCTTTCGATACGTTCGCTGCAATCAGCCGCCATCTGCCGCGCGATTGACGCTCAAGCGCAGGGAATGCTGTTGTTTTGTATTCAAACAAACTGCTCCACTCGGCTTTGAAGTTTTCTCCCAACTCAGCTTCGCGCAGAAAAAAGTTGTGCTTTGTCCGTTCTGCCAGCCGGCGTCTGTGAGACGGTGTCAAGGTAGCAGACTGATTGGTTACGACGGGCCTTTCAATCAATTTCGCAAGCGCGTCGCGTTCGAGGCCGAAGTACGCTTCGAGTCGGTGCAGCGACGGCATTGTGTCAGCTCGTGGCGTTGCTCCCTTTAGCCATCCTTGTAGGGTGCCCGGGTCAACGTTGGACTTTTTGGCCACAGTCTTCGGTGGGAGACCAGTCTGAGCAATCAGGCGGCGAATCTCTGCGCTGAAGTCCGGCTGACGGTTGGACGGAATCGAAGAGGTGGTCGCAGCCGCGTCTGCGAGGCGGTAGATCTGTCGAAGCTGGATTGCACGATCTTTTCGTGTGCGGTCTGCGACGTCGATCTGATCGAGGTAATCGCGAAGTTTTTCGTTGAACCCGCTTCCTAGTTCTGTGCCGACATTAGATTCGAGCGTCTTCCCGTGGAACGCAAGGTAGCTGTTAAGTGCGCTCATGTGGTTGCGGAACTGCTGCGTTGCGTTTGAGCGTTCGGTCTCGTTACTGCAGAAGGATTGTTTCAGTAGTTCGGTGATCTTGGTGTAACTGGTTGGCATATAGAGCTCCATTTTTGTGGAGCTCGCAAACACGCTGACGAAGTTGATTGCCTTGATAACGTTATCGCCCAAGTTGCCGACATAACGTACGTTTTTGAACACATTGAAATCATTGATTTTTCCTTTCATGATTTGACCCCCTGTATCAAAATCCGGGGTTCTGATTAGCGTTATCGCGAGCTGGTAAAACAGCGGATGCTGTATTTGCGTATAGCGGCGCGAGCGTTTGATAGGGTGTAAAAAACCCATGACTGAAAACTTCCCAGGGCCAGGCGTATAAGCGCGGTAGCAGGCGTGGTCGTTCCGTAGTGGTGTGGTCTACGAAGTGGCTTGGTGGCTTCGCTACGATCCGATCTGAGCTTCTGAACTGGGTCTGCCGCTTCCAGTGGGGCGGTTTAGCCCTTGTTTGCCCTGCCTTCACGCAGTTGCTGCTCGTTGTCGAACTTCGGCGTCGTCTTCCTATACTCCCTGCAGCTTTGCGCTGCACGCCGAGGGTGATGCTGTGCGCGGGTTTAGCGTGTGTCATCAAGTGGTGGACTGTTTACTTATCTGCTCAGCTTTCTCCTCTCGGTGTACTGTTATCGTAATTACGATAATTATCATAATTACGATAAAATCTAATCGTACTGTTGGAGATCTACATGCCCAAAAAATTGGTAACGGAAGAAATGGTTGCGCAAGTCGCTGAAGAGCTGAGAACTGAAGGGACAGAGCCAACGACGAAGAAACTGAAGGAGCGCTTAGGTGCTGGTTCGTATACGACGATTCAGCGCTATCTTGAGCTTTGGCGAGAGAAACAAACGCAACTTTCGACGGTTGCTCTACCCGAGGAGCTTTCGGAGCTCGCAAGACGGTTTGCATGCGGTGCTTGGGATTTGGCGTCTCGCGTTGCTGCTGAAGAGGTGACTGAAGCAAAGCAACAGGCTGCGGCGATTCAAGCTGCCGCACGAACAGAGGTTCAAGATGCTTACGCTGAGATCAGGCGATTGGAGCGTGTTGTCTCAGAGCAGGACGCCGAACTGAGTGGGCGAGCCAACGCCCAGCAGCAAGCCGAGATTGATGTGGCGCAGCTTCGCGTTGAAGTCGGCCGGATTGCTGGCCTTGAAGCCGCTCTGAGGGACTGCCAGGAAGTGCTGACTGTCAGGTCTGAAGAGGCCGCGCGCTATCGCGGAGAGGCAGACGCTTTGAAGGCGCAGTTGAGTGCGTTGCTGGCTAGCTTGCCCGAGCTCCAGGCGCGCAAGCCTGAAAAGCCAATTAAGAGCTCTTGATGTCGAAGAGGTGGCTGTTGTTCCGCACAGCTGAGTAAGGTGGCGAAGTTGCTCGCCACGAGTGTAGCCGCTAGGATTTTATAAAGCCCCAGCCGAGAAACGCGGCGGGGCTTTTTTGCACGGTATTCGCAGGGGCGGAGGCTCGGTTGTGCGACTTCGCTGTGGGCAGAGCTAGGACGCAGGCCACTAAGGCCTGAGTGGAGAGAGGGGCTCTATGACTCGATTCTCACGTCAGTCGGTCCTGCTCCAGACCATTCGTCTATCGACCGCGCTCTGGAAGCCTTGCTTCCTAGTGAGGGACGTGACCGTATGCTGGTTTTTCGTCCGTGTGTGGTGTGTCGTGGTTCGATGTTGAAGGGCCCGCCAACAAGTGGGACCAATTCATCGGTCCAGAGCGTCACTGGAACGGGCAGGCTGGCGGTGGTTTGTTTCAACTATCCAGATAGGCTCGCAGTTCCTGTTCGAGTGCATGCTGCCAGTTCTCGGGGCTGACGATACGTACATGTGGCACCCAGTAGCGTACGATAGGGACGATCTGGTTCGGGTGCGCAAACTTGCCGGAGATTAAGAGGCTGCCGTCCTCAAGCTCCGTGATGAATTTCTGTCCTGCAATCAGCTTGCGCCGCTTAAAGTACTGTGCAGCGGGTGCCGCGACTTTCAGCACAGCTTCTGGCTTGTCTTGATTCAGCCAGATGCTGTCTTCCTCTTCCAACATGCTCTGAATTGCGGCGTCAGGTATGAACGTGCCCTCGAGTACTCGCAATCCTGAAATCTTGCCAAGCGCGTAAGACTTGGGTTTGCCGCCGTCGTCCTGATCCGTCGCCGCCAGATACCACACGCCGCTATGGTTGATGAGGCGGTAGGGATGTGCCTGCACCGACTTGCCGCGGTCGATATCATCCCGACGGTAGGTAAGCTGCACTTCAAGTCGCTTCAGAATGGCATGTTGCAGCCTGCGAAACGTTTCAGCGAAATCACTGGAGCTCTCAAATTGATGTCCGTGAATCAGCAGCGTTTGCTGCAGCCTATAGTCGAACATTTCTCGCAGGAATGTCTTGTCTAGCCCCGGAAAAAAGCCATGCAGTCCAGCTAAAGCGGCAAAGCGCTGCAAGTCCGTGAACGTCAGCTCGCTGCCCAGAAATGCCGTATCCATGCTGTAACGGCCATCGCGCTTCTCCAGCGGCAGATAGGCAAAGCGTTCGTTCAAGTCGCGTTGGATCGTACGCAGGCATACATTGAACTCTTTGGCTAACTCTTGAGGGTCAAGCTTTTCGCCGTTATTGAGCCGTTGCAATACCTGCACAAGGCGGATGACGGTTGTGTCGTGCTGTTTGGTCATTTGAATTTGTGATGAAAGTGGAGTGATCACGATGTATTGGAGCGTGCGCGTTGCAACATCTTCGTGCGCCCATCGCTATCGAGTCCATCGTGGAGGCAGGGGCGGACAGGGTCCGTTGTGTCATCGTGTTCCACGGCGAATCCGAATGCAGAAAGCGGTGTTTGGGTGCAACCACAGCCAGTGATGATGGTTAAGGAGGTTGGGCAATAAGATGCCGGAGGGCAGTGTTTAGTCCGGCCGGATGGCATATAGACGTTCTCGCGGGGCTGTGATTCTCAACGCCTGGGAGGTGTTGTGCTTCTGTTGCAGGTGTGAACAGATCTGAAGGTTCAGCTCGACATACTCATCCCAGCTGTACAGCTTTGCGTAGTTCAGCGTGTACTGCCGGTCTACGCGGCAGATATCCGGGCGGTCGTCGTAGATTGCGCAGAGCTTGCTCGACGGCTCGTAGAACTTACACGTCCCGTCGCCTCGATCAAGAAAATGAGTTTCTTGCGAAAGGTGAACATGCTGGCAGCACAGTCCGCATTGCTGACACGAAAACGTAGGCATAGGGGTAAGAGGGGTCAGGGCGGCCACCACGTCGATACGCCTTGGCCGCTGTTTTTGGACAAATAGCGTGGCGTCTTATGTCGTAGCTTCTCTGATCTTCTGTAGTTTTTCCGTGGACAGGACGAGATTGCCGCCTTCATCCAGAATCGGGGCGTCAATCATGGCCTTGATGAGCTGAGCGAACTTAACTGAACGGAAAACAATTGCCTGGCTTTCTGGAGTCATGGCTTGGTAGTCCGCCCCTTCGACGTCAATGGCATTCTTGAGGTCGTGGACGGTGCGGCGTAGGTGCGTGCTGACGAACGAAAAGGTCTTGTTGGCCAAAGTGCAGATTTGCCCAATCGCGTCCAGCTTGCTGACCGTCAGCTCGGCTTCGGCGCGAAGGGTTTGGGCTTGCTCCAGATTGCTGCGTGCATTATTGAGCGCTTCTTTGCCCTTGTTGCCCACGATGTGGCCGAAGATCGCCAGTGCCGGGCCGGCTATGATGCCGCCCAGCATCATCGTGCCCAGTGCTACCCCACCACCGCCAGCGGCCAGGGAGCCGCCGCCCAGCCATGCGAGCGTGGCATTGGTGGCTGCCGCGCCGCTCAAGGTGGAGATCGCCGTGCCCGTGCTCGCGGTCGCCAGCAGCATGGTGCCGTTGTAGGCGCCAAAGGCCAGTGCCGCGCCGCTGCCGACGCCAGCACCTAGGCCCAGGCCGGAACTCTTGAGCAATGCGTAGTCATTTTTCAGTCCGGTTAGAGTGCCTTTGGAGAAATCTCCGACATTGAGCTTGTCGAGTTCCGGAGTGCGAATGGTCTCCACGTTCTTCAGCCGTTCGAAGGTTTCGATGAAGTCGGCGATGACGCCATTGAAGGCGCGTAGCTTGCGCGCCCCGTAGTCCTGCAGTACGGCGTGGGTCGTTTCGCGTTGCTCCTCGACCTCGCGGGTGGCGGTATCCGCCATGGAATGCGCGTTGTCGTTGATGTCTTTGGCCTTGCTTTGGTCGGCGGCGCCTTTGATGCCTTTGTAAGCGCCGTACAGCGCGGCACCGCCTGCAACGACACCGATGATGATGGGGACTGGCATGGGTCTTCTCCCTATTCGAGAATGATGGAAATGGTCTTGCTGGTCTCTTGGGTCAAGGTTTTCGCGCATTCCAGCAGGTCATCGAAAATGAAGTCTTCCAGTTGGTGATGGCTCTGAAATTGTTTGAGAAGCGCCATTTGGACGCTCGAGATGCTGCCGTTGCAGAGCGCAATGAGCATGAGTTCGAACAGCATGACCTTTGGAACTGCAGGGTTTTCGGCATTTTTACCTTCGAGAAGTTCTTTGAGAACTTCTCCAGCGGTCTCTATTCGGGCTGCAGGATCTTCGGTTTGTTGCATGGGAAAAGTCTTTATTTTTTCAATAAGCCTGTTTTCTATATCATTCAATTCTTTCAAGAAGCTTAAAATCTGAAACATGGTGTTCTACCTATTTAACGGTGGAAGAGCCGGTGTTGATTGATATTTGGTTAAAGGCGCCGATGTTTCCAGGAAGTGGTCACAATGAGGTAATCCATGTGGGGATGATTAAATTGCTGATCTACGAGTGCCCTTCACGAAGATGATGATCTGAATTCAGATTGCAGTTCGGCAAGGAGCGCAGTCTCCTGCTCTCCTTTCTGAATCGAGACCTTGTTGAAATCGGTATCGGAGGTGACCTCGTCTTTTTTCTTCCCGTCCCACAGCAAAGGCTTGTCGGCAATGACCATAAGTTCGGCAAGTTCGAGCAGGTGCTTTTTGTCCGATTCGGACAGAAGTTTGATCAGCATGGAGGTTCGCGTCTTGTTTTTGATGGGGTTGAAGGTGCGGGGGTGAGTGAGCGTTTGCTCACAGGTTCAGCGGTCGGTCGGTGCCCATGAAGTCGTCAAACGCTGTCTGCGACGGGAACTCCAACTCAGTGCCAAGCAAGGCCGCATACTGGTCAATGGCCGCTGCGACGGCGTCAGCGCTTGGACGCCCGGTGTCGAAACTGGCGAAGAACTGTTGTGTCGCCTGCTGCAGTTGAGGTATTTCGCTGCATACGAAGGCGTCGAACTGGGCCCGTTCTTCGGCAATGTGGCGGCGCGCGGCTTCCTCGATGTATCGCGTGCGGTTGAGCAATTCGAGAGAAAGTTCGGCGCCTTCGGCGGCCTCGAGCGCACTTTGATAGAAAAGCGAGGACAAGGTGTAGCCGATCATGCCGCCGATTGCTGCGCCAACGAAGGGCACAGGGACGGCCAGTTGTCCAAGCGCGGCCATCATGCCGGCCGAGAGCATGCCTGAGCCGTTTTCGCCGACTTCGACGAGTAGCTGCGCTTCGCCGATTTCGCCCGTGACGTAGCGCTTGATGGAGCCGCTCAGCGATAGGCACACGCTTACCGCCAGAGTTGGCGCGCTGGTGTTGGCCAGTGTGCGTAGACCTTGCCGGCCCGATTGCTGCATGCCTCCTTTGATGGCCGAGCCGGCAAAGGCCGTGCAGTAACCGAGAACGCCGGCGTCGGCGCTATCGACCAACAGATCCTTTGCAGCCTCGTTCTTTTCCTTTTTTCCCTGGGCGACGGAGAGCAGGTTTTGAACGGTGGAGATGCAGGAGCCGATGATGGCGCCGTATTTCGCGCCCTCCATCCCCGCACGGTGGCTGGTGCGAGCAATGTCTCTTGCCGTGGCGAGAGCGGGGTGCTGGCGGTAGAAGATGGCGTCTTGTGTAGTGAGACCGCTGTCTGTGACATCGTCGGCCAGCCGGTCGTAGTTATCGGCTTCAAGCCGGAACTTGTTAGCTAGATCAGGCTTGCCGCCTTGGTGAACCACTTCAGCTTGTTGGCGCAACTCGATGGCTCTTTCTCGGCAATATTGTTCTGCACCTTCAAATTGCTCCGAAGGAATTTCTAGTTTGACTCCGCGGTAGCGGGCGAACTTTCCATCCTCCTTGGCTATACGATCAAACAGCTGGTTTCGATTTCCGACAAATTTCATCTGTGCCTGTGAGCCCTCAATGATTTCGTCATTCAGGACTTGAATCCGGTCTACCACATTGTGGTTTTTCCCGTATTGCGGAAGATCGTCGCTGCGCAAGGTGCGGATGTTGGAACCCTGGATGATGGCTTCGGCGTTGTCGCGGCTGGTGGCGGCAACCTCGGCGGAAAAGCCCGCCTGTTGCTTGATGTTCTTGGGTGCTTCAGTCGGGTTCGGATTAACCTTATGCGTGCTTATGTCGGCTAAGCCTTTGGCGTAACGCTGGCCGGTTTCGTTGTCGAGGCCGCGTAAGCCTTTGATGTATTCAGCATTGGCACTGCCGAAGCGCGCGATGGATTCGGTGGTGGACAGTGCGACGCCTGCATGCGTGATATCCGTTCCACTGTCATTGTCGTTCGCGTATTGATCTGCTGAAGGGTTGGTTGTCATGGCTTTGCCTGCTGAAAGTGAAGACGGGGGCAATTGCTCTTAGTCGTTGCGCGCGTCACTGAATGTTATGGGATTCAGTCTAATCTGAATGTTAGTCAAATGGCCTACTTTGTGCGGCTGCTCAGATGTTTTCGGTGGGCGCTTCCTGGAGAGTGCATCGATCTTAGGCTATGTCCCGGACAGGTTGTGTCGCCGCCCGAAGCCATGCTGATCCTGTCTGAATCGCCCCGGGTTTTCTAGACACCTTTTTGCCTCAGAATGAGGTGCAGATGGCGGTGTTAATGGAAACGAGGAAGGCGCAGCAGCGCTTCACCGAGGAGTTCAAGGTCGAAGCGGTCAAGCAGGTGACCGAGCGCGGGTATCCGGTTGCCGAAGTGTCGGAGCGGCTCGGCGTCAGCGCCCACAGTCTCTACGCCTGGATCAAGCGCTCCGGCGTTCCGGCCCAACTGCGTAGTGCGCAGGACAGCCAAACGGACGAGATCCGGCGGCTCAAAGCGGAGTTGCGTCGGGTAACCGAGGAGCGCGACATTCTAAAAAAGGCCGCAGCGTACTTTGCCAAGCAATCCGTGTGAGGTACGCGTTCATCGACCGCCACGCGGTTGAGCATCCGGTTCGCCGCTTGTGTTCGATGATGTCGGTGCATCCGAGCGGTTACTACGCGTGGAAACAACAGCCGGAGTCGAACCGTTCAAGGCAGGATCAGCGTCTGATGCCACTGATCCGGCAGTTCTGGGAAGAGAGCGGCCAAGTCTATGGCTACCGCAAGATTCGCGACGATCTGCGTGATCTGGGCGAACAGTGTGGCAAGCACCGTGTTGCACGCCTGATGCGCCACGCCGGTCTGCGCTCGCATACGGGCTATGGTCAGTGCCCCGGCATACGCGGGGGCAAGGCTTCTGTTGTGGCCCCAAATCACCCGCAGCGTCAGTTTGAGGTCAGCGAACCGAACAAGGCATCGGTGACCGACATCACCTACATCCGCACGCATGAGGGTTGGAGGTATCTGGCGGTGGTGCTCGATCTGTTCTCGCGGCAAGTGGTCGGCTGGTCGATGAGCGCGCGAATGACCAAGGAGTTGGCGCTCAATACACTGCTCATGGCGGTGTGGCGCCGCAAGCCACAGCAGGAAGTGCTGGTGCCCTCGGACCAGGGTAGCCAGTTCAGCAGCCACGACTGGCAGGACTTCCTGAAGGCCCATCGCTTGGTCCCGAGCATGAGCCGGCGGGGCAACTGCCACGACAACGCGGTGGCGGAAAGCTTCTTCCAGCTGCTCAAGCGCGAACGGATCAAGCGAAGAATCTACCCGGATCGAGCCGAAGCACGTGCCGATGTGTTCGATTACATCGAGATGTTCTACAACCCCAAGCGTCGGCACAGTTCCAGCAATGGGCTGTCGCCGGTACAGTTCGAGCAGCAGTTCCGAATGAGGAACGCAACCGTCTAGAAAACCCGGGGCGATTCAGAGAGCCCCGCCTGCAACGGCCACTGCGAAAGTGGCCGTTGTCTTTTCTGCACTTGACATAGCGAACCGACTACTTCGGGCGCAGAGCCTCCGACAAGGGGTCAGGAAGGATCTCGAGCCCGACCTCAGGCGCATCTTCCCAGCCGTCGGGCCACGTTGCGTCCGTGGGCATCTCGGCCAACAAGTCAGCCAGCTTGTAATGAGGACGTGTGCCCACCAAGACGTTTAGCTGCTCTCGGGTTTCGTGGATGCTGACTTCAGTGCCCTCTACGAGACGATGTTGCTCGACGAATGATGGTGGCAGTGTCAGCACAAGTGAATCGCCGATCTTGCGAAGTGTTTGACGCATACAGTCACCTGAAAATCGCGCCGGGGTACCGGCGGAAAACTATCTGTGCCCAATGCTACTGTCCCAGCTTTGGCATGACTAGGTTTTGTTGGCTATCGGGCCCCATAGCCGTTGCGCGTGCAGGTTCCTCGGGTGTGCGATTACACAAAGTCGTTCCAGAACAACTGGGAGCGACTGTCTGAATCGCCCCTCGGCTACCTCAGCACGCTACGGTTCAAGGAGGCTCAAAAAGCTTAGGTTCGTGTCAACCGAGCCGGCAGCAGGCCATACGTCCCTGGAACTGAACCAGCTTCGACTTGAACAACTGCAAGCCACGGTGTCAGCTTATGCCGACCTCGCGAAGCTGCGGCCGACCGGTTCACTTCTTCCAGCGACGCCACTGGTTAACACAGAATACGCCAGGCACGCCTGTTGAGTCACCGACGTGATTGGCGACCTCCACCAGCCTACGAACACCCGAAGCCAAGTAGCCGACCCCGTTTAAAGGTGGGCAGCGGCGGCACCTAAACGATGGCATAGTTTCGTTTATAGGTGCCTGAGCAGTGTACTGGGAGCTAAACTAATTCAGCGTTTCGTTTGTTACCGGTGGGGTATGGCAACGCAAAAGATAATCAAGACAGTGCAAGAGCTCGGCGAGATAGTCGCCGCCATCCGAATTGAGCAGAGCCTTCGAGCGGACGACTTCTGCGTGTCGCATGTCTGCCTTAGCGGTATTGAGCGCGGGAAAGAAACGGCACAGATAGGCAAGGTGCTGGAGGTTCTGGCTGAACTCGGTATCCGTGTAAAGCTCGAAATGCCGCCTGGAATGAAGGTTCCGGAGGGCAGCGCATTGAGAAGGCGCAGGATTTCGAGGTAGCCCGTATGGGCCATATTGCTTCAATCAAGGGCAATAGGCGCTTCGAGCAAATCCCGGGCCACGCATACCCCATCCTTGACGACAAGCATTCAACTGGCCTGCTGCAAATTCGGATGACAAGGACCTGATCTGGTTGCCGTCGGAAGGATGCGAGTGCGGCTAAAAACGCCCATCCTCAGGCCAATTATTTTTTGGTCATGTTTTGCTTGTTTACGTCATGTTCGGCCAAGTTATGCTTGAACCGAGAGAGGCAGGGCAGCCGGAATCACCTGATGATTGGTAAGGTTACGCTTGATTCCCATGCCACCATACGTGTAACGGCACAACAGCCCCAGGCGCCCGCGCCTGCCGCACCTGCTGCCACAGAACCAGCGGCGACAACCGAAAAGAAGGCCAGCTCATGGGACTGGCTGTGGCCGTCCATAGTTGCGGTTATCATCGTCAAATTATTCGGTCGCGTTGGTGGCCTGGTTGCCTTGGGCTGCTGCTGGCTGAAACCGGAGCTGGGAGCGTTGGGCGCGGTTGCTGCCTCCTGCGTCATCGGCGTGGTGGTTGCCATCGGCCTCTTGGCGATGATTCGTAGCTGATCCTTCGCGCTCCTGTCGCGTCCGCTCGTCTTTTGCTGACCCCGATTCAATCCCACACACGAATTCGAACTCGAGTCCCAAAGCGCAGCTATTTCCGTGTTGTTGTAGTCCAAGGTGTGGCGTATGACTTCATCAGTTTTTTGGTGCGCGTGGCCGCAGGAAACGTTCAACTGTCAGAGTCGTCGTCCTTTTCATCAGGAACTTGCATTACAGAAATCACGTAGGATTTCCTCCAGCGTGACGGGTTCTCGAAGTGAGCTTTCTCGAACTGCTTGGCTTCGATGCGCCGGTACAAGGTTGAGCGTCCAATACCCAGAAGGCCTAGAACGTCGTTCAGCCTGAGCAGCTGATCTTCAACCTGCGGGGTGCCTGAGGCTACGGCGGTCACCGTAGGCAGTTCGGGGGGCAGCCAGGATTGCACCTTGATGATCCACGCTCGGACGCTCTCCCGGTCGAGGGTCACTTTACTGAGCGGTAGCGGAGCGCCGTCCTCGGTGTGTGTGAAGCCTTTGATTTTTCTTCGTTCAGCAGCATCCGCTAGCGCCTCTGCTCGTTCGGTCAGCTCAGGCACTCCTGCAAGGTAGGGGAGGTCATCCTCCACGACGACCAACTCTTGCTGCTCTCGCGTCAAGTGCTGCCATTCGACTGCAGCCTGGGCGACGGTCACTCGGTCGCTGAATCTGTTAGCTCTTTTGTACTTGTCGGCCACGTTTAGGTTTCTCCTTCGTCAGGCGTGAATGGGGCGAGCATGTCTAGCAGCGGTTCCCCGAGGGGGCCGCGGCCGGCGCGCACGCTGCGCTGTTGCTGCGGAGTTTTCGGAGGCTTCGCGTTTTCAGGTTGTGCTTGAGGTTCTTGTGCAAACTCGGTCTTAAGTTCTTCGTGGGCTTTGGCGAGTAGTCCCTGGACGTGCTGTCCCCAGCGTTGCCAGGCATCCGCCATCAAATGTTTCAGCTCCGCCCGCTGGTAGATTCGACGGACGCTGTTTTCGATGGCGTGCGCTTGGCACTTGTCGATGATGTCGGGTGAGACGCCAAGCTCCTGCATGTGCGACGACATCGTTCGGCGGAGGTCGTGTGGCGTCCAATTGCCTCCGCGCAAGACCAACTCCAGCTGGGCAGCGCGTCGCCCCTTGATGGCCGATGCCCTCTGTCGGTCACGAATCAACTTGGTGAGGGTGCTTGTCTCTGTGGGCCTATCCCTGTCATTGTTACTGCGTTCACTCGGGAACACGTACTTTGAGTCGCCTGCTATCGACACAAGGAACTTCGCGCAGGCAACGGCAAAGTCGGACAGATAGAGCGTTCGGTCTCTCGCCGGCACGTTGTTGAGCTTCTTCTGGTTTTCTTTCGGGATGAGCCAACTCTGTTTTTCGAAATCGAAATGGGATTTCTCCGCGAGCATCGTCTCTTCCATGCGAGACCCCATAGCGGTGATGAACCAAATGGCCGCTTGCCAGCGAACGGGAAACTTGCCCTTGTAGAGGCGTTTGTAGAGGTCGCGGAGTTCATCCTCCTCCAAGAAACGGTCTACTTCGCGGCTTTGACCTTTCCAAGTTTTCGGTTCGAGCCCCCGGGTCGGGTCTCCCATCAGCCATTCGTGATCAATCCCGAAGCTGAACATTTGCCTCATGCTAGTGAGCGCGATACCGCATGTGCGGGTCACGCCCTTCGCTCGTATGTTATTAAGGGCCACGATGGTGTGAGGCTTCTTGACCAGGTCCAGTCGGAGGTCCGCGAATTGCTGGTTCAGGACATGGTTATTGAATAGCCTGCGAACGTAGGCGCCCTGGTCGGAGTGGTGGTGCTGCAGGTAGTCGGTATCCCATCTGACGAATAAGTCCCGCACCGTGGTCGGTATCTCGCCGTGCTCAACGGCAACGCTGGTTGCCAGGGCTTCGGCTTCGATGTTTGCTCGTTCGATTTGCGGGTCGAGGCCGCTTGTAAGCAGTTTCTCTTTTTCCCGCGCAAGCTCACGGGCCTCAGCAAGCGTTACCGACGGATAGTTCCCCAAGGCAAGCTTCCTGCGCTTGCCGCTAACGGGAGATGTGTAGCGAAACAGCCAAGATTTCGCGACTTTAGTGGTGCGCTTACGAAGTCTGAGGATCAGGTTGTTGCCGTCGTAGAGCTCAAGCTCAGTTTTCCCTTCGGGAAGCTTGGATTTCTCGACTTCAGTGGCGGTAAGTGTCTTTGCCATCGTGAGCTTCTGAAAAATGGCATCAAGTTTACAGGGTCGTATTCCGTAAGTCACTGATATACAGAGAAATGTGAATTTGTCGAGCAGACGAATGTAGGGCTCCACCGCGGTGGCGGATCGCGGCTGAACCTTTGTGGGGCTTCTTTCTGGGGGGCCAATTGGGGGGCCGCCGTACCGGAGATGGTGGGGGATTTTCGATAGTCGGCGATTGGATGTTCGAGGGATGAACTTCTGTCGTGTGGGGCATCATGGGACAGTTGTAGACGTTTTTGGCTCGTTGTCTCGCTACGTATAATCAACTAGATATAGTTTTTGGGACGGTATCCAGTCATTTCTTGGTATGCAGATTTACGGAAAATGTCCCAGGGCTTGAGGTCAGTTTTTTCTGCGCGAAAGTTCACGAATCAGTTGCATGGGGTGCAAGGGGTCGCGAGTTCGAATCCCGCCGCCCCGACCAATTGAACGAAAAAAGCCGATCCCGTCTGGGGTCGGCTTTTTTATGTTTTTCAATTTTTGACAAGGTGTTCAGCGCCGCCGGGCTTGGTTACAGTTGAGCCTGTTTTTCAGGTTCAAAGGCTCGTTTGCGATGTCGAGTTGCCGCGTCACTGCGTTGTTACCGGCCTATCAGGCCGCAGAATTCATCCAGCCCACACTCGATTCCCTGAGCGCCCAGAGTAGCCCTGCGCTTTCTGTTGTCATCTCCGTTGACGCATGCAGCGACGATACCGCTCGCATCTGCGAGGAGCACGCGGCGAGGGACTCGAGATTTCGTGTGTGTCGGCAGGAGCGGCGTCTCGGGTATGTGGGTAACTGCAATTTTCTGCTGGCGCAGGCGAATTCCGAGTATGTCTTCTTTGCTTTCCATGATGACGTGCTGGCTCCGTCTTACGTGGAGAAGCTGGTCGCATTGCTCGACCGTACTCCGCAGGCGGTCATGGCTTTCTCTGACGTATCCCTCACACATGCCGATGGCCGACATGAACTGCTGTGCTTCGATGCGCTCACGGGCCTGGATGATGCGCTGTCGCGCGGTACGTTGATGTTTGCGCAGGTGCCGCTGTGGTGGGTGCCCAATCGTGGTGTGTTCCGTCACGCCGCAGCGCGGCACATCGGTGGGCTGAAGACTCATGGTGCCGGTGAGTTCTCGGCGGACTGGCCGTGGCTTTCCCACATGAGCCTGCTGGGGGGCTTTGTACGTTGTCCGGAGACGCTGTGTTTCAAGTATTACCAGCTCACCAGCCTGTCCCGCGCGTGGGATTTCTCGGCACGTCAGAAGTACGCTGTCGGCCTGTCGGGCCTGCGCGAGATTCGTCGTAGTGACCTCCCGTTCGGCAGCAAGCTCAGGCTGGCAGCGCCGCTGCTGGGTCGCTTGCTGAGGATGCGTCGCAAGATGCTCAAGCGTTCGGTCGCGCGGCGCCTGGGGCTTTCGGGAGAGCCGCATGAGCGTGGCTGATGCCAGCTGGTTTGACGGACGAGTGCGTGTTCTTGGCTGGCCGCCGCATGCCGATGAGCGAGGCATGCTGCAGGCGTTCGACTTCAATGCGCTTCCCTTTGTGCCGGCCAGGGTGTTCACGGTGTCGGCTGTGCCCACAGGCCTTGCACGCGGTGCGCACGGGCATCGCAGCGGAGAGCAACTGCTGGTGTGCGTGCAGGGCCAGATCGATGTCCTGATGCGCTGCGCCGGGCGTGAGGCGCAATGCAGCCTGCGACCGGGCTCCGGCATGCTGTGGGTGAGCAGCGGTGTTTGGTGTCGTCAGACTTATGTCGAAGCGGACTCGGTGTTGCTGGTGCTGGCCAGCGAGCCCTATTCGTCCGAGGCGTATTTCACTGATTGGAGTTGATGGGTGGAGTTATGCGGGTAGCCATTCTCGGGGCCGGGATCATGGGGAGTTCGTTGGCCTTGCATCTGGCGCGCCGTGGCGTTGCCGTGACGCTGTTCGATGCGGCTGCCGAACCGTTTTGCGGCGCCAGTCGATGGAACGAAGGCAAGATCCACCTGGGTTTTCTGTACAGCGCGGACCCTTCGCTGGCCACGGCTCGCCATGTGCTCGAAGGCAGTCTGATGTTCCGCCCGACGGTCGAGAGTCTGCTGGCATGCTCACTCGACAGCATGACGACGCGCGACGACGATCTCTTCATCTGTCATCGTCAGTCAGTGGTTGGCGTAGATGCAATGCAGGCCTATTTCGAACGTGTTGCCGCGCTCGTCCGTTCGCATCCCGCGGCTGACCGCTATCTGGTGGATGCTTCTGCCTGCCAGGTGCGCCGTCTGGAGGCAGAGGCGCTCGCGCGGGTCAGCACTTCACCGGACATCATCGGCGGCTTTGCGGTGCCCGAACGCTCGGTGGCAACGACCCGTATTGCAGACCGTTACGTCGATGCATTGCGCGCCGAGCCCGCTATCGAGTGGCGAATGAACACGCGCATTGTCGGTGCGGGGCCGGAGCGTGAGGCTGCCGATGCGAAGTGGTACGTCGAGACCAGCGTTGATGATCGCGATGGGCCCTATGACTATGTCGTGAATGCGCTTTGGGAGGGCCGTCTTGCCATCGACCGGACCGCTGGCCTGGCCCTCCCCGCAGTGTGGTCGAATCGCTACCGGCTGGCCTTGTTCGTACGCACCGCAAGCGTCCTGTCGTTGCCGTGCATGGTCATCGCCACGGGCCCGTTTGGCGACCTCAAGAACTACAACGGTCGTGATTTTTACCTCTCGTGGTATCCCGAGGGCTTGTTGCTGGACAGCGCGGAGGTGTCGCCGCAGCTACCGCCCATGCCTGACCCGCAGGCTCTGGCGGTGCGCATGATGAGCGCGCTGGAGGGGCATGTTCCTGGTGTTGCGGAAGTGCGTGATGCTGCCGAGAGTGTGAAGGTGGCTGGAGGTTGGGTATATGCAGCGGGCCGAGGCGCATTGAGTGACCCGCGGTCGACGCTGCATCGACGCGACGAATTCGGCGTCGTGCGGCGTGGCCGCTATCTGTCGGTCGATACCGGAAAGTACGCCACCGCGCCCTGGATGGCGATGCAGATCGCCGACAGTCTGCTCGGCACCAGAGCGGCTTGAACCCTTCGCGCTGACACGGGAACACGCTAAAGTCGGTGCCTTGAAGGCGCGCGCATCCTGCGGGCGATGTGTGATGGACCAGACGAGGGGAGGAGCGTGTGTTGCGCGTAGCCGTATTCGGGAGTTTCTATCGCGGTTATCACGTGCTGCACGAACTCATCTCCGGCGACCTTGCCGATCAGGTCGTGGTGGTGGGGGTCGCGACGGATGACCCGGATCAGGCCTTCGTCAGCCCCGGCAAGCGTGTCTGGCAATATCCCCATGCAGCGGCCGAGCGAAAGATGGTGGCGCGACTGGCCGAGGAGCACGGCATTGCGGTGTGGAACGGGCGGGTCAAGACGCCCGAGTTTTACCGCATCTTCGAGCAGCAATGGCAGCCCGATCTCGTCGTGATGGCGACTTTCGGCCAGAAGATCGACGCCCGCCTGTATGACTACCCGCGCATCGGTTTCTTCAATCTTCATCCCTGCAAGGACGATGGCTGGCCGTCCCACTATGTGGGCGGCAATCCGTTTCAGCGGCTGCTCGACGACGGTTCCGAATACTGCGTGATTGCGCTGCACCGGGTGGACGACGGTTTCGACACCGGTGAACTCGTGGGCTTTTCCGAACGTATCGCGCTGCCCGCGGGTGCCGGCGTAGTCGATCTGCACAAGCTCACGGCGCCTGTGGCCGCGCGACTGGCGGTGCGTGAGATCGCGCAGTTGCTCACGTCCGCATGAGCCGCACGGCGCGTCTGATGGGCGCTTGCCGGGGGCTGCTCTGTCTGGTTTGGCTGTGCTCGGCCTGCTCGTTGTGGGCGGCCGTGGAACCCAACGCCACGCTGGAGCGGGTGCGGGCGCAGGGCTACGTCAGCATCGGTGTGAAGACCGATTTCCCGCCCTTCGGCATGCTCGACAGTGCAGGGCGCCCGATGGGTTTCGAGGTGGATCTGGCGCGTCGCCTCGCGCAAGCCTTGGGCGTCGAGGCGCGTTTGCTGGGCGTGAGCACCGAGAACCGCTTCCAGCGGCTCGAGCAGGGTGCAGTTGATCTCATTATTGCCACGGCTGCCGACACGGCTGAACGTCGCCAGCTGGCGACGGTGATCGAACCGAACTACTACGGCGGAGGAGTGGGGGCTTTCCTGAGGCCGGGTGTCTTCTTCGACGACTGGTCGGCCATGCGCGGGGTCGAGTTGTGCGCGCTGCAGGGGAGCTATTTCAACAAGCCGATCATGCAGCGCCATCTGGTCAGGCTGCAGATGTACCGCAGTGTGCGGGATGCCCAGTTGGCGCTGCGCGACGGGCGCTGCGCGGGCTTTCTGTACACCGACGTGGCGATCCAGCAGTATCTGAAGGATCCGGAGTGGACCGGATATACGGCTCCGCTGCCGTCGGCGCTGATCATTCCGTGGGCCATCAGTGTTGCGCGTGCTGAGGCCGGCAGTGAGTTCGAGCGGGCCATCGGCGACATCGTTGCCGACTGGCATCGCAAGGGCACGCTGATCGAGCTGGAAGCCGCCTGGGACATCCAGCCCAACCGCTTCCTGCAGGACGCCAAGCGCTTGTGGAATGCGCGCGAGGCTGACGGCAGCCTGCTGTGCGAGCGTGCGGCGGATGGCCAGTGGCCGGCAGCCTGCCGCAACGCGGCCTTTGTGACGTCGGCCGATGTCGGCGGCTTGCAGGGCATCGGCCTGTGGGTGCGTGAGACGTTCGGGCTCGACTTTTCCTTCGTGTATGACCCCTTCGACCGCGACCGCTATGTGACCGGCATCCTGTGGACCTTGCAGCTGTGCGCCGCCACGATTGTCGGCAGTCTGGTGTTTGCCTTCATCGGCGCGGCAGTGATTGCGGCGCGCGTTCCGGTACTCAGCAGCCTGATCCGTGCGCTGGGCAATTTCGGCCGCATGACGCCGGTGCTGCTGCAGATGTATCTGGTGTTTTTCTGGCTCGGCGGAGTGGTGTGGAGCAGTTTCGGCATCAGCCTGCCGCCGGCGCTCGTTGCGATCTTCTGTCTGGCGCTGTACCACGGCTCGATCATCGCCTTTGCCTTCATCGATGCCGCCGATCACATTCACGAGACGCACCCCGAGTTCCGCTTCACGCCGGCCTTCATCCCTGAGCTGCTGGCCGAGGCCTCGGTCGGTGTGCGCAATACGCTGACCAATCTGGTCAAGGCCACCTCGATTGCGTCGGCCATTGCGGTGCCCGAGTTGCTGGCTGCCACGATTGCCATCATGGCCGACCGCGGCAACGTGTTCCTGATGATGAATGCCTTGCTGCTGGTGTTCTACGGCATGACGGCCTTCTGGATCCACGTTTTCGAGCGCTTTGAACGCCGGCTGCAGGCGCGGAGGGCGGCATGATCGGTGACGTGCTCGAGGTGCTGTGGACGTGGACGCCGTTCCTGCTGGAGGGCTTCTACTGGAACATCGTCATTGCGGTGCTGGCGACCGTTTTCGGTACCGCTCTCGGAGCGGTTCTGGCCTTGCTGCAACTGTCCAGCGCGCCGGGCGTGGCCCGCGCAGTGAGTCCGCTGGTCTCGTTTTTCCGCAATGTGCCCAGTCTGGTGTTTCTGTTCTACGTAGCCACACTGATTCCGAACCAGCTCGCGTTTGGCGATGGGGTGATCAACATTCCCGACTGGCTCAAGGCGGCGATTGCCCTGTCGGCCTCTCCGACCGGTTTCACCGCGCTGAACCTGCACACCTCCATCCTGCACTGGCGCGCCGGCCGCAAACGCTCTGCCATCCTCTTCATTCCGAACTGGCTGGGCGGCTTCCTGATTACGCTGCTGGCCTCGAGTACGGCATCGCTGGTCGGGGTCAGTGAGCTGGTTGGCCAGTGCAATACGGTGATTGCGGCGACCGGCACGACCTACCTCTTTCCGATTTATGTTTACGCCCTGTGCATCTTCTTTGTGTTCTGCTATCCGGTCAGCCTGGTGCTCGGGCAGCTCAGACAGGCGATGATCAGGCGCCATTCGTGACAATGCTTGATGGAGTGATTCCGCGGTGATCCGGCGAAGCCCCAAGGTCGAAAAGTATTTCCTGTTGAGTGTGCGTGACGAGCTGTTGGCGCTGCTGATGTTCTGCCGCCATCAGTGGTATGTCGTGCTGGGCATCATTTCGGTGATTGCCGCTGCGGTGTATGTGATCTCGCCCGTCCCGCCATCCAAGCTGCGCGTTGCCTCCGGGCAGCCGAACTCGACGCTGGAAACGATTGCCAGGCGATATGGCGACTACTTCGCCGAGCATGGCGTAACGGTGGAGTACTTCACCACGCGCGGCGCGGCCGAGAACCTGCAGGCGCTGCGCGACGGCAAGGTGGACGTGGCTTTCTCGCAAGGTGGTCTGCCGATTGCGGCGGACGAGGGGATCGTTTCGCTCGGCAGCATCGGCTATCAGCCGTTGTGGTTCTTCTACACTGGCCCGGTGTTCAACGGCCCGGATTTTGTCGAGTTTCTGGAAGGCAAGCGTGTTTCCATCGGCTTGAAGGGCAGCGGCACGCGTCCGGTCGCCGATGCCTTGCTTGGCGTCGTGCCCGAGGGGTCTCGCAAGCGAATCCGTCTGTACGAATTGCCGGCTGGCGAGAGCATCCGCAGCCTGCTCAACGGCGAGATTGACGGCATGTTCCTGCTTGCCGGCATGGAGTCGGGCAATGCCCAGGCGCTGCTGGCGCGACCCGATGTGCGCATCCTGAACTTCCAGACGGCTGATGCGCTGACCCGCCACATCGACTACATGGAAACCATCGTGCTGCCCAAGGGCGGGTTGGACCTGTCACCGCCGCGGCCGGGCAACGACGTGAATATGGTGGCCACGACCACTACCGTGCTGACGCGAGAGGGCCTGCATTCGGCCCTGCAGTATCTGTTCATGCGCGCGACATCGGACTTCTTCACCGGAGATGCCGCCTATTTCCAACGCCCGGGCGGCTTTCCCGCCTTCACCGAGCACAACATTCCGCGCAGCGAGGTGGCCGAGCGCTATCTGCAGCACGGCCCGCCGGCGCTGGAGAGTTACACCTCGTACTGGGTGGCGAGCTTCTTTGATCGGGCGTGGTTCGCCATTCTTGCGCTGATTGCCGTGCTGTACCCGCTGTTGCGCATGTTGCCGCGCTATCGCAAGACGTCGTTCGATATCGCTGCCAGCTACAAGTACGCCGAAATCTTCAAGCTCACGGCCGCCATCGAACATCGCAACTCGCTGGACGAATTGCCCGCCCATCGTCGCGAATACGAGCGTCTCGAACGGGAAGTCCGCGAGTTGTGGATTCCCAAGGGCTGTCACCAGGCCTATTACTTCCTGCTCGGCGCACTCGAGATCGTCGAGGAGAAGCTGATCTATGCCGAAACCGGCGTGGCGCCGGATTCCTCGCGTGCCGGCTCAGCCTTCCGAAAAAACGTTAGCATGTGATCCTTGCTGAATCTGCAGGCCGCCACGCCCCTTCAATCCATCAGGAGCATCGTCATGAACCGATTCGCCGTCGTACTGTTTTCCACACTGCTGGCTTTCGCCGGCAGCGCCTCCGCGCAGCAGGTCGTCAAGGTCGCCGTCTCGCCCGCCTCACCGCCCAACCTGTATGAAGAAGGCGGCAAGACCATGGGGCTGGATCTGGACATTTTCGAAGGCTATTGCAAGGCGCGCGGCTGCACCCTGCAGATCACGGCCTACGACTGGCAGGGCATGCTCGGCGCGGTGGTGAGCAAGCAGGCCGACGTGGCCTTCTCCGGCATCTCGATCACCGAGCAGCGCCAGCGCGTGATGGATTTCTCCAAGCCGTACATGGAGAACACCTGGAATCTGGTGAGCATGAAGGAGCGCAACATCGAGTTCATGAACGACCTCGACCAGCTCAAGAAGTATTCCGTCGGCTACCCGCGTGGCATGGCTTACACCGATTTCATCAAGCGTGACCTGGAGCCCAAGGGCGTGTATTCGCTCGACAAGGTCAAGCTCTACCCGACCTACAACGAGGTGCTGGCCGACCTGCGCAACGGCAACCTTGATCTGGCCTTCCTTGATGGCACCGTGGCGTCGGTCTATCGCAAGAGCATGCCGATCCAGGACGCCTACGTGTTTTCCGGCTTCGACCGCTTCGGCTTCGCCTTCCCGAAAGGCTCGGCAATGCGTGCCGACTTCGACAAGTATCTGGACGAACTCGGTCAGGACGGCCTGCAGAAAATCATCGACAAGTGGATGAATTGATCGCGCAGGGCGCCGGCGCATGAGCTTTTTCGACATCCTCACGCTGCTCGCCGCCGGCGCGGGCTATACCGTTCTTGTCACCTTCTCGTGCATCGCCACCGGGCTCGTTGTGGGCTTGTCGGTGGCGATGCTCACGCGCCTGCATCTGGGGCCGCTGGAGATCGTGCTGTCGGTGTTCACCTATGTGTTTCGCGGCATTCCGGTGCTGGTGCTGCTGTTCATCGTGTTCTTTGGCCTGCCGGCCTTCGGGCTGAGTGTGCCGCCGCTGGTATCGATGATGCTCAGCCTCGGGTTGATCGCCGGTGCCTATCTGGCCGAGGTCTTCCGCGGTGCGCTGGAATCGGTCGACGCCAACGAGATCGTTGCGGCCGAGGCCATGGGCATGAGCCGCTGGCAGATTCTGGTGTCAATCGAATTGCCGCAGATGCTGCGCTTTGCCGTGCCGGGCATGATCAACGAGTTCACCACGGTGCTCAAATACTCGCCGTTTGCCTACACGGTGGGCATTCCCGAGATCATGAAGCACGCCATGGTGCTGGCCTCGACCACGCTGCGCGGGGTCGAGATCTATCTGGCCATCGGCCTGCTGTACTTTGCCATCTACAAGCTGATGCTGGCCGGCGTGCGCGCGGTCGAGCGTCGCTACGCCATTCCCGGCTTTCACCGTGGTTGAAGCATGACGCAAACCCCCGAAAACACCGTGTTGCTCGAAGTGCGCGGCCTGATCAAGCGCTTTGACGGCAAGCCGGTACTCAACGGCGTGAACCTTGATCTGCCCGAGGGGCAGATCAAGATGGTCATGGGGCCGTCCGGCTGCGGCAAGTCCACGCTGCTGCGCTGCCTCAACCGCTTGGTCGATCCGTGCGAAGGGCAGGTCATCTTCCGTGGCGAGGACGTAATGCGCCCGGGTACCGATGTGCGCCTGTTGCGCCAGCGCATCGGTTTCGTGTTCCAGCATTTCGCGCTGTATCGTCATTTGAGCGCGCTCGACAACGTCACGCTGGGCCTGCGCAAGCTGCGCGGCATGAGCCGTTCTGATGCCATCGAGAAAGCCATGGCGGAACTGGCGCGCATGAACATGTCCGATCACGCCGCCAAGTATCCGTCGCAGCTGTCGGGTGGGCAGAAGCAGCGTGTGGCGATTGCGCGCGCGCTGGCCATGGACCCGGCGGTGCTGTTCTTCGATGAACCCACTTCCGCGCTCGACCCGCTGATGTCGCGTGAGATTGTCGGCGTCATCGACCAGTTATGCGCCGACAACGTCACCATGCTGTGCGTCACGCACGATGTGGAGCTGGCACGTGCGATCGAAGGCAATGTGGTCTTCCTCGACGAAGGCACGGTACGGGCCGAGGGGATCGCGGGTGAGCTCTTCGACGAGCATGCCGACCCGCGCATCCGCGCTTTCTTCTCGCGCGAGCGCCGTAGCTGATGGGCGACTGGTCCTTCTTCATCGCCGAGGTGCTGGACTACTGGCCGCAGATTCTCGACGGCCTGGGCAACACCTTGCTGCTTGCCGCGACGATCACCGTCACCGGGCTGGCCGGGGGCGTGGTGGTGTTCTACCTCAGCCTGAGCGAGCGCCGCATGGTGCGTCGGCTGACCAACGCCTACATCTCCTTCTTCATCGGCACGCCGCTGATCGTGCTGCTGTTCCTGATGTATTACGGGCTGCCGCAATGGGGGCTGCGCATGTCGCCGTTCCTGGTGGCGGTGATCGGCTTCACGATGAACGTCGCGGCGTACAACGCGCGTTACCTGATGACGGCCTACAACGGGCTGGATCAGGCTGAACTCGAAGCGGCGCGTGCGCAGGGCTTTTCCGGCCTGCAGGTGTTCCGCCTGATCACGCTGCCGCAGACGCTGCGGCTGGCCATTCCGGGGCTGACCAATCAGGCCATCCTGAACCTCAAGGACAGCTCGGTGGCCTTCCTGATCCAGTACACCGAGTTCTTCGCCCAGGTGCAGGAACTGGCCACGCGCAGTTTTGAATACTTCAAGGCCTATGTCGCCGCCGGGCTGGTGTATCTGGTCATGGTGTCGGTTGTCGTGCTCGCGGCACGCTGGCTGGAGCGCCGCTTCATGCTGCCCGGCGTGCGCCGCTAAACGGAAATTCTGTCATGTCCATGAGTTACGAAGCATATCTCGACGAAGTCACCACCCTGATCACCGAAAAGTACGACGCGGCCGACGAGGACGCCATCGCAATGGTGATGCGTGCGCAGGATGACGAGTTTTTCAGCACGCACGACGACGATCCGTCGATGCGCACGCTGGACCGTGCGCACGCGGATGCACGCACGGTGTTCACCAAGTACGCCAGGCGCTGAGCGCGCTGCGCCCGGTCTTAGGGTCTGTTCACATTTGCCATGGCGGTCGCGCTTGGTCCAAATGGCTCGCAGATCAAGGCGCGGCGACGCCGCAATACCGGGTGTCTTGCAAGGAGCCGCAACGCCGAAATGCGGGCCATTTGGACCAAGCCCTGCGGGTGGGTCTGTATGGCCGCGCCGGCGGCGTTGCGCTCATTGTCAAGGGAATGGCCATTGACTGCTTCGCGCGCCTTGCCGGCGCAGCCATACAGGCCCACGCGATCCGCCAGCGCAATTGTGAACAGGCCCTATGGCAGGACGACGTCGAAGCCGACCCACAGTACGCGGCCGAGCTTGCCTTCGTCGGACACTGTCACGCCCTTCACCGTTGAGCCGAAATGGCGCTCGTCGGTCAGGTTCTCGACGTGTGCGCGCAGCGTCCAGCGTTGGTTGATGGCCCAGTTCGCGCCCAGGTCGATGCGCGTAAAGCCGCCGCGCTCCACCACCGAATCGTCCGCCGCCACGGCCTCGTAGCCGCTGGAACGGAAGGCCGCCAGCCACAGGCCCACGGTGTCGATGGGCTGGTAGTCCAGCCGCAGGTTGTACTGGTGTTCGGGCACCGAGGTGCTCTGACCGTCCCAGAAGATGTTGCCGTTCACCTTGCTGCCGTCCGCGCGGATGGCTTCCAGTTCCAGCACGCGGGTGTAGCCGGCGCGCAGCGCCAGGCGCGGCGTGAGGCGTGCGAGCAGTTCTAGCTCCAGGCCGCGTTGATTGACGGTCATGCTTTCAAGGGCGCCGGCGTTGCGGCGCGGTACGCCGTCCTGCTCGATTTCATAGACCGCCAGATCGGCGTGGCCGAGCGCGAAGCCCTGACGTACGCCGACTTCGATGGTGCGCGATTCGACGATGTCATCCCCGGCGCCGCTGCTGTTGAGCGCGTCGGTGCCGAAGTTGCCGTACTTGCCGATGAAGCGGTTGTAGCCGGTTGCCACCGAGGCGCGCAGGCGGGTCTGTTCGAGCACGCTCCACGCGGCGCCGAGCGAGTAGGAGAACACCGAGTCATCTTTCAGGTTGTCGGCCTGGGTGACGCCATTGAGCTTGATGTGGTTGTCGAAGCGGGTGTAGCGTGCGCCGGCGTTGAGCGCCAGATTGTCGTTGAAGACGAAGCTGTTCTCGGATTTGAGCGACACGTCACGGAAGGTGTTGTGCCATTGCTGGTCGCGCAGGTATTCGGTGCGCTTGTGTTCGATGCCGAGCTTGCCGTCGTAGCGCACGCGATCGGACAAGTCGGCCCCGAGGTGGTGGTCGACGAAGAAGATGTCGTTGTCGATGCTGCGGTCGCGGTTGCGCGCGGCCCATTCGGCGCGGCTGTCGGTGCGCAGGTAGCCGAAGCGCAGGCTGCGTTCGTCGTCGAGCGCCACGTCAAGCAGCGCGCTGGTCAGGTTCTCGCGGCTGGTGATCGACTCGACCGCGCCGTTGCGGATGATGTCGGGCCGGCTGGTATCACGGATCACCAGCAATTCGCCGCGCACGCTGTCGCTGAAATTCCAGCCGAAGTTGCCGAGTACGTCGCGCACGCTCTGGCGTTGCAGGTTGGCCGGCTCGCCATCGTAGTCGCCGTTCATGGCGCTGCCCGCGACGTAGTAGTCCCAGCGCTCGCTGTGATCACCGGCTTCGATCTGGCCCTGCACCTCCCCCACGTTGCTGGCGTCGAAGGACAGCAGTCGATGGTCGCTCAGACCACGGCCCGACTTCAGGCGGTATTCCACCACGCCGCCGTCGGTGCCGTCGCCGTAGCCAACGGCCTGGCCGCCTTTGTGAACGTTGATGGTGTCGATGGCGATGGACGGGATGAAGGTGCTCGAGTAACCGCCACCTTCCTGATCGGAAGAGGTGTAGGCCGGCAGGCCGTTGATCGATTTGGCCGCGCCCCAGTCGCCGAAGCTGCGGATCTTTGTGCCGCCACCGAAGCGGTCGCCGTTGCCCGGCTGGTTCATCATGCCGGTCACGCTGTAGCGCAGCGCGTCGCCCTTGTTGGCCGGGCTCATGGCACTCAAGGTGCTGCCGTCGGCGGACGAGACCGAGCGACTGGCGATGAAGGCGTCGCGGCTGCGTTGCAACTGGGCCTGCGATGCATGGATGGCGTGGGCGGTGACCTCGACGGTCTGCAAGGTGGCCTCGCTCGAATCCCCGGAGGTTTCGACCGGCTGCAGTGCGTAGCTACCGTCAGACTGTGCGACGGCGCGCAGGCCGGTACCGGCAAGCAGGGCAGCCAGCCCCTGCGAGGCGGTATAGCGGCCGCGCAGGCCGGGGCTGGTCTTGCCGTTGCTGAGTTTTTGCGCACCGGCGAGGTAGAGGCCGGACTCGCTCGCAAAACGTGTCATGACCTCGTTCAGCGGGCCGGCCGGGATGTCGTAGTCACGGCTGTCGGGAGCCGTCGTGGCCGCCACGGCGGCGGGGGCGTGTGTCAGCAACGCGCCGGTGACGGCAAGCAGGCTCAGCTGAAGCGCCAGCGCAAGCGGGCGCAAGGAGGGTGGGGCGGGGTGGCGGGACATCTGCGGGTTCCTGTAATGGGTGACGACAAGGTCGAGAAGCCGTCGCGATGCGGGGCTCCTCTCACCTGGTAGAACGCGCGAGCCGCAGAAACCCGGAACCTCGAATGCAGAAAATGGAGTTGAAGCGCTCAGTGCGGAGTGCCCTCGGCTTCAATGCGGGTCCACCACGGGAGTGGGCGTGTGATGCGCACCGGCAGGCTGGCCGCCAGCATGCTCAGCACACGGTCGGTGTCTCGGATGGGGAAATTGCCGAAGACGCGCAGCTCGGCGACCTCATCGGCCAGCGCGAGGTGTCCGCGGCGGTAGCGACGCAGCTCGCGCACGATCTCGTGCAGCGGTATGTCGGTGGCGACCAGCGTGTTGCGGGTCCAGCTGCCGCGGGTCGGATCTGCAGCGCCCGCCAGGCTGATCCGCTCCGCGTCGAAGCGCGCCTGCTGACCGGCATGCACGATATGCGTTGCACCGCTGCGGGCGGTGCGAATCTCCACGGCTCCGTGATGCACGGTCAGCTGCACTGTGTGCTGTTCGCTCAGCACATTGAAGCGGGTGCCGAGTGCGTGCAGACGCCCCGCGTGGGTGTCGACGTAGAAGGGGCGTGCGGAATCGGGTGCCGTGTCGATGAAGATCTCCCCGGCGATCAGCCGCACGCGGCGCGTGTGGGTGTCGAAGCTGACATCTACCGCGCTGGCGGTGTTCAGCCACAGGTGGGTGCCGTCGGCCAGCCGGACATTGCGCTGCTCTCCGGTGGCCGTGCGGTAGTCCGCGCGCCATACGGCAAGATCCGTGGGCAACTGCTTACCGCGCCAGCAGATCAGGCCGATGACGCCGCTGCCGCCCAGTGCCGCAAGGCAGGAAAGGCAGCGTCGCCGCGCCCGCAGTCGCTCCTGCGCTGCGCGCAGTGCGTCGGCCGTGTGGCGGGGCTGCTCGACGCTACGCAGCGGCTCGAAGCCTTGCGCGATGTCCTCGACGTATTGCCACGCGCAGCGGTGTTCCTCGGCGGCATCAAGCCAGCACTGCCAGTCCCGCCGAATGCGTGCAGCAGCCCGCCCATCGCGCAGCCGTGCGTACCATGCGGCGGCCTGTTGCAGCACGGCGCTGGAGGGGGCGATGCTGGCAGGTTTGCTCAAAGCGCCGGCTCGCAGCGCAGTTCTAGTGCGGTCTGGCGAGCACGCAGGTTCAGGCAGGCGGCCATTGCGCGGGCGACGTACTTGCGCACCATGCGGCCTGAAATGCCCAGTTCGGCTCCGACGTGCTCGTCGCTGAGATCGCACACCACGGCCAGCATGAAGGCGTTTGCGGCTTTCGGCGGCAGGCTTTGCAACATGTTGGCCAGCTCCTGCAGGGCTTGCAGGACAATGACCTGTCGTTCGGGCGAGGGCTGGTGGTCGGGCGGCGTTGCGGCCAGCGTTTCCAGCCAGGCGCGTTCGATTTCCTGGCGTCGCCACTGGCTGATGCACAGATGCTGGGCGGTGGTGCGCAGATAGGCGCGGATCTCCGCGATGCTGTCGAAGCGGGGCTGGCTGCGATTGGTGATCAGACGCAGAAAGGTGTCCTGCGCGAGGTCGGCGGCCTGATGGGCGCACCCCAGCCGGCGTCGCAGCCAGCCGAGCAGCCAGCCATGGTGGCCGCGGTAAAGGTATTCGACATGTTGCACGTGTGCTCAGCGCCGTCGTGACACCTGTGGCATGACCTGTAAGGTGAGGAGACGACTCAAATAAAAATGAGAATGGTTACTATTCTATGTCCGGTTTGATTCGTCATGCAATCTGCACGGTGTTCTGAAGCCGGGCTTGGCCCCGCGTCCGTTCAGAGCCTGTGAGTTGTGATGTGCTCGGCAAGCTGCCGGTCATGCAGGCGCGCAAACAGCAGCTGAGCCGTGATCGCACCGCACAGCGCGAGGAACATGTCCCATTGCGCGTCCCAAACGTCGCCCTGGGCCCCCAGAAACTCCACCGCGCCATCCGCCCAGAGCACTGCCGCCAGCCATTCGATCAGCTCGTAAGCGGCACTGATGCCCAGGCAACTCAACGTCACGAGCATGAGCAGCCATTTTCCGGGCCGCAGAGGTGAGGTGCGCAGCAGCAGTTCACGCGCCACGATGGCCGGCGTCGCGCCCTGGAAGAAATGCCCGATGCGGTCATAGGGGTTGCGCGCAAGATCGAACCACTCCTGCAGCGTAAAGCCTAGCGGAACGCGTGCATAAGTGTGGGTGCCTCCTAAAATCAGGATGAGGGCGAACAGCGTGATCATGGTGTAAGCCAGCGTGGTCAGCGGGAAACGTCGAGCGCTGGCAACGAGCAGCGGGATCGCAATCAGTACCGGCATGACTTCGGCGAGCCACACGTCCCGCTGGTAGGGAGCAATTCCCGACCAGATCAGTGCAGAGAACACCAGGATCAGCATGCCGAGCGGCAGGGAGTGGGCGCGCATTGTGTCGGTTTCCTCGAAGGCGTCAGCACGTGAATTGTATGGTCCGAGAGCTCGCGGAAAAATTCTGTGCGCATAATTTGCAATTGGAAGCGATTGCGTCCGGCGGGTCTATGCAATATCGACGAAAATCACATCTGGATTTCTGTAAAGAGTGCAGTCAATGACGCAGCAAGCCCAACGCAAGATCCGTCGGCGCACCGTGCAGGGCGCTCAGACGCGCGAGGCCATTCTGGATGGTGCAGCGCAGGTGCTCGCCACGCTCGGGCTGGCGGGGTTCTCGATTCCGCAGGTGGCTTCGGCCGTGGGGATCGCACCGGGAAACCTGACTTACTATTTCCCGACACGCGAAGATCTCATTCGTGCCTTGTCCGAACGCCTGCTCGACAAGTATGCCCGGCAGTTCGACGCGATGTGCTCGGAGCTCGCCACCCGTCCCGATGTCGGCCTGAACGAGGTGATCGACTGGCTGCTCGACGATGCCGTCGCCCATGACACCGTGCACATGTTTCCCGAGCTGTGGGCCATGGCCAACCAGCATCCCTTCGTCGCTGAAAGTCTCGACCATATCTACGACGGTGCAGTGCTGGCGCTGGTGAAGGCGCTTGGCGTGTCGCCCGAGAATGTCGCGGCGGATGACCTCAAGGCCTGCGCCTACCTGCTCGGCTGCGTATCCGAAGGCAGCACGGCACTGTTCGGGCGCAGCGGCGTCCAGGATCCGCGCTTTGTGGCGATGAAACGGCAGGCAAAACGCGTCATGACCGCTGCGCTGCAGGATGCCATGCGCAAGGCGGAGTCGGTTGCCGCTAGATGACTGCCGGATTGCGGTGATGAAAAAAGCCAACCCATGGGTTGGCTTTTTTGTTTTCTGGTGCCGCTTGTCGGTACTGGTGCCTAATTTCGGCAGCGGAAAACATCAGTAAATCAAAGGGCTGGGGGTGCAGCTGATTGATCGGATACCGCACTTTCTACCACAGTTGGTCCCGCGTCGCCCAGTCTCGACAGTGCCTCTCTCAGCGAACGGAATACGCCGATCAGTTCGCCTTGGTCGTCTGTGGCGACGTACTCCCCGCCGTAGTGTTTCACCACGCCAGCTAGGGCGATCCCGTCGGCGTCCAGCAGCGATGCGACCAGTAGCCCCTCGTCGCTTTGGTCAAGTTCCAGATCAAGCCCTCTTGATGTCGTGAAGCCTCTCAGCTGGTCCAGTTCGGTCTCTGACCAGCGGGACAGCCAGTGAGCCTGAGCAATGATCGTGTCGAGTTCCTTCATGTGGCCTCCAGTGTTGGGAGGTCGAAGGGTAGCGACCGAGGAACTCTGTGAACAGCCTTCAGATTTGCTGTAGTCGAAAAAAATAAGGGGGTCAGAGCAGCCCGTCGGTGATCTTTTCGATGTGCTCCATGTGTTCAGCGCCTCTGATGCCCATGACCTCTGAGGCTTCCCCCAAAAGCACTTCGTCCGCGCTGTTGAAGTCGAACAGCCGCTGATTGTTTTGAACTTCGTTGAGCATCATCATCAGCGCGGCAGTCAGCACCATCGACACTTCGGAAATGCTCTGCGCTTGCTTCAGCGCGTAAGCTGTAGCGTAGGCGGCGATGCTAAGTTTGTGTGGGCGCTTGCCGTAGGTGCCATCGAACATTGCCGGGTTCGAGTTCCATGCGGCATCGACCACTATATTTGCCAACTTTGGGGGCGGTACGCTGATCGTCGAGCCGTATCCTCCGGTACGCTGGATGTACTCAAAGGCGTTCTGCACAACGACGGCTGCTTCAGCTTTCCGCAAGTTGTTCTTGATACCGCTGAACAGGCCCATGGTTTCTCCGGGTGGTTGTTTAGGCCGATCATATTTGCCAAATGTCCCCATCGTGAAGCCCGTGGCGGATTTCAGGGCGCTTCAGTGTCGCAAATCTGCAGCCTTGCGGATGTTCAAGACCGTTCCTCGGGATACCCTGAAGGCGCGACTGATGGCCGCAACTGCATCCCCTGCCTCAAGCCTCGCAAGAATCTCCTGCCGCTGCTCGGGTGTTGTCTTCTGAGGCCGCCCCATGTGCTTCCCTTCGGCCCTCGCTCGGGCTTGTCCTGCTTTGGTCCGCTCGATGATCAGGTCGCGCTCAAAGTCGGCCACGGCAGCGAGAACCTTGACCATCAGTTCCCCAGCCGAGGAGGTCAGGTCGAGGTTCCCCAGTTGCAGGACGATCAGTCGTATCCCTCGGTCAGCGCATAGCTGTACGGTCTGTTGAACGTCTATCGAGTCTCGCCCGATCCGGTCCAGTTTGGTCACGACTAGCGTGTCTCCCGCTTCCATGCGGACGAGCAGCTGCTGAAAGCCCGGACGCTGTGACGTCTGGACAGACCCTGAGACCTTCTCCTCGATGAACCGCTGAGGTTCGACCTTGTAGCCAGCTTGTGCGATCTGTTCGGCTTGGTTCTCGGTCAGCTGCTCGACGGTCGAGACTCGGGCGTAAGCGAATAGGCGCGACATATGCATCCCTCGGGTGACAAGAAGTGCTGTCAGTATTCGAGAGGCTGTGAACAATTGTCAATCCCTATCTTGCTGACAGTCTGTCTGAGGGTGCCAACAAGCGATCACTTTCTGGCGGTGGGGCTTGTGTCGCCTTGGCTGGCGGTCGTCGGGAGGTCGAAGGGTTGGTCTTCAGGGGATTTCGTCGGGCGTCCCTCGGGATCAGCGAGGAGGGGCCGGGGGGGATTCGCGCCCTGTGCGGCGGATGTATATGGCTTCAGAAATTTTCGGGAGGTGAAGGGCGGGGCGGGGAGGTCGATAGCTTCAGAGGTGCGTATCGACAGGCGGGAGTCTCGACCACATGGGGAGCCATCCGCTGCACTCCTCGCCCCTTGAGCGGGACTGAAGGTAGGACTTCAAGTGATTCACTTGAGGCTCCTCCCTTGGTTGGTGGATTTATCCGGTATCCACCTCACTTGGAGTGAAACCGAGGAGGCTCAGAGACAGCGCTGGGAACACCTGTAGCGTTTGGTCTGACTCAGGGACTACTCTGGTTGATCCTCGGGAGTAATCTTACGTGTGACTTGAGGCTCCTTTCGTACGTCTACACTAAGGGTATGTAACGGAGGGCGGAATCTTTTGGAATTGCTGCAATAGAGCCGCGCTTAAAATTCCCTTTCCGATCAATGCTTTACGGAGGTCATTTTTTCGGGGTTTCTTCGGGCATTGGTCGGTGCGATTAGAGGCTCTATGAGCCGTTGAAATCGTCTGGACTTATCTGGGTATTCCTGAGGTCATGATCGCCGCTCCTGAAGCGTTCTGACGCGTTTACAGTGTACGTCCTCAGCCGGGGAGTGGGCTAGTCGGTCTTCAGGGCGATCTTGGCGAGGTATTCATGGGTAACCCGAAGGGAGTACCCGTACCCATACTGGGCGGCGATGTCCTTCCGCGCCCAGCCCCCGATTTGATGGCGTACGTCTTCGGGGCAGCCGACTTCGCGGAGCCGGTCGGCAGTCGTGTGACGGAAGCAGTACAGCGTTAGAGCTTTGTCGATGTCGAGGGAACGCAACCACCTGTTCCCGCCAGCAGACGCGTTTCCGTTGTTGCAGACCCCGTCCTCCATGTAGCGAGGGAATGCGAATACCTGTCCCGGAGTGGCTCCTTCGACGATGCGACGAGCGGCCCACAGAGCAGCCCCGACCAGCGGATGCTTGCGTTCGGATGCGCCGTCGTCGCCTTTGCTGTCGGGCTTGAGTGTTCGGCCTGAGTGCTCGACGATGCAGATGTGGGGTACCGCGTCATCTAGGACGATGTCAGTCAGCCTGAGTCCTGCAATCTCTGCTGGTCGGGTGCATGTGTCTGAGATCATGGCGACCATGTGCCGGATGTCGTCATCTTTCTTTCGCGCTTCTTCTTGGACTGTCCGCAATTCGTCCATGGTGAAGGTCTCGCGCTTTACGGGCTTCTTCGCGCCCTTCGGGACGCGGTGGCTGGAGAAGCGGTTGGGGATGTCGAGTTCGTTTTCCCTGATGAACATCGTCGCCAGTGCGCACAAGGAGTTCAGGCGTCGTTTGATCGTCTCCTCGGCGTGTCCTTGTTTTTGGACTGACCAATCCAGCCATGCGTGCACGTGTTCGCGCTTGATGTCCGCGAATACTTTGTCCCCAACGGCCTCGATGAACTGCTGAACAGCATAGGTCGGCATCTTCCGGAACTCCTCGTCGTCCCCCTTCGGGTGCCGCTCAAAGTAGAACTTCAGGGCGTCGCTCAGGGTGGGCTTGTGACCGTGGTGGAGTAGGTCGAGCGCCTTGCGCTGAACAAGGGTCAGGCGGCTGGGCCAGTCCTCGTCGCCGTCGTCGAACTGGTCTTGAAGCAGTTGGGCAGCTTCGGGGTCTGGTTTGCCTTCCCCTCGGGGCTTTAACCCCCAGTCGTCGAGCAGCTGGCGGGCTTTCGATAGGTCGTCTTGCGTCGCCCCGGTGGGGTCGCTCCTGAGCCGCGCCCAGCGTGTTTCAAGTGCGGTGTTGATCTTCTCGACCATGCGCGAGGCGGCGATGGGGTCGGTGGTCTTCAGGGCCTGTTTGATGGTCTTCTTGCCTTCGATGCTCTGAAGGTCCAGCGGTACGGCCCGCTGATAGTAGAAGTAGCCGTTTCGGTTGTTGGTGTATCTGATCGACACGGACAGGACAGAGGAGAGGCGGTGAAGGCGCACGATAGAACCACCACAGTTCTACCACACTCCCTCACCGAGTATCGATCTAGGCTATTGATTAAGCTAGATAAATAGTGATTCTGATGGTGCCGCTTGTCGGATTCGAACTGACGACCTACCGCTTACAAGGCGGTTGCTCTACCAACTGAGCTAAAGCGGCGCGGGCCGGATTATAGCCCGGCCTCAGGAGATCGCCACTGGAATGCCGGCGATCTTTGCAGCCCATTCTTTCGGGCCGGTTTCGTGCACGCTGGTACCCAGAGCGTCCACCGCAACCGTGACCGGCATGTCTACCACGTCGAACTCGTAGATGGCCTCCATTCCCAGATCCTGGAAGCCGACGACCCGCGCGGTCTTGATCGCCTTGGAGACGAGATAGGCCGCGCCGCCGACTGCCATCAGGTAAGCGGACTGGTTGTCGCGGATGGCCTCGATGGCGGTGGGGCCGCGTTCGGCCTTGCCGACCATGGCGATGAGCCCGGTCTGCTCCAGCATCATGCGCGTGAACTTGTCCATGCGCGTGGCGGTGGTGGGGCCGGCCGGGCCCACGGCTTCCTCGCGCACCGGGTCGACCGGGCCGACGTAGTAGATGATGCGGTTGGTGAAGTCGACCGGCAGCTTCTCGCCCTTGGCGAGCATGTCGCCGATGCGTTTGTGTGCGGCATCCCGCCCGGTGAGCATCTTGCCGTTGAGCAACAGCACCTGGCCGGGCTTCCACGACGCGACTTCTTCTTTCGTCAGCGCATCCAGATTGACTCGCGTGGCGAGCTTGGTGTCGGCCTGCCAGGTCACGGCCGGCCAGTCTTCGAGCTTGGGCGTTGCGAGCTGCGCAGGGCCCGAGCCGTCCAGGTGGAAATGCACGTGGCGGGTGGCCGCGCAGTTCGGGATCATCGCCACCGGCAGGCTGGCGGCGTGGGTGGGGTAGTCGAGGACCTTCACGTCGAGCACGGTGGTCAGGCCGCCCAGGCCCTGTGCGCCGATGCCCAGCGCATTGACCTTGTCCATCAGCTCCAGACGCAGTTCTTCAGCGCGCGAAAGCTGGGCGCCCGAGGCTGCCTTGTCGCGCAGTTCGTGGATGTCACAGGGCGCCATCAGCGATTCCTTGGCCATCAGCATGGCTTTCTCGGGCGTGCCGCCGATGCCGATGCCGAGGATGCCTGGCGGACACCAGCCGGCGCCCATGGTCGGCAGCGTCTTGAGCACCCAGTCGACGATGGAGTCCGAAGGGTTGAGCATGGTCAGCTTGGACTTGTTCTCCGAGCCGCCGCCCTTGGCCGCACAGATCACCTCCAGGTGATCGCCCGGCACCATCTCGACGTGCACTA
The DNA here is from genome assembly GCF_059703705.1 of Pseudazoarcus sp. NS36. Taxonomy (NCBI): domain Bacteria; kingdom Pseudomonadati; phylum Pseudomonadota; class Betaproteobacteria; order Rhodocyclales; family Zoogloeaceae; genus Pseudazoarcus; species Pseudazoarcus sp. NS36. Next base: position 9,498 of record NZ_BAAKJA010000011.1, on the reverse strand, counting down.
CGGCCGGCGTGTTGTCCTTGGAGTTGCGGCGCGCACCGGCCGGGTCGAGCAGGACCGAGGCGCGCAGCTTGTTGTCCGGGTGGTTGTAGGCGCGGCGCACGCCCTCGTCGATCATCTCCTGGACGCTCATCGTCGCGTCCCAACGCAGGTTCATGCCGATCTTGAGGAAGACCACGGCAATCCCGGTGTCCTGACAGATCGGGCGGTGGCCTTCGGCACACATGCGCGAGTTGGTCAGGATCTGCGCGATGGCATCCTTGGCGGCCGGATTCTCCTCGCGCTCCCAGGCCTTGCCCAGCGCCTGGATGTAGTCGAGCGGGTGGTAGTAGCTGATGTACTGGAAGGCGTCGGCGACGGACTGGATCAGGTCGTCCTGGCGGATGATGGTCATGGGCTTCTCCGGGCGATGGGGCGTGTTCGCATGTGCGCTGGCGAGCGCCATGGTAGGTCAGAACCGGCCCCGGAACAGGCGGGATTCTACCAGTGCGTGTCGACGGGGTATGATTGGCACACGAGATTGTGTCCAAGCTCGCTCAGTAAGTCTTATGTAAGACCAATGACTTTAAATGAGCTGGCCGAGGGCGCTCCGGAAACCGCGCCGACAGAAGCCCGCGGGACCAGCACAGAACAGAAATCGAGGAGACGACAACATGTCGAGCGAACAGCAAGCCCGGATCTATCAACCGTCACCCGAAGCGGTCGGGCGCGCGACGGTATCGGGCATGGATGCCTACCGTGCGCTCTGCGCTGAGGCAGAACGGGACTATGAAGGCTTCTGGGCCCGTCATGCGCGTGAGTTGATCGCCTGGAAGGCGCCTTTCACGCAGACACTCGACGAAAGCGATGCACCGTTCTTCAAGTGGTTTGCCGACGGCAAACTGAACGTGTCGTACAACTGCCTCGATCGCAACGTGGAGGCCGGCAAGGGCGACAAGCTCGCGATCATCTTCGAGGCCGACGACGGCACGGTAACGCGCATCACCTACGCCGAGCTGCTCAAGCGCGTGTGCCGCTTCGCCAATGCGCTGCGCGGCATGGGCGTGAAGAAGGGCGATCGCGTCGTCATCTATCTGCCGATGTCGGTCGAAGGCATTGTCGCCATGCAGGCCTGCGCGCGCATCGGCGCGACCCACTCGGTGGTGTTCGGCGGCTTTTCGGCGCATGCCCTGCGGGACCGCATCGAGGACGCCGGTGCCGTGGCGCTGATCACGTCCGACGGCCAGTTCCGCGGCGGCAAGACCTTGCCGCTGAAAGCCATCGCCGACGAAGCGCTTGATGCGCCGGCCGCCAAATCGGTCAAGAACGTCATCGTGCTCAAGCGCACCGGCATGGACGTGACCATGGTCGAAGGGCGTGACCGCTGGATGCACGACGTGGTCGACGGGCAGGCCGACGTCTGCGAGCCGGAATGGGTCGAGGCCGAGCATCCGCTGTTCATCCTGTACACCTCGGGTTCCACCGGCAAGCCCAAGGGCGTGCAGCACTCGTCGGGCGGCTATCTGCTGCAGGCCACGATGTCGATGAAGTACACCTTCGACATCAAGCCCGATGACGTCTTCTGGTGTACCGCCGACATCGGCTGGGTCACCGGCCATACCTATGTGTGCTACGGTCCGACGTCCTGCGGCGCGACGCAGATCGTGTTCGAGGGCGTGCCGACCTACCCGGACGCCGGCCGTTTCTGGCGCATGGTGCAGGATCACAAGGTGACGATCTTCTACACCGCGCCGACGGCCATCCGTTCGTTGATCAAGGCGGCCGAGAACAACCCCGACATCTACCCGACCAAGTACAACCTGTCTTCGCTGCGCATCCTCGGCACGGTCGGCGAGCCGATCAACCCGGCTGCGTGGGAGTGGTATTACGAGAATGTCGGTGGCGGTCGCTGCCCGATTGTCGATACTTTCTGGCAGACCGAGACCGGCGCACACATGATCACGCCGTTGCCGGGTGCGACGCCGATGGTGCCGGGTTCATGCACGCTGCCGTTCCCGGGCATCCAGGCGGTAGTGGTGGACGAGACCGGCACCGAGGTGCCCAACGGCAACGGCGGCATCCTGGTTGTCAAGAAGCCCTGGCCGTCGATGATCCGCACGATCTGGGGGGATCCCGACCGCTTCCGCAAGACCTATTTCCCGGATGACTTCAAGGGCAAGCTGTACCTCGCAGGCGACGGTGCAATTCGCGACAAGGACACCGGCTACTTCACGATCACCGGCCGTATCGACGACGTGCTCAACGTGTCCGGTCACCGCATGGGCACGATGGAGATCGAATCGGCGCTGGTAGCCAACGATCAGGTCGCAGAGGCCGCCGTGGTCAGCAGGCCGGACGATGTGACGGGCGAAGCCATCGTGGCCTTCGTGGTGCTCAAGGGGCCGCGCCCGAGCGGCGACGAAGCCAAGGCCATGGTCAAGATGCTGCAGACGTGGGTCGGCAAGGAGATTGGCCCCATCGCACGCCCCAAGGACATCCGCTTTGGTGACAACCTGCCCAAGACGCGTTCGGGCAAGATCATGCGGCGCTTGCTCAGACAGCTTGCGAAGGGCGAGGAAATCACGCAGGATACGAGCACGCTCGAGAATCCTGCGATTCTGGATCAGCTGAAAACAGCGATCTGAAATTGCTCACAGGTTTACAGGAGGAGGCTGGGCACAAGGGCGCGAGATGAAGGAGGCGGCGTCTGGATCACACGGTTTCCGGTGCAACGGAGTGCCAACGCGACCTCGGTCACGCAGGCATCGACGGGAGGGCAGCGGAAACCCTGAGCGGTCCGGCGGCGGACTACCGACACGTAGTCGCCTGCCCAGGTTGGGGGGAAAGCGCGCGAAAGCGCGCTTTTTTTTTGCTACCGGCCCCAAGGCAAAGCCACCCCCTTGGGTGAGGGGCACGAAGCTCAGCTTCGTTCCCGCGAACGGGCCGGATGTGACACTTCCGGCAAGTGCTGAGGATGGAGTGCCGGACAGGATGATGCGCGCCAGCAATCGGACGGGTACCGCGGTGTTTTCTCCGTGTTCTGACAGGCCCTGCAGCGGTGGAGGAGATTCATGAGCGCACGTGGCCGGTATCTGCTTGGAGTGGTGGCGCTAGCGGTGCTGATCTTCGGATCGGTGGCGCTCGCGCTGTGGGTGCTGTGGGCGGTGGCCACGGAAGAGGCTCGGGCGGCTTTGCTGACCGCTGTGCGCGGTCATGTGGCGCCGGTTCTGGCAGCGCTGGTGCTGGCTTTCGTGGCGGCGGCCACCGCCTTGCGTTCACTGTTGCACGCGTATTTCCAGCGTGCGCGATTGATCGGTGAGCAGATCGGCACCATGAACGAGGCCAATCCGGATCTGCGCCTGAAAGAGGCGGTGCCCGAAGAGTTTCGCGCCATCGTGCGCGGCGCCAACGTCCTGGCCGATTGCCGTGACGCCCTGCGACGTGGTGTGGCCGAGCGTGTGGATGGTGCCCGCAAATCGCTCGAAGCCGAACGCAACCGACTCGCTGCGCTGATGGGCGAACTCACGCAAAGTGTGGTGGTGTGCAATCAGGATGGTCGCATCCTGCTCTACAACGCGCTGGCAAGGCAGCAGTTCCGCGCTCTGTCTCATGCGCCAGACGTGGCCGACGGGGGAGAGCTGATCGGTCTGGGGCGTTCGATCTATGCAGTGATCGAACGCAGCGTGGTCGCTCATGCACTGGACGTTGTGGCTCGCCAGCGCAATCGTGGGGTGGCGCATCCGGTGGCGACCTTCATCTGCGCGCGCGGCAGCAGTCTGTTGCGGGTGCGCATGTCACCGGTGCCCCAGATTGATGCCCGGACCGACGAAGCAGCCGGCGGCTTCATTCTGCTGTTTGATGACATCACGGATGATTTTGAGCTGGAGCGCCGCCGCGACCGGCTTCTGCAGGGGGTGACCGAGGAGCAGAGAGCGGGGCTCTCGCGTATCTCGACTGCGCTGGTCGAGCTTGAGGCATGTTCGGTCGATCATCCCGTCATGCAGCCATCGCTGGCGGCCATGCGCAAGGCGCTGGCTGATCTGTCCCGCCGAGTCGATGCGGCCAGCAGTGAGTTTGCCGATACGGCGCGCGGACGTTGGCCGATGGAGGACATGCAGACCTGTGACTTGCTGGAGGCGGCGAAGGCGCGCATCGAGGCGCACTGCAGGCTGACGGTCGATGTCTCAATGGCGGATGAGGACTGGTTGCGGGTGGACAGCTTCTCGCTGCTGCAGGTGCTGGTATTCCTCGCGACGCGTCTGGTGGATACCTTTGATCTGCGCGCACTGGAGCTGCGGGCCCGGCGCGAAGAGTCCGGCCTGTGCCTCGACCTGGCGTGGCGCGGGCATGCCGCGAGCACCGAGACCTTGATGTCGTGGGAGCTCGACCCGATCCGCATTGACGGCCAGGACAGCCCGCTGACGGTGCGCGATGTGCTGCAGCGCCATGCAGCGGAGCTGTCTTTGCAGCGTGACAAGGCTGGCCAGACCTCGATGCTGCGTTTGTGCCTGCCGCCTCGTGAGGGCGTCACGGAGCCGGCGGAAGTCCGTCCGCACATCGAGAGCCGCCCGGAGTATTACGACTTCGATCTGTTCAACTGGCCGGATCAGGCTCAGGCGCACGACGATCAGCTGTTGAGTGTGCTGAGCTATACCGCCTTTGACACCGAAACCACCGGGCTCGACCCGTCGGGCGGCGACGAGATCATCCAGATCGGGGCGACGCGCATCGTCAACGGCAAGTTGCTGCGGGGCGAGTCCTTCGAGCAGCTCATCGACCCGAAGCGTCCGCTGAGCCCCGAGTCTGTGGCCATTCACGGTATCGGTCCGGAAATGCTGTGCGGTCAGCCCGTGATTGACACCGTGCTGCCGGCTTTCCGCGCCTTTGCGGCGGACACCGTTCTGGTGGCCCACAATGCGGCCTTTGACATGCGCTTCCTGCAGATCAAACAGGAGTCCACCGGGGTGGTGTTCGATCTCCCGGTGCTCGACACGTTGCTGCTCTCCGCGCTGCTGCATCCGAACCAGGATTCGCATCGGCTGGAGGCCATTGCCGAGCGTCTGGGTGTGACGGTAGTCGGTCGCCATACCGCGCTGGGGGATGCACTGGTGACGGCCGAAGTCTTCATCCGCATGCTGCCGCTGCTGGCCGAGCGCGGCATTCGCACGCTGGGCCAGGCGCGTGCCGCGAGCGAGCAGACCTATTACGCGAGGCTCAAGTACTGATGGATGGTGAGGCAAAGGCCTTCGGGCGACGGCTGGTGCGCAACTACGTGCTGTACGCGCTGACCTTTGCCGCGTTGCTTGGCGCGCTCGCGCTGGGCGAACAGATGGGCATGTCGCAAGGGGCCATCGGCCTGGTGTTTCTGTGCGCTACGGTCGGCATGTATGCCGGCATCGGTGTCGCCAGCCGAACGTCCGACCTCAACGAGTACTACGTGGCCGGCCGGCGTGTGCCGCCGGTGTTCAACGGCATGGCCACCGCGGCGGACTGGATGAGTGCCGCGTCCTTCATCGGTCTGGCCGGCACCTTGTACTTCTCGGGTTTCGAGGGGCTGGCCTTCGTGACGGGCTGGACCGGTGGCTTTGTGCTGGTGGCGCTGTTGCTGGCGCCGTATCTGCGGCGCTTCGGTCAATACACCATTCCGGATTTTCTGGGCGCGCGCTACGAGGGCCGAGCGGTGCGCATCGTTGCCGTGATTGCGGCGGTACTGGCGAGCTTCGTCTATCTGGTGGCGCAGATCTATGGCGTCGGGCTGGTCACCAGCCGGTTTGTCAGCGTGGAATTCGAGATCGGCCTGTTCATCGGGCTGGCCGGTATTCTGGTGTGCTCCTTCCTGGGCGGTATGCGCGCGGTCACCTGGACGCAGGTCGCCCAGTATCTGGTGCTGATCGTGGCGTATCTGGTGCCGGTCATCATGCTCTCGTACAAGGCTACCGGCGTGCCGGTTCCGCAGGTCATGTACGGCACGGTGATGCAGCAATTGTCCGAACGCGAGGGCGAGCTGATCTGGGACTGGCGCGAGGCCGAGGCGCGCGAGCAGTATCGGCTGCGCGCCGAGGATTACCGCATCCGGATTGCCGGTTTGCCGGCATCGCTGGAGCAGGAGCGCAGCGCGCGCATTGCAGAACTCAACTCCCTGCTGACGAGCGATGCGCCCGCGCGCGACATCGTGCAGCTCGAACGCACGTTGCGCGACATACCGCTCACGCCGGAGGACGCGCGCGAACACTGGGGGGAGCAGCGTGCCGAAGCGCTGCGCCGCGCTGCAGTACCGGCGCGCTTCGCCGAGGCGCATCCGGGGGTGCTGCCCGAAGTCTCTGCGGTATCGCGCAACAACTTCATTGCGCTGGTATTCGTGCTGATGATGGGTACGGCGGCACTGCCACACATTCTCACGCGCTATTACACGACCTCCGGCGTGACGCAGACGCGTACCTCGGTGTTCTGGACGCTGTTCTTCATCCTGCTGCTGTATCTGGCGGCGCCAGCCTATGCCGTGTTCGCACGCTGGGAGGTGTACAGCAATCTGGTCGGCACCGAAATCGCGGCCTTGCCGGCCTGGGTAGCTTCATGGGGCAAGGTGGGGCTGGTCAGTTTCGAGGACATCAACGCCGACGGCATCCTGCAGCTGGCCGAACTGAGCCTCAACACTGACGCCATCGTGCTCGCCACGCCCGAGATTGCCGGGCTGCCCTATGTCGTCGCAGGTCTGGTGGCCGCCGGGGGGCTGGCTGCGGCGCTGTCCACGGCCGATGGCTTGCTGTTGACGATCTCGAATGCGCTGTCGCACGACTTCTACTACAAGGTGCTCAACCCGCAGGCGCCGCCGCACCGGCGCTTGCTGATGTCGAAATCGGCTCTGCTCGTGGTGGCCGTGGCTGCGGCATGGGTGGCCTCGCTGCGGCCGGACAACATCCTGTTCATGGTCGGGCTGGCGTTTTCGCTGGCGGCGTCGGCGTTCTTTCCGGCGTTGGTGCTGGGCATCTTCTGGAAGCGCGCGAACCGGGCGGGCGCCATTGCCGGCATGCTCAGCGGACTGCTGCTGACCATCTATTACGTCACCCGCACCCATTCCTTCTTCGGTGGAAGCATTGCCGATGCCTGGCTCGGGATCAATCCGGTATCCGCCGGCGCCTTTGGTGTGCCGCTGGGGTTTGCAGTGACGATTCTGGTCAGCTTGCTCACCGCGCCGCCCTCGCGAGAGTCCTCGCGCATGGTCGATTTCGTGCGTTCGCCGGAAGAAGGAAGCCCGGCATCCACAAGAACGTCTGCCTGATGCTGAACGGGGGTTTCTCCGCGCGCCAGTTCTGCTAGAATGCGCGGCTTCCGCGGAGAGGTGGATGAGTGGTTTAAGTCGCACGCCTGGAAAGCGTGTTTGGGATAATATCCCAACGCGGGTTCGAATCCCGCCCTCTCCGCCACGGATACCTGAAGGCCCCTTGAGGGCCTTTATTCTTGTGGGTTTCAGTCAAATCAGTGTCTTGCGGTAGGTCGCCATGGGAACAAAGCTGGGAACATCCGGCACGAAACAGGCGACAGACAAGGACATGGCTAAGCCTCCCGGTATGGCCCGTCACGGTCGGAGATGGCGCGTAACCCTGCGCGTTCCGGTCAAGCTACGACGCGAATATCCCCAGCACTACCCGAACACTTTTCTTCGCTTCAACACGCAGGAAGAGGTCAAGGAACTTGCCGCTCCGTTGGCGTGGGCGTGGATTGCCGATAAGGAAGCGGAGTTTCAGCGCGTTCGTGAAACCGGCTCTCCGCTGAAGCGTGTCCTGCCTGACGATGCTGCCGATCTAATCATCCGTAAGGCCATCCACAGCCGCTTAAAGGCCGACGATGAGATACGGACGGGCGGCGTCGATGACTTCCTGTTCTCCGAGCTTGCGGAGTGGGGTGCAGAGGCTTCACGTCGGGAGGCTATGGCGTCTTCACGCGGGATGCTGTCGAACGAGGCATCAGCCATTGTGCAGGACTGGTTAGAGGCGGATGGCTACGATCTTCCCCCGGACTCAGACGAGTTCAGGCGGTTTGCTGTGAAGTTCCACCGTCGAATGGCCGAAGCGACTCAAGTCTCCGCAGCACGGCAAGAAGGGCGCTGGGTGGATACCCCTGCTGCACCTGTAGAGCGCCGTCCGCAGCCCTCGTTGCCCCCGTTGTCCGCATTGATCGAAGAGTTCATCGCCAAGCAGGACAGCGGCAAGCCGATGTTCAAGAAGTATCGTCCGGCCCTCAGTCTCTTTCTGGAGTTCGTTGGCGACAAGCCCGGCGATCAACTCAAGCAGAAGGAGATTGATGACTACTTCGCCTTCCTCTGCAAACTTCCCCCGCGTTGGTCAGACGAGAAGCGAAAGCGGAAGGTGTCTGCGCGTGAGCTTGCCGCGTTGGACTGGCCGAAGTGCATCAGCAGGAAGACCTTCGAGGATGGCTACATGGCAGCTTTCCGGCCGTTTTTGGGTGACATGGTGCGGATATACAAGGATCAAGGTTTCCCGGCTGGGCTAACAATTGATGGGATTAAGTATTCCGGTAAGCGCACGAGAACCGAAAATGAGCAGCGCGCAATCAAGCGTGACGAGTTGATCCGCATGTTTATGGGGCCGGAATTTCAGCACTTCGCGGATACGCCCGAAGAGCATCACCAATACTGGCTTCCGTTGATTGGTCTCTACACTGGCGCGCGTATCAACGAGATTTGTCAGTTGAACCCGCAGTGCGACATTCGTCAGGAGGAGGGCGTATGGCTGTTCGACGTTACGGATGAGTCGGAAGCAGACAGCCGAGTGCGCAAGGTGGTGAAAAATGACGTGTCACGTCGAAAAGTGCCAATTCACTCGGAGTTGATCCGTCTTGGTTTCTTGAAGTATGTGCAGTTGCAGAAGGATTCCGGCGTGCGGTTGCTGTTCCCTCCGTGGTTGCCCTCTGCATCGGGACGCGCTACAGGTGCTGCGGATCGCTGGTTCAGGGCGTTCGTTGATAGCTTGGGGTTGCGTGACGATACTCCGAGAGCGCGCTTTGTTGGGTTTCACGCCTTCCGTTCGACTTTCTTGAACAGAGCGATGAACAGCAGAGTGCAGTTTGCAGAGTGGCTCACCGGACATGCTTCCGAATCTGTCTCGGCTGTCGTGGCGGCGTATCAAGGAAAGGCCGAAATCGTACTGAAGCAAGAAATTCTGGAAGCGATCCGCTTTGACGTGTCACCGCCGATGCCGCGATGAGAGGCTAGGGGAGGCGATTGCTCCCCCTGCATACTCGCTCGGTCTCAGGCTCTGTCGGCAGTCAGCCCGAACTGAGGCGTCCAGCACAACTCCCCAATAGCCGGCACTCGGACGTACAGCATCCAGATACCAACCTCCAGAACAAACCCACCGATTTGGAACGTCATTACGGCTACTCCTTTGTTGAGTGACCTGCTCCCCGTTTTCAGTACCACGCTGAACTTAGTAGAGTCCGTTGTCCGAACAGGAGACGGCAGTGAAGAAGCGTTTTACGGAAGAGCAGATTCTGGATTTTCTG
>NZ_BAAKJA010000010.1:0-96944 GCF_059703705.1 Pseudazoarcus sp. NS36 | reverse complement strand
CAGAAAATCCAGAATCTGCTCTTCCGTAAAACGCTTCTTCACTGCCGTCTCCTGTTCGGACAACGGACTCTACTAAGTTCAGCGTGGTACTGAAAACGGGGAGCAGGTCAGATGGAACGCAGCACGACCGCCATGTCACGGCGTTCGCCGATCAGGCAGACGTCGTCTTCAAGCCGTTCGCTCACGATGTAATCGTGCAGACTCCGGTGGTAAGCGGGGTCATCGACCGGTCCGACGATGAGGAAGCGCGCACGCACGCCGGCCTGCTTCAACTGATTGGCCGCCTCGACGAAAACCTGTTGCCGCTTGTTTGGTTCGATGCGCCCGGCCATCGCGAAGACGACAGTCTCGTCATCCGGACGCAAATCACGTTGCGCAGTTGCAGGCGGAGGCTCGAAAAATTCCGGCGCGACTGCGTCCTCGATCAACCAGACCTTGTTCCGCAGAAGCGCAGAGTGAGTCAGCTCGCGCTCGATCCGGGCCGAGATCGCGATGATGGCATTTGCCGCAGCAAAGCCCTGACGAACAAGCTTCGCGGGCGTAGCCCCCGGGCGACGAACATGCAGGACCAACGGAATGCCCATCCTTCGGCTCAAGAAGGTCGCGTACGGCATCAACCATTGATAGGAGCAATGCACGAGGTCGACTTTCTGCTTGCGGGCGTATTCCAGCAAGTTCAGGGCACAACGGTAGCGCGCAAAAAGGTTGCGCAGTTTGCGCCACGGCAGTAGTTCGATCTGCTTGCGTCCGGGATGAAGCTCGGCCGAGCAGACAGTCTCTACGACGACCGGGACGAAGCGTTGGGGATCGAGCGCATCAAGGAGAAGCTCCAGCTGCCGCTCGCTGCCAGACATCGCACCGCCTTTGCACAGGTACAGTACCCGGCGTTTCCGATCCATGGCCTTGGCCGACGAAGAGCTCGAGAGCATTGAAGATCGCTTTTCTTGTTTGAGGAAAGGCCGCGCGGGATCGTCAGCCTCTCATCTCGCGTCAGATGGAAAAGCCCGAGGCCATGATTACAGAGTGCCACGGCCCTCGTCTTTCCCGAGGCAAACCGCGCCAGACCGCCGTCACGCGCGCATCATCCGCCTGACCTCTGCCTTGACCTTGCTGATCAGTCCGGCTTCTGCGTCGCTCGCAAGTTCCCTGGAACGGTTGAACTCGGCAATGAAGCGCTGCGCCCACTCCGCATTACGATCACTGCCCTGCTTCTTCGTGACCGGCTCTTGCGGTATTTCGACGGCGTCAATTTCGATACCGATGAAATCAGCGATCTGCTTGATCGCCCCAGCCGGGTCTTTGCGGACCTGCTCGAAATCCATCTCGATGTAGTGGCAACCGCTGGCAGCCAGGGTATAGCGCCATGAGGACGTGTTGAGGATGGCCTGGCGCAGGCAGGCGTCGATGTGATCGAAACTGTATTTGGGGTCGTCATTCACCGGCTCCTGGCCGGCGATCCACACGCCTGTCTGGCTGGCGATGGAGTGCGACACGGCCTGGCTGAGCACGTCCCTCCGGGAAAGCAGTACGTAGCGTGCATCCGGAAAGAAGCTGCTCAGCTTATCGAAGCCACCGAACTGCTGGATGTGCGGATAGTGAATCTTGATGCCGAATACGCCGTTGGGGGATGTCCTGCGTCGCTGTATCTCGGCCATGACCTGTTCGAAACCATCCACGCCCAGACGTTTGCGCCATTCCGCGAGGTTCACCGGGTTCGCATACTCCAGGGGGAAGCCGAATTTTCCCGTTTGATGCAGCGCATGCCCGAGCATGTGGCTCCCGCATCGGGCGGTCGAGGCAATGACCAGCACCCTGGATGGCTTGTCCACCTCGGGAAGGTCGTGGATTTCGGCGAACTGGTTTTGATAGAGATGCATGTCGTCACCCTTCATTGTTTTTACAGCGCGCAAGTCGAACGGAGCGTGCGGGCACGCTCCTTGAAATCAGGCAAAACCGTAACGCCTATGCACGCCACCGGACGGCGAGCTCAACATCATTTACACAAAGAAAGCGGGACTGCACTGGCCCCGGCAGAACACGTCCAAGACGCCACCTCGCTGTGCTCAGCCCGGCACACGGCCAGCAGACGCCGACCGGTAAAACCCCGAGGCAAGGTTTGACACCCCACCCGCGTTTGCGGAACATCCTGAGGTTTCGCTGCGTTGCCCGGATTCACATGCCCCCCTCATTACTCGACCGTTCGCTGGCCAGCGTCTGGCACCCCTGCACACAGATGAAGGAGCACGAGCGCTTTCCGCTGGTGCCGGTGGTACGCGGTGAAGGCCCCTGGCTGATCGACGCGGACGGGCGGCGGCTGATCGACGGGATCAGTTCCTGGTGGGTGAACCTGTTCGGCCACTGCAACCCGCGCATCAATGCCGCTCTGCGCGAGCAGCTCGATACGCTGGAGCACGTGCTGCTGGCCGGCTTTACGCATGAGCCGGTGGTGCAGCTGTCAGAGCGCCTCACGGCCCTGACCGGCAAGCAGTTGGGCCATGCCTTCTATGCTTCGGATGGCGCTTCGGCGACCGAAATCGCGCTGAAGATGGCCGCGCATTACTGGCGCAATCTGGGGCGGCCGGAGAAATGCGAGTTCGTCGGACTGGCGGGCGGTTACCACGGCGAGACCGTGGGCGCGCTGGCAGTGACGGATGTGCCGATCTTCCGTGACGCTTATGCGCCACTGGTGCGCAGCGGCCATGCCGTGCCGTCACCGGATGCACGCACGGCACAGCATGGCGAGAGCGCAGCCGACGTGGCGCGGCGCGCGGCAGCGGCGCTGGAAGCCCATCTGGAGCAGCACCACGCCACCACGGCGGCACTGATTGTGGAGCCGCTGGTGCAGGGCGCTGCAGGCATGGTGATGTACGACGCGGAATACCTGCGACTGGCCCGTGCGCTGTGCAATCGCTACGAAGTGTTGCTGGTGGCCGACGAGATTGCCGTGGGCTGCGGCCGCACCGGGACGTTCTTTGCCTGCGAACAGGCCGGCATCTGGCCGGATCTGCTGTGTCTCTCGAAAGGTATTTCGGGTGGCTACCTGCCACTGTCGCTGGTGCTGAGCACCGATGCCATTTATCAGGCCTTTTATGCCGACGCGGCGAGTCGCGCCTTTCTGCATTCGCATTCCTACACCGGCAACCCGCTGGCCTGCCGCGCGGCGCTGGCGACGCTGGACATCTTCGAGCAGGACGACGTGCTTGCCGCCAACCGCGAGCGCGCGGCAACGCTGGGCCGGCTGCTGTGCGAGCGTTTCGGCACGCATCCGCGCGTGCGTCATCTGCGCCAGTGCGGCATGATCGCGGCCTTCGACGTGGCCTACCCGGCCACGGACTTTGCGCGCAGCTTCTTCGCCGCCGGCATGGAGCATGGCGTGCTGCTGCGACCCATCGGGAATACCGTGTACTTCATGCCGCCCTACATCCTCGACGAAGACCTCACCCGCCAGCTGGTCGACGGCGCAGCCGCGGCGCTGGAACGCTCATGAATCTATTGGACGACCTGCGCGCAGAGCTGGCCGCGCTGGACGAAGCCAGCCTGCGCCGCGTGCGCCGCGCCAACGAGCTGCCCTGCGGGCCGAAGATGCGCGTCGGCGGCAAGGAATTGCTGTCGTTTTGCAGCAATGATTACCTCGGGCTGGCGGCCGACCCGGCGATTGCCAAGGCGCTGCTCGAAGGCGTGGTCAAGTACGGCGCCGGCTCGGGCGCCTCGCACATGGTGAGCGGCCACTATGACGTGCACGACCAGCTGGAAGCGCGGCTGGCGAGCTTTACCGGCTGCGAGCGTGCGCTGTACTTCACCACCGGCTACATGGCCAACACGGGCGTGATTCCGGCGCTGGTCGGGCGCAAGGATGTGATCTTTGCGGACAAGCTGATCCACGCCTCCTTGGTCGATGGCGCCCTGCTCTCTCGCGCCACGCTGGTCCGCTACCCGCACAACGACCTCGCGGCGCTGGAAGGCGCGCTCAAGGCCACGACCGCGCCGCGCAAGCTGATCGTCACCGACGGCGTGTTCAGCATGGACGGCGACCTCGCTCCGCTCGCGCGCATGCTTGAACTGGCCGAGGAATACGATGCCTGGCTGCTGGTGGACGACGCGCACGGCTTCGGCGTGCTCGGTCCGCAGGGGCGCGGCACGCTGGCAGAGGCCGGACTGCAATCGTGGCGCATCATCCTGATGGGCACGCTGAGCAAGGCGGCCGGGGTATCCGGCGCCTTCGTGGCCGGACAGGCCGACGTCATCGAATACCTGCTGCAGAAGTCGCGCACCGGCATCTACACCACCGCCTCGCCACCGGCGCTGGCGCAGGCGCTGCTGACCTCCATCGACCTCATCGAAGCCGGCGACTTTCGCCGTCATCGGCTGCAGGCCCTGATCAACACCTTCCGCCATACGCTCAAGCTCAAACGCTGGCAACTGCTGCCCTCCCGCACGGCCATCCAGCCGGTGGTCATCGGAGACAACGCCGAGGCGCTGCGCGTGGCCGAGGCGCTGCGCGACGCAGGCGTGATCGTGCCGGCCATCCGTCCGCCCACGGTGCCGACCGGCACGGCGCGGCTGCGCGTATCGATCTCCGCACGCCACGAGATGGAAGACGTATTGCGGCTGGCCAATCTGCTCAACGCGCTCGAGGACTTCTGATGGCCGACACCCCGCTGGTTCTGCTGCACGGCTGGGGCATGACGCCGCGTATCTGGAACGGCCTGCGCATCTGCCTCTCGCCACGCATCGTCGCCACTCCGGCCCTGCCCGGACACGACAGCACACCCTCGCCGGGCACGACGCTCGAAGCCTGGAGTAACGCCGTACTCGCTGAACTGCCCGAGCACTGCGTGCTTGGCGCCTGGTCACTCGGCGCGATGATCGCGCTCGATCTGGCACGACGTCATCCGCAGCGGTTCAAGTCCCTGGTGCTGTTCGGCGCCACGCCAAAGTTCGTTTCGGCCGACGACTGGCCGCACGGACTGGATGCGGACACCGTGCGTGCGTTCACCGAAGGTTTCGCCAGCGACTCAGATACAACCTTGCGCCGCTTTCTGGCGTTGCAGGCAATGGGCGAGAGCCAACGGCGCGGTGTGGTGCACTCGCTTGGCCGCGCGGTGGTTGCACCGGACGAATATCACCGCGAGGCGCTGGCCGACGGCCTCGCGATACTGTCCGGCAGCGATCTGCGCGAGGCAGTGCCGCAGGTGCGAGTACCCGTATCGCTTATCCACGGCCGTGACGACGCGGTGATGCCGCTGGCCGCCGGCCAATGGCTGAGCAGCCACCTGCCCCACGCGCACATCGAAGTGCTGGACGGCTGCGGTCACGCACCGATGGTCTCGCAGCCCGAAGCCTGCGCGCGCGTCATCGAAGAGGCCCTGCGTGCTTGATGCGGCCGAGGTGACGCGCGCCGTGCGGCGCGCCTTTGATCGCGCAGCGCCAAGCTACGACAGCGCCGCCGGCGTGCAACGCGAGATCTGCGCGCGGCTCGAAACGCTGATGCAGACCTGCCCGCCGCTCGACGTACCGCAACGCGTCATGGATGCCGGCTGCGGCACCGGCTACGGCCTGGAACGACTGGCCGGGCACTTTCCGGCCGCCGAACGCATTGCCGTCGACTTTGCTCCGGCCATGCTCCAGCGCACGCTGGCGCGCCACGCGGCTCGGCCACTGTGCGCCGACCTCCAGGCCCTTCCCCTGCGCGACGGCTGCGTCGACGCACTGTGGTCCAGTCTGGCACTGCAATGGTGCGATCCGGCACGTGCGCTGGGCGAATTCGCCCGGGTCCTGCGTCGTGGTGCGACGGCCTGGATTGCCACGCTCGGCCCGGCAACCCTGCACGAGTTGCGCGCGGCCTTCGCACGGATCGACGATGCAGCGCACGTGCTCGACTTCCGGGATGCCGACGAATGGGCACAGATCGCGCAGAGCTCCGGTTTCGAGCTGCTCGCGCTGCAGCGCGGCACCGCCTGCGTGCGCTCCAGCAACCTGCGCGGCGTGATCAGCCATCTGAAAGGCATTGGCGCGCACCGCTTTGATCCCGCCCCCCGGCGGCCGCTCGACCGCCCGCAATGGCGGCAACTTGAGCAGGCATACGAGGCTTACCGGGACACTTCCGGACTGCTGCCCGCGACCTACGACATGGTCCTGCTTGCGCTGCGACGCAAGTAGACCGGTACTTTCCTGCAACGGCAGACAGGACAAGCGTTTCCGACAAGGCTCTGCTCGCGTTAGAATCAGCGCCACTTTCCACTGCGAAACAAAGGCTTCTCCGATGCGTCATTTTCTGGCCGGCCTGGTTCTCACCTGCAGCTTGTCCATGCAGGCCGGTCACGCCGCCCCGTTCAACTTCGACAACGTCATCGAGAAGGCGCGCGCGCTGTCGCGTGAAAGCCATACCGCCCCACCCGTGATCCCGCGCTTCATGCGCGACATCGGTCACGAGGCCTACCGCAACATCCGTTTTGACCCGGCTCGCAGTCTGTGGCGCGAGAACGACTCGCGCTTCCAGATCCAGATGATCTCTGCCGGCCACGTCTATGCGCATCCGGTGGCCGTCAACATCATCGAGGCCCAGGGCGTGCGACGCGTGCCCTACCAGAAGAACAACTACAGCTTCGGCAACGCCGATCTCGAACGACGCGTGCCAGCCGACCTGGGACATGCGGGCTTTCAGATTGCCTGGCCGCTGCTCGGCGGACGTGAGCAGGTCCCCTTCATTTCCTTTGCCGGTGCCAGCGCCTTTCGCGCAGTAGGCCGCTCCAATATCGGCGGCGCCTCGGCGCGCGGCATTGCGCTGAACACCGGACTGATGACCGGCGAAGAGTTTCCGTCCTTCACCGAGTTCTGGCTGGAACGCCCCGCTCCGGACGCCCACGCCATGAAGTTCTACGCCCTCCTCGACGGGCGCAGCCTGACCGGCGCCTACCAGTTCACGGTATGGCCGGGCGAGCCGACCCGTGTGCAGGTGGACACCGTACTGTTCCCGCGCGCCGGCATTGAGCGACTGGGCATTGCGCCGATCACCGGCATGTTCCTGCATGGCGAAAACACCGGCCGCCCGACCGGCACCTGGCGCCCGGAGGCGCATGACTCCGACGGCCTGCTGATCAACGACGGCGCTTCGGGTGAATGGTTGTGGCGCCCGCTGATCAACCCGGCAACCCTGCAGGTCGACAGCTTCCTGACCGACAATGTGCGCGGTTTTGGCCTGCTGCAGCGCGATACGTCGTTTGGCAGTTACCAGGATCTCGCATCCGGCTTCGAACGGCGCTCCAGCGCCTGGGTCGAGCCACGCGGTGACTGGGGCAAGGGTCGCGTGATGCTGGTGCAGTTGCCGACGCCGGATGCCACCAACGACAACATCGTCGCCTTCTGGGCCCCCGAAACGCGGGCGCAGCGCGACAAGCCGCTGCGCATGTCCTACCAGATCAGCTTCGGCTCGCCCGAAGTCACACGCAGCCCGCTGGGGCGCACGGTGAATACTTTTGTCGGCGACGGCACGGTGACCGGAGACGCAGCCGGAAGCTACCGCTTCCACGTCGACTTCGCCGGCGGCACGATGGACAAGCTGCGCGCGCGTGCTGCCGTCACGGCCATGGTCAGTGCCGGAGAAGGCGGCCAGGTGCTGGAACACTTCGTCGAATACAACGAGACCATCAAAGGCTGGCGCCTGTCGATCCTGGCGCGCCCGGCAGACGGCCGACCGATGGTGCTGCGAGCCTTTCTGCGGGAAGGTGACAATACGGTCAGCGAAACCTGGTCCTACGTCCTGCCCGCACGCAACGACGTCCAACGTACGCCTCGTTGAACATGGCACGCACACTGGCCGAAGAAGCCCTGTCCCGTGTCATGCAGTATGTAGTCAGCGCCGGCATTACGCCGACGCCGGACGTGATGCGCGAAGCCCTGCAACTGGTCTCGGAAGTGCTCGGCGAGGCCAGCCCGATCGGGCCGCCGGACAGCACTGCACTGATTGCACAGATCATGGATCGCCTGCCCGAGCATTTCTCCCTGCCCGACCCGCTGCTGCCACCCGTCAGCCCTGCGCTTGAACGCGGCAGCATCCGCTACGGCGGCCAGTGATGGATCGCGTACCCCCGCTCCGTTCCGACACCGTTCCCCGCGTGCATTGGCGCCTGCAGGCCAACGTGCGGCGGTTCGCGCTGACCGCCGTGGTCATCACCCAGACCGTGTTCGCCACCGACGTGATGCGGCAGGTCCTGCCCTACCAGGGGGGCAACTGGGTCGAAATCGGGCTGATCACGCTGTTCGCGCTGATGTTCACGTGGATTTCAGTCGGCTTCTGGATCGGCATGACCGGCTTCGTGCTGCGCCGCTTCGGCGGCGACCCGCGCTCACTGCTGCGCCGCCACACCAGCGCCGAGCTGGATGCCACACCGCTGGCGCGCACGGCCATCGTGATGCCGATCTACCACGAGCCGGTCGAGCGCACGCTGGGCGGGCTGCGTGCGATCTACCGTTCGCTCGAACGTACCGGCAAGCTCGCCGACTTCGATTTCTACATCCTCTCCGACAGCCGCGCGCCGGGCTACTGGATGGCGGAGAAGGAAGCCTGGTACCGCATGTGCAACGAGCTGGGCGCAGCCGGCCGGCTGTTCTACCGCCGCCGCACGCTCAACATGAACTACAAGAGCGGCAACATCGCCGACTTCCTGCGCCGCTGGGGCAAACGCTACGAGTACATGATCGTGCTCGACGCCGACAGCCTGATGGAAGGCAATACGCTGGTGCGACTGGTACAGCTGATGCAGCGCGAACCGCAGGTCGGCCTGATCCAGACCAATCCAGTGCTGGTGAACGCAAAATCTCTCTTTGCCCGCGCGCAGCAGTTTGCCAACCAGGTCTACGGCCCGCTGTTCTCCACCGGGCTGGCGGCCTTCCAGCTCGGCGAAGCGGCCTATTGGGGCCACAACGCGATCATGCGCAACCGGCCGTTCATGGAACATTGCGGCCTGCCCAAGATGCGCGGCTTCGGGCTGTTCAAGGGGCCGATCGCGAGCCACGATTTCGTCGAATCGGCCTACATGGCGCGGGCCGGCCACGAGGTCTGGCTGGAGCCGGGTCTGGGCGGCAGCTACGAGGAATCACCGCCCACGGTGGTGGACGAACTCACCCGCGACAAGCGCTGGGCCAAGGGCAACCTGCAGCATCTGTGGGTACTGCTGACCACGCCACGGCTACGCTGGGCGCATCGCATGGCATTCATCAACGGCATCATGTCGTACTGTGCGTCACCGCTGTGGCTGGCCTTTCTGGCGCTGTCCACGGTGAGTGCTGCACGACTGGTGCTGCAGCCCATCGAATACTTCCCGCAGTCGCACAGCCTGTTTCCGCAGTGGCCGCAGTGGGATCCATTACTGGCGCTGAAGCTGGTCGCCTCGACGCTGTTCCTGTTGTTCTTCCCCAAGATGCTGTCTGTCATCGACGTACTGCTGTCGCGCCGCCGTGCGGCACACGGCGGCTTCTTCCGGCTGATGTTCAGCGTCAATCTGGAGATCCTGGTGTCCACGCTGCTGGCACCGATCCGCATGCTCGCGCACAGCCGCTATGTCATCGAAGCGCTGTTCAACGTCTCCCTGCGCTGGGCCGGTCAGAACCGCGGCGACGAAACCTCATGGGGCGCCGCCCTTTCCAGCCAGGCACCCGGCTCCATCATTGCCGCGGGCTGGGCCTGGTTTGCCTGGACGCTGGACCCGATGTTCTTCTACTGGTCTCTGCCGGTGGCGATTCCGCTGATTCTGGCGGCCCCCACTTCGGTGCTGTTCAGCCGTAGCGGGCCAGGCGAAGCCTTGCGCAACGCCGGTCTGCTGCTGGTGCCGCAGGAACGCGACGGTGACGCATTGATCGCGGACATGGAGAACGGCGCTCCGCTTGGCCCGCGTCAGGGCGACGACGACACCGGCGCCTTCGTCGAAGCGGTGATCGACCCGGTGCTCAACCGCTTGCATGCCGACGCCGCGCGCGGCCGGGCGGCCGGCGCCAAGCGCGAGCATCTGCGGCAGCTGTGTGGACGATGCCTGATCAACGGCCCGTCGGCACTGACGCCGAAGCAGCTCTCGCTGCTGGCACAGGATCGCGAATCATTGTTGTGGCTGCACCGCACGGCCTGGCGAGCGCCGACCGACTCGTTCTGGGGACGCGAGCTGTATCCGCGCACCCGCGCAGACTGAGGCTCGATGATGGGCAAGGCCTGGTTCGTGACCGGCACGGACACCGGCATCGGCAAGACTCATGTCACCTGTGCGCTGCTGCGCGGCGCGGCGAAACACGGTCTGCGCGCGATCGGCATGAAGCCGGTCGCAGCCGGGGCGGAATGGGTGGACGGTCGCCTCATCAACGAAGACACGGCCCGTCTGATGGCCGCCGCCAACTTCAAGGCTGACGAATCCCTGGTCACGCCGTACTGCCTGCAGGCACCGATCGCTCCGCACCTGGCGGCAAGCGACGAGGGTGTGAAGATCGACTTCACGCGCATCCGAACGGCGCTCGACGCGCTCCAGACACAGGCTGACCGGGTGTTTGTCGAAGGGGCCGGCGGTCTATTGGTACCACTCGACGAGGCGCGCGATTACGCCGACCTGGCACTTGCGCTGCAGCTGCCGGTGATTCTGGTTGTCGGCATGCGACTGGGCTGCATCAATCACGCCCTGCTGAGCGTGGCGGCATTGCAGGCGCGCGGCCTGACGCTGTGCGGCTGGGTGGCCAATCGCATCGACCCGGCCATGCTGCGCTTCGAGGATAATCTGCAGAGTCTGCGCGAGCGCATTGCGGCTCCGCTACTGGCGGTGATCGACCACGGCGAGGACGCCGCCGCCATCGACCTAGATCAGCTTTTAGTGGCCCGCTGACGCGCCTGTTCGAACAGGCATACCGCCACTGCCGCGCCGACATTGAGCGACTCGACCGCGCCCGGCATCGGGATGCGTACCCCCCGCGTGGCCAGCACTGCAACATCCTCCGACAGCCCCGCCCCTTCGGCACCGAACAACCAGGCCACCGGACCGGACAGATCGTGCTGATACAGCGAAGGCGTGGCCTCGTCCGGCAGAGTCGCCAGAATTGCGCCCCGAAAGCCCTTCAACGCTGCACACAGATCGAGTCTTTCGCGGATGCGTAGGCGGAAATGACCACCCATGCCTGCGCGCAGCACGCGCGGCGCCCAGGCCTGCGCACAGCCCGTACCGAGCAGCACGTCACGCACCCCGGCCGCGGCGGCCGTACGCAATATGGTGCCGAGATTGCCGGGGTCCTGCACGCCATCAAGCGCAATGACGGTGTCCGACAAAGGTCCGACGGCATCGGCCGGCGTATCGATGACGGCCAGCAAACCGGTCGGTGAATCCACCGGACTGATCTGCGCGAACAAGGCATCGGGCAGCAGGCACGAAGGGGTGTCTTCGCAGGCGTCGAGCAAGGCGATGATCTCGGCACGTGTCATGCCCCGCTCGCTGACAACCAGCTGGCGCAGTGGCACTCCGGAGGCCAGCGCAGCTTCGGCAAGATGCACGCCGTCAAGCACGGTCTGTCCGCTGTCGCGACGCTCACGCGCCGACTCGGCCAGCCCCCGCAGCTGTTTGACCAGCGGGTTGTCGCGCGAGCTAATGTGCTTCACAACAAAGCCAGCCCCAGCGTGGCGATGGCCACCGTGAGCACGCCCAGTGCGAGATTGATGGCCACACGCTGACGGATGCGATTGAGCGCCTGCGCGCCGGCAGGCCAGTCTTCAGCCGCCACTGCGCGCTTGAGCGCCGGCCACGGGCCGAACCAGATCGAAACGAACACAACGACCATCGTCAGTCCGCTCAACAGCATGACGTGCCAGGCGGCGGGTGCGTTCGCAAAGCCGATGGCCCCGAGCTTGCCGAAGCCGCTCAGCACAATCAGCGCGATGGAAGCCCAGACCAGCGGGAAAAAGCGCGAGAACACGGCCACCCACAGCGGCAGGCGCTGTGCCGGCGGCAAGGCCATGGCCGCAGGGCGAAGACAGAAATACAGCAAGGCCATGCCACCGACCCATACGATGACGCCGAGCAGATGCAGGAACAGCCCGATGTTCTGGCTCATGATGGATCTCCGAAAAGGGTGGCCTGCGCGAGCAATACCCGCACCGGACCGAAGCTTCGACGGTGGCAGGCAAGCACGCCATGCGCTTGCAGCGCCGCAAGATGGTCCGGCACAGGATAGCCCTTGTGACGTGCAAAGCCATATTGCGGATACTCGCGATCCAGTTCGACCATGGCCGCATCGCGCACGGTCTTGGCCAGAATCGATGCAGCGGAAATTTCGGCCACCAGCGCATCGCCGCCGACGATGGCTTCACACGGCTCGGCCACATCGGGACAGCGATTGCCGTCGACCTTGACGACGCCGGGGCGGATCGTCAGCGCTGCGACGGCTCGCGACATCGCGAGCATCGAGGCATGCAGGATGTTGAGTCGGTCAATTTCCTCGACGCTGGCCTCGGCCACTGCCCAGGCCAGCGCCTTGGCGCGAATTTCTTCGGCAAGACGTTCACGCCGCTTTGCCGTGAGCTTCTTCGAATCGTTCAAGCCTGCGATGGGCTGCGCCGGATCGAGTATCACCGCGGCCGCCACCACGGATCCGCACAGCGGCCCGCGACCGGCCTCGTCGACACCGCAGACCAGCACGCTCATTGCCCTGCCCCG
Organism: Pseudazoarcus sp. NS36; assembly: GCF_059703705.1. Taxonomy (NCBI): domain Bacteria; kingdom Pseudomonadati; phylum Pseudomonadota; class Betaproteobacteria; order Rhodocyclales; family Zoogloeaceae; genus Pseudazoarcus; species Pseudazoarcus sp. NS36. The sequence continues at coordinate 84,267 of NZ_BAAKJA010000010.1, read as the reverse complement.
CGCTGGCCTTCGAGATACGGCGCAATGGCTTCCGCCGCGCGCGCAGCCGTGCCCTGTTTCAGCTCCAGATGCAGCTGCGTGAAGCGCTGCTCGAGCTGCGCACGCCCGTCCGCATCGCCCAGCCAGGCATCCAGTGCATCGGCCAGCGCAGACGGCGTGGCGGCGTCCTGAACCAGCTCCGGCACCACCGCTTCCCGGCACAGGATGTTCGGCAAACCGATCCAGGGCAGATAGGCCATGCGCTTCATGAGCCGGTACTGCCACTTGCCGATGCGGTAGCTGATGACCATCGGCCGCTTCAGCAAAGCCGCTTCCAGACTGGCCGTGCCACTGGCCACGAGCACCACGTCGGCTGCCGTCATGGCATCGACGGCGTGACCGAACAGGATGCGCAAACGCAATTCGCCGGCTTCGGCCGCATGCATGGCATGCTCGAACAGCTCACGCGTAGCACGGGTGGCAAGCGGCACGAGAAACAGCGCATCCGGATGGCGTTCAGCGAGAATCTTCGCAGTTTCGATATAGTCAGCCGCGAGATTGCGTACTTCCGAATCGCGGCTGCCGGGCAGCAAGGCGATAACCGGAATCTCCGGCCGGATGTTCAGGCGCTCGCGCATTGCGGCACGGTCGGGTTCCACCGGGAAGACATCGGCCAGCGGATGGCCGACATACGTCACAGGCACCCCGGCCTGTTCGTACAGTGCCGGCTCGAACGGGAACAGGCACAGCATGTGCGACACCGAGCGAGCAATGCCGCGGATGCGCCCGCCGCGCCACGCCCAGATCGACGGGCTTACGAAATGGATGGACGGAATGCCGGCCTCGCGTACGCGCCGTTCCAGCCAGAGGTTGAAATCGGGCGCATCGACCCCGATGAAGGCATCCGGACGTTCAGCCAGGACCCGCTGGAGCAGATCCTTGCGGATGCCGGACAGCTCGCGGTAGCGGCGCAGCGCATCGACATAGCCATGTACGGCCAGACGCTCACAGGACCACAATGCCTGAAAGCCCTCGCGCTGCATCAGCGGGCCACCGATGCCGAAAAACTCTGCATCGGGGTAACGCACCCGCAGGGCGCGGATCAGGTGACTGGCGAGAAGGTCACCGGAAGCTTCTCCGGCGACCATGGCGATGCGCTTGACCATAGCAGGATCAGCGCACGAGGCCGCGCGAAGACGCCGCAATGAACTCCGAGAACGGGCCGACCTCCGGGACGTCTGCAGCCATCCCGGCAATCGCTGCACGCGCCTCTTCCAGTGTCAGGCCGGCGCGATACAGGGAACGGTAGGCGCGCTTGATGGCGGCAATCGCCTCTGCGCTGTAACCACGGCGGCGCAGGCCTTCGCTGTTGATGCCGTGCGGCTTGGCCGGATTGCCGGCGACGGTGACATACGGCGGCAGATCCTGCAGCAGCACGGTACCGACGCCGCAGAAGCTGTGGGCACCGACGCGCACGAACTGATGCACACCAGTGAAGCCGCCGAGGATGGCCCAGTCACCGACCTGCACATGCCCGGCCAGCGTCGCGTTATTGGCAAAAATGGTGTGGTTTCCCACCACGCAGTCATGCGCCACATGCACGTAGGCCATGATCCAGTTGTCGTTGCCGATACGCGTGGCACCGGCGTCCTGCGCCGTACCGACGTTGAACGAACAGAACTCACGGATGGTGTTGCGGTCGCCGATCTCGAGCAAGGTCGGTTCGTCGTCGTACTTCTTGTCCTGTGGCGCGGCACCAATCGAGCAGAACTGGAAGATCTCGTTGTCGCAACCGATGCGGGTGCGGCCTTCAACCACGACGTGAGGGCCGATGCGTGTGCGATCTCCGATCTCGACATGCTCCCCGATGATCGAATACGCGCCGACCTCGACCTCAGCGCCCAGCTTGGCACCGAGATGAACGATAGCGGTGGGATGAATCATTTGGTCTTCAGCGCACACATCAGCTCGGCCTCGGCCGCAATCTGGCCGTCTACCTTCGCGACACCCTTGTACTTGTAGATGTTGCGCTTGTTCTGCAGGATCTCGACCTCAAAGATCAGCTGATCACCTGGCACGACCTGGCGCTTGAAGCGCACGCCATCGATACCCGCAAACAGCACGACCGAATTCTCGTCCGGCTTCACACCCATGCTCTTGAACGACAGCAGCGCGGCAACCTGCGCCATCGCCTCGACGATCAACACACCCGGCATCACCGGATGAGCCGGGAAATGGCCGGGGAAGAACGGCTCGTTCATCGTGACGTTTTTCAGCGCCTTGATGCGCTTGCCGTCTTCAATCTCCAGCACGCGATCCACCAACAGAAAGGGATAGCGATGCGGCAGATACTCGAGGATTTCGTTGATGTCCATGATCATGGCTTCAGGCGCCGGAGCGCTCGGCTAGGAGTTGTTCGAGGCGGCGTATTCTATCCGCGAGGCTGTCGAGATGGCGCAGATGCGCGAAATTGCGCACCCAGTCACCGTGTTGCTGCAGCGGCAGATTGCCGGTGTAGACACCACGTTCGCGAATCGACTTGGTGACCAGCGTGCCGGCCGAAATCACGACGTCATCGCAAATCTCGAGATGCCCGATCACGCCGGCCTGCCCGCCAATCATGCAGCGGCTACCGATGGTCGTGCTGCCGGCGATACCGACGCAGCCGGCAATCGCAGTGTGATCACCGATGCGCACGTTGTGGGCGATCTGGATCTGGTTGTCGAGCTTGACGTCGTTTCCGATCACCGTGTCTTCAAGCGCACCACGATCAATTGTCGTGTTGGCGCCAACTTCAACGTCGTCGCCAATGACAACGCGGCCGATCTGCGGGATCTTGACCCAGCTACCGTCGCGCTCACGCGCAAAACCGAAACCATCCGCACCGATGACCGTACCGGAGTGCACGATGCAGCGCGCCCCGAGTACGCAGTCATGGTAGAGCGTGACATTGGCATTGAGCACCGTAGCTTCGCCGATACGCACGCCATCGCCGACATGGCAACCCGGGCCAATGACAACGCCCTCGCCGAGCATCACGTTACGGCCTATGCTGGCGCCCGCCCCGATACTCACTGAGGCCGGGACCGTAGAGGCCACCTCGGCCGACACCGCCACGCCAGGCAAAGGATGCCGCGCGGGATTGAGCAATTGCGAGACGCGGGCGAAATAGACGTAGGGATCGGGCGCAATGATGCGAGGCAGCGCAGTCCGCTCGCGTGCCGCGGGCGCGACAATGACCGCCGAGGCCTCGCACTGGGCGAGCTGGGAAGCGTACTTGGGATTTGCCAGAAAGCTGATGCAGCCAGCTACGGCATGATCGAGCGTTCCGACCCGCTCGATCAGCGTGGAGCCATCACCTGCGACTTCGCCTCCGAAGCGGGCGACGATTTCATCAAGCGTGTACATGCGGCCGCCATCAACGGCCGTTCTCGAGCGCCTTCAACACCTTCTCGGTGATGTCGATACCCGGACTGGCGTACACGGCTTCCTGCAGGATCACGTCGTACTTCTCCGCCTCTGCAACCTGTTTGATGGCCGCATTGGCGCGATCAAGCACCGTGGCAAGCTCTTCGTTGCGACGCTGGTTGAGATCTTCGCGGAACTCGCGCTGCTTGCGCTGAAATTCGCGGTTCATTTCGTTGAATCCGCGCTCTTTCTCACGGCGCTGGTTCTCGCCCATGGTCAGCGCGTTGCGCTCCAAGTCTTCCTGCAAGGTCTGCAGCTCGCGCGCCATACGCTGCAGCTCCTGATCGCGCGATTCGAATTCCTTCTCGAGACGCTGCTGGGCGCGGACCGCCGGGGCCGCTTCACGCATCAGGCGATCAGAGTCGACAAATCCAACCTTGGCCTGCGCTCCGGCCACAACGGGGAACATCGCACACACAACAAGCAGAACAGCGGGAAAAACCTTGAATTTCACTTAAACCTCCGAGATACCGCACATCGGCAATCAGAAAACCGAACCGAACTGGAACTGGAATTTCTCTTCTTCGTCGGTGTCCTGCTTCTTGATCGGGAAGCCGAAACTAAACTTGAGCGGGCCGAGCGGCGACGCCCAGGAGAAAGCAATGCCGGTACTGTAGCGCATCATGCCGGAATCAAACTTCTCCTCTTCGTCCCAGACGTAACCCGCATCGAAGAACAGCGAGGTACGGAAGGAGCGGTCATTGCCGGCGCCCGGCAACGGGAAATAATACTCGGCGTTGGCGACCAACATACGCGTACCGCCGATCGGATCGTCAAAGCCATCATCGGTGCGTGGACCGATCGAGCTTTGTTCGAAACCACGTACCGAACCGATACCACCCGCATAGAAGTTCTTGTAGAACGGCACCGGGTTGCCGCCAATGCCCTTGGCGATACCCATGTCGATGTTCATCATCAGAGCCTGACTCTTCGCAATCGGCAGCCAGTACTGATACTGATAACTCAAACGACCATAGCGCAGGTCACCCGGGGCAATCGCGGCTTCAAAGGCTACGCGTTGATACGTGCCCGAACGCGGGTAAATAAAGCTGTCACGCGTATCGCTTGACCATCCGACCGTTGCGAGCAGGCTATCCACCGACACAGTGCCGACACCATTGGCCGGGTCCGTACCCGTGCAGCCAAAATCTTTGCAAAAATCCTTGTACAAACTTGGACTGTCGGCGAAGGTTGTGATTTCAGTTCGATCGACGGCTAGGCCGAAATTGATCCGGTCATCCTCCGCAATCGGATAGCCGATGCGGATACCCAGACCGGTCGACTTCGACTCGTAGCGCGAAATGCTGGTGGTTTCAGACGGATCGTACGTGCGCCGGTAGATGTCATACCCGACGCTCACCCCGTCAACGGTGTAGTACGGATCAGTGAAAGACAGCGAGATGGTTCGCCCGGACTTGGACGTATTCAGGCCGATGCCCAGGGACTTGCCGGTACCGAAAAGGTTGTCCTGACTGATCGAGCCCCCAAGAACAACTTTCTCGGAACTAGAGAAGCCAACACCCAAGGACAGGTTGCCGGTCGGGCGCTCCTTGACGTTTACGTTGACGTCGACCTGATCGGTACTGCCGGGAACGGCGGGCGTCTGGATGGCAACTTCGTCGAAAAACCCCAGACGCTCCACGCGCGTTCGCGACTTGCGGATCAGCTCGGCGTCGTACCAACCGCCTTCCATCTGCGTGATTTCGCGCCGGATCACTTCGTCACGGGAGCGGATGTTACCGCCGATATTGAGACGACGGACATATACGCGGCGCCCCGGATCGACAAAGATCGTGAAGGCCACTTCGCGCTTCTCGGTGTCCACTTCGGGCGCGGCGTTGACGTTGGCAAAAGCATAGCCTTCGTTGCCGAGACGGTTGGTCACTGCGTCGGTAGTCTCGGTCAGCTTGGCGCGTGAGAACACCTCGCCCGGACGGATCGCAACCAGATCAAGATACTCGGTCTCGGGCAGGATCAGGTCACCCGCAAAGCTTACGGCCGATACCGTGTACTTCTCACCCTCGGTGATGTTCACCGTGATGTAGATGTCTTTCTTGTCCGGAGTGATCGAGACCTGGGTCGAATCGATATTGAAATCGAGGTAACCCTGATCAAGATAGAACGAGCGCAGATTCTCGAGGTCAGCAGAGAGCGTCTGGCGCGAGTAGCGATCGTTCTTGGTGTACCACGTCAGCCAGCCGGGTGTACGTGACTGGAAGACCTCCAGCAGCTCCTTCTGTTTGAACTGCTGGTTGCCGACAATGCTGATCTGGCGGATCTTGGCGACCTCGCCTTCGGTCACCGTGAAGTTGATGCCGACGCGGTTACGTTCGAGCGGCGTCACCGTCGTGACGACCTCCGCAGAATACTTGCCACGCCCGAGATACTGACGCTTGAGCTCCTGCTCGGCGCGCTCCAGCAGAGAGCGATCGAAGGTCCGCGCCTCGGCCAAGCCAATGGCGCGCAGACTGCCTTTCAGTCCGGCGCTATCGAATTCCTTGACGCCGACAAAGGTGATGTCGGCAATCGCGGGACGCTCATCCACCAGGACGACGATGACCTCGTTCTCGACATCAATGCGCACATCGCTGAAGAAACCGGTTGCGAACAACCCGCGGATAGCATCGGCAGCCTGCTCCTCGGTGAAGGTATCCCCGACGCGAACCGGCAGATAATTGAAGACCGTACCGGCTTCGGTTCGCTGGATGCCTTCGACGCGGATGTCCTTGACCGTGAAGGGGTCGAAGGCAAGTGCTGGACTGGCAACAAAAAGGGCTGCAACCAGCCCGCTGAGTAGTTTCAATCTCATTCCGTTCTCAACCGGAAAACAGCCGCATGATGTCGTTATAAAACGCGAACACCATCAGCATCGCCAGTACGACCAGACCAAGCTGCTGACCAAGCTGCATCACGCGCTCGGACACCGGGCTGCCCTTCAAAATCTCGATCACATAATACAGCAAATGCCCGCCATCCAGCACCGGGATGGGGAGTAGATTCAGGACACCCAGACTGATGCTGATCAGGGCCATGAAAGCCAGATAGTGAGCCAATCCCAGCTTGGCAGTCTGCCCCGCGTAGTCGGCGATCGTGACGGGGCCGGAAAGGTTCTTCCAGGACACTTCACCGATCAGCATGCGGCCGATCATCGTCAGCGTCAGCACGCTCGTATCCCAGGTCTTGCCTGCCGCCCGCAACAGGCCCTCGCCCGCGCCATAACGCACCACGGTAAACATCTGGTCGCGCAATCCGGGCGCATCGGCCGCCGCAACACCGATACGACCAACGCTGCGACCATCCACCTGATTCTCTTCGGGCACCAGAGACAGCGGCATTTGCGCACCGTCACGCTGGATCAGGACTGACAAGGTCTCACCCGCGCGATCACTGACGATCGCGACCAGTTCGCCCCAACCGGCCACTGCGCGCCCACCGATCTCGAGGAACAGATCACCTTCCCGCAGCCCTGCGCGCGCAGCCGGACTGCCGTCGAGAACCTGACCGACAACTGGCGGAATCACGGGGCGCCAGGGCCGCAGTCCGATGCGGGCAATCAGATCCTCATCCGAGTCGTCCACGCTGACACCACCAAAATCGAGCCGGACCGGAAGCTCCCCGCCGAGCTCGCTGCGTACGACAAGGTCCGCCTGACGACCGTCCAGCACGGCCCGCAACAGCATCCAGCGCAGATCCGACCAGCTGCGGACACTGCCTCCATCGACCGACACCACCGTATCGCCGTCGCGCAGGCCGGCATCCGCTGCGATCGTCTGCGTCGGTTCGGTCAGCGCGATGCGCGGTCGCAACTCTTCCGTACCTGCGGCAAAAAGCCCCCAGTACAGCACGATGGCCAACAGAAAATTGGCCATCGGCCCGGCCGATACGATGGCGAAGCGACGCCATACGGATTGGCGGTTGAACGAGCGCGGCAGATCGTCGGCGGCAACTTCGCCCTCCCGCTCGTCAAGCATCTTGACGTAGCCGCCCAGCGGAAAGGCCGCGAGCACCCACTCCGTGCGGTCACGGCCGACCGCCCATTTCAGCAGTGGTCGCCCGAAGCCCACCGAGAAACGCAGCACCTTGACCCCGCACCAGCGCGCCACCAGATAGTGGCCCAACTCGTGAACGAAGATCAGTACGCCGAGGGCTACGACGAAGGGAATGATGTACTCGAAAAGATTCATCGGATCTCGCGTTGGCGAATGCAAGCCATGGCAACGGCACGTGCCTGGCGGTCTGCATCCAGAATGGAATCGAGCGATTCGACCGTCAGTGTGTGCGCACGTTCCAGGGATTCGGCGATCACGGCACTGATGGAGCGATAGGCCAGCCGGCCCGCCAGGAAAGCCGAGACGGCTTCCTCGTTGGCTGCATTGAGCACCGCAGGCGCCGCCCCGCCAGCCCGCAGCGCGTCGTAAGCCAGCGCAAGACAGGGAAAGCGCTCCAGATCGGGCTCTCGAAAGCTCAGCGAGCCGATACGCACCAGATCAAGGCTGCTCACACCGGCTTCGATGCGCTCCGGATAGCCCAGCGCATGCGCGATCGGCGTTCGCATGTCAGGGTTGCCAAGCTGTGCAATCACCGAGCCATCAACATACTCCACCATCGAGTGAATCACGCTCTGGGGATGCACGACGACATCGATGCACTCGGCCGGTGCACGGAACAGCCAGTGAGCCTCGATCACCTCGAGACCCTTGTTCATCATCGTGGCCGAATCCACCGAAATCTTGCGCCCCATCACCCAGTTCGGGTGACTGCACGCCTGATCGGGCGTCACGTTGTCGAGATCGGACAAGGGCGTGTCGCGAAACGGCCCACCGGAAGCCGTAAGCAGAATGCGGCGCACACCTGCTCCATTCAGCGCACCGCCATAGGACGCCGGCAGCGACTGGAATACCGCGTTGTGCTCACTGTCGATCGGCAGCAGCGTGGCACCGCCATCACTCACGGCCTGCATGAACAATGCACCGCCCAGTACCAGCGCCTCCTTGTTGGCGAGCAACAGGCGCTTGCCTGAGCGCGCCGCAGCGAGTGTAGGCGCCAGCCCTGCCGCGCCGACAATGGCAGCCATCACGATATCGGCCTGCGGATCCGACGCCACGTCGCACAACGCGGCCTCGCCGGACAGCACGCGCGTGGCGCAACCCGCCTGACTCAGGCGCGCGGCCAGTGCTGCTGCGTCATCCTGCCGGTGCATCACCGCATAGCGCGGCGCAAACCGCAGACACTGCTCATACAGACGCTCGACCTGCCGGTGAGCGGTGAGCGCGAACACCTCGAAACGATCTGGATGACGCGCAATCACGTCAAGGGTGCTCGCGCCAATGGAGCCGGTCGCCCCGAGAACAACGACCTTTCGCACAGGAGCGACGCTCATTACCAACCCGCCCACAAGGCAATCAGGCCCACCAGGGGCATCGTCGAAGTCAGGCTGTCGATACGATCCAGCACGCCGCCGTGACCCGGCAGCAGCGTTCCGCTGTCCTTGACGCCAGCCTGCCGCTTGAGTAGCGATTCGAACAGGTCGCCTGCAATGCTGAGCACCGTAAACACCGGCAACAACACGGCCACCCACACCCAGGACAGCGCCGGAGCCGCATCACCGGCCAGCACGAAGAACCCCATGCCGCAAACGAAAACGCCGAACAGTGCGCCGTAGGCCCCCTCGCGCGTCTTGCCGGGGCTGATCGAGGGCGCCAACTTGATCCGTCCGAACGCGCGCCCGGTAAAGTAGGCAGCGATATCGGCTATCCACACCAAGGCCATCACCGACAACAGCAACCAGGGATCAATGGCCCGCAGATGCACCAGTGCCACGGCAGCAGGCAGCAAAACCAGCCACCCGGTCAGCACTCCTGCCAGGCGCCCCGGGGCCCAACGTGAGCGAAACCACAAGGGAACGAGCAATACCCAGAAGGCCACGCCGGCCAGATACACCAGCAGCGTCGTCTGGCAGGCTTGCCCCATGGAAAGGTAGCCCAGGCCAGCCGAAGCCACCATAGTCACTGCAACATACGCCTTGCGCACGCCTTCAGTCAGGGCGGTCAGCCCCCCCCACTCATGCGCAGCGACTCCGGCGATAACGGCAATCAAGGCCAACCAGACAAGATCCGGACTGAAGAACAGCGCGCCGAGGAAACCGGCAATCAGAGCCACTGCCGTCAGTACGCGCTGCTTAAGCATCAGGACCTGCTTGTGAACAGGGAGAACCTGCGCCGCCGGCCCCGGCCAGCTGCTCGCTGGTGCGGCCGAACCGCCGCTCGCGCTTGCGATAGGACTCGATGGCCTGCTCCAGCGCAAGCTCGTCGAAATCGGGCCACAAGGTATCCGTGAAGTACAGCTCGGTATAGGCAAGCTGCCACAGCAGGAAATTTGAAATGCGCTGCTCACCGCCCGTACGGATGAAGAGGTCTGGCTCGGGCGCGTAGTGCATCGCAAGCTCGGCGCCGATCTCGTCTTCGCTGAAATCGCAGCGACCGGGGTGACGGGCTACCAGCCGGTTCACGGCCGACGCGATATCCCAGCGCCCGCCGTAGTTTGCCGCGACGGTCAGGGTCAGGCGGTCGTTGCTGGCGGTGAGCGCCTCGGCCTCCCGAATGAGTTTGATGATGGCCGCATCGAAGCGCGACAACTCGCCAACCACGCGAAAACGGACACCGTTCTCATGCAGCCGGCGCACCTCGTTCTTCAGTGCGCGCGCGAACAGCTGCATCAGAAACGACACCTCTTCCGCCGGCCGGCGCCAGTTCTCGGAACTGAATGCAAACAGGGTGAGATGGGAGACGCCGCGCTCCATGCAGGCGCGGATGACCGAACGAACGGCCTCAACACCGCGTCGGTGCCCGGCGATACGCGGCAGATGCCTACGGCGCGCCCAGCGGCCGTTGCCATCCATGATCACCGCAATGTGCGCCGGAACCTCTCCGACTGCGGGGATCTCGCGGGTGGAACTCGAAAACGTGGCTTTCGCCATCGTGGGCCCTCGTCCTGACGCCGGCGGGGGCTCAGATCTGCATTAGCTCGTGTTCTTTCTCGGCGAGCAGCTTGTCGATCTCGGCGACGTATTTGTCGGTGAGTTTCTGGATGCTTTCCTGGCCACGACGCTCGTCGTCTTCGGAAATCTCTTTTTCCTTCACGCCATCCTTGAGACTCTGGTTGGCGTCGCGACGCAGGTTGCGAACGGCGACCTTGGCGGCTTCGCCCTCGGTACGCACAACCTTGATCAGCTCCTTGCGGCGCTCTTCGGTCAGCGCGGGCATCGGCACACGGATAATCTCACCCTGCGCCGCAGGATTCAGCCCCAAGTCACTGTCACGAATAGCTTTTTCGACTTTCTGCGACAGCCCTTTTTCCCACGGCTGAACGCCAATCGTGCGCGAGTCAACCAAGGTGATGTTGGCCACCTGGTTCACCGGGACCATGCTGCCGTAATACTCCACCATGATGTGATCGAGCAGGCCGGTATGGGCTCGCCCGGTGCGCACCTTGGCGAGATCGCCCTTGAGCACCTCAAGGGACTTCTGCATCTTCTGTTCGATAGTCTTGTTCAGATCGGAGATCATCGTCGGACCCTCAGGAGTGAACGAGCGTACCCTCGTCTTCGCCCATCACGACACGCGTGAGCGCGCCGGGCTTGAAGATCGAAAACACGTTGATCGGCAATTTCTGATCGCGGCACAAGGCAAAAGCGGTCGAGTCAAGAACCTCGAGATTGCGCCCGATGGCCTCGTCGAAGCTGATGCGATGAAAGCGCTTGGCGTCGGGATCCTTCTTCGGATCGGCCGTATAAATGCCATCAACCTTGGTCGCCTTCAGCACGATCTGCACACCCATCTCGGACCCGCGCAGCGCTGCTGCCGTATCCGTCGTAAAGAACGGGTTGCCCGTGCCGGCGGCAAAGATGACGATACGACCTTCTTCCATGTGGCGGATCGCACGACCACGGATATAAGGCTCAACCACCTGATCAATGCGCAGTGCCGACTGCACGCGTGCCGACAGACCGGCACGCTGCATTGCATCGGCCAGCGCCATGGCATTCATGACCGTGGCCAGCATGCCCATGTAGTCGGCCGTGGCGCGGTCCATGCCAGCTGCCGCACCTTTCATGCCGCGAAAGATGTTGCCGCCGCCAATCACCACACCAACCTGCACGCCGAGCGCAATTACTTCCCCGATTTCGGAGACGATACGCGAGACAACGTCGTCGTTGATGCCATAGGGATCGTCGCCCATAAGGGCCTCACCCGACAGCTTGAGCATGATGCGTTTGTAGGCGGCGGCCATGACCGACCTCTTACTTCTGTGCTGCAGCAGCAGCCTGAGCGGCCACTTCGGCGGCAAAGTCGGTGACCTGCTTCTCGATGCCCTCACCCACGAGGAACAACTGGAAGCTGGCAACGCTGGCATTGCGGGCCTTGAGCAGCTGCTCAATGGTCTGCTTGCCGTCCTCGGCTTTGACGAAGACCTGACCCAGCAGCGTCACGTCTTTCAGATACTTCTGCACCGTGCCTTCGGCGATCTTGTCGAGCATGGCTTCCGGCTTGCCGGATTCACGCGCCTTCTCGATTGCGATGCGACGCTCGGTATCGAGCAGCTCGGGCGCAACGCCGGACGCATCCAGGGACTTGGGCTTGGAGGCTGCGATGTGCATTGCCAGGTCTTTGCCCAGCTGCTCGTCGCCACCGACCAGGTCGATCAGCACGCCGATCTTCGAGCCACCGTGGATGTAGGACTGCAGCGCACCCTTGGCTTCAACACGGGCAAAGCGACGCAGCGACATGTTCTCGCCGATCTTGCCGACCAGCGCGGTACGCACCGACTCGACCGTACCGCCATCCAGCGGCAGCGCAGACAGCGCGGCAACATCGGCCGGGTTCTTTTCGGCGACCAGCTGCGCGCAATCGGCAGCCAGCTTCAGGAAGTCGTCGTTCTTGGCAACGAAATCGGTCTCGGAGTTGATCTCGAGGATGGAACCCACTTTGCCGTCGGCGCTGATGTGGATCGCCACAACACCTTCAGCGGCAACGCGCGTAGCCGCCTTGGTGGCCTTGTTACCGAGCTTCACGCGCAGGATCTCTTCGGCCTTGGCCATGTCACCAGCGGCTTCGGTAAGCGCCTTCTTGCATTCCATCATCGGCGCGTCGGTCTTCTCGCGCAGTTCCTTGACCATGCCTGCGGTAATGTCCGCCATGCTCACTCCTGACAATCTTGAATTCTGTGAAAACGGGTAAAGCTCAACCCGCATAACGCCGGGGCGGCTTTCGCCGCCCCGTTCAATCAGGCTTCTTCGCCCGGCGCTTCTTCTTCGTCGACTTCGACGAATTCATCTTCGCCGGCAGCCACGATGTCGTGCAGCGCCATGTTGCGGCCTTCCAGCACAGCATCCGCCGCGCCACGGGCGTACAGACGGATCGCACGCGAGGAGTCGTCGTTACCCGGAATGACGTAGTCGATGCCGTCCGGCGAGTGGTTGGTATCCACCACCGCCACGACCGGGATACCCAGCTTCTGGGCTTCCTGGATGGCAATCTTGTGATAGCCGACGTCGATCACGAACAGCGCGTCCGGCAGGCCATTCATGTCCTTGATGCCGCCGATACTGGTCTGCAGCTTACCCAGCTCACGGCTGGCCATCAGCGCTTCTTTCTTGGACAGGCGTGCCGTGGCCTCCTCGGTCATGGCTTCCATGTCTTTCAGGCGCTTGATCGACTGCTTGACCGTCTTGAAGTTGGTCAGCATGCCGCCGAGCCAGCGCTCATCAACAAACGGCATGGCTGCACGGCCGGCTTCCTCGGCAACGATCTCACGTGCCTGGCGCTTGGTACCAACGAACAGGATGGTGCCGCGATTTGCGGACAGCTTGCGCACGAAGCTCATGGCTTCGTTGTACTTCACCATGGTCTTTTCGAGGTTGACGATGTGAATCTTGTTACGCTGACCGAAAATGTAGGAAGCCATTTTCGGGTTCCAGAAGCGGGTCTGGTGGCCAAAGTGGACGCCCGCTTCGAGCATCTGACGCATCGTTACATTAGACATCTGTTACTCCAATCGAAGGGTTCTGCCTCCGCCCGGCGCTTGTATAAGACAGCCTTTGCACCGCTGTCCGGACTTGCCGGAACAAACGGACCCCACAGGCGTCACGTCGGGCGTGCGGATTTTTGACCGCAACATGCGATCAAGCCGGCGATTATAGCGGGCAACACCCCGAACACTCAAGGACGAAAGCGCATCTGCCGACGGCGCAATTGCTCGCCCGCCCCGCATGCGCTAGCCTGTCGACCTAGCCTCTCCCCAATGAATACATGCGTGTGCGCAATCCGCCGCAATGCTTGCTGCGCCGCACCACAATGACCGCCCGGCGCATCTCGGCCCACGGGCGCAACGGATCCCCAGCATGAGCGTCAAGATCAAAAATCAGGAAGAAATCGAGAAGATGCGTATCGCCGGCCGCCTCGGCTCGGAAGTGCTCGATTTCATCACCCCCCACGTCCAGCCCGGTGTAACTACAGCCGAACTGGATCGACTGTGTCACAACTACATGACCGAAGTGCAGGGCACGATCCCCGCACCACTCAATTACTGCCCGCCGGGCTACACCCCCTTCCCGAAGTCGGTGTGCACCTCGGTTAACCATCAGGTCTGCCACGGCATTCCGAGCGACAAAGCACTCAAGAAAGGCGACACGGTCAATATCGACGTCACCGTCATCAAGGACGGTTTTCATGGCGACACCAGCCGCATGTTCATTGTCGGCGGCGAAGAAGCCGGCAGCATCCTGGCGCGACGCCTGTGTCATGTCACCTTTGAATGCATGTGGCTGGGCATCGCCCAGGTGCGCCCTGGCGCCCGGCTCGGTGACATTGGCCATGCAATCCAGAAGCACGCAGAAGGAAACGGCTTCTCCGTGGTGCGCGAGTTCTGCGGTCATGGCATCGGCTCGACCTTCCACGAAGATCCGCAGATCCTGCACTACGGACGCGCGGGTACCGGCCTCGAACTCAAAGCCGGCATGATCTTCACCATCGAACCCATGATCAATGCCGGCAAGGCTGCCATTTCGGAGCTGCCCGACGGCTGGACCATCGTGACCAAGGATCGCAGCCTGTCCGCTCAGTGGGAACACACCATTCTGGTGACCGAGAACGGCTACGAGATCCTGACGACCTCCGAAGGCTGCCTGCCGCCGCCCGCCCTCGTTGCACCGGGCATCGCGGCCTGAGCAACATGCCCGACACCGCGCTCGCAAACGACCCCTTCCAGGCCCGGCTTGCCGACATTCGCGACCGGCTGATCAGCGAATCGCACCGGCTTCGCGAAAGCTACGAAGCCTCACCCTCAGGCTCGCGATTGCTGCGCGGCCGTGCGCGCCTGGTGGACCGGACGATTCTGGCGCTGTGCCGGCTGTGTGCCCTGCCCGATCACGTTGCGATTGTGGCCGTGGGCGGATATGGCCGCGGCGAGCTGTTTCCGCATTCCGACGTCGATCTTATGCTGCTGCTCGCCGAGCGCCCGGACCCGGCGCTCGAAGCCCAGCTTTCCGCGCTGGTCGGCGCGCTGTGGGACGTCGGCCTGGAGATCGGCATGAGCGTGCGGACCGTCGACGACTGCCTGGCCACATCGCGCGACGACGTCACCGTACAGACCAATCTTCTCGAAGCACGCCTGCTTGGTGGCGACGCCAGACTGTTCGCGGACTTCCAGTCTCGCTACCACGCCGAGCTCGACCCGCGCGCCTTCTTCCGCGCCAAGTCGGTCGAGCAGCAGCAACGTCATGGGCGTTACAACGACACCCCCTACTCGCTCGAGCCGAACTGCAAGGAAAGCCCCGGCGGTTTGCGCGACCTGCAGATGCTGGGCTGGATTGCCCGCGCAGCGGACTTCGCGCGCAACTGGCGCGACCTTGCCCACAAACGTCTGATCACGGCCGCCGAAGCAGGCGAGCTGCGCAACATTGAACGCTTCCTGCAGCATGTACGCATCCGCCTGCACTACATCGCCGGGCGCTCCGAAGACCGCCTGCTGTTCGATCACCAGGAAAATCTCGCCAAGGCACTGGGCTTCTCGGCAACCACCGCCAAGCGGGCCTCCGAAGTGATGATGCAGCGCTACTACGTGACGGCGAAAAAGGTCACGCAGATCAACACCATCCTGCTGCAGAACTTTGCCAATGAACTTCTGCAGGATCAGCCGGCCGCAGAGGAAGTGGTCGATGACAGCTTCCAGATCGTTCGCGATCTGCTCGACATCCGACACGAGAACGTTTTCGAGGATCGACCCGCCGCACTGCTCGAGTGCTTCCTGATCCTGCAACAGCGCCCGGAGCTCAAGGGCATGACGGCGCGCACACTGCGTCTGCTATGGACCAGCCGCCGCCTGATCAACGCGAAGTTTCGCGCCGACCCTGCCAACCGTGCGCTTTTCCTGCAGATCCTGCAGCAGAAGCGCGGCATCGTGCACGAGCTGCGGCGCATGAACCAGTACGGCATTCTTGGCCGCTACCTGCCGGCGTGGCACAAGATCGTATGCCAGATGCAGCACGACCTGTTTCACGTCTATACCGTCGATCAGCACATCCTGATGGTCGTGCGCAACGTTCGCCAGTTCTCGATGGGCAAGCATGCCCACGAATACCCGCTGATGACCCGGCTGATGCTGGGCTTCGAGCGCCACTGGCTGCTGTATGTTGCCGCACTGTTCCACGACATCGCCAAAGGCCGCGGGGGCGATCACTCCAAGCTCGGCATGGACGACGCGCGCGCTTTCTGTGAAGCGCATGGCCTCTCCGAAGAAGACACCGATCTCATCGTCTGGCTGGTCGAGCATCACCTGACGATGTCGCAGGTCGCCCAGAAGCAGGACACCGCCGACCCTGAAGTCGTACGCCGCTTTGCCGACATCGTCGGCACCGAGCGCCGGCTGACGGCCCTGTATCTGCTTACCCATGCCGACATCCGCGGCACCAGCCCCAAGGTCTGGAACGGCTGGCGCGGCAAGCTGCTCGAAGACCTGTTCTTCGCGACCCAGCGTCTGTTGCGCGGCGCAACCCCGCAGCAAGCCCTCGGCCTCGACCAGCGCCAGGAAAATGCTCGCGATCTGTTGCGCTATCACGGCCTGCGGCCGGGCGTGGAAGACCCGCTGTGGTCACACCTCGATGCCGTGTACTTCATGCGCAATTCGGCCGAAGACATCGCCTGGCATACCCGCCAGCTGTATTACCGCGCGGACGAGACCGAACCGGTCGTGAAGGCGCGCATCACACCGGAGTACGAAGGTGTGCAGGTCATGGTGTACACGCCTGACCGCAAGGATCTGTTCGTGCGTCTGACCGGCTTTTTCGGCAAGCTCGGCTTCTCCATTCTGGAAGCCAAGGTGCACACCACCCGCCACGGCTACGCGCTCGACAGCTTCGTACTGCAGGACCCCGGCAGCGAGTCACGCTATCGCGACGTGATCACGCTGATCGAACACGAACTGGCCGAGCGGCTCAAGCTGGAGGGCGCGGCGGATCGCCCCGCCAACGGCAGACTTTCACGCCAGGTGCGCTACTTCCCGATCTCCCCCGGGGTACTGATCCGCCCGGACGATGCAGGCCGGCATTTCATCCTGTCGATCGCGGCCGCGGATCGGCCCGGCGTGCTGTTCGGCATCGCCGAATTGCTCGCGCACCACGGCATCACCGTACATACCGCCAAGATCTCGACGCTGGGCGAGCGCATTGAAGACACCTTCCTGCTATCGGGCGAATCGCTCAAGCAGGAACGTCAGCTCGTCCGCCTGCAGCGCGAGCTCGAAGACCTGCTGCAGGTCTGAGGCCTGCGGTTAGTCTCCCTGCCAGCTCGTCTGGCCCTGCCCGATCTCGTCCAGGCGTGCACGCAACGCGCCAACCTCGTCCTCGGGCAGGCTCAGGCGCAGCGTCACCAGGGATTCATGTGCGCTGCCGAGCAACACCGCGCCCGCCGCCGCGATCTCGCGCCGGAATGCACCCTCCAGCGAGTACGGAATGCGGCACGCAAGCGTCGCTACCGCCCGGATCGGAATCTTTTCAGCCCCGAGCAAGGCTTGCGCCACGGCATCCGTGTAGGCGCGCACCAGACCGCCTGCACCGAGCTTGACCCCTCCGAAGTACCGCACGACCGTTGCCAGCACGCCATCCAGATCCTGATGGCGGAGCACGCGCAACATCGGCTGCCCCGCCGTTCCGGACGGCTCACCGTCATCGTTGGCCGCTGATTGCCCGCCCGCATGCAATGCCCAGCAAACATGAGCCGCCCCGGGATGCGCGGCGCGCAGGGCGGCAACACGCCCAAGCGCCGCCTCACGCGACGCCATGGGCTCTACGCAACCGATGAAGCGGCTCTTGCGGACAACGACTTCGCTGCAAACCGAGGCAGGCAGGGTCAGCGGCATCAGCGCAGATGCGGCAGCGCCAGGAACAGCGCTGCAATGGTCTTGGCGTCGGTAATGCTGCCGTTCAGAACACCCTGCTCGGCCTCCGCTACCGACAGCGACAGAAGCTCCAGAAACTCTTCCTCATCCAGATCGTTGCCCACTTCCGTCAAACCACGAGCCAGAAAGACCTCAATGCGTTCGTCGGAGTAGCCGATGCACGGATGAAACTGGCCGACATGCTGCCATTCGGCAGCCTCGAAGCCGGTTTCCTCACGCAGCTCGCGTTTGGCGCAATCGAGGATGTCCTCACCCGGATCGATCTTGCCCGCAGGCAGCTCGAGAAAACTGCGGCGCAGCGGGTAGCGAAACTGACGTTCGAAGACCAAATCCCCGTCATCACGCACGGCCACGACGACCACGGCGCCGGGATGACGCACGTACTCCCGCACCGCTTCTGCACCATCAGGCAGCCGCACCCGGTCGAGACGCACGTCCAGCATCACGCCGCGGAATACCTGTTCGGAACTGAGCGTGCGCTCTTCCAGCGGATCATCAGACGAATGGTTCTGTTCCATGACTTCTCCCGGTAGTGGGCAAAAAAAATGCCCGCGCATGCGGGCATTCTTTCCGATTTCTGGTGCCGACGGTGAGACTCGAACTCACACGGCTTGCGCCACCACCCCCTCAAGATGGCGTGTCTACCAATTTCACCACGTCGGCCCTGATTTCTCGGGAACGCGCATTATACGGATATGCACGCCCCGCGCAAGCTTGTGCAGCTTAGTTCTGCGACGCCGGAGCGCTCGGCACGTCGGCCGGCGGCGCAGCCGGAACATCCTGCGGTGCGCTCGGCACATCACCCTGCAACACCGGAGCCGACGGCACCGGAATCGGATTGTCCATCACGCTGGTCGGACCAGAAGGCTTGGTGCTCGCAAGATAGGCAAGACCAAGGCTGGTGATGAAAAACGCCGTTGCCAACACGGCCGTCGTACGGCTCAGGAAGTTGGCCGAACCGGACGCACCAAACACGCTACCGGCACCACCGCCTCCGCCACCACCGCCGCCACCGAAGGCCGCGCCTGCGTCAGCCCCCTTGCCGTGCTGCATCAACACCAGGCCGATAACACACAGACCGACCACCACGTGGATCGCCAGGACGATCGAGAACAGGTAACTACCCATCTTTTTATATCACTCCAGAATCAAATCGACCGATCTGCCGCAAGCCGGCAGATCGCCACAAATTCTTCCGCAAGCAGCGATGCCCCACCCACCAGCACGCCATCTGCATCTTCAAGCGCGAACAGCCAACCGGCACTGTCCGCCTTCACACTTCCACCGTACAGGATGCGCGTGCGCGGCACGCCATCCGTCCTCTTCGCGACCCAGCTTCGCACCAGCGCCAGCACTTCAGCCACCTGTTCCGGCGTAGCCGCGCGGCCGGTGCCGATGGCCCACACCGGCTCGTAGGCAATCACGACGCGGCCGGTGTCGGACGCCGACAGCCTTGCGTCGAGGGCGTCGAGCTGGCGCATCAGCACCTGTTCGACCTCACCGCGATCACGCTGCTCCAGCGTCTCGCCGATACACACGATCGGAGTAATCCCGGCCGCCAGTGCCACGGCTGCCTTTGCGGCCACCGCAGCGTCGCCTTCGCCCATCAGGGCGCGACGCTCTGAATGCCCGACAATGACATAGGTGCAGCCAAAATCGCCCAGCATGCCGGCGCTGACCTGACCGGTAAACGCGCCATCGGCCTGATCGCTGAGGTCTTGCGCCCCCAGCGCCACCGGACTGCCGCCCAGCCTGCCCGCAATCTGCGAAAGGTAAGGAAACGGCACGCACAGCGCCACGTCCACACCGCTCGGCAAGGCCGGCAACATGCTGTCGAGCAGCGCCTCATTGGAGGCGAGCCGCCCGTTCATCTTCCAGTTTCCGGCAACGAGCTTGCTGTGCATCACGGGCGCGCGAGTAAATGCGCGATTGTAGCCCGCCGCCCATGACATCGCAAAGCCGCACAAACGCAAACGGGGCAGTACGCCATCAGCGCACCGCCCCGCCCAGACAACATCGGATCAGCCGAAGCGGCCGGTGATGTAGTCCTCGGTGCGCGAATCATGCGGGTTGGTGAACATCGTGTCGGTCGCGCCGTACTCGATCAGCTTGCCCAGATACATGAAAGCCGTGTTATCCGAAACACGTGCCGCCTGCTGCATGGAGTGCGTGACGATGACGATGGTGAATTGCCCTTTCAGATCCCCGATCAGGTCTTCGACCTTGGCCGTGGCAATCGGGTCCAGTGCCGAGCACGGCTCGTCCATCAACAGAATCTCGGGCTCGGCCGCAATCGCGCGGGCGATGCACAGACGCTGCTGCTGACCACCGGACAGACCGAGCGCGCTTTCCTGCAGGCGGTCCTTGACCTCGTTCCACAGAGCCGAACCCTTCAGCGCCCGCTCGCAGGCCTCGTCCAGCATGGTCCTGTCGGCGATGCCCTCGACCCGCAGCGGGAAGACCACATTCTCGTAGATCGACTTCGGGAACGGGTTGGGCTTCTGAAACACCATGCCCATGCGCTTGCGCAGCGCGATCACGTCCGTACCGGGGGCATAGATATCTTGCTCGTTCACACGGACTTCGCCGCGAATGCGCAGGTTGTCGATGAGGTCGTTCATGCGGTTGAGCGAGCGCAGCAGCGTAGACTTGCCGCAGCCCGACGGACCGATCAAAGCCGTGACCATACCGCGCTGCACTTCCATGTCGACGCCGTACAGCGCCTGCGATTCACCGTACCAGAGGTTGAAGTCGCGGATCGTGATACCTGCGCCCTGCCCCGATTCGGCAACGTGATACACCGTGCGGTGATCAGTGGCAGGCTTTTCCATCGTAGTGGTGCTCATTGTGTTTGGCTCCGGAGATTCAGAACTGGCTACCGACGAATTTCTTCTTCAGCCGGTTGCGGATGTAGATGGCCGACGAGTTCATCAGCACGATAAGACCCAGCAGCAACAAGGTGGTGACGAAAACCATGGGCTTGCCCGCTTCCGAGTTACGCGACTGGAAGCCGACGTCGAAGATGTGGAAGCCAAGGTGCATGAAGCTGCGTTCCAGGTGAATGAAGGGCGCGAATGCATCCACCGGCAGCTCCGGCGCGAGCTTGACCACACCCACCAGCATCAGCGGAGCAACCTCGCCTGCACCGCGCGCCATGGCCAGGATCAGGCCGGTCATGATGCCGGGCATGGCATGCGGCAGCACGATGGAGCGGATGGTCTGCCACTTAGAGGCTCCGCAGGCCAGCGCGCCTTCGCGGATCGAACGCGGCACGGCCGACAGGGCTTCTTCGGAGGCGACGATCACCACCGGCACGGTCAGCAATGACAAGGTCAGCGCCGACCACAGGATGCCGCCGGTGCCGAAGGTCGGGTTGGGCAGACGCTCGGGGAAGAAGATCGCATCAATCGACCCACCCACGGTGTAGGCGAAGAAGCCAAGGCCAAATACGCCATACACGATGGATGGAACGCCGGCGAGGTTGTTCACCGCGATGCGCACCATGCCCACCAGCTTGCCCTGTTTGGCGTACTCACGCAGATACAGCGCCGTGATGACACCGAAGGGCGCGACCACGATGACCATCAGCATGGTCATCACGACCGTTCCGAAGATCGCCGGCAGGATGCCGCCTTCGGTGTTGGCCTCGCGCGGCTCGGAACTCAGGAACTCGCCCCAGCGCGACAGATAGACGCCGATCTTGCCGAAGATCGACAGATCGTTGGCCGGGTAGAAGCGCACGATCTGCGACAGCGACAACTCCTTGGTCGCACCACCGACTTCTTCCAGCACGATGCGATAGCGCGCGTCCTGCTGCTTGATTTCGTTGGCAGTGCCCTGCAGACGCTGATACTCGCTCTGCAGTTCACTCTCACGCTGCTCAAGACGCTGCAGCTCTTCGCGATAGGCCGCACTTTCCTTGCCTTCCGCCAGCTCGATGCGCCGCAGGGCCAGGCGCTGCTTGTTCAATTCGTGGTTGATCTTGCCGATCTCGCCGCGCTCGATCTGGCGAATCTCGTCAAAACGATCACGTGCGGCCGACTGCTCGCTGCGCATCCTGTCCAGGCCCAGCGCGGCCGGATCCTGCTCCACGCCATCGAGCACGACACTCTTGATGCGCCCGACGAAGGCGCCCCACTCCTGACGCTCGAAGAAGTAGAACGACGGATCGCGTTCGACGCTCTGGACCTCGAAGGCATTCACCCAACGGAAGTCCTCGTTGTACAGATCGTAGTTGCCGATGCGATACAGCGTGCGCTCGGCGTAGCCATCCATGGATTCGATCTCGGCACGCGCTTCTTCAGGCAAGGCCGCCATCACGCCTGGCTCCGGACGGAACAGGCTGAAGCGCGACGGGACACCGGCGATCTGCTGCCCGCTCTTGAGCGTGACGACCTCGATCGGCTTCGGCCAGAAGGTCGTCATGCCGTTCCAGAAGATCATCAGCAGAAAGCCGCAGATCAGGATGATGCCCAGCGCCAGCGCGCCGCCGAAGCCCCACAGCGCCGGCTCACCGACCGCCGAAAGGTCTGCGGTGTAACGACGTACGGCCCGCCCCTCGTTCTTCTTGCTCATTGCCTTGATTCCGGTTTGCACGTGTGCACTCATGTTTTGGCCCCGCTCACAGCTGGAAGGCGCGCTTGCGGAAGCGCTGGCGTATGACTTCGGCGAAGGTGTTGATGACGAAAGTCATCACGAACAGCGTCAGGGCCGCCAGAAACAGCATGCGATACAGCGTGCCGCCGATGACCGCCTCGGGCAGTTCCACCGCGATGTTGGCCGACAGCGTGCGCAGGCCGTTGAAGATGTTCCAGTCGAGCACCGCGGTATTGCCGGCGGCCATCACCACGATCATGGTTTCGCCGACCGCGCGGCCCATGCCGATCATGCAGGCGGCGAAAACGCCCGACATGGCCGTGGGCAACACCACCCAGATCGCGGTCTGCCAGGGCGTGGCGCCCGCGGCCAGGCTGGCGGCGCGCAACTGTGCCGGCACCGCATTGAGCGCATCTTCAGCCAGCGTGTAGATGTTCGGGATGATCGCGAAGCCCATCACCATGCCGACCACCAGCGCGTTGCGCTGCACGTAGGTATCGACCACACCACCGCGCGGATCGAAGCCGGACGCAGCCAGCGCACCCGCCACCATCCACGCCACCAGCGCCGAGATCACGGCCATCGAAAGCCAGCGCGCGCCATCGATCACACCGGCATGCTGGCGTGTCAGACCGCGCAGGTGCATGCGGTAGGCCGTACCGATCGTGCGGTTGAAGGCCATGGTCAGCAGCACAAAGCTGAGCGGCCACAGGAACATGCTCATGAACGGCACGGCACTGCCGACGTCGCGGTTGGTCCAGGCCTTGAAGTCGCCAGCGAAGAAGCCTTGCTCAAAGGCCGGACCAAGCAGCCACGCCAACCAGCCCGAGATGCCGATGACGACAAACATGAACGCGAACTTGGGCAGGCCGTTGAGCTTGAGCGCCAGGTGCGGCGGCAGCATCTGCCAAAGATGCGCGGCAACCATCAGGCCCAGCGGCAGCGCGACAAAGCCCAGCACCACCGCCGCAATCCAGCTCTCGACCAACGGCGCGAGAATCAGCGCCGCAATGAAGCCGAGCACCACCGTGGGCAGCGACTCCATCATCTCCATCACCGGCTTGACCGTGCCGCGCACGCGGCGATGTACGAACTCCGAGGTATAGATGGCCGCCAGCAGCGCGATCGGTACCGCGAACAGCAGGGAATACACGGTTGCCTTGAGGGTGCCGAAAATCAGCGGCACCAGCGAGAATTTGGGCTCGAACAGGTCGGTGCCGGAAGACGACTGCCAGGTGTAAGTCGGCTCGGAATAGCCCTCGTACCAGTTCTTGCCGAAGATGGCGCGCCACGTCGTTTCCGGGTGCGGCACCGCGAAGGCCCAGCGGTCAATCAGGCCGGCGCTGTTCATGGCCACGGCACCGTCATCGCGCGGCATCAACATCAGCTGCATCGGCTCACCGTTTGGCGACACCTTCTGCTGCATGCGCAGCAACACCTGCTCGCTGGTGGCGTGGCGGAACCACAGATTGCCTTCGGCATCGAGTGTGACCAGGCTCTTGCGGCGCTGCGAGACATCGTAGGCCACGATGCCGGCCGGCTGTTTCTCGAGCTCACGCGCCAGCACCATCCGGTAGCCGTCAGCCGTTTGCGCACCCTCTTCCTGCAGACGGAAGTACATGCGCAGCGACCCGTCCGTGCCCCCCACGACGATCGTCTGATCGCCGATCAGGAAGCCCAGCACACCCAGATCCACGCCTTCGGGCGTCAGGTGGGCCGCCTCGGCAAGCACCGGGTTATTGAAGTCACGCGTATCGAAGCGGAATACGTTGCCGTCCGCCACGCCGACATACACCTGGTCAGCCTGACCGGTCAGCAGCACCTTCTTGACGACCGTACCGCCCGGCAACGACGGCAACGTGGCCGTACGCGTCGTCACCGACTCCTGCTGGGTCATCAGGTTGATGCGCGTGTCGGCGCGGGTCAGACGACCGACGCCGAAACTGTCAAAGGTCACGAACGAGCGCGTCGGGCGCTCGACCGTTCCGCCCAGCGCATAGCCGATGGCGGTGATGGACACCCCTTCGGGGGCAATCTGCTGGGCGTCCTTGACGTCGGTTTCAAGCGCGATGCGGCGCACCTGATTGCCCGGCACCTGACGATAGACGACCTTGCCGTCAGTGAAATCCTGTTCGTTGAGCTGCGTCAGGCCGGAAGGCATGTCTTCGGCGCGCAGCACCTGGGTGGAAAAGCCGATGCGCGCGAAGCGCACGGTGCCGTCGGAAAAGCCGAACATCATGTCCGAACGGTTGTTGGTGGCAGCGGCCGCAGTGACCTGGTCCCCGCCAAAATCAAGTTCCTGCGACGAGAGCGGCGTTCCGCTATCAATGTGGAAGGTGCTGACCCCTCCCTGCGCATCGATGCGCAAGCCGATGGTCTGGTACTCGTCGGCGTTCGACCAGATCAGGCCGGGCGCCGCTTCAAGCACATAAGCGTCGTGCTTCTTGAGCTCGCCACCAAAGAACAGCGGGAGCGCCTCCTTGGCCAGAAAGGCAAGAATGCCGAAAACCGCCACGATGACGAGCAAGCCCCCCAAGGTGATCGAAATGTCCGCCGTACGATCCGCAAACAGCACGGACTTGCGGGTTGCCCTGCCCACCGGGAGAAGGCGCTTGTAGCCGTCTGCCGGAGTAGTTTCAGTGGCCGTATTCTCGGTCATGGATGATCCGTTCATCAGTCAAACACAACAGGCGGATACGGACACCCGTATCCGCCTCGTCGAAATGCTCTCGCCCTGGATTACTTGGCCAGACCGAAGCGCTTCAGGTCATCGTCGGCCAGCGCCTTGATCACCGGGAAGTAACCGTCCTTGACGACCGCTTCCTGCCCCTGCTTGGAGTAGATGAACTTGATGAACTCGCCACGCAGCGGATCGAGCGCCTGGTTCGGGTTCTTGTTCACATAGATGTAGAGGAAGCGCGAAACCGGGTAGTCACCACTGGAAGCGTTCGCGGCATTCGGCTCGTAGCAGGTCTGGCCCGGGCCGGCAGCCAGCTTGATGAACTTCACGTCAGCCGTCTTGTAGCCGACGCCCGAGTAACCGATGCCACCGACGTCAGAGGCCACACCCTGCACCACGGTCGAGGAACCCGGCTGCTCCTTGACGGTATCCTTGTAGTCACCGTTGAACAGCGCGACTTCCTTGAAGTAGCCGTAGGTGCCCGAAGCCGAGTTGCGGCCGTACAGGGAGATCGGGCGGCTGGCCCACTCACCCTTCACGCCAACATCGCCCCAGGTGGTGATGTCCTTGTCCAGACCGCCGTTGCGGGTCTTGGAGAAGATCGCATCGACCTGCTGCAGCGTCAGACACTCGATCGGGTTGTCCTTGTGGGCATACACTGCCAGCGCGTCGATGGCCGAACGCACTGCGGTCGGCTTGTAGCCGTATTTCTTTTCGAAATCGTCGATTTCCTTGGACTTCATCGGACGCGACATCGGGCCGAACTGGGCGGTACCGGCGATCAGCGCAGCCGGGGCGGTGCTCGAACCCTTACCTTCGATCTCGATCTTCACGTTCGGGTACATGGCGTTGTAGCCTTCGGCCCACAGCGTCATGAGGTTGTTCAGGGTGTCGGAGCCGATCGACTTCAGGCTGCCCGAAACACCACTCACGGCCTTGTAGGACGGCAGAGCGGGGTCAACCTGAACCTGCGCCTGTGCGGCGGAGGCGGCAGCGATACCAACAACGGCGGTCGCGAGGATGCTCTTCTTGAACATTACGGATTCTCCAGTTTCGTCTATTCAGTCAGCCCCGCCCTTCCGGGGCGCTCCCGCTGCTGCAGGAACGGAACGGATTATGCGTACCGAAAATTACAGTTCTGTGAAACGTAACCAATCTCTTCCGGGCAGCCCGACCGCTCCTGCTGCGCGCGGGCGGGGAATGCACCGGCGCCCACAGAAATCGCAGCACCTGCTGCTCTGCGCCCTGGTGTTGTGCTTTATGCATGCCGCGGCCGCGGCTGACTGGAAACTGCATCGCAATGAGGGTCTGACGCGCGTCGAGTATCAGCACGATGCGGACGGCTTGCTGCGCGCCAGGGCCGAGACCGTGGTCACGTCATCGGTGGGCGCCTTTCTGCATCTGCTCGAAGACACCAAGCACATTGCCGACTGGGCCGCGAACACCTACCGTGCCGAGCTGATTGCCGCGCCGGCCCCCCGTACCCATGTGGTGCACACCTGGTTTCGTGCCATGTGGCCGGTTTCGAAGCGGGACATGGTGACCCGCTCGACCTGGCAGCAGGACGCCGACAGCGGCGAACTGACAATGCAGATCCGCGATGCAGGGCAGGAATACCCCATCGAAAAAGGCCATGTACGCATGGAGCAGGTTCAGGCCGAATGGGTGCTGACGCCCCAGGCCGAAGGAAAACTGATGATCCGCTATGAAGGACAGGCCGACCCTGCCGGCCTGCTACCCCGCTTCATCGGCGACAAAGTGGCGCTGAAAGCGCTCTTCAAGACATTCGAAAACCTGCCAGAGGCACTGCAGCGACACCAGCGCCCTTACCCCGGCGTGGCGCGCTGAGCGCATTCAGGCAAAGGCGTGCTCTACCGCAGCGGCAATGCGCTGTGCCAGCCGCTCGACCTGCGCCGCATCACGCCCTTCGACCATGACACGCAGCAAGGGCTCCGTACCGGAGGGACGCAGCAGCACTCGACCCGTATCGCCGAGTTCTCGCTCGGCTGCCGAACGTGCCTCCTCGATGCCCGCATCCGCGCGCCAGTCAAAACCGGCCGGCATGCGCACATTGACCAGTTGCTGCGGGTAGAACACCAGATCGGCACAAGCCTGCTTCAGGCTCATCCCGCCTTGCCGCAAGGCAGAGAGCACCTGCAGCGCGGACACGATGCCGTCTCCGGTGGTATGGCAGTCCAGGCAGATGATGTGGCCGGAACTCTCGCCGCCAAGCTTCCAGCCACGCTCCTGCAGCAACTCCAGCACATAGCGATCACCCACGCTGGCGCGGTCGAACGGCACACCCAGCCGCGCAATCGCATGCTCCAGACCGAGATTGCTCATCTGCGTACCGATCACGCCGTCGAGCCGGCCGGCTTCCTTGCGCGCAACCGCGATGACATAAAGCAGGCGGTCGCCGTCATACAGCGCACCATCGGCGTCACACATGATGACGCGGTCGGCGTCGCCGTCCAGCGCAATGCCGATATCCGCCTGATGAGCCAGCACGGCCTGGCGCAAATGTTCGGGCTGGGTGGCGCCGACCTCGTGGTTGATGTTGATCCCGTCCGGCTCGGCACCGACTGCCACCACCTCGGCCCCCAGCTCATGGAACACCTTGGGTGCGATGCTGTAGGCCGCACCGTGCGCGCAGTCGAGCACGATGCGCAAGCCGCGCAGGTCCAGTTCGTTCGGGAAGGTGCTCTTGCAGAACTCGATGTAGCGCCCGGCCGCGTCGTCGATACGCCGCGCCTTGCCAAGGCGGGAAGAATCCACGCAGCCAAGAGGCTGATCGACACCAGCTTCGATCTCCAGTTCGATCACGTCCGGCAGCTTGGTGCCACCGGCCGAGAAGAACTTGATGCCATTATCAAAGTACGGATTGTGCGAGGCGGAAATCACCACTCCCGCCTGCAGGCGCAAGGCCCTTGTAAGATAAGCCACGGCCGGCGTCGGCAACGGGCCGGCCAGCATGACATCAACCCCTGCCGCCGCAAAACCAGCCTCCAGCGCCGCTTCCAGCATGTAGCCGGAAATCCGCGTGTCCTTGCCGATCAGCACCGCCGGGTGCTCGCCAGCCGGCAGATGCTCGCGCTTGACCAGCGCCTGCCCGGCGGCATACCCCAGCCGCATTACGAAATCCGGAGTGATCGGCGCGGTGCCGACCAGTCCGCGCACGCCATCGGTGCCGAAATACTTGCGGGCCATTGCTGTTCCGTTCAATTCATCAAGCCGCGATTATGACGCGCGCCCGTCCATCAGCGCCATCCATACCGCCAGCGCATCGCGGGTAGCCGCCACGTCGTGCGTACGCACGATGCGCGCACCCCGCTCGACGGCCAGCACCGCCGCCGCCACACCGGCCGCCACGCGTTGATCGACCGGGCGCCCGGTGAGTGTGCCGAGCATGGTCTTGCGCGACATGCCGACCAGCACGTGCAGGCCGCTCTCGCGAAAGCGCCGCAGATCGCGGAGCAGTGCGAGGTTGTGTTCGATGGTCTTGCCAAAACCGAAGCCCGGATCGAGCAAGATGCGCGAATCCGCCACTCCGGCCTCCCGCAACACAGCAACCCGTGCATCGAGAAAGCTCATGACCTCAGCGACCACATCGGAGTACTCCGGTGCCTGCTGCATGGTCCTGGGCTCGCCCTGCATGTGCATGACACACAAGGCCGCGGTCGCACCGGCCACCGCCTCGACCGCGCCGGGCGCACGAAACGCGTTGATGTCGTTGATCATCGCCGCGCCGGCAGCGAGCGCCGCGCGCATCACGCCTGGCTTGACGGTATCGACCGACACCGGCACCGGCCCCTCAGCGAGCCGCTCGAGCAGTGGTATCACTCGGTCGAGCTCCTGCTGCTCACTGACCGGTTCGGAACCCGGCCGAGAGGATTCGCCGCCAATGTCGAGCACCTCAGCGCCGGCGGCCACTGCCGCCTCGGCGCTGCGCAAGGCTGCATCCAGGTCCTGTCCCAGACCATCACCCGAAAATGAATCGGGCGTGACATTGACGATGGCCATCACACGCGGCACGGACAAGTCGAGACGGAAACGCCCGCAGTGCAGGATCTCGTTGAAAGCTTCAGAGGTCATCGGTAACTCTTCCTCGGGAGCCACGAACAAAAAGACCGGCCAGGCCGGTCTTTTTGCTGAGGCTGCGCAGGGATCAGGCCGGTTCGGCCGCTGCGTCGGGTTCATCCGCACCCGGCGCGTCACCGCTCGGGCGCGACGGCGGCAAGGTCGACTGCTTGGGCGGGCGCGGCGGACGGCCCTCCATGATGTCCTTGATCTGATCCGCATCAATGGTTTCCCACTCGAGCAGCGCAGCCGTCATGGCCTCGACCTTGTCGCGGCTCTCGGTCAGGATTTTCTTCGCCAGAGCGTACTGTTCGTCGACGATACGGCGGATTTCCTGATCGACCTTCTGCAGCGTGGCCTCCGACAGATTCTTGTGGGTCGTGATGGAGCGACCGAGGAATACCTCACCTTCGTTCTCGGCGTACACCATCGGACCCAGTGCTTCCGACATGCCATAGCGCGTGACCATGTCACGGGCGATGCCGGTAGCACGCTCAAAATCGTTGGAAGCGCCGGTCGATACATTGCCGACAAAAATTTCCTCTGCGACACGCCCACCGAACAGCATGCAGATCTGCGCCAGCATCTCGTCCTGATACAAGCTGAAGCGATCCACTTCCGGCAGCGACCACGTCACGCCCAGCGCACGACCACGCGGAATCACGGTCACCTTATGCACCGGATCGCAACCGGGCAGCGTCATGCCGATGATGGCGTGACCGGACTCGTGGTACGCGGTCTTCTTCTTGTCTTCCTGCGTGATCACCATGGAACGGCGCTCGGCGCCCATGAAGATCTTGTCCTTGGCGCGTTCAAAGTCGTCCATGTCGACCAGACGCTTGCTGGAACGTGCGGCAAACAGCGCTGCCTCGTTCACCAGGTTCGCCAGATCCGCACCGGACATCCCGGGCGTGCCACGCGCCAGCACCGTGGCATTGACGTCCGGGGCAATCGGTACCTTGCGCATGTGCACCATCAGGATCTGCTCACGGCCACGGATATCCGGCAGCGGCACGACCACCTGACGGTCGAAGCGGCCCGGACGCAGCAGCGCCGGGTCCAGCACATCGGGGCGGTTGGTGGCAGCGATCACGATCACGCCGCTCTGCCCTTCGAAGCCGTCCATCTCGACCAGCAACTGGTTCAGGGTCTGCTCACGCTCATCGTTGCCACCGCCCAGGCCTGCACCACGCTGACGACCGACCGCATCGATCTCGTCAATGAAGATGATGCAAGGTGCGTGCTTCTTGGCGTTCTCGAACATGTCGCGCACACGGGCTGCACCGACACCGACAAACATCTCGACAAAGTCCGAACCGGAGATCGAGAAGAACGGCACCTTGGCTTCGCCGGCAATGGCCTTGGCCAGCAAGGTCTTGCCGGTACCGGGCGAACCGACCATCAGCACGCCCTTCGGGATACGGCCGCCGAGCTTCTGGAACTTGGACGGATCGCGCAGGAACTCGACCAGCTCAGCCACTTCTTCCTTGGCCTCGTCGCAACCGGCGACGTCGGCAAAGGTGATGGAGTTGGCCGACTCGTCCAGCATCTTGGCCTTGGACTTGCCGAAGGAGAATGCACCGCCGCGACCGCCCCCCTGCATCTGGCGCATGAAGAAAATCCACACGGCGATGAGCAGGAGCATCGGGAACCACGACACGAAAATGCTGGCGAGGAAGGACTGACCCTCATCTGGCTTGGAGGCCGTAACGGTCACGCCTGCACGCAGCAGGTCCGACACCATCCACAGATCCTGTTGGCCCGGCGTAAACACCGTGACTTCCTGCCCGGAGACGGTCGTGGCCTTCACCACCCGGCCGTCGATCGTGGCCTTGGTGATGCGGCCAGCGCGTGCATCCGCCATGAACTGGGAGTACTCCAGCGTGCTGCTCGGAGTGGCTTGGCGCGCGTTGAACTGGTTGAACACCGTCATCAATACGATGCCGATGACCATCCAGACAGCGAGATTCTTGAACATGTTATTCAACGTCGTTTCCTTGAAAGCCCAATGGAGGCGGCGAGATAGTGACTCATTCTATGGCCGATCGTTCCCGCCCGTAAACAAATCGCCCCGATGGGCGCAGGCAATCACCGCCCCCGGCCCGGTCGAGCTTGAACAGCGGGCGCTCTGACCTCAACATGGGGGCGACTTGTCCATTCTGCAACCACCATGACCCAAAAACGTCCGCTTGAAGGCGTCCGCGTGCTCGAACTCGGCACGCTGATCGCCGGCCCCTTCTGCACTCGCATCCTCGCAGAGTTTGGCGCCGAAGTCGTCAAGATCGAAGCCCCCGAGGGCGGCGACCCGCTGCGCACCTGGCGCAAGCTTTACCAAGGCACCTCGCTGTGGTGGTACGTGCAGGCGCGCAACAAGAAGTCCGTGACCGCCAACCTCAAGCACCCGGAGGGACGTAACTTCGTGCGTCAACTTGCCGAACGCGCCGACATCGTGGTCGAGAACTTCCGTCCCGGCGTGATCGAGAAGTTCGGCCTCGATTACGCCAGCCTCTCCAAGGCCAACCCCGGCCTGGTCATGGTGCGGCTGTCCGGCTTCGGCCAGACCGGCCCCTACCGCGAGCAGCCGGGCTTCGGTGCGGTCGGTGAATCCATGGGCGGACTGCGCTACATCACCGGCTTTGAAGACCGTCCGCCGGTACGTACCGGCATCTCCATTGGCGACTCCATCGCGGCACTGTGGGCGGCCATCGGCGCGCTGATGGCGCTGCGGCATCGCGAAGTGAACGGCGGCAGCGGTCAGGTTGTCGATGTTGCGCTGTACGAGGCCGTGTTCGCGATGATGGAGTCGATGGTGCCGGAGTTCGATGTATTCGGCTTCGTGCGCGAACGCACCGGCAACATCATGCCCGGCATCACACCTTCGGCCATCCACAGCACGCGCGACGGCAAGCACATCCAGATCGGCGCCAACGGCGACGCCATCTTCCGCCGCCTCATGCTCGCCATCGGCCGTGACGACCTCGCCAACGACCCTCAGCTGGCCGACAATGCCGGCCGCGATGCTCGCCGCGACGAGCTTTACGCCGTGATCGATGCCTGGTGTGGGTCGCACGATGCCGACACAGTGATGGCCACCCTCAACCGGGCCGAGGTGCCCGCCACCACGGTGTTTTCGGCTGCCGACATGTTTGCCGACCCGCAATTTCTCGCCCGCGAGATGCTGCGCTCGGCAAAGCTGCCGGACGGACGCGACTTCAAACAGCCCGGCGTCGTGCCGAAGTTATCCGACACACCGGGCGACATCGACTGGATCGGCCCAGAACTGGGCGCGCATACGGACGAGGTGCTGCGTGAGCTGGGCTGCGACGCCGCACGCATCCAGGCCTTGCGTGATGACGGAGCGGTCTGATCAGAGGCGGGCGAGCAGCGCGTCGAAACCCGGGTAGTCCGCCCGGTCAAGATCGAACTTGCGCACGTGTTGCGTCCAGGTGCGTCCGCCCTGCAATGCGTCGAGCAGCGCCACCGAATCCAGTATCCAGCTCCCACCGAGCCGGGTGACGCCACGCTCGAACAAGGGATCGGGCAGGCAGCCTGCACCGGGGCCGATCAGCACGAAACGCTCGGCCGCATGACAGGCCGAGTGCACACGATCGAAACTGTCATTGAGCAAGACCGTGCTGGTGCACAGCACTTCGGTACAGCTCGCCAGATCGTCTGCCGTCAAGGTCACGCGCCAGCCTTCGCGCTTGCCCGGCACTTCCGGCGGCAGCTCCAGCACGGTCAGGTCGGCGCCCGTACTCAACAGCCGGTCGAGCAAGGGCAAAAACAAGCCCACCATGCCCACCTTGACGCCAGGTGCCGCCACAATACCGCCAAGGGAATCCCTGCTCGGCGGCGGCGCAAAGCCCGCTCGGTCAAACAGCCCACGTGTGAGCGCGTTGGCGGCAGCAAAGCCGAGCGCGCGACGAACGCCGTCGGCCTGCGTGCAGCCGCGCAGCAAATGCAGTGGGTCCGCATCCCGCAAGGTGTCGAACGAAGCCAGGCGGTCACGCGTGTCGCCCAGACCGATATAGGCAAGCCCGACCGTTCCGTCCTCAAGCTCCAGCGCACAAAAGGCTGATTGCTTGCGCCCTGGGGTGCTTTCGCGCGGAAGATGCAGCGCCCTTACCTTCGGCAACCCTCCTCTCGCGGCCAGCACCTCAAAGGCGAGCAGCAGGTCAGCGCCGACGCTCACGAAACCCGCACACCTGCCGCCTGACGCAGCGCCGCACCAAGTGCCACAAGTGACTGGGCACCGGACACCGCGAGGCTGCGGTTGAGAATGAAGAACGGCACTCCTTCGACCCCCTGCTTCGACAGCTGAGCGGCCATGCGCTGAACGGCTTCGGCATCCTCGCTGCCGCTCAGGTATTCGACGATGACTTCACGGCGCTCGCCACAGGCCTGTGCGATGTCGGCCAGTGTTTCGACATCACCGATATCGCTCCCTTGCTGGAAGTAAGCCTCAAACACCCCGGCAACCAGTGCCTGGATGCGTTCGGGCCTGGCGCCACGGCTCTGCGCACGATAGATCAGGCGGTGCGCGCGCAGCGTGTTCGGACGCGTCCCGATCTTCTCGAAGGCAAACTCCAGCCCGTCCGGCTGCGCAGCCTCACGCAAGCGCGCAAACAGGGCATCCACGGCACGTGCGCTGCCGAACTTCTTCTCGAGGAACGGCCGGTATGGCTCGCCTTTGGACGGGGTATCCGGATTCAGAAAGTACGGCAGCCAGTGAATGCGCACCGGATGCTCCGGATGGGCTTCGGAGAACTGCGCCACCGCACGCATCAAACGATCGCGGCCGAGAAAGCACCACGGGCAGACGAAGTCGGAAACGACGTTGATGTCGATGAGCATGATGAACCGTCAATATTGGGGCGCCGTCAGCGCCCGCCGAGAAAACCCGTACCGAGCAGATAGACCTCGGCGCTGCGGTCGCGCGAAGCCTTGGGCTTGCGCGTCTGGAAAGACTTGAAACGCGTCTGCGCGGCCTGACGAAACTCCATGAAGCCCTGCCCCTGAAACACCTTGACCAGGAAGGCGCCACCAGGCTTGAGATGCTGCTCGCAGAAGTCCAGTGCCAGCTCGGCCAGATGAATGCAGCGCGCCTGATCGACGAGCTCGATGCCGGACATGTTCGGTGCCATGTCGGACAGCACGACATCCACCGCTTGTCCGTCCAGCAGCTCCTCGAGTGCGCTCAGCACCGCATCTTCGGTGAAGTCCCCCTGCAGGAAATCAACTCCTGCGACCGACTCCATCTCCAACAGATCGAGCGCGAACACCCGCCCCTTGGGCCCGACCTTCTTCACCACCGCCTGACACCATGAGCCGGGCGCTGCACCCAGATCGACCACCACCGCACCCGGCCTGAGCAGCCGGTCACGCTCGTCGATCTCCATCAGCTTGAAAGCTGCACGCGAGCGATAGCCTTCGGCCTTGGCGCGCTGCACCCAGGGGTCCGTAACATGTTCCATCATCCAGGCTTTGCTGGTCCTGGTGCGCTTCATCGGAGTAGAATTCCGCCCTTGACTGTTTGAGAAAAAAGATGAATGAGCTCACCCCCGCGCAGCGCCGCGAATTCCGTGCGGCAGCGCACCA
The DNA here is from genome assembly GCF_059703705.1 of Pseudazoarcus sp. NS36. Classification (NCBI taxonomy): domain Bacteria; kingdom Pseudomonadati; phylum Pseudomonadota; class Betaproteobacteria; order Rhodocyclales; family Zoogloeaceae; genus Pseudazoarcus; species Pseudazoarcus sp. NS36. The sequence continues at coordinate 49,418 of NZ_BAAKJA010000010.1, read as the reverse complement.
CCTGAACCCCGTCGTGACCATCGCAGGCAACGGCCTGACCCCTACCGTACTCGGCGAGATCGACCGTTCGCTGCAGGCGCACGAGCTCATCAAGGTCAAGGTCCAGGGCGTCGAGCGCGACGCCCGTGACGCCCTCATGCTTGACCTGTGCACGAAACTTAAGGCTGCACCCGTACAGCACATCGGCAACATGCTGGTGGTCTGGCGTCAGCGCCGCGAAGAAACCGCGGCCAAGGGCGCAGCCGCCAAGGCTCAGCCGCGCGGAAGCAAGCGACCGTCCGTTGCCAAATCCGCCCGCGCTTTCGCTGCCACCGCCCGTCGCACCGTGCTGATGCAGGCCGCCGCCGAGAAGAAACGCGTGGCAACCCGTCGCAGCCCGCGAAAGCCAAGCAAGCCGGGCTGAACAATTCAGCGCGGCAAGCTCCGCGCGAACTTCACCACCAGCACCACCGCGAGCATGCTCTGCACGGCGTAGAGCATGCTCGACACGCCATGCCACATCGCAAAGCGTGCACGCAGGGCTTCATCAGCACCCATCGCCGCCCGCAGTTCCGCGATTTGAGGCTGGATACCGAAGGCGCTCACCAGAGCGAGCCCGACCATTGCCGCGGCGACCCAGAACACCGCGGAACGTAACGCGCCGCGGGCCAGTGCATGGACCAGTACGCAGCCACCGACTACATACGAAATCCACCACGTGCTGTGGAACAAGCGGCCGGCAATGCTGCCTGCCAACGCCCGTTCGGGAATCAGCTCGAACAGCACCGGCGCAACGACAAACCCGACCGTCCACAAGGCACCCGCCCAGAACACGACCAGTGCCAGCAGCAGGTTGTCGAGCTGACGCACGGCGAGCGTGCGCGCAACCGTGCCGAACGAGGGCTCAGAGGTAGCGGACATCGATGATTTCATACGAACGCACGCCACCCGGCGCCTGAACGTCGGCCACGTCGCCGGCGTACTTGCCGATCAGCGCACGGGCGATCGGCGAGCTGACCGAGATCTTGCCGCCTTTCACGTCGGCCTCGTCGTCGCCGACGATCTGGTAGGTCACCTCATCACCGGTTTCAAGGTCTTCCAGCTCGACAGTCGCGCCGAACACGCAGCGACCATCGGCATCCAGCGTGGCCGGATCGATGATCTGCGCATTGGCGAGCTTGGATTCGAGCTCCTTGATACGCCCCTCGACAAAGCCCTGACGCTCTTTGGCCGCATCGTATTCGGCGTTTTCGGACAGATCGCCGTGCGAACGCGCTTCGGCGATCGCGGCGATCACGCTCGGCCGCTCGACGGTCTTCATGCGATGCAGTTCCTCGCGCAGCAGCTCGGCGCCGCGCACGGTCAGCGGAGTCTTGCTCATTGCCCGCCTCCCAGCTCCGCGTGCAGCTCCTGCAGGCTGTAAACATCGACTTCCGCCGCGTTGTCACGCATGCCGATGGAGGCCGCGCGCGCGCCCTCGATCGTCGTGAACACGGTGACCTTGGCGGCCAGCGCGCTGGTGCGGATCGAGCGCGAATCGACAATCGCCTGACGGCGCTCTTCGACAGTGTTGATGACCAGACTGATCTCGTTGTTCTTGATCAGATCGACAATGTGCGGACGGCCTTCAGTAACCTTGTTGATGATCTTCACCGGCAGGCCGGCTTCGGTCAGCGCACCGGCCGTACCGCGCGTCGCGATCAGGCCGAAGCCGATCTCGTGCAGCGTGCGAGCCACTTCGACGGCGGCCGGACGATCCGTCGGCTTGACGCTGATGAACACCTGCCCCTCTTCGGGCAGACGCACACCGGCACCGAGCTGCGACTTGATGAAGGCTTCGGCAAAGCTGCGCCCGACACCCATGACTTCGCCGGTGGACTTCATCTCGGGGCCGAGAATGGTATCCACACCGGGGAACTTCACGAACGGGAAAACGGCTTCCTTGACCGAGTAATACTTCGGCACGATCTCGCCGGTCACGCCCTGGCTTGCAAGACTCTGTCCCGCCATGCAACGCGCAGCGATCTTGGCCAGCGGCAGGCTGCAGGCCTTGGACACGAAGGGCACGGTGCGCGAGGCGCGCGGGTTAACTTCGAGCACGAAGACCGTGGCGTTGTCGCCTTCGCCCTGGATCGCAAACTGCACGTTCATCAGGCCGACGACGTTCAGAGCCTTGGCCATGGCCTCGGTCTGGCGGCGCAACTCGTCCTGCAGCTCGGCCGACAAGGTATAGGGCGGCAGCGAGCACGCGGAGTCACCGGAGTGAACGCCGGCCTGCTCGATGTGCTCCATGATGCCGCCGATCATGACCTGCTTGCCGTCGGACAACGCATCGACGTCCACTTCGGTGGCGTCGTTGAGGAAGCGGTCGAGCAGCACCGGCGATTCGTTGGAAACCTTCACCGCCTCGCGCATGTAGCGCTCGAGGTCACGCTGCTCATGCACGATCTCCATGGCACGGCCGCCCAGCACATAGCTCGGGCGCACGACCAGCGGATAGCCGATTTCGGCCGCCAGACGCACGGCATCTTCCGGCGTGCGCGCAGTGCGGTTGGGCGGCTGACGCAGACCCAGATCCTGCAGCAGTTTCTGGAAACGCTCGCGGTCTTCAGCCGCATCGATCATGTCCGGGCTGGTGCCGATGATCGGCACGCCGTTGGCTTCCATCGCACGCGCGCGCTTGAGCGGCGTCTGGCCGCCGAACTGCACGATGACGCCTTCCGGTTGCTCGATGTGCACGATCTCGAGGATGTCTTCCAGCGTGATCGGTTCGAAGTACAGACGGTCGGACGTGTCGTAGTCGGTCGATACGGTTTCCGGGTTGCAGTTGACCATGATGGTCTCGTAACCGTCGTCGCGCAGCGCCAGTGCGGCATGCACGCAGCAATAGTCGAACTCGATGCCCTGACCGATACGGTTCGGGCCACCACCGAGGACCATGATCTTGCGCTTACCCGTAGGCTTGGCTTCGCACTCGTCCTCATAGGTCGAGTACATGTAGGCGGTGGAGGTGGCGAACTCAGCGGCGCAGGTGTCGACCCGCTTGTACACCGGGCGCACACCCAACGCGTGGCGATGCAGACGCACGGCGGTTTCGTCCGCCGCAAGCAGCTTGGCGATGCGGCGGTCCGAGAAGCCCTTGCGCTTGAGCGCACGCAACTCATCGGCAGCGATGGCCTTGAGCGAGCGACCGGCCAGCGTCTTCTCGGTAGCAACGATGTCCTCGATCTGGGCCAGGAACCACGGATCGATCTTGGTCAGGTTGAACACCTGCTCCTGCGTATAGCCTTCGCGGAAAGCCTGACCGACGTACCAGATGCGCTGAGCGCCCGGGTAGATCAACTCGTGCTCAAGATCTTCACGGTCGGTCTCGACCTCATCCAGACCATACACGCCGACTTCAAGGCCGCGCAGCGCCTTCTGGAAGGATTCCTGGAAGCTGCGGCCCATGGCCATGACTTCGCCGACCGACTTCATCTGCGTGGTCAGACGGTCATTGGCCTGCGGGAATTTCTCGAAGGCAAACCGCGGAATCTTGGTGACGACGTAGTCGATCGACGGCTCGAACGAAGCCGGGGTCGCGCCACCGGTGATGTCGTTTTTCAGCTCGTCCAGCGTGTAGCCCACCGCCAGCTTGGCCGCGACCTTGGCAATCGGGAAACCGGTGGCCTTGGAGGCCAGCGCCGAGGAACGCGACACGCGCGGGTTCATCTCGATGACGATCATGCGACCGTCTTTCGGGTTGATTGCGAACTGCACGTTGGAACCGCCGGTATCCACGCCGATCTCGCGCAGCACGGCGATCGAGGCGTTACGCAGGATCTGGTATTCCTTGTCGGTCAGCGTCTGCGCCGGCGCGACGGTGATGGAATCGCCGGTGTGCACGCCCATCGGGTCAAGGTTCTCGATGGAGCACACGATGATGCAGTTGTCGGCGCGGTCGCGCACGACTTCCATCTCGAACTCTTTCCAGCCCAGCAGCGACTCTTCGATCAGCAGCTCGTTGGTCGGGCTCGCCTCGAGACCGCGTTTGCAGATCTCCTCGAACTCTTCCATGTTGTAGGCGATACCGCCGCCGGTGCCGCCCAGCGTGAAGCTCGGGCGGATGATCACCGGGAAGCCGATGCCGCCTTGTACCTGCTGCGCTTCCTCGAAACTGTGGGCAATGCCGGAGCGCGCCGAACCAAGACCGATCTTGGTCATCGCGTCCTTGAACTTGAGGCGGTCTTCAGCCTTGTCGATGGCCTCGCGCGAGGCCCCGATGAGTTCGCAACCGTACTTTTCCAGCACGCCGTGCTTGGCCAGATCGAGTGCGCAGTTCAGCGCGGTCTGACCGCCCATGGTCGGCAGCACCGCGTTCGGGCGCTCCTTAGCGAGGATGCGCTCGACCACCTGCCAGGTGATCGGCTCAATATAGGTCACATCGGCCGTACCCGGATCGGTCATGATCGTGGCCGGGTTAGAGTTAACCAGAATGACCCTGTAACCCTCTTCGCGCAGCGCCTTGCAGGCCTGTGCACCGGAGTAATCGAACTCGCACGCCTGGCCGATCACGATGGGGCCTGCGCCGATGATGAGAATGCTTTGAATGTCTGTGCGCTTGGGCATCAGCTGACCTCGGTATTACCAAAAAAGTGGCAGCCGCGGCTGCCACCGAATTCCTTACTTGCCGGCTTCGAGCATCTTCACGAAGCGGTCAAACAGATAGGACACGTCATGCGGCCCCGGGCTCGCCTCAGGGTGGCCCTGGAACGAGAAAGCCGGTGCGTCGGTACGCGCAATACCCTGGTTCGAACCATCGAACAGGGAAGCGTGCGTAACCTTCAGGTTGGCCGGCATGCTGGCGGGGTCGACCGCAAAGCCATGGTTTTGGCTGGTGATCAGCACCTGCCCGGTTTCCAGATCCTTCACCGGATGGTTGGCGCCGTGGTGACCGAATTTCATCTTCAGCGTCTTGGCACCGGAGGCCAGTGCCAACAGCTGATGGCCGAGGCAGATGCCGAAGGTCGGCACCTTGGCCGCGACGATTTCGCGGATGGCAGCAATCGCGTAGTCGCACGGCTCCGGATCGCCCGGACCGTTGGACAGGAACACGCCGTCCGGCTTCATCGCCAGCACATCGGCCGCCGGCGTCTGCGCCGGCACGACGGTGAGGCGACAGCCGCGACTGGTGAGCATGCGCAGGATGTTGCGCTTGACCCCGAAATCGTAAGCCACGACGTGAAAGCGCGGATTGGCCGGCTGCGTATAGCCTTCGCCCAGCACCCACTCGCCTTCGGTCCATTCCACGATATCACTCGCGGACACGACCTTCGCCAGGTCCATGCCGGAAAGCCCGGCAAAACCGCGTGCCGCAGCCAGCGCAGCCTCGACATCAGGCGCCTGCCCTGCCGCGGCGGTGACGATGCAACCGCCCTGCGCACCTTTCTCGCGCAGCACGCGGGTCAGCTTGCGGGTATCGATGTCGGCAATGGCGACGACGTTCTCGGCCTTCAGATAGGCATCCAACGTCTGCTCGGAACGGAAGTTCGACGTCAGCAGCGGCAGGTCGCGAATGACCAGACCTGCTGCATGGACGCGATCAGCTTCGACGTCCTCGGCGTTGATACCGGTATTGCCGATATGTGGGTAGGTCAGCGTGACGATCTGTCGGCAGTAACTGGGATCCGTCAGGATTTCCTGATAGCCCGTCATCGAGGTGTTGAACACCACCTCGCCAACAGTGGTGCCGATGGCACCGATTCCCTTGCCATGAAAGACCGTACCGTCGGCGAGAGCCAGTACAGCGGACGGAAACACAGCCACGTAAAACTCCTGATTCAGGCGATGACAGGAGACAGCGGACGCCGCCTCCATACGTGAAAAAAACGGGACAAGCCTGTCTAGGCCGATCCCGCTGTCGAATTCGCCGAATTATAGCGTTCGCGGGCATTCCACGCAAACGCCAAAGGCCTCCCCGAGGCCTGCGATCAACGCAAGCCGAGTACGTCCTGCATGTCGAAAACGCCGCGCTCATGCCCGGCCAGAAAGTGCGCCGCGCGCAAGGAGCCGAGCGCATACGGCATACGGCTGCCCGATTTGTGGGTGATCTCGATGCGCTCACCGAGTCCGGCAAACAGCACGGTGTGGTCGCCCACCACATCGCCACCACGAATCGTCGAGAAGCCGATGGTCTCGTTCTTGCGCTCGCCAGTGACGCCTTCGCGACCGTAGATCGCGCATTCATCGAGATCGCGCCCCAACTCGCGCGCAACGATTTCGCCCATGCGCAGCGCGGTACCCGACGGCGCGTCGATCTTGTGCCGGTGATGCGCCTCGATCACCTCGATGTCGTATCCGGAATCAAGAATCCGCGCGGCCACCTCAAGCAGGCGGAACACGGCATTGACGCCCACCGCCATGTTCGGTGCAAACACCACCGGAATGTCCTCGCCGGCTTCGGCAATGCTGCGCTTGCCATCTGCGGAAAAGCCGGTGGTGCCGATCACCATGGCCGTGCCCAGCTCGCGCGCCAGCGCGAGATGCTCGAGCGTGCCTTCGGGACGGGTGAAATCGATGATGCAATCGGCCGCAGCGATTGCCGCACGGGCGTCACCCGTGATCGTCACGCCACAAGGGGTTCCGAGAAATTCACCCGCATCGCGCCCGATGAAGGCTGAATCGCGATGATCGAAAGCGGCAACCAGGCTTGCCTGCGGGTCATTGAGCGTGGCCTCGACCAGCATCCGGCCCATGCGTCCGGACGCGCCGGCGACGGCGATGCGGCGTTGCGTCATGCTTGAAACCTCTGAAATACGGTAGTCGTCGCAGCCGATCAGCGGCGACGGGAAGAAGGCACTTCGACTACGCGAGTACCCTGGGCCTGCACTTCTGGCGTCGAACCATCGTCGGCCATCACGTCACCTTCAACGCTGTCGAGCTTGTCGTCGACGAAAAACAGGCTCAACGTGCGCGTCTGCGGGTCACCCCAGCCTTCGGTGAAGCGATACACGTAATCCCAGCGGTTCTCGCGGAACATGTCGACCACCAGCGGAGAACCCAGCGCAAATCGCACCTGATCGCGGGTCATGCCCTTGCGCAACTGGGCAACCATCTCCTGATCGACATAGTTGCCCTGGCGCACGTCAATGCGATAGGCGCTGCAACCGGACACAAGCAGTGCCCCGGCAAGAAACAACACGGGAACGGTAATCGAGCGCATGAATCGCCTTTAGCGGTTTCGGGGACGCGCCGGCGCGTCGTTCTCTTCACAGGGCAAAAAATATATCATAGGCCGCAAGCCCGCGCTGAGTCGTCATGCGCCTGTGACCATCGCATGCATCGACGATGCGGCTCGATAACAATAACGAGAGGCAGGAATCCATGTCAGACAATTCACAAAACCTTAAGAACATCGGTCTGAAGGCCACCTATCCGCGGCTGCGCATTCTGGACCTCTTCCAGCACACTGAAACCCGTCACCTGACGGCTGAAGACGTCTATCGCCTGCTGATTTCGGACGGCATGGATATCGGCCTTGCCACGGTGTACCGCGTATTGACCCAGTTCGAACAGGCGGGCGTACTCGAACGGCACTATTTCGAGGCCGGCAAAGCGGTATTCGAGCTCAACGAGGGCGGCCACCACGACCATCTGGTCTGTCTGCAGTGCGGTGCAGTCGAGGAATTCTTCGATGCTGAAATCGAAAAGCGCCAGGAGCGTGTCGCTCACGAGCGCGGCTTCGAGGTCAAGGAACACGCCCTCTACCTGTACGCCAACTGTCTGCGCAAGAACTGTCCGAACGCCGAAAAAAGCAGCTGAGCGATCTCAAGACTGGCGCGAGCGACCACTCGCGCGCGCCAGCATCTCATCGGCATGTCCAAGCGTCTTGTCGGTGATCTCGAGTCCGCCAAGCATGCGCGCGACCTCCTCCACCCGCCCGGACCGATCCAGCGTCGTAACCGCACTCAAGACTTCGCCGCCCACCTGCACCTTGGCGATATTCCACTGCCAATCAGCGCAGGCCGCAACCTGCGGCAGATGGGTTACGCACAACACCTGACGATCCCGCCCCAGACGCTGCAACAGCTGTCCGACACGCTCGGCAACCGCTCCACCGATCCCCACGTCCACCTCGTCGAAAATCAGCGTAGGCACCGCCGCATCACGGCTGGTCATGACCTGGATGGCCAGCCCGATTCGCGACAACTCGCCCCCGGAGGCCACCTTGGCCAAGGGACGCAAAGGCTGATTGGGGTTCGCCGCCACGCGGAATTCGACATCTTCCAGCCCGTGTGAGCCGCCCTGTTCGCGCGGCAGCATGGCCACCTCGAAACTGCCGCCAGCCATCGCCATGGTCTGCATGGCCTCACTGACCTCACGCGACAGACGCTCGGCTGCAGGCTTGCGCTGCGCCGACAACTTGAGGGCTGCGGCTTCCCAGCACTTGTGTGCTTCAGCTTCTGCCGCCGCAAGCCGCGCCGGGTCGGCGCGCTCTTCAAGCTCGAGCAACTCCTGACGCCAGTCATCCAGCAATCCGGGCAAGGCTTCCGGCTGAACACGATGCTTGCGTGCAACATCCGTGATGGCTGCGATACGCGCCTCCAGCTCACGCAAACGCGCCGGGTCGAGATCCAGGCGCTCCTGATAGCGCCTCAGCCCATGCGCGGCCTCGTCCACCTGGATCAACGCACCGGCCACCAGATCGCGCACTTCGGCCAGCTCTGCGTCCAGCGCGGCCATGCTTTCAATACGCGCAGCAACATGCCCGAGCATGGAACTGACCGAAACCTCGCCCTCGGCAATCGCACCGAGCGCTTCGGCCGAGCCCTCAATCAGACCAGCTGCGTGCCCGAGACGACGCTGTTCGGCATCGAGCTCAGCCCACTCATCGGAGCGGAAAGCGAGCTTCTCCAGCTCTTCGATCTGCCACACGAGCAGTTCGCGCTGACGCTGGGTCGCCGCGGCATCACTTTCGGCCGCCTCGCGCTGCCGCGCGAAGCGCTGCCAGACTCGATGCAGCTCCGCCACTTCGGAGGCAAGCGCCGCAGCGCCCGCATGGGAATCGAGCAGGCTGCGCTGCGCGTCACCGCGCAACAAGGCGTGATGAGCATGCTGACCATGGATGTCGGCCAGCCATTCACCGGCTTCACGCAACTGCGCGAGCGTAACGGGGACACCGTTGATCCAGCCACGCGAACGCCCACCGGCATCGACCACACGGCGCAGCAGGACCATGTCGTCATCCGCAGGCAGATCGCTGTCGGCCAGCCATTGGGCCAAGGGGCTGTTCGGCGGCAGATCGAACTCGGCAACGATATCGGCCTTGTCCTGGCCGGTGCGCACCGTGGCACCGTCACCACGGTCGCCGAGCGCGAGGCCCAGCGCGTCGAGCAGGATGGACTTGCCGGCGCCGGTCTCGCCGGTCAGGGTCCCGAAGCCGGACTCGAACTCGAGTTCAAGCCGGTCGACAATGACAAAATCGCGGATGGTCAGGCGTCTCAGCATGCGGGGGTACTCGGCGCCGCGCTCCAGTGGAGCTTCTCGCGCAACATGGCGAAATAGCTGTAACTCTCGGGATGCAACAGACGAATGGTGCCGGGCGCACGTGCAATGCTCAACCGGTCTCCCGGACAGGCATCAAAGCGCTCATGCCCGTCGAAGAAGATTCCACCGTCGTGCGGGCCCAGCAATTCGATCTCGATGCGGCAGGTATCGGGCAACGTCACCGGCCGCGCCGTCAGCGCATGCGGCGCCAGGGGCACCAGCGCGATGCAATGCACCGTCGGATGAAGAATCGGGCCGTTGGCAGAGAGTGAATACGCAGTCGAACCGGTCGGGGTCGACACGATCATGCCGTCAGAACGCTGGGTATAGACGTATTCGCCGTCCACGCTGACGTTGAACTCCAGCAGCCGCCCCGACTCCCCCTTGTTCAGCACCACGTCGTTGAAGGCCGACATGCGCTTCATCTCGACGCCATCGCGCGTCACCACCGCATCGAGCATGAAGCGATGCTCTTCCTTGTAGCGCCCTTCAAGGATGTTCGCCAGATGCTGCACCGCTTCATCGCGGCTGATGTCGGTCAGAAAACCCAGACGGCCCCGATTGACACCGACCAGCGGCACATCGCTGTGGCCCAGGGTTCGCGCAGCGTGCAGCATGGTGCCATCACCGCCGAGCACCACCACCAGGTCACAGGCGCGGCCAATCGCGGCATAGTCGTGCGCTTCGCATCCCGGACACAGTTTGACGATGGAACCGGCCGTACCCTCTTCGATCCATACGGAGAGGCCGCGTGCAGTGAGAAACGTGGCAAGCTCAAGGATCGCATCCTCGACGCCGGGGTCCTGGTACTTGCCGACGAGCGCGACCGTGCGGAAGGCATTTTTCATGCGCGGATTAAACCACAATCGCCGATGTGCCCGGCGATCTCGACAGGGCTCGGCTGCGTCCTGAATAATGCACGCTGAACGACACCACGAAGGCGACATGACCCAACCCACGCTCGACGCTCGCGCACAGATCCTGCTCAAGACGCTGATCGAACGCTATATCGAGGAAGGCCAGCCGGTCGGCTCGCGCACGCTGTCCAAACACTCCGGGCTCGAACTGTCGCCGGCCACCGTGCGCAACGTCATGAGCGACCTGGAGGAAATGGGCTTCATCACCAGCCCGCACACCTCGGCCGGCCGCATGCCGACCTCGCGCGGCTACCGTTTCTTTGTCGATTCGCTGCTCACGGTGCAGCCGATGGAGCGCTCGCGCATCATGGAATTGCGCGGTCACTTGCTGCCGGACCAGCCGCAGCGTCTGATCAGTTCGGCTTCGCACCTGCTGTCCAGCCTCACGCATTTCGCCGGCGTGGTGGTCAGCCCACGCCATGAAACCGTGCGCATCCGCCAGATCGAGTTCGTGCGCATTTCCGACGCACGCATCCTGCTGATCATCGTCACCACTGCCGGTGACGTGCAGAACCGCATCCTGCACACCAAGCGCAGCTATACGCCGGGCGAGCTGACCGAGGCTGGCAACTACCTGACCGCACACTACGTCGGTCAAGCCTTTGAAGAGATGCGCAATCGCCTGCAGGGCGAATTGCAGCAACTGCGCAGCGATATTTCGGAACTGATGAGCGCCACGGTGGAAGCCAGCGGCGAACTGGCCGACTCACCGGACAGCTACGTACTCTCCGGCGAAACCAACCTGCTCGATGTCGAGGACCTGTCGTCGAACATGTCGCGCATCCGCGAGCTGTTCAAGCTCTTCGAGCGCAAGACCGGGCTGATCCAGTTGCTCGAACTGTCCAACCGCGCCAACGGCGTACAGATCTTCATCGGCAACGAATCCGGCATGGAAGAGCTCGACGGCTGCAGCGTCATCACGGCCGGCTACGAGGTCGACGGCAAGGTGGTTGGCTCGGTCGGCGTCATCGGCCCGACGCGCATGGCCTACGACCGCGTGATTCCGATTGTCGACATCACTGCCCGCCTGCTGTCGAACGCGCTCTCGCACAGCAACGATTGAGGCCGGCCACGGTCTCAATCGCCTCTCACGCACCGCAAGGATTCCCCCGCATGGCCCGCTACTGGACCGAACCCGCCTACACGCACGGTACGGCGCCGATAACCGGCGTCCTGATCGCCAACCTCGGCACCCCGGAAGCGCCCACCGCGCCCGCGCTGCGCAAGTACCTCAAACAGTTTCTGTCCGACCCACGCGTGGTCGAGATTCCGCGTGTCGTGTGGTGGCCGATCCTCAACGGCATCATCCTGACCCTGCGCCCGAAAAAGTCGGCCGCCAAGTACGCCACGGTATGGACCAATGAAGGCTCGCCGCTCAAATTCCATACCGAAAAGCAGGCCAAGCTGCTCGCCGGGCAGCTGCTGCACAACGGCCACGGCCAGGTCGTGGTTGACTGGGCCATGCGCTACGGTGAACCCTCGATCCCGGCTGCACTGAACCGCATGCGTGCCGCTGGCTGTACCCGCATCGTCGTGCTGCCGCTCTATCCGCAGTACGCCGCCAGCACCACCGCCAGCGTCATGGACGAAGTCGCACGCTGCATCACGCACTGGCGCAACCAGCCCGAGATCCGCTTCGTGCGCAGCTTCCAGGACCACCCCGGCTACATCGCTGCGCTCGCCGCCAGCGTGCGCGAACACTGGCAGGCCAATGGCGAGCCGGACAAACTGATCATGAGCTTTCACGGCATCCCGCGCCGCTCGCTGGATCTCGGCGACCCGTATCACTGCGAATGCCACAAGACCGCCCGGCTGCTCGCCGAAGCGCTGCAGTTGCCGCGCGAGCGTTGGCAGATCACTTTCCAGTCACGCTTCGGCAAGGCCGAATGGCTGCAGCCCTATACCGAGCCGACCCTGCAGAAGCTCGCGCGCGAAGGACTCAAACGCGCTGACGTGATCTGCCCCGGCTTCGTATCCGACTGCCTGGAAACGCTGGAAGAAATCGCCATGGAGTGCTGCGAGGCCTTCCTTGAGGCTGGCGGCAGCGAATTCCACTACATCCCCTGTCTGAACGAACGACCGGACTGGATTGCCGCACTCGGCATTGTGGCCGAATCGCACCTCGGCAACTGGCTTGATATCGCGCCGCCGAGCGCGCAGGAGCAGGAACTGGCCGCACTGCGCGCCAAGGATCTTGGCGCCGCACGCTGAGCGCAGGCCTCAAGAAATTCCGCGTTCTGCCGTTAACAGGCTTGTCACGGATTAATCCGTTCGCAGGCCGGCCATGAAAATCGAAAGCGCACAGATCGCGATGCAGTCCACTCATCTCGCCTATGAGCGCGAGAGCGTTTCGGTGAGCGTCGAACGTTGGGGACCGCGTCCCGCGGAACCTGCTGCATCAGCAACTACAGACCTTGATCAAATCGCCGCAGCAGAAGAAGACGCGCTGGACGATCCGCGCCTGCTCCTGCTGCGCGCGATGATCGAGAAAATGCTCGGTCGCAGCATCGACTTGCTGCGTATGTCCGACCTGAAACCCGAAACAGGCAGCACCTACACCCCACCGCGCGAGGCCCCGCCTGCCGGCGACGGCTCGGGCATGTCGATGAGCGTGCGCGGCGAGCGCATGGAGTACGAGCGTGTCGGGTTCGCCGCGTCCGGCGTGGTACGCACGGCAGACGGGCGCGAGATCCGTTTCGACGTGGCTTTCGAGATGGAGCGCAGTTTCAGTGAGCGTTTCGCTCTTGACGTCGAAAGCGGCACGCCGCGCCGCCTGAAAGATCCGCTCATGCTCGACTTCGCCGGCAGCGGTGCAAGCCTGTCAGACGCGCGCTTTGCCTTTGACCTCGACGCCGACGGCTCGCTGGACGAGCTTCCGTTACCGGTCGGTGGCCGCGGCTTTCTGGCCTTCGACCGCAACGATAACGGCCGCATCGACGACGGCAGGGAATTGTTTGGTCCGATGAGTGGCAACGGCTTTGCCGAACTCGCCGCGCTCGACGCCGACGGCAATGGCTGGATCGACGAAGCCGACCCGGCTTTCAGTCAGCTACGTCTCTGGCAAGCCGATGGGAATGGTCAGGGCAGCCTGATGACGCTGGCTGAAGCGGGCGTGGGCGCATTGTCACTGGCGCGCGTCGCAACGCCCTTCACACTGCGCAACACTGCCAATGAAACCCTCGGGGTGATGCGCCAGAGCGGCGTCTATCTGAACGAGAACGGCAGCGTCGGTACCGTCAGTCAGGTTGATCTGAGCGTCTGATCAGTCGTCGACCAGCTGCAGGTCGGCACTGCCGGTTGCCGTGCGATCTGCCCGTGCGGCTTCCTTGCCTACTCTGGCCGCCAGCGCACGCATGCCGTCCGCGCAACGCCGTGCGACGACCGAGGCGATACGGTTACGGAAGGCCGCCTGCAATTCGTCCGAGGCCAGCGCGAGTGCCGCCGGCGTGACTTCGAGGTAAGTGCAGTCGCGCAGCGTGACGACCGAATACATCTGACGGCTCACCGGCGCATCCATCCAGGCCAGCTCACCGAAAATCTCGCCGTGCAGCAGGGTGTCGACGCGCTTGCCCTCGACGGACATCTCCACCTCACCCTCGACCAGCACGCCGAAGCGTTCGTCCTCGTTGCCCTCGCGGAAGATCGCCGTATGCGGCGGAACGATGCGCCACGACGAGATGCGCAGCGCTTCCCACACCTCGATGTCGTCAAACTCGGTGAAGAACGCCAGACGGCGCAGCGCAGCGAAACGCCGCGTGTCCATGCTGCGGTGGTTCTCGTCGACAATGCGATAACGAATGCCGGACAGGTCCTGCGCAAACTCCGCCCCGTTGCGATAGCGCGAATACAGATCCTTCTCCAGCGCCTTGAACACCACCTTGTCCACCGACTCCGGCAATTCCGGATTCAGGCCTGAGGGCGGCGGCGGCTCGGCGTTGAGGATCTTGTAAACCAGCTGCGCGTGGTTGCCGGCCCGAAACGGCAGGCGGCCAGTCAGCAGGTTGTACAAAACGACGCCGAGCGAGTACAGGTCGGTCTTCTGATTCAGAGGATAGTTCTTGATCTGCTCCGGGCTCATGTAGGCCGGAGAGCCCACGCCGACGATGAAGGTGGAGTCGCTGTCCGCCTTCTTGTTGATGTTCAACGCCAGCCCGAAATCGGTGATCTTCACGTTGTCGTCGTCATCCACCAGGATGTTGTCGGGCTTGATGTCCCGGTGCACCACCCCCTGGCGAAAAGCGTGGTCGAGCGCCATGCAGCACTTGAACACGATGCTCATGACGCGGTGCAAGGGCAGCAGGTTATCGAAGGTGCAGTAACGACTCAGCGGCTTGCCGGGGAAATACTCCATCACGGCGTGCGCCTCGTCGTCCTCGATGACAACTTCATGAATGCGGATGATGTTCGGATGCTGCAGGCGCCGCACGACGCTCGCCTCGGCCTTGATCAGCTTGCGCAGGCGACGGATTCGCCGCGCCTGCCCTTCCCCATCGCCACGAAAACGCACGTGCTTGACCGCCACCCCTTCAGGATGGTCTTCGCTGACGGCGCGGTAGACCGTTGCGGTCGCACCTTTGCCGACCTGCTCGATGATGTCGAATCTGCCGATGCGTGAAGGGAGGTCGCTCATGGAATTCCGGGACGTACACTTCGGATGCGGAATGATTCGCTAGCATACACCGCCCTGCAAACCGGGCGCCTGCCAGTCCGGAAGCGTGTTTGGCGAAATTTTAAATGCACACGGACTTGAAATACCGTTGCGGCGCCCCCAGTTGCGACCAGGTCGATGAACCAACGGAGTCGCAACGATGCAGGACCAGAACCACACCGAACCCGAGATCGTCCAGGACGACGGCACGCCTGCAGAGCAGCACGAAGCGCAGACGGACACCACCCCCAGCCTCGAAGAATCCATCCGCATTGCCGAGCAGAAGGCCGCCGAGCACCACGACGCCTGGCTGCGCGCAAAAGCCGAGTCAGAGAACATCCGCCGCCGTGCGCAGGAAGACATTGCCAAGGCGTCGAAGTTTGCCGCCGAGAAGTTCGCCTCTGCAATGCTGCCCGTGCGTGACAGCCTCGAAGCCGCGCTGGCCACCGAGAACCAGACGCTCGAAAAGCTCCGCGAGGGCGTCGAGCTGACGCTCAAGCAGCTCAACTCCGCTTTTGAAGGCGCTGCCGTCAGCGAAGAAAACCCGCTCGGCACCAAGTTCGACCCGAACAAGCACCAGGCCATCGGCGCGATCGAATCGGACGCCGAACCCAACACCGTCGTGACCGTGCTGCAGAAGGGCTACACGCTGCATGACCGCGTGCTGCGCCCGGCGCTGGTTCAGGTCGCCAAGGCCAAATAGACCTTCATCGCAACGCGGGCTTGAAAGCTCGCCACCCCGCCCCATATTGACCATGACACGGTCGCACGGGGCGACCAACGAATTTGAAATACAAGGAAGAAATCATGGGCAAGATCATCGGCATCGACCTCGGTACCACCAACAGCTGCGTTTCCGTGATGGAAGGCGGCAAGCCGAAGGTCATCGAAAACTCCGAAGGCGCGCGCACCACGCCGTCCGTCGTCGCCTACGCGGAAGACGGCGAGATCCTGACCGGTGCGCCGGCCAAGCGTCAGGCCGTCACCAACGCCAAGAACACCCTTTTCGCAGTCAAGCGCCTGATCGGCCGCCGCTTCGAAGAGAAGGAAGTGCAGAAGGACATCGACCTGATGCCCTACACCATCTGCAAGGCCGACAACGGCGACGCATGGGTGGAAGTGCGCGGCAAGAAGATTGCCCCGCCGCAGGTCTCCGCGGAAGTGCTGCGCAAGATGAAGAAGACCGCCGAGGACTACCTTGGCGAGGAAGTGACCGAAGCCGTCATCACGGTGCCGGCCTACTTCAACGACAGCCAGCGTCAGGCCACCAAGGACGCCGGCAAGATCGCGGGTCTGGAAGTGAAGCGCATCATCAACGAGCCGACCGCGGCTGCGCTGGCCTTCGGCATGGACAAGAAGCCGGGCGACTCCAAGATCGCCGTGTATGACCTCGGCGGCGGCACCTTCGACATCTCGATCATCGAGATCGCCGACATCGACGGCGAGCACCAGTTCGAAGTGCTGGCCACCAACGGCGACACCTTCCTGGGTGGTGAAGACTTCGACCAGCGCATCATCGACTACATCGTCACCGAGTTCCAGAAAGAGCAAGGCGTCGATCTGAAGAAGGACGTGCTGGCCCTGCAGCGCCTGAAGGAAGCCGCCGAGAAAGCCAAGATCGAGCTGTCCTCCGGCACGCAAACCGAAGTGAACCTGCCGTACATCACGGCCGACGCTTCCGGTCCGAAGCACCTTGCCGTGAAGATCACCCGCGCCAAGTTCGAAGCGCTGGTGGAAGACCTCATCGCCCGTTCGATCGAGCCCTGCCGCATCGCTCTGAAAGACGCCGGCCTGAAGGTCACCGACATCGACGACGTGATCCTGGTCGGCGGCCAGACCCGCATGCCCAAGGTCATCGACAAGGTGAAGGAGTTCTTCGGCAAGGATCCGCGCCGTGACGTGAACCCGGACGAAGCCGTGGCCGTGGGCGCCTCCATCCAGGGCGGCGTGCTGCAGGGCGAGGTCAAGGACGTGCTGCTGCTCGACGTCACCCCGCTGTCGCTGGGCATCGAAACGCTGGGCGGCGTGATGACCAAGCTTATCCAGAAGAACACCACGATCCCGACCAAGGCTTCGCAGGTGTTCTCGACCGCCGACGATAACCAGAGCGCGGTGACCATCCACGTGCTGCAGGGCGAGCGCGAAGTGGCTTCGGGCAACAAGAGCCTGGGCCAATTCAACCTCACCGACATTCCGCCGTCTCCGCGCGGCATGCCGCAGATCGAAGTCACTTTCGACATCGACGCCAACGGCATCCTGCACGTATCGGCCAAGGACAAGGCCACCGGCAAGGAAAACAAGATCAAGATCCAGGCCAACTCCGGTCTGTCGGACGAGGAAGTCGAGCGCATGGTGCAGGACGCCGCCGCGCACGCCGAGGACGACAAGAAGACCCGCGATCTGGTCGAGACCCGCAACCAGTGCGACGGACTGATCCACTCTGTGAAAAAGGCCGTTGCCGAGCACGGTGACAAGCTCGATGAAGCCGAGAAGTCGGCCATCGAAACCGCCATCAGCGAGGCTGAGGAAGCACTCAAGAGCAACGACAAGGACCAGATCGACGCCAAGAGCGCCGCGCTGGCCGAAGCCAGCCAGAAGCTCGGCGAGAAGATGTACGCCGACCAGCAGGGTCAGGCCGGTGCAGCGGGTGCTGCCGAAGCCGGTGACGCCGGCAAAGCCGCCGACGCCGACGTGGTCGACGCGGAATTCACCGAGGTGAAGGACGAGAAGTAAGCCGGGTCGAGAATCAGGCACCGAGTGCAAAGAGGAACAAGGCCGGGACTTCCCGGCCTTGCCTTTGGCCCTCGCTGGCCTCTCCACTCACCCCTCTCCACACTCGACTGGAAACCCATGTCTAAACGCGATTACTACGAAGTTCTGGGCGTCAATCGCGACGCGTCGGCCGACGAGATCAAGAAGGCCTATCGCAAGCTCGCGATGAAGCATCACCCCGACCGCAACCCCGACAACAAGGATGCGGCAGCAAAATTCCAGGAACTCAGCGAGGCCTACGAGTCCCTGTCGGACGAACAGAAGCGCGCCACCTATGACCGCTTCGGTCACGCCGGCATGGCCGGTGCAGCGGGCGGCGGTGGCCAGGGCTTCGACGGATTCGGCGATGCCTTCTCGGACATCTTCGGCGACATCTTTGGCGGTGGCCGAGGCGGTGGCCGCTCCAACGTCTATCGTGGCGCCGATCTGCGCTACAACCTCGAAATCAGCCTCGAGGAAGCCGCGCGCGGCACCGACAAGACCATTCGCATCCCGACCGCCGAGACCTGCGGCACCTGCAACGGCAGCGGCGCCAAGCCCGGCACCCAGCCGCAGACCTGCTCAACTTGCGGCGGCGCAGGTCAGGTTCGCATGCAGCAGGGCTTTTTCTCGATCCAGCAAACCTGCCCGAAGTGCCACGGCACCGGACGCATGATTGCCAACCCCTGCGGCAGCTGCGGCGGCGCCGGGCGCGTGAAGAGCCACAAGACGCTGGAAGTGAAGATTCCCGCCGGCATCGACCAGGGCATGCGCCTGCGTCACGGCGGTCATGGCGAGCCGGGCGTCAATGGTGGCCCGCCGGGCGATCTGTACGTGGAAATCCATATCCGTTCGCATGCCGTGTTCGAGCGCGAAGGCGACGACCTGCACTGCGAGATGCCGATCAGCTTCACCACCGCCGCGCTGGGCGGCGAGATCGAGATCCCGACGCTGGACGGCATGGCTCGCCTGAAGATTCCGGCCGAAACCCAGACCGGCAAGGTCTTCCGTCTGCGTGGCAAGGGCATCCGCAACGTGCGCTCACACGCGCCGGGCGACCTGATGTGCCACGTCGTCATCGAAACGCCGGTGAAACTCACCGAACGCCAGAAGGAACTGCTGCGCGAGTTCGAAGGTGCAGCCGAAGGCGGCTCGGACGAGCACAACCCGAAGGCCAAGTCGTGGATGGACAAGGTGCGCGACTTCTTCGCAACCTGACGTAACACCGCAGCACCAGCAAAAAGGCCCGCCAATCGGCGGGCCTTTTCATTCACACCTCGGCCATTCAGGCCACTGGGTGACTGATGCTTTCGATGGCACGCTTGACCGTCATCGGGTCATCAATGCTCTTGAAGATCAGATCGCTCAGGCCACGCCCGGTCACGCGCACATCGCCGAAACCGAAGATGCGGCCGAAGACGCCCTGATCGATTTCCACCGTCTCGATCGACGACAGCTTCATTTCATCGGTCTTGCGGCTGATGATGCCCACCTTGTGGATGACGCGCTTGTTGGTCACCCCCAACTCGGTAAAGCGCAGCACCAGCCATGCATACAGGGCAAACAGCCAAAGCAGCCCGCCAGCGGCCCAACCCAGTAACCACTGGAAATCAAACCAGGCCGTGACCACCACGGCCGTCACTCCGAGCGCCACCCACACGAACACCGGCAACCAGGAAAACCAGTGCAGCCGAAAAATGGACTCGACACGCTCGCCGGTCGACAAGGACTCCTGAATGTATGCCATGGGCTCTCCCTGAATCGGACTTAGGCACGACGCCAGGTCGTGCCTCCTGCACCGTCTTCGAGCACGATACCGGCTGAAGTCAGCTCGTCGCGAATACGGTCTGCGGTGGCAAAATCGCGCGCCTTCTTGGCTGCGGCCCGCTCGGCAATGCGCGCGTCAATGCTGGCTTCATCCAGCCCGCCTTCGCTGCCCCCTTGCAGGAAGTCCTGAGGATCGCGCTGGAGCAGGCCCAACGTGCCAGCCAACGCGTGCAGCAGCGCGGCCTTGGCCGCGTCACCGCGATTGGCTTCACTTGCCAGCTCGAACAACACCGCCACGGCTTCGGCAGTGTTGAAATCGTCGTTCATGGCAGCTGCGAAACGCAGCGCCAGCGGATCATCCAGATTCGCCTCGCCGGCCGGAGCGCAGTTCTTCAGCGCCGTGTAGAGGCGCGTCAGCGCACTGCGTGCGTCATCAAGGTGGGCATCTGAGTAGTTCAACGCGCTGCGGTAATGCGCACGCAGGATGAAAAAACGCACCACCTCGGGATCGTACGAGCCGAGCACTTCGCGGATGGTGAAGAAGTTTCCAAGCGATTTCGACATCTTCTCGTTGTCGACACGCACGAAACCGTTGTGCATCCAGTAGTTCACGAAGCCGTGACCGTGCGCGCCTTCGGACTGGGCGATCTCGTTCTCGTGGTGCGGGAATTGCAGGTCGGCGCCGCCGCCGTGGAGGTCGAAGTGGTCGCCGAGCAGCTCGGAACTCATCGCCGAGCACTCGATGTGCCAGCCCGGTCGGCCCTCGCCCCAGGGGGATGCCCATTTCACTTCGCCCGGCTCTTCGGCGCGCGCATGTTTCCACAGCACGAAGTCGAGCGGGTCGTTCTTGTCGCTGGCCACCTCCACTCGCTCACCGGCTCGCAGCTCGTCCAGCGACTTGCCGGAGAGCTTGCCGTAGCCGTCGAACTTGCGCACGGCGTAGCACACGTCCTTGTTGGCGGCGACGTAGGCCAGGCCTTTCTCGGTCAGGCGCGAGATCAGGCTCTGCATGCTCGCGACGTAGTCGGTGGCGCGCGGCTCGTGATCCGGGCGCAGCACGCCGAGCGCGTCGGCGTCCTCGTGCATGGCAGCAATGAAACGGTCGGTCAGCGCGCGGATGGACTCACCGTTCTCCTGCGCACGGCGGATGATCTTGTCGTCGATGTCGGTGATGTTGCGCACATAGGTGACATCGAAACCGCTCGCACGCAGCCAGCGCGTGACCATGTCGAACACCACCATGACCCGCGCATGCCCGAGGTGACAATAGTCGTACACCGTCATGCCGCACACGTACATGCGGACCTTGCCTGGTTCGATCGGGACGAAGTCTTCCTTCTTGCGGGTCAGGGTATTGTGGATCTGCAGCATGCCGTCATCCGTTTGCGGTGGCCGGGCGCGACGGAAACCGCGCCGCCGGGCGCCGTGCGCCACCGTGGGGGTTTTGCTAGAATCCGGGCGGACTGCGCTCCGGAAGCGCGCGATCATAGCACAGCGCCCCCGCCGGCCGAACGGCCTCCCCGCCTTGCACCCTGCCCGGAATCAAACATGAAGCAACTGCTCTGCGCCATCGCCCTGCTCGCCCTCGCCGGCTTCGCCCAGGCTGCCAAACCGGTGGTCGAGCTGCACACCAACCGCGGCGTCATCACCCTGGAACTCGACGCCGACAAGGCGCCGACCACGGTCGAGAACTTCGTCGCCTATGTTCAAAGCGGCTTCTACGCCGACACGGTGTTTCATCGCGTCATCGATGGCTTCATGATCCAGGGCGGTGGTTTTGACCAGGCCCTGCGCCAGAAGCCGACGCGCGCCGCGATCAGGAACGAAGCCAGCAACGGTCTGAAGAACGCCACGGGCACGATCGCCATGGCCCGCACCAATGATCCGAACTCCGCCACTGCGCAGTTTTTCATCAACCTCGTCGACAACACCGGGCTCGACTATCCCCGGCCTGATGGCCACGGCTATACCGTGTTCGGCCGCGTCACCGCCGGCATGGACGTGGTACGCGCCATTGCCAAAAGTCCGGTGCGTCGCGCCGGCATGCACCAGCACCTGCCAGCCGACCCCGTCGTGCTCGAACGCGCCGTGCTCAAAGCACCCGCCAACTGAATCCTCTGGAGACACCATGAACGTCAAACTGCACACCAACCACGGCGTGATCACGCTGGAACTCGACGCTGACAAGGCGCCCGCCACGGTCGAGAATTTCATTTCCTACGTGAAGGCCGGCCACTACGACAACACGGTGTTTCACCGCGTCATCAACAATTTCATGATCCAGGGCGGTGGCTTCGAACCCGGCATGAAGCAGAAGCCCACTGGCGAGCCGATCCAGAACGAAGCCGACAACGGCCTCAAGAACGAGATCGGCACCGTCGCCATGGCTCGCACGCAGGCACCGCATTCGGCTACCGCGCAGTTCTTCATCAACGTCGCCGACAATGCTTTCCTGAACTTCCGCTCAGCTGACATGCAGGGTTTCGGCTACTGCGTATTCGGCCGCGTCAGCGATGGCATGGATGTCGTGGAGAAGATCCGTAACGTGCGCACCGGTTCCAGCGGCTTTCATCAGGACGTGCCGGTCGAGGATGTCGTGATCGAGCGCGCCGAGCTGGTCTGAACAGAGTCTAGGCGCCCGGTGAAAGCCCTCTTCATCTCCGACCTGCATTTGTCGGAGGACACGCCCGAAACACTCGCCGCCTTTGACGCCCTGCTGGCCGGGCCGGCACGGGGCGTCGACATGCTCTACATCCTCGGCGACCTGTTCGAGTACTGGGCCGGTGACGATGACGACACACCGCTCTCACGCCATGTCGCAGCAGGCTTGCGGGGGCTGTCGGATGAGGGCATCCATGTCTCCTTCCTGGCCGGCAACCGCGACTTCCTGCTCGGCGAGGCCTATGCCAGCCAGGCCGGCATGCAGCTGCTGGCCGAACCGAGCGAGATCGAGCTCGACGGTCAACGCGTGCTGCTGTCGCACGGCGACACGCTGTGCACGGATGACCGGGCGTATCAGGAGTACCGTGCGATGGTGCGGGCCACTCCGTGGCAGACCGGCTTCCTGGCCAAACCATTGGCCGAACGACGCGCCTTCATCGACCACCTGCGCCAGCGAAGCCAGCAGGCCAAGAGCGAAAAATCCATGGAAATCATGGATGTGAATTCTTCTGCAGTCGAAGACATGCTGCGCCGGCACGGCTACCCCACGCTGATTCACGGCCACACCCACCGCCCTGCGCGGCACGTGCACCATCTCGAGGATCGCGAATGCATACGCTGGGTGCTGCCGGACTGGCACGACGACGCACCCTGGCTGATGTGGGACGGAGAACACGGCTTCGTCACCGGTAGAACCTCCGCCGCACAATGACAAAGGCCGCCTCAAGGGCGGCCTTTGTCATTGCAGCAGGCGATCTCAGCCGTTCAGGCCGCGCGCCAGATCGGCCTGAATGTCATCGACCGACTCGAGCCCTACCGCCACACGCAAGAGACCGTCGCCAATACCTGCTGCGGCACGTGCCTCGGGCGAAATACGACCGTGCGTAGTCGTGGCCGGGTGCGTGATGGTGGTGCGCGTATCGCCCAGGTTGGCGGTAATCGACAGCATCTTCGTCGAATCCACGACCTTCCAGGCGGCTTCACGCCCACCCTTCACGTCGAAGCTGACGATGGCGCCACCAAAGCCCTTCTGCTGCTGCATCGCCAGCGCATGCTGCCGGTGCGACGCCAGCCCGGGGTAGTACACGCGTTCCACACCGGGCTGCGCTTCCAGCCAGCTGGCCAGCTTCAGCGCCGCGGCCGATTGCGCCTCCATGCGCAGACGCAAGGTTTCCAGACCTTTCAGAATTACCCAGGCGTTGAACGGCGAAATGCAGGGCCCGGCGGTACGCAGGAACTTGAACACCTCATCAATCACCGCCTTGCCACCGACCACCGCGCCGCCAAGAACACGCCCCTGGCCGTCCAGATACTTGGTGGCGGAGTGGATCACCACGTCAGCCCCCATTTCCAGCGGACGCTGCAGGGCCGGGGTGCAAAAACAGTTGTCGACAGCGAACAGCGCGCCGGCTTCATGCGCGATCCGGCCGATGGCCGCAATGTCGACGACTTCGGTCAGCGGATTGGAAGGCGTCTCGACGAAGAACAGCTTGGTATTCGGGCGTACCGCCTTGCGGTAGGCCTCCAGATCGGTCGCCGGCACCAGCGTGGTCTCGATACCGAAGCGCGACAGGATGTTGCCGAACAGCTGCTGCGTGGCGCCGAACAGGCCCGTCGAAGCGATGATGTGCTCACCCGCCTTCATCGTGCCCATCACCAACGCGAGGATGGCCGACATGCCGGATGACGTGGCAACACAGGCCTCACCGCCTTCCAGCGCAGCAAGGCGATCCTGCATCATCGATACGGTCGGGTTGGTGAAGCGGGCATAAACCATGCCCTCCTCCGCGCCGGAAAATCGCGCGGCGGCCTCGGCAGCACTGCCGAAGACAAAGCTGGAGGTCAGATACAGCGCTTCGCTGTGCTCACCGAACTGGCTGCGCGTGGTGCCAGCCCGAACGGACAGCGTGTCAAAGTCGAATTCGTTCATCAGCAGTAAGGCTTGGTCGCGGTTCAGTTGTCCTGATGGCCGACGACGAGGTTAAGGTCGAGCTGCGCGTCATCATCTTCCCCGCCACGGCTCTCGCCGCGCTGGTTCTCGACGCCGAACAGATACTCGGCGGTCACGTCGCCCGTCACGTAGCAGCCGTCGAAACAGGACGTCTCGAACACCGAGATCGCCGGATTCAGGGCTGTGACCGATGCCTTCAGGTCTTCGAGATCCTGATAGATCAGGCCGTCTGCGCCGATTTCGCGGCGAATTTCCTCTTCGTCGCGATCCGACGCAATCAGTTCGCTGCGCGAAGGCATGTCGATGCCGTAGACGTTGGCATGGCGCACCGGCGGCGCGGCGGAGGCCATGTACACCTTACGGGCACCGGCCTCACGCGCCATCATCACGATCTCGCGGCTGGTCGTGCCACGCACGATGGAATCGTCGACCAGCAACACGTTCTTGCCGGCGAACTCCTGCGGAATGGTGTTGAGCTTCTGGCGTACCGACTTACGTCGCACGGCCTGCCCCGGCATGATGAACGTGCGGCCGATGTAGCGGTTCTTGACGAAACCTTCGCGATACGGGAGGCCAAGCTGACTGGCCATTTCCATGGCCGAAGGGCGGCTCGAATCCGGAATCGGAATGACCACGTCGATGTCGATGTTGGGCTGCGTGCGCTGCAGTTTGCGCGCCAGGAATTCACCCATCTTCACGCGAGACTCATACACCGAAATGCCGTCGATGATGGAATCCGGGCGGGCCAGATACACGAACTCGAACATGCACGGCGCCTGCACCGTGTGCGGCGCGCACTGACGGCTCTTGAAGTTGCCGTCCAGGTCGATCAACACGGCCTCGCCCGGCGCCACATCACGCACCGTGCGATAGCCCGTGACGTCGATGGCCACCGACTCGGAGGCCACCATCCATTCCGTGCCCTCGGCCACGTCGCAACGTCCTACCACCAGCGGACGGATGCCGTGCGGATCGCGGAAGGCCAGCAGACCATAGCCGGAGATCATGACCACCGCGGCATAGGCGCCACGACAGCGACGGTGCACGTTGGCCACGGCACGAAACACTGCCTCGTCATCCAGCTTGAAGCCGTTGGCGGCGGCCTGCAGTTCGTGCGCCAGCACGTTGAGCAGCACCTCGGAATCCGAATTGGTGTTGATGTGACGCAGATCGGACAGGAACAGCTCGCGCTTGAGCTCTTCGGCATTGGTCAGGTTGCCGTTGTGCGCCAGCAGCAGGCCGAACGGCGAATTGACGTAGAACGGCTGCGCCTCGGCCGGATTACAGGCCGAACCGGCGGTCGGGTAACGCACGTGTCCGATACCCCAGTCACCCACGAGGTTACGCATGTTGCGCGTACGGAAGGCATCACGCACCAGGCCGGGCCCCTTGTGCATGTAGAACTTGCCACCGTCCGAGGTGGCAATGCCGGCCGCATCCTGGCCGCGATGCTGCAACACCATCAGGCCGTCATACAGCAACTGATTGACCGGCGACTTCGCGACGACCCCTAAGATTCCGCACATGGAGCAAACACCTATCTGAACCGAATTCTCTCGGCGACCACATCCGGCAGCCACGGCTTGGATGCCACGACTGCCGTCTCGAGCGGCGGCGCGAACAGCGAATTTTCCCACCAGGGTTCCTTCGCCATACCGAGCATGCCACCCACCAACACCAACACAAACGCAATTGCCAAGCCTCTGGCAACTCCAAAAAACGTCCCGAACATCCGGTCTGCGGGCCCCAGGCCTGCGGCCCTCAACAACTCCCTCAGGAGAAAGCGCAGCACCGCCGCGAGCAATAGTACGCCGATGAAAATCAGCGCGAAACCAGCCACTTGGCGCCACGCCGGCTCGGCAATCTGGGCCTCCAGCAAGCTGGCGACCTCGGACGCGTACAGCCACGCGGCCCCCAGAGCGACTACCCAGGCCAGCAACGCAACGACCTCGCTGACCAGACCACGCCACAGCCCGACCAGCGCGGAAAGCACGACGATGACCAGCAGAACGTAATCGAGAACGGTCATTCAGTTGTCAGCGCGTCGTCACGACGCCATCAAACGAAGCGCCACGCAGGCGCGCAATCGTGGATTCAGCTTCGGCACGCGACGCGAAGGGGCCCATTCTCACACGGCTCACGCCGCCGGCCGTCTCGACAAAACTCGCAAAACCCTTTGCCGCCAGATCCATCTGACGTGTGCGCGCCTTGGTGTCATCGCTGAAGGCACCGATCTGCACCAGAAACTGCACTGACTCCTCTGGCGCTGGACGCCCCTCAAGAATCGCGCGGGCGCGTCGCGCCTCGGCACTTTCCTCGGGTATGGGTTGCGGCTTGGGTGCTGCCTGCGTGGGGGCCTGGACCGGCGCGGGCTTTGTCGGCGCAGGCTCAGGTTTCGGTTTCGGCTCTGCCGGCACAGGCTTGGCAACCGGAACGGAAGGCGCGACTTGAACTGCGGGCGCGGGAGCCGGCGGCTCAACCACTGCCGGAGCCGCAAGCTCGGCCGGCGCCTCGGCCACTGGCTCGGCGATGGGTTCGCGGGAACCGATCGGGCGTGCATCAACGGTACGGTCAGGAATCGTGACCTGAATGTCACTGACAGGCGGAATCGGCTCTCCGTCCATCACCATCGGCAGGACGATGGCGGCGATCAGCGCGAGCGCAGCAGCGCCTACCAGACGGCGGCGCGAGCGTTTCTTGAGTTCGAGGTTGTCGTTATCGGACACGCAGAACACCCGCCTCAGGGCACTCGATGACGGCCATGACACCGGACACGGTCATGAAGGAACCGAAGGCTGCAATTCTATCATTCTCATCGGCACTTTTCCGCGCCGCGAGATACGCCTCTGCGGGGCTGTCGAAACACATGATCTCGCCCTTGGCCCCACCAGCACGCACCCGCTCGGCAAGTGCCTGTGCGGTCAATCCACGAGGGCCTTCGAGCGAACACAGATACCAGTGATCGATCCGTTCACGCAGGCGCTCGACCACGCCTTCGACGTCTTTGTCTGCATACATGCCCAGCACCGCTCGGGTCTCGGGAAAGAAGCCCATTCCGAACAGGTTCTCGGCCAGCACTCCGGCAGCCTGCACGTTGTGTGCAACATCGAGCACGACCGCCGGTCGGCCCGGCAAGACCTGGAAGCGGCCCGGCAGCTCGACGTGCATGAAGCCTTCGCGCACCGCCTGCATGGCCACCGGAAAGTGATCGCGCAGACAATCAAGCGCCGTCAGTACCGCCGCGGCATTCAACAACTGATTGGCACCGCGCAACGCCGGATAACCCAGGCCACCCCGCCGCACGCGCCCACCTTCGGTCTGCCCGGGCTGTTCCAGACGCCACCAGGCCCATTGCTGCCGATCACCGGAACATCCGAAATCGCGGCCACTGACCCAAAGCTGCGCGCCAATGGCGGCTGCATGATCGAGCAGCGACATCGGTGGCTGCGGGTCTCCGCAGATGGCCGGACGGCCCGCGCGAAAGATGCCGGCCTTCTCGAAACCGATCTGCTCCCGTGTGTCGCCGAGATAGTCCTGGTGATCCATTGCCACGCCCGTGACGATGGCGCAGTCCGGCTCGATGGCATTGACGGCATCGAGCCGCCCGCCCAGCCCGACTTCGAGAATGGCCACGTCCACGTTCTCACGGCACAGCAGCCACCACGCGGCGAGCGTGCCGTGCTCGAAGTAGGTCAGCGCCACAGCGCCACGAGCCGCTTCGACGGCATTGAAGGCCTCGACCAGCGCCGCATCGGTGGCTTCACTGCCGTCGATGCGCACGCGCTCGTTGTAGCGCAGCAAATGCGGGGATGAATACAGGCCGGTGCGATAGCCACCTGCACGCAGGATGGCCTCGAGCATGGCGCAGGTCGAACCCTTGCCATTGGTGCCACCGACGGTGATGACTCGCGGGCGCGAGGCGCACTGCATCGCCTGCAGCACGACGGCGACCCGCTCCAGACCGAGCTGTATGGCCTGCGTGTGACGCGATTCGAGCAGCCCGAGCCAATCGTCGAGCGTGCCGGGATGATTCATGAGTGGATCGCCCGTCAGGCCTCCAGCGCGGGCTGACGCGTGAGCAGCGCAATGACGCTGGCCAGTGCAGCACGCATTTCACGACGATCGACGATCATGTCGATCGCGCCCTTCTCGAGCAGGAATTCCGAACGCTGAAAGCCTTCCGGGAGTGTCTCCCGCACGGTCTGCTCGATCACGCGCGGGCCGGCAAAGCCGATCAGCGCGCCCGGTTCGGCGATGACCACGTCGCCCATGAAGGCGAAACTGGCGGACACGCCGCCCATGGTGGGGTCAGTCAGCACCGTGATGAAGGGCAGACGACGACGCGACAGACGCGTCAGGCCGGCATTGGTCTTGGCCATCTGCATCAGCGAGAACAGGCTTTCCTGCATGCGCGCACCACCCGATGCGGTAATGCAGATGAAGGGAGCGCGCAATTCCTCGGCAGCCCGCACACCGCGCATGAAGCGCTCGCCGACCACCGAACCCATGGAGCCGCCCATGAACTCGAACTCGAAGCAGGCCACCACCACCGGCAGGCCCTGGATGGTGCCGCGCATGACGATCAGCGCATCATCTTCACCCGTATCCCGCGTGGCGGACGACAGCCGCTCGGTGTACTTGCGCGAATCCTTGAACTTGAGCGGATCAACCGGCATGACCGACATACCGACATCGCTGCGCCCTTCTGCGTCAAGCAACCGGTCGAGGCGGTCACGCGCACGGATGCGCTGGTGATGGCCACACTTCGGACACACCGAATGATTGGTATCCAGATCGGCACGGTACAGCACGGCCTCACAGGCCGAACATTTGCTCCACAGGCCTTCCGGAATGGACTTCTTGGCAATACCGCCCTTGTTGATGCGCGGCGGAAGCAGCTTGGTCAACCAGCTCATTGGGCTACCTTTTCAAGTGCGTCGAGAGCATCGCGCAGACCACGCACCAGCGCAGTGACGCGTGCGGCGACCTCTTCGACAGGACTGTTTTCAATTTCTTCGATGATGCGGCTACCGACCACGACGGCATCGGCAAACTCGCCGACTCGACGGGCCGATTCGGCATCACGGATGCCAAAGCCGACTCCGATCGGCAGACCGACACGGTCACGGATCAGGGCGACGCGATCACGCACTTCGTCAAAATTGACCGCCCCTACACCGGTGACGCCCTTCAGCGAGACGTAATAGATATAGCCACTACCCGCTTCGGCGACATCACTGAAGCGCTGCTCGGACGACGTAGGTGCCAGCAAAAAGACCGGATCAAGCCCGGCCTCACGCACCGTCATGGCGAACTCGCGGCACTCCTCGGGCGGATAATCCACCACCAGCACGCCATCGACTTCGGCCGCCTTCGCGCGCTCGACAAACTTCGGCACACCCATCGCCTCGATCGGATTGGCATAGCCCATCAGCACCACCGGGGTCCGGCTATCGGTCTGACGGAACTCGCTGACGATCTCGATGACCTTGCGCAGGCTCATCCCACGCTCCAGAGCACGCTCGGAAGCACGCTGGATGGTCGGGCCATCTGCCATCGGGTCGGAAAACGGAACCCCCAGTTCGATGATGTCGGCGCCACCGGCAACCAGCGCATGCATCAACGGCACGGTGAGCTCTGGCGAGGGATCGCCTGCCGTAATGAACGGGATCAGCGCTCGACGGCCGCCTTCCTTCAACTCTTTGAATACGTTCTGGATTCTGGACATGGTCTACAAAAATAAACGGGCCGCAAACGGCCCGGTGGAATCAGAGGGTCATGCCCGAACGCTCAGCGACGGTATGCATATCCTTGTCGCCGCGGCCGGACAGGTTCACGAGCAGAATCTTGTCCGCGTCAAGCGTGGGCGCCAGCTTCATCGCGTAGGCGATGGCGTGCGAGCTTTCCAGCGCCGGAATGATGCCTTCGACGCGGCACAGCGCATGAAAAGCCTCCAGCGCCTCAGCATCGGTAATGCCGACATATTCGGCGCGCTGGCTATCCTTCAGCCATGCGTGCTCGGGGCCAACGCCCGGATAGTCGAGGCCAGCAGAAATCGAGTGTGTTTCGATGATCTGGCCATCCTCGTTCTGCAGCAGATACGTACGGTTACCGTGCAGCACGCCAGGACGACCGGCCGTAAGGCTGGCCGAGTGACGCCCGGTAGCGATACCGTCGCCAGCCGCCTCGACGCCAACCAGGCGCGCCGAAGGCACTTCCAGATACGGGTGAAAGATGCCCATGGCGTTGGAGCCGCCACCGACACAGGCGATGACGTAATCCGGATGGCGCCCCGTCAGATCCGGCACCTGGGTCAGACATTCCTTGCCAATCACCGACTGAAAGTCGCGCACCAGCATCGGATACGGGTGCGGGCCCGCCACCGTGCCAATGATGTAGAACGTGTTTTCGACGTTGGTGACCCAATCGCGCATGGCTTCGTTGAGCGCGTCCTTGAGCGTGCGCGAGCCGGATTCGACTGGCACCACGGTAGCGCCCAGCAGCTTCATGCGATACACGTTGGCGGCCTGACGCTTGACGTCTTCGGCGCCCATGTAGACCACGCACTCCATGCCATATCGCGCGGCGACAGTAGCGGTTGCGACGCCGTGTTGTCCGGCCCCGGTTTCGGCGATCACGCGCGGCTTGCCCATGCGGCGCGCCAGCATGGCCTGGCCGATGCAGTTGTTCACCTTGTGCGCGCCGGTGTGGTTCAGATCCTCGCGCTTCAGATAGATGCGCGCGCCGCCGCACTTGGCCGTCAGCCGTTCGGCAAAATACACGGGGCTCGGGCGCCCGACGTAGTGCTTGAGCTCGTACTCGAACTCGGCCATGAAGGCCGGGTCGCGCTGAGCCTCGTCATACGCCTGACGCAGTTCGGCCAACGCCGGAATCAGGGTTTCCGAAACGAAAGCACCGCCGTAGGGGCCAAAGTGGCCACTGGCGTCCGGAAACGAATAGGGAGTGTCAGCCATCTGCATTACGAACTCCAGCAATGAACGCCGCGATGCGCGCCGCGCTCTTGATACCCTTGTCTACTTCCACACCACTCGACACGTCCACCGCCCACGGGTGAATGTGGCGTATGGCCTCACCAACATTGTCGGCATCCAGCCCACCCGACAGGATCAGGCGACGCCGATCCATCGAATCAGGGATCAGAGACCAGTCGAAACGGTGACCGGTTCCGCCATAAGCTTCGGAAAAAGCATCCAGCAGGATGCCTGAAGACGAGCGGTGCAAAGATGCGAATTCTAACAGATCGAACCCCGCCCGAACCCGCGCCGCTTTGAACCACGGGCGGCCATAGCGGGCGCAATCCTCTCCCTGCTCGTCACCGTGAAACTGCAATGCGTGCAGCGGCACCTGTGCCAGCACATCACGCACGAAGGCCTGTTCGGCATTCACGAACAAGCCGACGACACTGACAAAAGGCGGCACCCGTCGCGCAAGCCGGGCGGCCAGCACAGGGGACACGAAGCGCGGACTATGCGGATAGAACACAAGCCCGATCGCGTCGGCGCCCGCATCGACGGCGGCATCAACGTCTTCGGGGCGAGTCAGGCCACAGATCTTGATACGGGTACGGGACATTCAGACAACCGGAAAGCGGGGCATGGCGATGATACGCCCATCCCCCGGCAGCGGCCATCCGGCCGGGTAATCGACTCCACACAGGTAGAGCCCGCCCGCCGGAAAGGTCGGCGCGGCCACGCTGCGATCACGCGCTGAGAGAACCTCTGCAATCCACTCCGGCGGGCGCGTGCCTTTACCCACCATGACGAGGGCCCCGACCAGATTGCGGACCATGTGATGCAGAAATCCATTGGCGTGGAAATCAAACAGCAAAAAGTCACCGTCACGCTGCACACGAGCCTCATGCATCAGTCGCATCGGCGTTTTCCCCTGGCAGCCCGTCGCACGAAATGACGTGAAATCGTGCCAACCGAGCAAGGCCTGCGCCGCCTCATCCATTCTTGCGGCGTCAAGCGGCAGATGGAACCAGCCAACCCGCCCCGCCAGCAACGCCGGCCGCGTGCGCGAAACATGCAGCACGTATCGGTAGCGACGCGCCATCGCAGAAAAGCGGGAGTGAAAATCGTCATTCACCGGCTGCGCCCAACGCACTGTAACAGGTACGTTCAGATGGGCGTTGACCCCACGCACCCATGCATTGAGGGGGCGCTCTGCATCACAGTCGAAATGCGCCACCTGCGCTGTCGCATGCACACCGGTGTCGGTCCGCCCGGCGCAATGCAGCCGGATCGGCTGGCCCGCAATGGCGGAAATCGCCCGCTCCAGATGATCCTGCACCGTGCGCCCGTGCTGCTGACTCTGCCAGCCTTCGAATGCATCACCTGCATACTCGACGCCCAACGCAATCCTCACGACAGTCCCCACCACACCCAACTCACCATGGCGATGAGCAACAAGCCGACGACACAGCGGTCCACCGCCTTGAACGGCTCCTTGCCAACTTCAATCTGCTCATGCAGATCGTTGCTGTCATCGCGAATCCACTCCTGCCACTTAGGCGGTTTCTCAGCCTCGACAAGCCGCAACACCAAAAGCGTTCGCACTGCCACCCGATCCGCCGGGAAACCTATGACTCCGAAAGGACGCATCAAGGCGTGAATGGCGCCGACCAATCGCTGGGGAGGCATGCGCTCGAGCAGCAGCGAAACCAGCAGCACCACGACCAGCACCCGGGCAGCATGCTCGTAAGCCAGCAGCACGCCTTCGCGTGACGGACTCAGGCGCGGCCAGTCAACCAACAGGGCCTCTCCCGGCGTAAAGCCTGCAAACAGGATGACGATGGCGATCACGATGAAGCGCACACGCCGCACCAGGCGAACGCTGCGCTGAGGCGCCAAGAGCGCGCCCAGCAGCGCGCACAGGCACAGCGCAGCGGTGAGTGGCAGCACCCCAAAAAACTGAAGGCCCGCGACGACGACGAGCCAGAGAAAGACCTGCAGACCGGAATGCATGTAAACGAATCAGCCGGCGGCGCCGAATCCTCGGACACCGCCGGCAGCAAGATTGCAAAACCTCATGCGAGGCGTTCGAGCATGCGCTGGGCTTCCTCACGCTGCTCATCGGAACCGTCTTTGACGACTTCCTCAAGCAACTCGCGGGCGCCTTCGCGATCTCCCATTTCATCGTAGGCACGGGCGAGTTCGAGTTTTGTCTCCATCTCGCGCTGCACGTCCTGCGCATCAAACTGCGGCACAGCAGCCGACTCGTCAACATCACCATCCGCAGCCATCTGGGCCTGCGCTGGTTCATCGACCGGAGGCGCCATTTCAGCCTCCGGCGTGGCCGGCAAATCGAGATCAAGATCGATCGACGTCAGGTCCATGCCCTCCGAAGCATCCGGCTTGACGGACGGGGGCGGCGTCAGATCGAGATCAAAATCAAGCAGATTTGCGTCGAACTCGGTCCGCTCGAGGTCCATCACTGTTTCTTCTTCCTCGACCGGCTCATCGACGACAGGATCCGGTTCAATCTCAGCCGGAGACTGCGACTCTGGGGCAGATTCAGCAGAACTCACCTCCTCGCCCAAATCGAGGTCGAAGCTCATCGCATTGTCGTCTTGTGCGGGCACCTCGGCAGCCGGTTCCGCAGGCGCCTCTGAACCCACCTTACCGAGATCGTCAAAATCGAAGTCCAGCGCCGGCGATTCCTCGGCCGCAGCGCTCTCAGGACTTTCCAGACCATCGTCAGTCACGACACCAGACAGACCCTGATCCGCCTGAGGCCCCAGATCAGGCAGATCCAGCTCACTCTGATCCAGACCAATCTGCGTATCCTCAAGCTTGCGTGCCTCTGCCCCCGAAGCCGAGGCAGCCACCCCGGCAGCCGCAAAGGAAGCACCTGCACCACTTGCTGCCGCACCGCCAGACTCTGCATACAGGGGGTTTTCGGGATCGAGTTTGCGACCCATCGAAGCAGCCTTCTGCCAGTCACCACCCTCCCCGCCAGTACGGGAATACAGATCGGTGGCGATCACTTCGAACTGACGACGATCGCCCCGTTGCACGTACACTTCAAGCAATTTGAGGTAGATAGCGTGCCGCGATGCATCCACCTTGAGGGCATCGAGCAGAATCTCTTCAGCTTGGGCATCGCGCCCGTAGGCCAGATAGACATCCGCCTCGGCAACGGGATCTACCCCCTCGTCGGCATCAATGGCAGACAGGCCGGTCTGGCTGAAGTCGGTATCCATGACACTGGTGTTGCTGTCGGTGTCGACACTCTCACCACCGGGCTGACTGACCACCGACAGAGGCTCCTCCGGCTCACTCAAGCCTTGCGGCGCGACACTGTCGAAGTCCTGCGCTTCACGACGCCGACGAGCCACACGCAGCCCAAGCAATGCCAGCAGGCCGATTACCAAAGCACCAACCGCGAGCAACAGCGGATTGGCCGTAATGCGCTCCATCAACCCCGGTTCGTATACCGGCATCGCGGGCGGGGGCGCAGGAGGTGCAGGAGCAACCGTGGGCGCCGGAGCAGGAGCAGGACTCGTCGCTTCATTCGGGGCAGCGGCAGCATCCGGTGCGGACTCGCCTGCCGGCGCTTCGTCTGCCTGCAGGCGAGCAATCACGGAATCACGGATATCGATGATGCCTTGTTGATCCGAAACGGTCTGTTCAAGCTCTGCAAGACGCGAACGCATTTCTTCGACTTCGCGCTTCAAGACATACATGTCTTCTTCAGCAAGTGTCGCGGAGCGCTCTGCGCCGTCCACTGCGACCGGACCGCTGGCGCCACTCTCGACCGGACTACGGGTGCCCGAAACCTGCACCTGGTCCACAGGCCTCTCTTCCCGCACGATCTCTTCCACGCGGGGTTCGACACGGCCGGTACTCTCGCGAGAAGCTTCTGCTTCCCGCTGCGGGGCACGCGCCGAAACAGCCGCGGCCACACGGTTGCGATAGGCCTCGAATTCAGCGGATTGCGCCTGCACTTCACGCCGCGCCTCCTCCGCCGAGATAGCAGCAACCGAAATCTCGTCCGGAATGCTCAGAGACTCACCGGCACGCAATCGATTGATGTTTCCACCAGCAAATGCATTAGGGTTTTCGCGCAGCAGTGCGATCAGCATCTGCTCAAGTTGCGCATTGGCCGGAAGATAATCAAGCGCAATGCGATGCAATGTTTCACCTCGGCGTACGACATGCTGCGCATCGCCCGACATCGCTTGCGCGCCTCGAGAAGCGGCGGCAGAACGCGTCGGCGCTGCAGCCACGGGAGCCGGACGCATATCAACCGGATCGAGCAGGAATGTGTACTCGCGCAGCAGGCTTCCGGAAGCCCAGCGCAGCTCTACGAGTACGTCCATGAACGGCTCGTTGATGACACGGGAACTGCTGAGGCGAATTACCGAGCGGCTACCGCGGCGCTCCACCTTCAACTCAAGCTCGGACATCAGCGCCGAATACTCGAGATTGGCGCGCTTGAAAGCTTCAGGTGAAGGCACGAATGCCGACATGCCATCGAGCTCTTCAGGGGTAGCGTGAAGTTCTATTTCCGCCCGCAAAGGTTGGCCGAGGGCGCTGAAAACATTGATCCCGCCAAGCCCCGCAGCATTTGCCTGAAAAGGCATCACAGCGGCAATGGCAGTCGCAAGAACGGTGAGCTTGAGCGATTTTTTCATAGCGGTCGTCGTGTGAAGCACCCGGTAGAAGAAAAGACGGCCAGGGGGCGGAACCCGCGCGGATATGCCTATATAAGCGGCATGTTCAGCGCAATCTAGCATCTTCTTTAACTTCGCGCAGCAACTTGCGCTTCCAATTGGCATTTTCAGCAGAAAGTGCCACACGGAAACCACACTGCGACCATGAGAGCGGGAGCAAACCGACCGACTGCTCCCGCCTCACTACGACTCTTCAACGGCCGAGCAGAATGCCGAGCATACGACGCAAAGGTTCGGCCGCACCCCACAAAAGCTGATCGCCAACCGTAAACGCGCCAAGATATTCCGGCCCCATCGCCATCTTGTGCAGACGACCGACCGGAATGGACAGCGTGCCCGTAACCGCCGCCGGGGTCAGCTCCCGTTCGGTGATCTCACGCTCATTCGGAACGACCTTCACCCATTCGTTTGCATTCGCGATGATGGCGCTGATCTCATCAAGCGGAACGTCCTTCTTCAGCTTGATCGTCAGCGCCTGCGAATGGCAGCGCATGGCGCCAATACGCACGCAAAGCCCATCAATAGGCACGCTGCCGGCACTGCGGAACGGCGGATTGCCGAGGATCTTGTTGCACTCGGCGCCGCCTTTCCATTCTTCCTTGGATTGGCCGTGCTCAACCGGCACGTCGATCCAGGGAATCAGGCTGCCGGCCAATGCCG
This sequence comes from Pseudazoarcus sp. NS36, assembly GCF_059703705.1. Taxonomy (NCBI): domain Bacteria; kingdom Pseudomonadati; phylum Pseudomonadota; class Betaproteobacteria; order Rhodocyclales; family Zoogloeaceae; genus Pseudazoarcus; species Pseudazoarcus sp. NS36. The sequence continues at coordinate 12,861 of NZ_BAAKJA010000010.1, read as the reverse complement.
CCCCCCGGAAGTTCTGTACCGGGAATTCGGACGAGCGCATGGTCTCGATGACCTTGCGATCAATGTCGAGAATGGCAGAGCGCGGATCAGCCAGTTCATCGGCCACGGCATCACGCAGCATGCCCATCTGCGAGATGAGGTCACGCATGTTCTGCGCGCCAGCACCCGAGGCCGCCTGGTAGGTCATGGCCGAAATCCATTCAACCAGACCAGCCTTGAACAGCCCGCCCAGCCCCATCAGCATCAGCGACACTGTGCAGTTCCCGCCGATCCAGTTGCGCCCGCCCTTGGCCAGCGCCGCATCGATGACATGGCGGTTAACCGGATCGAGGATGATCACGGCGTCATCCGCCATGCGCAGCGCACTGGCAGCATCAATCCAGTGACCATCCCAACCCGCGGCGCGAAGCTTGGGGAAGACTTCCTTGGTGTAGTCGCCACCCTGACAGGTAATGATGATGTCGCATGCGGCCAGCGCCTCGACGTTCATCGCATCCTGCAGCGGCAATGCCACTTCCTTGCCACCGAACACCGGAGGCTTGCCACCCGCGTTCGATGTCGAGAAATAGACCGGCTCGATGCGGGCGAAATCACCCTCCTCTTCCATGCGCTGCATCAGCACCGAACCCACCATGCCGCGCCAGCCGACCAGACCCACCTTGTTCATTTCACTTCCCCTGCTTGTTCGTTTTGCTCCGGATTACAGTGCTGCAAGTACGGCATCGCCCATCTGGCTGGTGCCAACACGCGTCATGCCCGGCTCGAAGATGTCACCGGTACGATAGCCTTGCGACAATACCTTCTTGACCGCGTTCTCGATATGACGCGCCTCATCTTCCATCGCAAACGTGTAACGCAACATCATCGCGGCGGAGAGAATGGTGGCCAGCGGGTTCGCGAGCCCCTTGCCGGCGATGTCCGGCGCCGAGCCATGCGACGGCTCATACATGCCCTTGCCGTTCTCGTCGAGCGAAGCGGACGGCAGCATGCCGATCGAGCCGGTCAGCATCGCGGCTTCGTCCGACAGGATGTCGCCAAACATGTTTCCGGTAACGATCACGTCGAACTGCTTGGGGTTGCGCACCAGCTGCATGGCTGCGTTGTCGACGAGCATGTGCAACAGCTCGACGTCCGGATACTCGGAGGCCAGCTCGATCATGACTTCACGCCACAACTGGGAGGTTTCCAGCACGTTCATCTTGTCGACCGAGCACAGGCGCTTGTTGCGCTTGCGGGCAGCTTCAAAGGCCACGCGGCCGATGCGGCGAATCTCGCTCTCCGAGTAGTGCATGGTGTTGAAGCCATAGCGCTCGCCGTTGCGCATCTCGATGGCGCGCGGCTGACCGAAGTAGATATCGCCGGTCAGCTCACGCACGATCAGGATGTCCAGACCGGCAACGATATCGGGCTTGAGCGACGACGCATTGGCCAGCTCCGGATACAGGATCGCCGGGCGGAAGTTCGCAAACAGGTTCAGATCCTTACGGATGCGCAGCAGACCGCGCTCCGGGCGCTGTTCACGCGGGTGGTTGTCCCACTTCGGGCCGCCGACCGCACCCAGCAGGATGGCGTCGGCCTCTTTGACCAGCTTCTGTGACGCTTCCGGCAGCGGATCGCCGCTGGCGTCCACTGCGCAGCCGCCAACCTGGGCCTCTTCGAATTCCATCTTGAGGTCGAGCGCCTTCAGCACACGAACCGCCTCAGCCATGATCTCCGGGCCAATCCCGTCGCCCGGGGCAATGCAAATCTTCATTGAAACCATCTCCAGTCGTCCGAACCCGAAGGTTCAGGAAAAGTAATACGGATGCTCGGCGCGTCGGCGCGCCTCGAATGTCTTGATTTCGTCTGCATGCAGCAAGGTCAGACCGATATCGTCCCAGCCGTTGAGCAGACATTCCTTGCGAAACGCATCCACCTCGAAAGCGATCTGTTCGCCATTCGGGCGCGTGATGGTCTGCGTGGCCAGATCGACGACCAGCCGATAGCCCTCGATCGCCTCGCACTCGCGGAACAGTACATCCACCGTCTCGGCCGACAGCACGATCGGCAACAGTCCGTTCTTGAAACTGTTGTTGAAAAAGATATCGGCAAAGCTCGGCGCAATGATGACCCGGAAGCCGTAATCCTCCAGCGCCCACGGGGCATGCTCACGCGAGCTGCCGCAACCGAAGTTGGCGCGCGCCAGCAGCACCTGCGCGCCGTCATAGCGCGGCTGATTGAGCACGAAATCAGGATTCTTCGGCCGACCGCTGTTGTCCTGCCCGGGCTGGCCGACGTCAAGATAACGCCATTCGTCGAACAGGTTCGGACCAAAGCCGCTGCGCTTGATCGATTTTAGAAATTGCTTGGGAATGATCGCATCGGTATCGACGTTTGCACGATCGAGCGGTGCAACCAGCCCGTTGAGGGTATTGAACGGTTTCATTACTTCACTGCCTTCTGGATGGCCTCGCCACCCTTTTCGATATCCTTGCCAAGGCCCTGGACGGTATTGCATCCGGAGAGGAAAACCCCGACCGCCAGTGCCAACGACAGAAAGCGCATCACGTTTTTCATTTCAGTCTCCGCCCAGCTCAGTTGATCTGACGAACGTCCACGAAGTGACCACTCACAGCCGCGGCAGCGGCCATTGCGGGACTCACGAGATGGGTTCGCCCACCTGCGCCCTGCCGCCCTTCAAAATTCCGGTTCGAGGTCGAGGCACAACGCTCACCAGGCTCCAACCGATCGGCATTCATCGCCAGACACATGGAACAGCCTGGCTCACGCCATTCGAAACCGGCTTCGATGAAGATGCGATCCAGACCTTCGTCCTCGGCCTGGCGCTTGACCAGTCCCGAACCCGGCACGACCAGCACACGGCGCACGTTGTCGGCCTTCTTACGCCCCTTCACCACCTCAGCCGCTTCGCGCAAATCCTCAATCCGCGAATTGGTACAGGAGCCGATGAACACCTGATCGACCTGAATTTCGGTCATCGGCGTATTCGGGGTCAGGCCCATGTACTTCAGGGCCCGCTCGGTGCTTTCACGACGCACGGGATCCTCAATATCGGCCGGGTCAGGCACGCTTCCGCCAATGGTGGTCACCATCTCCGGGGATGTACCCCAGGTCACCTGCGGCTCAAGCTTCGCGGCATCGAGCTCAACCACCAGATCGAAGCGCGCTCCGTCATCCGAATGCAGGGTGCTCCAGTACTGCACGGCCTTGTCCCAGTCGGCGCCGGTCGGCGCGAACGGGCGTCCTTTGACGTAGTCGATCGTGATCTGATCCACCGCCACCATGCCGGCACGAGCGCCGGCTTCGATCGCCATGTTGCAGATCGTCATGCGCCCTTCCATCGAAAGCGCGCGAATCGCACTGCCGCCGAACTCAATGGCGTACCCCGTACCGCCTGCAGTACCGATCTTGCCGATGATGGCCAGCACGATATCTTTCGCCGTCACGCCGCGCGGCAATTCACCGTCAACGCGCACCAGCATGCTCTTGGATTTCTTCTGCAGCAGGCATTGCGTGGCGAGCACGTGCTCGACTTCTGACGTGCCGATACCGTGCGCCAGACAGCCGAAAGCACCGTGCGTCGAGGTATGCGAATCACCGCACACCACTGTCATGCCCGGCAGCGTTGCGCCGTTTTCGGGGCCAATCACATGCACGATGCCCTGGCGCGCATCCTTGAACGGGAAATAGGCCAGTGCGCCGACTTCGCGGATGTTGGCGTCCAGCGTTTCCACCTGCTGGCGCGAGACGGGATCCTGGATCCCCATGTCCCAATGATCGGTCGGCGTATTGTGATCGGCCGTAGCGACGATGGACTGGATGCGCCACGGTTTGCGATGGGCGAGCTTCAGCCCCTCGAAGGCCTGCGGGCTGGTGACCTCGTGCACGAGGTGGCGATCAATATAGATCAGCGCCGTTCCGTCGGCCTCTTGCCGCACAAGGTGGGCGTCCCACAATTTGTCATACAAGGTGCGCGCGTTCATGCATCTCGTTCCACGGAAAAAGTTCTTGATTATTTCACAGCGGGGCTAGGCTGACCAGATTACGCCTAGCGCTTTGCCGCCTGATACAGCGGCATTACACGCTCGCTGGCTACCGCAAGCTCACGTTGTCGCTCGGCATGCCCCGGATGCGTCGACAGCCACTGCGGCGGCCCTCCGGCAGAACGGCTGGCCATCTTGTTCCACAGCGTCACGGCCGCACGCGGATCAAAGCCCGCACGTGCGGCAAGCTCGACGCCGATTCGGTCAGCCTCGGTTTCATGCAGGCGCGAGTGCGGCAGCTCGAAGGTGACGCTCGCCACCTTGCCCATCAGATCCTGCCCTACCGCGCCGGCGCCAAGCACGGCACCAACAACCGACACGCCAATGCCTGTGGCCATCGAACGGGACACACGCTCACGCGCATGCTCGCGCAACGCATGCGCGATCTCGTGCCCCATCACAGCCGCAATCTCGTCATCGCTCAGTTTGAGCTGCTCGATCAAGCCCGAATAGATCGCCATTTTCCCGCCCGCCATGCACCAGGCGTTGAGATCGTCCGATCGGATTACGTTGGTCTCCCACTGCCACGCCAACGCATCCTGCCGAAAGGCACCGACCTGGGCGACCAGCCGCTTGGTGATACCACGCACTCGCTCAAGCTGGCGCGCATCGCGATTGAGCACCCCTTGCTCGCGCGCTTCGGCAAGCACTTCGTCGTATTGCTTGGCCGAAGCCTGCTCGATCTCGGTGGCCGACACCATCATCATCTGGCTACGATTGACGCCGATCTCGCCACCGCTGGTGGTCTGCACAGACTGGCAGCCGACGAGCCCCGCCGCCGCGGCTACACACAGCGAACTTCTCAGCATTGCCTTCATTTCCCCTCCTCTGCGTCCGGGCCGGCCTTACGCCAACCGATCATCAACCACATCAGACCGACCAAACCGAAACTCGATCCCAGCGTAAAAGTCCAGGCGGCGCCGACAGCATCCCAGCTCACGCCACTGATCAGGCCGCCCAGCATGCCGCCCGCACCAAAAGAAAGGCTCCCGTACAAGGCCTGCCCATGCGCCTGCAAACGCCCCGGGAACCAGCGATTGATCATTGCAATGGCGGCCGCGTGATAGGCACCGAAGGTCACGCCGTGCAGCAATTGGGCCAGAAGCAGCAAGGTCAGACTGTGCGCCCCCCAACCCACCATGAGAAAGCGCAACACCACCGCAGCCAACGAGAACAGCAAAATCGCACGCATGCCGAAACGTTTCGCGAGGCCCGGCATGACGAGGAACACCCCGATCTCGGCGATGACGCCCAGCGCCCACATCCACCCGATCACGGCCTTGCCGTAGCCATGCTCGGCAAGATGAATCGAGTAGAACACATACATTGCACCATGCGCTGCCGCCATGAAGAAGCAGGCGCCGAGCAAGGCCTGCACTTCGCGGCGGCGCAGGGTTTCACCCAGTCGCGCACGGCCTCGCGCGCCACGGCGCCCTTCCGCCTCGGGCAAGGCAAAGCCACACAGCACGATGCCGAAAAGAATGGCTGCAATGAAAATCAGGACGACATCGATACGCACGAAATCGAGCAGATGCCCCAAGCCGACCACGGCAACGACGAAGCCGACCGAACCCCACAGGCGGATGCGGCCATAGTGATGGCCCAGCGCCCCGAGGTGCGAAAACGTCAGGCTCTCGACCAGCGGCAGCGCGGCACTCCAGAAGAAGGCCATCAGCACCATCGCAGCAAACATGCCCGCGAACTCGGTAGTAGCAAAGAACAGGCAGAAGCCGGCCAGGCTGGCAATGGCGGACAGGCGCACGATTGGTACGCGCAGGCCGGTTCGCTCGGCGAGCCAACCCCACAGGTTCGGAGCCAGGACTCGCATGACCTGCATCACCGACATCAGCACGGCAATGTCGGTGGCGGAATACTCGAGTGACTGCAGATACAGCGTGAAGTACGGCGAGAACGCGCCGACAAAGCCGAAGTAGAAAAAGTAGTACGCCGACAGCCGCCAATAGGGAAGCATGACCGCGCGCTCAATCCTCCGTCGGCGCAGGCGGGCTTTGATGACCCTCGGGCGCGAGCCGCGGCACGACGGGCGTACTGGTGCGCACGTCCGCGCATTGCGCACGATGGCGCAACGCGTGGTCCATCAGCACGAGCGCGAGCATGGCCTCGGCGATCGGCGTAGCGCGAATGCCCACGCAGGGGTCGTGGCGACCATGGGTATTCACGACGACCGCGTTGCCCTGCTTGTCGACCGAGCGGCGATCCAGACGGATGCTCGAAGTCGGCTTGATCGCCATGCTGACGATGATGTCCTGCCCGGTAGACAGCCCACCCAGCACGCCGCCGGCGTTGTTCGACAGAAAGCCCTCCGGCACGATTTCGTCGGAATGCTCGGTGCCACGCTGCGCCACTGACGCGAAACCCGCTCCGATCTCGACGCCCTTGACGGCGTTGATGTTCATCATCGCGTAGGCGATATCAGCATCCAGCCGGTCATACACCGGCTCGCCCCAGCCAACCGGCAAACCGGTGGCGACGACATTGATACGGGCGCCAATCGAATCGCCAGACTTGCGCAGCTCGTCCATGAAGGCTTCGAGTTGCGGCACGATCTGGGCGTTGGGCGCAAAAAAGGGATTCCGATCGACCTCGGCCCATTCCACGAACGGAATCTCGAGCGGCCCGAGCGCAGCCATGTAGCCGCGGATGACAACGCCGTACTGCTCACGCAGCCACTTGCGGGCAATCGCACCGGCAGCAACGCGCACTGCCGTTTCACGCGCCGACGAGCGGCCACCACCACGATGATCACGGATGCCGTACTTCTGCCAATAGGGGTAGTCGGCATGACCGGGGCGGAAGGTTTCCGCGATGTTGCCGTAATCCTTCGAGCGCTGGTCCTGGTTGCGGATCAGCAGCGCAATCGGGGTGCCAGTCGTCTGGCCCTCGAACACGCCCGAGAGGATCTCCACTTCGTCCGGCTCGCGGCGCTGCGTAACATGACGCGACGTACCGGGCTTGCGGCGGTCCAGTTCACGCTGGATATCCTCGACCGAAATCGCGAGCCCCGGCGGACAGCCGTCGACCACGCAACCGATCGCGGGGCCGTGGGACTCGCCGAAGGAGGTAAAGCTGAAGAGCTTGCCTTGGGTATTGCCGGACATGGAGAACTCGCGCTGGCGGTCGAATCGAGGGCGCTGATTCTAACACGCCGCCAAGCACGACCTCAGGCCGGGGCGTCGCGCAACTGCCGACGAAGGATCTTGCCGACATTGCTCTTCGGGAGCTCGTCGCGGAACTCGACCCGATGCGGGACCTTGTAGGCAGTAAGGCTCTCTCGGCAGTGGGCGATGATCGCGGCCTCGGTCAAAGCCGGGTCACGACGTACAACGAAGACCTTGACCACCTCGCCGCTGCGATCATCGGGCACACCTACCGCGGCAACCTCAAGCACTCCCGGATGGCTGGCCACGACATCCTCGATCTCGTTTGGCACCACATTGAAGCCCGAAACGATGATGAGATCCTTCTTGCGGTCGACAATGGTCAGGTAGCCCTGCTCATTCATGGTGGCAATGTCACCCGTACGGAAGTAGCCGTCAGACGTGAAGGCTTCAGCCGTCTCCTCCGGACGATTCCAGTACCCGCGCATCACCTGCGGCCCACGGATACACAACTCCCCGGGCTCCCCGGTCGGCACTTCCCCACCCGCATCATCCCGGATCGACACCTCCGTTGAGGGCAGCGGCAAACCGATCGAGTGGTTGTATTGCTGAAGATCGAGCGGGTTGATGCTCACGGCCGGCGATGTCTCGGTCAGCCCGTAGGCCTCAAGCAAGACCGAACCAGTAGTCGCCTGCCAGCGTTCCGCGACCTGCCGCTGCACGGCCATGCCACCACCAAGCGTGATCTTCAGCGCAGAAAAATCTAGCTTGGCGAAATCGGGATGATTCAACAGGGCATTGAAAAGCGTGTTCACACCGGTGACAGCCGTGAAGCGGTGCTTGCGCAGTTCCTTTACGAATCCGGGAATGTCGCGCGGATTGGTAATGAGCAGATTGGTCGCGCCAAAACTCGAATAAACGAGGCAGTTCGCCGTCAGCGAAAAGATGTGATAAAGCGGCAGCGCAGTAACGATCAGCTCTTCGCCTTCCTTGATCACCGGGCGAATCCAGGCTCGCGCCTGGCTCATGTTGGCAACGATGTTGGCATGCGTCAGGACGGCACCTTTCGCGCGCCCGGTCGTACCGCCTGTGTACTGCAGGAAAGCAACGTCACCCCCGGACAGCTGATGGCGCACGAAACCTATCCTGGCGCCACGGGCAAGCGCATCATCCAGCCGCAAATACCCAGGAAGCTGCCACGCCGGAACCATCTTGCGAACATGGCGCACGGCAAAATTGACCAGAGCACCCTTCACGCTGCCAAGCAGATCACCCAGCGCAGTCACGATCACGTGCTGCAGCGGCACGGCCTGGCGCACGCGCTCCACGGTGTGCGCGAAGTTCTCCAGCACGACGAGCGCCTCGGCACCGGAATCCGTCAGCTGGTGCTCCAGCTCACGCGGGGTGTATAGCGGATTGACGTTAACCACCACACAACCGGCACGCAACACCCCGAACAATGCCACCGGGTACTGCAGAAGGTTCGGCATCATCAATGCAACGCGGGCACCGGGTTGCAGTCCGAGCTCGCCCTTCAGATAGGCCGCAAAGGCTGCAGACAGGCGATCCAGCTCGGCATAGGACAGCGCCTTGCCCATGTTGAGATAGGCCGGCTTCCCGCCAAAGCGGGACACGGACTCCTCGAACACCTCGACAATGGAAGGATGTTCCGGAGTACCGAGTTCAACCGGCATCCCCGCCGGATAACTTTGCAGCCAGATCTTCTCCATCCGCACCTCGGCAGCGGGGCGGGCTCCCCCGAATTGTGGAGTCAGCGTTCGAGCTGATCCAGCTTGTCCTTCACGGCAGCCCACTCTTCCGAATCAGGCAGCGCGTCCTTGCGTTCCACAATGGGCTTCCACTCTTTGGACAGCTCGGCATTGAGCTCGATGAAGTGCTGCTGATCCGCCGGCACATCGTCCTCGGCGAAAATCGCCTCGACGGGACATTCGGCGACGCACAGCGTGCAGTCGATGCATTCGTCAGGGTCGATCACCAGAAAGTTTGGCCCCTCGCGAAAGCAGTCCACCGGGCACACATCGACGCAATCGGTGTACTTGCAGCGGATACAGGATTCCGTCACCACATAAGTCATAGCTTTTCGTCTCCACGAATATCAGAATGCGGCGATATACTTCAAGCTTAACGCCACAAGTCGGCGAACAATATAGCCGACAGCGGCACCTTTTTGCTACGCAGACAACAAGGTTGCACGGAAATCCTTGACGTGGATTCGGCCTTGGCATAACTTTCGGCTTCAACCGGAGCACCCCTGCTCCATCAGACACCCGCCCAGCATGCCGCCCCTTCCGGATACCGGCATCTACAGATTCAATTCATAGCACTGCGGCCAGAACCCTCACGAGGAATCATGAGCGAGCATATTCAGCACGTAACCGACAGCAATTTCGATACCGAAGTCCTGCAGGAAAACCTTCCCGTTCTGGTGGATTACTGGGCTGAGTGGTGTGGCCCGTGCAAGATGATTGCGCCCATCCTTGACGATGTAGCCCAGGAATACGCAGGCCGCCTCAAGATCGCCAAGCTCAACATCGACGACAATCAGGAAACTCCCGCCAAATTCGGCATCCGCGGCATCCCGACCTTGATGTTGTTCAAGGGCGGCAATGTCGAGGCCACCAAGGTCGGCGCGCTGTCCAAATCCCAACTGACCGCCTTCATCGACAGCAACCTCTGAAATCAACACCCGGCCAGCGGTTCCCGCTGGCCTTCGTGACGCCTGTCTGCACCCTCCGGAACGCGACTTCGCCTCCCCTGCAGCGCAGGCACACCCCACCTGAAACATTCACCTACGCGCATCCGCGCTCAAATCCGCCATGCATCTATCGGAGCTCAAAGCCCTCCACGTCAGCCAGTTGCTTGAAATGGCACACTCGAACGGTATCGAAGGTGCCAACCGGCTGAAGAAACAGGAACTCGTTTTTGCCCTGCTGAAAAACCGCGCCAAAAAGGGCGAGCCAATCTATGGTGATGGTGCCCTTGAAGTGCTGCCCGACGGATTCGGTTTTCTGCGTTCGCCAGACACCTCTTATCTCGCCGGCACCGACGACATCTACGTGTCGCCGTCGCAGATTCGCCGCTTCAACCTGCACACCGGCGACACCATTGAGGGTGAAATCCGCACCCCAAAGGACGGTGAGCGTTACTTTGCGATGGTCAAACTCGACAAGATCAATGGCGAGTCTCCAGAGAACTGCAAACACAAGATCCTGTTCGAAAACCTCACTCCGCTGCATCCGAACGAGTGCTTCAAGCTCGAACGTGACATGCGCGGTGAAGAGAACATCACCGGCCGCATCATCGACATGATTGCCCCGATCGGCAAAGGTCAGCGCGGCTTGCTCGTCGCCCCTCCGAAGAGCGGCAAGACGGTCATGTTGCAGCACATCGCACACGCACTCATCTCCAACCATCCGGAAGTCGTCGTCATCGTACTGTTGATCGACGAACGCCCCGAAGAAGTCACGGAAATGCAGCGCTCGGTACGTGGCGAAGTCGTCGCATCGACCTTCGATGAACCGGCGTCCCGTCACGTCCAGGTCGCCGAGATGGTCATCGAGAAAGCCAAGCGCCTGACCGAACACAAAAAAGACGTGGTGATCCTTCTCGACTCGCTGACTCGACTCGCCCGCGCGTACAACACCGTCGTACCGGCTTCCGGCAAAGTTCTGACTGGCGGGGTGGACGCCAACGCGCTGCAGAAGCCCAAGCGCTTCTTCGGTGCGGCGCGCAACATCGAGGAAGGCGGTAGCCTGACCATCATCGCCACAGCGCTGATCGACACGGGCAGCCGCATGGATGACGTGATCTACGAAGAGTTCAAGGGTACCGGCAACATGGAACTGCACCTTGAGCGTCGCATGGCCGAAAAGCGCGTTTATCCCGCAATCAACGTCAACCGATCCGGCACGCGACGCGAAGAGCTCCTGATGAAGCCCGAGATCCTGCAAAAGGTATGGGTGCTACGCAAGCTGCTGTACGGAATGGATGACATGGACGCGATGGAGTTCCTGCTCGACAAGATCAAAGCTACCAAGAGCAACGGCGAGTTCTATGATGCAATGCGGAGAGGGTAAGAACCAGCCTCCTCACTGCTGACTTCAGGAGCACGGCGCCATGAACACCATCCAATGGCTGAGAAACCAGTCCAGTGTGTTTGTCAGCATCACCGTGCTCAGTATCGTTGGCGCCCTTTTTTTCGCATCCTGGCTCCTTTTCAGTGTTGTCCGTCCCGCCCCTCCCCGCACCGTCACAATGATGACCGGAGCCCCGGGAGGCGGCTACGCGATGTTCGGCGAGCTTTATCGGACCGCTCTCGCGCGCGAAGGCATTGAGCTGGTGCTTCGACCTTCCAGCGGCTCCATCGAGAACCTGCGTGGCCTGATGACGGAGGGAGTCGATCTCGCCTTCATCCAGAGCGGGATCGCGCATGACCCAGAATCCCGGGATCTCGTCTCCTTGGGCAGTATGTACTTCGAGCCTGTGTGGATCTTTCACCGGCTCCCTGCCCCGCTGACTCGTCTGGCGCAAATCAACGGATACTCCATCGCCACCGGGGAACCGGGCAGCGGCACTCAGTTGCTCGCGCTACAAATGCTGGCCGACAGCGGTGTCGCACTCAACAGCCCTGGGCTGAAAATGATTGGAGGGAACGAAGCCGCAAACGCCTTGCTTGAGGGAAAAATTGATGCAGCCTTCATCATTTCCGGCTCAGAATCCCCCGTCATCCAGCGCTTGCTGGGCTCACCCGGCATACATATCGCCGAACTAAAGCACACGGCGGCGTACACCAAGCGCATTCCCCACCTCGATACCGTCGTACTTCCCGAAGGCTCAATTGATCTAGTCAAAGTAAGCCCTCCCAGGGACGTCGATTTGCTCGGGGCATCAGCGAACCTCATTGCCCGCGCTGACCTGCACCCTGCAATCATCAGCTTGTTGCTCCAAAGCGCGCGTGAGATTCACGCATCGCCAGGCCTGTTCCAACGCGCTGGTGAATATCCAAGAATTGCGGGGCGCGATCTGCCGCCAAGCGATGTTGCCCAGCGACTCTATGAAAGCGGCCCACCGTTCCTGCAACGATATCTGCCTTTTTGGCTGGCCATTCTTGTAGATCGCTTGCTCGTTGCGCTCATTCCCCTGATCGCAATCATGATCCCACTGATGCGCATTCTCCCTGCCGTCTATTCATGGCGAATGCGTTCACGCATTTACCGCTGGTATGGCGAAATGAAGTTTCTTGAAGATCGGATTGATCCACACACTAGCGATGAAGAGATTTCGGAGTACCTCAAACAACTCGACCATATCGAAGAGCTTGCCAATCATCGTCGCATTCCGCTTTCATACAACAGCGAGTTATACACTTTGCGCGAACATATCCAGTTGATCCGTGAGCGGCTCTTCAAACTTCGACAAAGTCGTGCCTAGTCGTCATCGGTCTTCACGCTTGCGGTACCGCGTTCGCTGAACTGAGTTGTTCAGAGGTTGAGGCTGTAGGCGTATTGGTTTTTTTCTAATGCAGTAGACGCAAAAAAGCCCGCTTGTATGAGCGGGCTTTTTGCTTTTGGGGTTAGTCTGACGATGACCTACTTTCACACAGGTATCTGCACTATCATCGGCGCGGGCCTGTTTCACGTTCCTGTTCGGGATGGGAAGGAGTGGTTCCAGGCTGCTAT
>NZ_BAAKJA010000009.1:0-134448 GCF_059703705.1 Pseudazoarcus sp. NS36 | reverse complement strand
TCAGAAAATCCAGAATCTGCTCTTCCGTAAAACGCTTCTTCACTGCCGTCTCCTGTTCGGATAACGGACTCTACTAAGTTCAGCGTGGTACTGAAAACGGGGAGCAGGTCAATGGTATGTTCTCCAATTACCTGCACCTCACACTGGTCATGAAGGGCGAGTGCGACTACAACGCTTATCTTGATGCCGTAATAAAATCCAGCTCTGATCGGTCAGTGGATTTTAGTCGAGTAGAAATGATAATTGGCATCTATGGTTCAGAGATTCGACAATCGTATGACCAAGTGATTGAGGCTAGAACGAGAGTTAACTCGGTTATTTTCGACCATAAGCAGGCCTACTCGCAGGGAAAGCCTGGAGGCCATTTCTTGGAGCCGTTTACATCCGTGCAAATCGTTTTGGAGCAAGAGTGTGAGGCGCTCAAGGAGGCAATCGCCCGGGCGGCGCGCGGGGCCTAAAGGGGATCATAAGCTGGAATGGTAAGTTTGGGTCAGGTCTATATTTTAGAATCGTATAAAATATAGACCTGACCCGCATTCTCTACGCATTCTCTAGGGCGTATATATGTCAATACATGAGCTAGATCTTCTAGAAAATTCGTTAGACAGCTTGGCTGAGGCGCTTTCAAAATTCGAAGAGGGCGAAAATGAAGAGCCGAAGGCATATAAATTTGCGGTTCTTCATCTTGCTCATTTTATAGAACTAATATTTAAGCATCACATAGCATCACATAGCATCACATAGCATCACATAGCATCACATAGCATCACATAGCATCACATAGCATCACATAGCATCACATAGCATCACATAGCATCACATAGCATCAAAGCATCCGCTTCTTATATACAAAGATCCATTCTCGCAAAAACTAGACCGAAACAAGACTATCGGGCTTTGGGAATGCATTAACTTCATTAACAACGAAGACCCAGAAACTGTCTCTCCGGAACTGAGAAAAGATCTAGAGTGGATAAAGAAGCTCAGAAATGAAATCGAGCACCACAAATTCACAATGGATGTCTCGCAAGTGCGAGGCACTATCGGTCGTCTATTTCGTTCAGTTATGGAATTTCTTTATGATCATACTGAACTAGATATCGAAAGTCATATACCGGTTCACACAAAAGAAACATTTAAAGTTCTATCGGATGAGTATGAATTTTCAATTCGTACCGCCATCAAAAAGGCGGACGGAGTGGAGGAAGAAAATCCAGTAGATTTTTCTTCAGATCCCGATGCAAATCCAGTGCGTTTAGACTGTCCAGGTTGTGGCCACTTTACCCTAGTAGTCAACAATGAATCGGAGACGGGTTATCGTTGTACGTTCTGTGAGAACGAAGAAAGTGACGAGCTGCCAGGTGCGTGTGACATTTGTGGGGCTCATGCAACTCAAGGAGATCTGCATTATTGGCCGCTGGATGAAGGTGGCTCTGAGGCTCGATGTTATTACTGCTCAGGCAGATACCAGGCAGATAAGGATGAATGAAAAAGATTTTTGGTTATCGAGGTGATCCATTTTTGAGCGGGACGGATTTGGGGTCACGGGACGGATTTGGGGTCAGGTCTATATTTTAGACTCGTATAAATCGAGACCTGACCCCGCATTCTTTCCACAACGGCCGGGCACTTCAACCGTTAGGCTTTTGGGTTAACCATGACTATCGACATAAAAAATGCGACCGAACAACTGGAAGCTATCAGGGACATTCTCGACAAGATTTCCCACTGGGCCGCACCCTCCATTGTGCGTACATTGGCCCTGATACTTTCTGTCGCTTTCGTGATCTTTGGGGCGAGCTTCTTTTATGTGGGCGGTTTGCTTGATAGCTCCAAGGAAACTACAGAGCTCCACAGTCGGAAGTTAGCGCTAGGTACTGAGCAAAGCCTTCTGCGATATGCGCGCGACCTAGTATCGGAGTGCATTGATGCCACGAAAGAAGAGGAGGCTCTAGCCGGCCTATACTGCCGAAGTGCCGAGGAGGCTTATCTGGCACGATCGACCGTTGAGCCGTACAAGAGTCACGCAGTCGTTTCCACGCAACAAGACGCATATCGGTTTATGCGGGCAGATCTTCAAAGCAGGATCGAAATCGGTGAAGCAGAAATTGATAGGTTGGCATGGTCGAACCCAGCCGGAAAGACCCTAGACACACTCCTAAGAAGCAATGTCGTTGCACTCTTCGTCACGGGTGCTGCCTCTGGATTGTTGTTCTTGTACTGGCTGGTACTCCGCGTTCGCCGAAAGCCGTCCGCCAACTCCGCGGCTGAGGCCTAACAGTTCGTCCAAGCCGACGCAGCTTCGCGGCGCGGCTCAACTCAGGCGTTGAACGACAGCTTTCCTCAACGACCATCGGCATCGGGGGCTGTAGTGGTCTGTCGCGGGTGCTAGCGTGTTCACAAGGGCGTGCGACCCGGCTCGTCGCGCATGTCCGGTATCCTTCACACATGTCCGCTACCCCCGAACTTCCGCCCGGTTTGATCCTCGTGCACGGCAACCGTGCCGAGGCGCTGCGCGACGTGTTGGTGGCGTGGATGACGCACCACCCGCTGGCGCCGCTGGAGGACGAGGTGGTGCTGGTGCAAAGCAACGGCATTGCGCAGTGGCTGCGGTTGGCGCTGGCGGATGAGCGCGAGGGGGGTTGCGGCATTGCGGCGGCGATGCGTTTCGATCTGCCGTCGCGTTTCTTCTGGCGTGTATATCGCGCCGTGCTGGGCCGTGAGGCGGTGCCGGAGGCCTCGCCGCTGGATGAGTCGCGGCTGGTGTGGCGGCTGATGCGCTTGCTGCCGGAACTGCTGCAAGACCCGGTGTATGCGCCGCTGGCGCGCTTTCTTTCTGATGACGCCGACGCGCGCAAGCGCTTCCAGCTGGCCGGGCGGCTGGCGGACCTCTTCGACCAGTATCAGGTGTACCGCGCCGACTGGCTGGCGGCCTGGGCGGCGGGCGAGGATGTGCTGCCCGACCTGCTCGGCCGGCACGATCCGCTGCCCGAGGACCAGCGCTGGCAGCCGGCGCTGTGGCGGGCGCTGTGTGCCGATCTGGCGCGGGCCGGTCTGCCCGCCACGGGCGGCCGCGCGGCGGTGCATGAGCGTTTCATGGAAGTGGTGGAGTCAGCCGGTGACGCCCGCCCGCCGGGCCTGCCGCGCCGCGTGCTGGTGTTCGGCATCTCGTCGCTGCCGCAGCAGTCGCTGGAAGTGCTGGCGGCGATGGCGCGCTGGTCGCAGGTGCTGATGTGCGTGCACAACCCCTGCGAGCACCACTGGGCAGACATCGTGCAGGGGCGCGAACTGCTGCGCCGCGAGCGGGCCAGCCGGCAGCAGCGCCGCGCGGATTTCCCGGAAGAACTCGCCGAGGACGCGTTGCACGCCCACGCCCAGCCATTGCTTGCCGCCTGGGGCCGGCAAGGGCGGGATTTCATTGCACTGCTCGATTCCTATGACGACGCCACCGCGCGCGGCCGCCACGCCGAACTGCTGGCCGGCATCGGTCAGCGCATCGACCGTTTCGAGCCCACCGGCGGCGCAACGCTGCTCGCGCAACTGCAGGACGACATCCGCGATCTGCGCCCGCTGGCCGAGACGCGCGAGAACTGGCCAGCGGTGGCGCCCGACGATCACTCGATCCAGTTCCACATCGCCCACAGCCCCCAGCGGGAAGTCGAAATCCTGCACGACCGCCTGCTTGCCGCCTTTGACGCCGACCCGGCGCTGCGTTCGCGCGACATTATCGTGATGGTGCCGGACATCGACGCCTACGCGCCGCACGTGCGTGCCGTGTTCGGCCTGCACGATGCGAACGACGCACGCCGCATCCCGTATTGCCTGGCCGACCAGGGCAGCCGCGCCACCGACCCGCTGGTGCAGGGGCTGGAACTGCTGCTGGGCCTGCCCAACGCGCGCGTCACCGCCAGCGACGTGCTGGACCTGCTCGACGTGCCGGCGCTGCGCCGCCGCTTCGGGCTGGACGAATCCGACCTGCCCACGCTCGCGCGCTGGATTCGCGGCGCCAACGTGCGCTGGGGCCTGCACGCCGAGCATCGCGCCGCGCTCGATCTGCCGCCCACGGACGCCGCCGACCACACCTGGTTGTTCGGCCTGCGCCGCATGTTGCTCGGCTACGCCGCCGGGGGCGACGTGGCCTGGCACGGCATCGAGTCGCATGGCGAGATCGGCGGGCTGGATGCGGCGTTGCTGGGGCCGCTGGCGCAACTCGTCGCGCGGCTGGACGCGGCGTGGCGCGCCTTGCGCGAGCCGGCCGCGCCGCAGCAATGGCGCGAACGTCTCGCAAAGCTGCTCGCCGACTTTTTCGACGCCGGTGATGACGCGGAAGCCGCCCTCACCGTCGAACGCCTCAACACCGCGCTCACCGACTGGGCCGACGCCTGCCTTGAGGCCGGGCTCACCGAGCCGCTGCCGCTGGCGGTGGTGGCCGAGCACTGGATGAGCGCGCTCGACGCCGGCGGCCTCACGCAGCGCTTCTTCGCCGGCGCGGTGACCTTCGCCACGCTGATGCCGATGCGCGCCATCCCCTTCTGCCACGTCTGCCTGCTCGGCATGAACGACGGCGACTACCCGCGCACCCGCGCGCCGCTGGATTTCGACCTGATGGGCCGCCCCGGCCAGATGCGCCCCGGCGACCGCTCGCGCCGCGAGGACGACCGCTACCTGTTCCTGGAAGCGCTGCTGTCGGCGCGCGACGTGCTGTACGTGTCGTGGGTCGGCCGCAGCATCACCGACAACGTCGAGCGTCCGGCCTCGGTGCTGGTCGGTCAGTTGCGCGATCACCTCGCCGCCGGCTGGCGCGCGGCGGATGGCGCTGACCTGCTGAAGCGGTTGACCGTCGAGCACCGGCTCCAGCCCTTCAGCCCGGCGTATTTCGGCGCCGACCCCGTGTTGTTTACCTACGCGCGCGAGTGGCGCGAATCCGCTGCCGTACGTCCTGCGGGCGACGCCGCGCTGGAGCCGCTCGTCAGCGACGAGCCGCTCACGCTCGACGAGCTGTCGCGCTTCCTGCGCGATCCGGTGAAGGGCTTTTTCCGCACGCGCCTGGGCGTGGACCTGTCGCGTGAAGAGGCTGTCACCGATGACGTCGAACCCTTCAACGCCGATGGCCTGCACCGCTGGCAGCGCGGCGACGAACTGATCACCGTGCAGGCGCGCGCGCTGGCCGCCGGGGGCGATGTCGACGCCGCGCGCGAAGCCGGGCTCTCGCGCATCGCGCGGCGTGGCGACTTCGCACCGGGCGGTTTCGGCGTGGTCGAGGCGCACGAACTCGCGCTGCCGATGCAGGCGCTGTTCGAGCAGTACGCCGCCGAGCTGGCGCTGTGGCCGCAGGTGCTGGAAGCCGAAGCCGTGGCGGTGGAGGCCGACGTCGATAGTCGCCGTCTTGCGCTGGCCGACCGCCTGAGCGGTCTGCGTGCCGACGCTGCCGGCGAGCGCGCCCGCGTGCGGCTGGTCGCCAGCAACGTGGTCGACGGCAAGAAGGGGCGCTGGCGTCATCACGTGTTGTGGCGCCACTGGCCGGCGCACCTCGCCGCGCAGCTGGGCGGGCCGACCGTCACGCGTCTGCTCTCCGCCGTGGGCGATGCACGCTTCGCGCCACTGCCCGCCGACACCGCGCGCGAGCTGCTGGCCGACCTGCTGCGCGCCCGCGACACCGGCCTGTGCCGCCCGCTGCCCTTTGCAGTGAAGACCGCGGCCGAACTGCTCACCGGCAAGACCGCGCGCAAGACCTACGAGGGCGATGATTTCAACTCCGCAGGCGAGCGCGGCGACGACCCGCATCTGGCCCGCGCCTGGCCCGACTACGCCGCGCTCGAAGCCGGCGGGCTGGCGGAGTGGGCCGAGCGCCTGCTGCGGCCCATGCTCGATGCCCTGCATGACGGCGACGGGGAGGGCGAATGAGCATTGCGCATCCGCTCGACGCCGCGACCTTTCCGCTGTCCGGCAGCCGCCTGATCGAAGCCGCCGCCGGCACCGGCAAGACCTGGACCATCGCCGCGCTGTATGTGCGGCTGGTGCTCGGCCACGGTGGTGACGCGGCCTTTGAGCGTGAGCTCGACCCGCCCGAAATCCTGGTCGTGACCTTCACCGAGGCCGCCACGCGCGAACTGCGCGACCGCATCCGCCGCCGCCTGAGCGAAGCCGCCAGCGCCTTCGAGCAACCTGACTCGGAGGCCGATGAATTCCTCACCGGACTGCGCGCCGGCTATGCGGCCGAAGAACTGTCCGGCCGCGCGCGCCGCCTGCGCATGGCCGCCGAATGGATGGACGAGGCGGCGGTGTCCACCATCCACGCCTGGTGCCGCCGCGTGCTGGCCGAACACGCCTTCGACAGCGGCAGCCCTTTTGCGCTGAAGCTGGAAACCGACCATTCCGAACTGCGGCTTGAAGCCGTGCGCGACTGGTGGCGCAGCTTCATGCTGCCGCTGCCGGCCGAATCCGTGGCCGAGGTGCGGCGCTGGTGGGCCGCGCCGGACGTGCTGGCCGAGGCGCTGAAGGATGTGCTCGGCCACGCCGACCGCCTGCCCCCGGCTGACGATCCGGCCGCGACGCTGGCCAGCGCGCTGACCGAGCGCAACCTTCTGCTGGCCGATCTGAAGGCGCCGTGGGCTGAGTGGGTGAATGAGCTGCGCGAACTCTTCGAGCAAGGCCGCGAACAGGGCGTGACCCTTCGCCGTGACTGGTACGACGGCTGGCTGAATGCGCTCGACGCATGGCAGGCCGACCCGGACGCCATCGAGCCGGCCCGTAGTGATTCGATCTTCAAGCGCTTCTCGCCGGACGGCATTCGTGATGCCTGGAAGAAGAAGGGCGAACCGCCCGATCATCCGGCCTTTGCCGCCATCGAGGCCCTGCAGCCGGCGTTGGCCGAGCTGCCCGATGCCCGCGCCGACGTGCTGCGCCACGCCGCGCGCTGGGTGGCCGCGCGCTTCGAGGCCGAGAAGCGCCGTCGCGCCGAGATCGGCTTCGACGACCTGCTCGCGCGCCTCGCCGCCGCGCTCGAAGGCCCCAACGGCCCGCAGCTTGCCGCGCGCATCCGCGCCAAGTACCCGGTGGCGCTGATCGACGAATTCCAGGACACCGACCCGGTGCAGTACCGCATCTTCGATGCCGTGTACCGCGTCGAAGCCCCCGCAGAAGGCTGCGCGCTGGTGCTCATCGGCGACCCCAAACAGGCCATCTACGCCTTCCGCGGTGCCGACATCCACACCTATCTGGTGGCGCGCCGCGCCTGCGCCGGACGGCTGTACACGCTCAACCGCAACCACCGCTCGACTACCGGCATGGTGGATGCCGCCAACCGCGTGTTTGCCTTTGCCGACCGGCAGGCGGACGGCGCCTTCCTGTTCGGCGCCGGCGCCGACAGTCCGGTGCCGTTTGCGCCGGCTGCCGCGAAAGGGCGCGAGGAGCGTTTCGAGTGCGCCGGCTCGTACGTCGCGCCGCTCACGCTGTGGCATCTGCCCGCGCCCGAAGGCAAGGCCAAGCGCGGCGACGAGCGCGCGCTGATCGCCGCAAGCTGCGCCAGCACCATCCGCCGTCTGCTCGCCGATGCGCAGGCCGGTTTCCGGCAGGGTGAGAACTTCACGCCGCTGCGCCCGGCCGACATTGCGGTGCTGGTGAATACGCGCAGCGAGGCGGCTATCGTGCGCGAAGCGCTGGCCGCGCGAGGCGTGCGCAGCGTCTATCTGTCGGGGCGGGACTCGGTCTTTGCCAGTGCGCAGGCCGCCGAGTTGCAGCTGTGGCTGGAAGCCTGCGCCGAGCCGGATGCGCCGCGCAGCGTGCGCAGCGCGCTGGCCACCGCCACGCTGGGGTTGGACTGGGCGGCCCTCGATGCGCTGGACCGCGACGAGCGCGCGTGGGAAGAGACCGTGCTGCGCTTTCGCACTTACCGCGAGGTGTGGCGCCGCCAAGGCGTGCTGCCGATGCTGCGCCACCTGCTGCACGACCACGATGTGCCGGCGCGCATGCTGGCCATGGACGGCGGCGAGCGTGTGCTGACCGATCTGCTGCATCTGGCCGAACTGCTGCAACAGGCCAGCCAGACGCTGGACGGCGAGCACGCGCTGATCCGCTACCTCGCCAGCGAATGCCAGGACGCCGCCGACGGCACCAGCAATGAGGGCCGCCAGATCCGGCTGGAGAGCGACGCCGACCTGGTGCAGGTCGTTACCGTGCACAAATCCAAGGGCCTCGAGTACCCGCTGGTCTTCCTGCCCTTCGGCTGCTCGGCGCGCGACCGCGACGGCAAGAAACTGCCGGTGGTGTGGCACGACGAGGCTGGCGCGCTGCAGCTCTCGCTGGTCGAGCACGCGCACGGTCGCGCGCGGGCCGAGCACGAACGCCGCGCCGAGGACGTGCGCAAGCTCTACGTCGCGCTGACCCGCGCGCGCCATGCCACCTGGGTCGGCGTGGCGCCCTTCGATACGCTCAAGGCCAGCGCGCTCGGTCATGTGCTGGGCGAGGTCGATGCCGCTGAACTGCCCGGCCGCCTGGCCGAACTGCGCGGCGACTGCGAACACATCGCCGTGGAGCTGGCGCCCGAACCCGACCGCGAACGCCTGATCGAAATGGCCGAAGCCACACGCATGCAGGCCCGCACGCCCACCGCAGCCCCGCGCGAACCGTGGTGGATCGCTAGCTACTCCGCGCTGCGCACCGCCGGAGGCACACCGGATACGCCGGGGGAGGACGTCTTCCGCGAAGTGTTGTCCGAACCGGCCCCTGAAGCGGCGCAGACCAAACCCGCGCCCGGCAGCGTGCACGCCTTCCCGCGCGGCGCCGCCGCCGGCACCTTTCTGCATGACCTGCTTGAATGGGCCGCACGCGAAGGCTTTGCGGCCATCGCGGCCGACCCTGCGCGACTGCAGGCCGAAGTCGAACGCCGCGCCACACCGCGCGGCTGGGCCGAATGGGTCGCTCCGCTGACCGACTGGTTGCAGGCGCTGATCACCACCCCATTGCCGCTGCCCGACGGAGCGCGCTGCGCGTTGGCCGAGCCGGCCGTACTCAGCCCGGAACTGGAGTTCTGGCTGTCGGCCGGCCGTGTCGAAACACGCGAGCTGGACCGCCTGGTGTGCGCCCACACGCTGGACGCCGCACCGCGCCCGGCGCTGGAATCCACGCAGCTGCAGGGCATGTTGAAAGGCTTCATCGACCTCGTGTTCGAGTACGACGGGCGCTATTACGTCATCGACTACAAGTCCAACTGGCTCGGCGCCGATGAGGCCGCCTACACGCCGGACGCGATGCGTGCGGCGATTCTGGAAGCGCGCTACGAATTGCAGTACGTGCTGTATCTCTTCGCGCTGCACCGCCAGTTGCGCGCGCGCCTGCCGGGCTACGACTACGACCGCCACATCGGCGGCGCGGCCTATGTGTTCCTGCGCGGCATCGGTGCCGAATCACGCGGCGTGCATGTGGAGCGGCCGCCGCGTGAGTTGATCGAGGCGCTGGACGAACTCTTTTCTGCGGGGGTGCCGGCATGATTCCGTGTCTCTCAGCCACCCCGCTGCCGCAAACGCCAGCCACCGAGATCGCCGCCCACATCGAACGCTGGGCCGAGCGCGGCTGGCTGCGGCCGCTCGATGCTGCCTTTGCCGGCTTCCTGTGGCGCGAGGCGCCGGATGCGCCGGGCCTGCTGCTGCTCGCCGCCGCGCTGGCCAGCCATCAGCTCGGGCGCGGGCACGCCTGCCTGGACCTGACGGCCACGCTGGCCGATCCGGACTTCGCGCTGTCGCTGCCGCCGGACGGTGTGCAGGACGCCACCGATACGCCGCGCAGCTTGCTGGCCGGCGTGGATGCCGCCGCGTGGCGCGCGGCGCTGACGCACCCGCAACTGGTCGGAGAAGGCGAGGGCGATACGCCGCTGGTGCTGACCGGCGAGCGCCTGTATCTGCGCCGCTACTGGCGTTTCGAGCAGGCCGTGATCGCCGCAGTGTCGGCGCGCGTGGCGGCACCCGCCGCAGCGCCGGCCGCCGACGTGCGGCGCGTGCTCGATGATCTGTTTGAGGCGTCCGACGACACCGACTGGCAGAAGCTCGCCTGCGCGCTGGCCGCGCGCAGCGCCTTCTCGGTCATCACCGGCGGCCCCGGCACCGGCAAGACCACCACCGTGGTGCGCCTGCTCGCGCTGCTGCAGTCACTCGCCCTGCAGGTCGACCCGGCGCGGCCGCTGCGCATCCGGCTGGCCGCGCCCACCGGCAAGGCCGCAGCGCGGCTCAATGCGTCCATCGGCGGTGCACTGGCGATGCTCGATGTCGATGACGCCGTGCGTGCGGCGATTCCCGCCACCGTCACCACGCTGCACCGCCTCCTCGGTGCGCGGCCCGATTCGCGCGCCTTCCGCCATGACGCCGACACGCCGCTGGCGCTGGACGTGCTGGTGGTGGACGAGGCCTCGATGGTCGACCTGGAGATGATGGCCGCCGTGCTCGCTGCGCTGCCTGCCGGCGTGCGGCTGGTGCTGCTCGGCGACCGCGACCAGCTCGCCTCGGTCGAGGCCGGCGCGGTGCTGGGCGTGCTCGCCGCCCGTGCCCGTGAGGGCCATTACACGCCGGAGTCCGCCAGCTGGCTGACCGAAGCGAGCGGGCAGACGATTCCGGCCGAGTACATCGACGCGACCGGCACCGCGCTCGACCAGAGCATTGCCATGCTGCGCGTGTCGCGCCGCTTCGACGCCGCCAGCGGCATCGGCAAACTGGCCGAGGCGGTGAATGGCGGTGCGCCGGCGACAGTGCGCTCTGAACTCGCCGCCGCACATGCGGATGTAGTCAGCCGCACCGGCGCGGACGCGCTCGCCGCATTGCGCAGCGCCGTGCTCGACGGAACTCGCGGCTGGCTGGAACTGGCGCGCGAAACCGTGTCGGCCGACGACGAGGCTGCAGACGCCGCCGCCCGCGCCGTGCTCGAAGCCCATGCCGCCTTCCAGGTGCTGTGCGCGGTGCGCAAAGGGGAGTGGGGTGTCGAAGGCCTCAACCGCGTTATTGCGCGCTGGCTGACTGCAGCCGGGCGTATCGACACCGGCCACGACTGGTACGCCGGCCGCCCGGTGCTGGTCACGCACAACGATTACGGTCTGGGTCTGATGAACGGCGACATCGGCGTGACGCTGCTGCGCCGCGAGGCGGATGGCAGCGAGCGATTGCGCGTGGCCTTCATCGCCGCCGACTCCGGGCGCGTGCGCTGGGTGCTGCCCAGCCGCCTGCGCGCGGTCGAGACGGTGTTCGCGATGACCGTGCACAAGTCGCAGGGCTCGGAATTCGGCGCCGTCGCGCTGGTACTGCCCGACACCGTCAGCCCAATCCTGACGCGTGAACTGCTCTATACCGGCATCACCCGCGCGCGCTCACGACTGGCGCTGTTCAACCCCGGCGGCGAGCGCGTGCTCGACACCGCCGTCACCCGCCGCGTGCTGCGCGCCAGCGGGCTGGACGCGCTGCACGGCAAGGCTGGCTAACGGCGCTCGCGCTGGTAGTCCTCGTAGCTGCGGTTGGCATCCTGCAGGCAGCGTTCGCGGCGGTCGGGGTCCTTCTCCTGCTGGCATTCCGAGCGCTGCGCGTCGCGCCCGAAGGCGTAGCGCTGGCGGCTGCTGCAGCCACTCACTGCAAGCGCGGAGAGGCCCAGCAGGGAGAGCAGCAGGCGGCGTCGGTGGGGCATGTCCGGCATGGCAAATCCCTCATTCCGTGATGACATCGGGTTGGCCATGGTATCGCCGGACGGGGTGGACGTCTTCAGTGCGTGGCGCTGAGGGCTGTGGCGGTGTCGCGAATGCAGTCGATGAGTTGCGCGCAGGTCGGCGTGCGCAGGCGCGAGCGCAGCGTGATGATGCCCACCGGCGGCAGTTCGATCGGCACTTCGATGGCCAGCACCTTGAGCAGTCCTTCGCGCTCACAGTGGCGCGCCACGCTGCGCGCGACGAAGCCGATGGCCGGGCGTGCCCGCACGAAGCTCAGCGTGTTCACGAAGGACGCGGTCTCGATCAGGTCTACCGGCGGGTTCAGGCCGTGCTGGTAGAACATCTGGTTGAGCTTGATGCGTGACGAGGCCCATGGTGGCGGTACCACCCAGGGTTCGCGCGCGAGGTCGTCCCAGCTGGGTGCGGGGTTCGCTGCCAGCGGGTGGTCGGGGCGCGCGACGATGCTCATGGGCTCGTCGTACAGCGCCTCGGTTTCGAGGTCTGGCGCGGCGTAGCCCGGCTCCAGCCGGCCCACGATCAGATCCAGTTCGCCCACGCGCAGGCGCGGCAGCAGCCGCGTGAGGTCGCCTTCCTCGATGAACACCGAGGCATGCGTGCTGCGTTCCTTCAGGCGCGCCACGGCCTGCACCAGCAGGGCCGGCGTGGCCACCACCATGGCCCCCACACTGACGCGCCCGGCCGCGCCGCTGCCGACGGCGGCGATTTCGTCGCAGGTGCGCGCGTAGTCGGCCAGCACCGAGCGCGCAAAGCGCACCACGGTGGCGCCGTAGGGCGTGGGCTCGGTGCCGCGCGTGGAGCGCACGAACAGCTCCAGCCCGAACATGCGCTCGATCTCGGCCACGGTCTTGGACACCGCCGGTTGCGTGAGTGAGAGGAATTCGGCGGCGCGGCCGAGGTGGCGGAACTCGTCCAGCGCCACCAGCAACTGCAGATGACGCAGCTTGAGGTTGGAACGCAGCACGCGGTCGATGTCGCTCATGGCGGCTCCCGGATACATAACTAAATTGCAATGAAGATAGGACAAAACTTCATTGGATGGCAATGATGCGGCGGGTCGATACTGCGACCACTCCGATTCCTCCGGGCCGCATCCATGTCTCTCGCGAGCTGTACTTCGCACTCTCCGCTGATCTGTCTGCATGCCGACGATGACGTGCTGGTGGCACGCCGTCAGATCGCGCTGGGCGAACTGCTGCCCGAACTGGGGCTGCGGGTGCAGGCCCAGGTACCGGCCGGCCACAAGGTGGCGGCGCGGGCCATCGCGGCGGATCAGCCGGTGCGCAAGTACGGCACGGTGATTGGCATTGCGCTGCGCGACATCGCCGCCGGCGAGTACGTGCATTCGCACAACCTCGGCCTGCCCGAGGTCAGCGGCGACCCCGCCTACGGCGAGGACCTGCGCCCGGTGGATTACCTGCCCGAGGCGCAGCGTGCGCGCTTCATGGGCATCGTGCGGGCCGACGGGCGGGTGGCCACGCGCAATTACATCGGCATCCTGTCGTCGGTGAACTGTTCGGCCACGGCCATCCGCAACATCGCCGCCCACTTCACGCCCGAGCGGCTGGCGGCCTGGCCCAACGTCGACGGCGTGGTGGCCTTCCCGCAGAACAGCGGCTGCGGCATGTCTTCGCCCAGCGAACATTTCGACGTGCTGCGCCGCACGCTGGCGGGCTATGCGCGCCACCCCAATCTGGCCGGCGTACTGATCGTCGGTCTGGGCTGTGAGCGCAATCAGGTGGCCGATCTGGTGGCCTCACAGGGGCTGGAGACCGACTGGAAGCTGCGCACGCTGGTGATGCAGGACACCGGCGGCACGCGCGCCACCATCGAGGCCGGCATCAAGATGATCGAGGGAATGCTGCCGGCCGCCAACGACGTGCGGCGCGAGCCGGTGAGCGCCAGCCACCTCAAGATCGGCCTGCAGTGCGGCGGCTCCGACGGCTTTTCCGGCATCGGCGCCAACCCGGCGCTAGGCGCGGCGATGGACATCCTCGTG
The DNA here is from genome assembly GCF_059703705.1 of Pseudazoarcus sp. NS36. NCBI lineage: Bacteria > Pseudomonadati > Pseudomonadota > Betaproteobacteria > Rhodocyclales > Zoogloeaceae > Pseudazoarcus > Pseudazoarcus sp. NS36. Next base: position 120,754 of record NZ_BAAKJA010000009.1, on the reverse strand, counting down.
CGTCACGGCGGCACCGCGATCCTGTCCGAAACGCCCGAAATCCAGGGCATGGAATTCATGCTCACGCGCCGCGCGGTATCGCCCGAAGTCGGCCGCAAGCTGCTCGACCGGCTGGAGTGGTGGAAGGGCTATGCGGCCGGCCAGAACAGCCAGTTCAACGGCGTGGTCGGGCCCGGCAACCAGGCCGGCGGGCTGGTGAACATCGTCGAGAAATCGCTGGGCTCGGCCATGAAGGGCGGCACCACGCCGCTGCGCGAGGTGTATCAGTACGCCGAGCCGATCGACCAGAACGGCTTTGTGTTCATGGATTCGCCGGGCTACGACCCGGTGTCGGCCACCGGGCAGATTGCCTCGGGCGCCAACCTGATCTGCTTCACTACCGGGCGCGGCTCGATGTTCGGTTCCAAACCGGCGCCGACCATCAAGCTCGCTTCCAACACCCCTATGTTCGAGCGCCTCGCCGAGGACATGGACATCAACTGCGGTCTGGTCATCGACGGCGAGCTGAGCATCGAGGCCATGGGCGAGCAGATCTTCGAACACCTGCTGCGGGTGGCCTCCGGCGAGCGCACCTGCAGCGAGAAGCTGGGGTTGGGCGACAACGAGTTCGTGCCCTGGCATCTGGGCATCGTGAGCTGAGGAGGCGGCCATGTCCGAGCACACCATCCCCACACAGAATTTCATTGCCGGTTGCTGGCGCGAGGCTGCCGACGGCGCGCGTTTTGCGGTGACCGATCCGGCCGACGGCGCGCTCATCAGCGAGGTGCCCGACAGCACGGCCACGGACGCGATTGCGGCGGTGGACGCCGCCTCCGACGCCTTTCCGGCCTGGAGTCTGCGGCCGGCGCGCGAACGGGCCATGTTGCTGGCGCGCTGGCACGCGCTGATCCTCGCCCGTGAGGCCGAACTGGGTGCGCTGATCTCGCGCGAGCAGGGCAAGCCGCTGCGCGAGGGGCGCGGCGAAGTGGCCTATGCCGCGAGTTACGTCGAGTGGTTCGCCGCCGAAGCTGAGCGCATTCGCGGCGACGTCATCGCGCCGGCGGTGGGCGGCCGTCGCATGCTGGCGCTGAAGGAGCCGGTGGGCGTGGTGGCGGTGATCACGCCGTGGAATTTCCCGGCCGCGATGATCGCGCGCAAGATCGCGCCGGCGCTGGCCGCCGGCTGTACGGTGGTGGCCAAACCGGCCGAGGACACGCCGCTGACCTCGTTGGCGCTGCTGCGGCTGGCCGAAGAAGCGGGCTTTCCGCCCGGCGTGCTGAATATCGTGTGCGCATCGCGCGAGCGCACGCCCGAGGTGGTCGATGCCTGGCTGGCGGATGCGCGTGTGCGCAAGATCAGCTTCACCGGCTCGACGCCGGTGGGCAAGCATCTGGCGCGTGAATCGGCCGATACGCTCAAGCGCCTGTCGCTCGAACTGGGCGGCAACGCGCCCTTCATCGTGTTCGAGGACGCCGACCTGGAGGCCGCGGTGCAGGGCCTGATGGACGCCAAGTTCCGCAACGGCGGCCAGACCTGCGTGTGCCCCAACCGCGTGTATGTGCATGAGGCGGTGATGGAAGACTTCACCGCGCGGCTGGCGGCGCGTGTGGCGGCGCTGCGTGTGGGCCCGGCAAGCGAACCCGACAGCGACATCGGCCCGATGATCAATGCCCGCGCGGTGGAGAAGATCCTGCGTCACATCGACGACGCCGTGGCGCGCGGCGCCCGCGTGGTGGTGGGCGGCACGCGAGTGCTGGCCGAGCGCGGCCCGAACTATGTCGCGCCGACCGTGCTGGCAGACGTACCGACCGATGCCGTGCTGTGCGACGAGGAAACCTTCGGCCCGGTGGTGGCGCTGTGCGCCTTCCGTGACGAGGACGAGGTGCTGCATCTGGCCAACGACACGCCCTTCGGGCTGGCGGCCTACTTCTATTCGCGCGACGTGCAGCGCATCTGGCGCGTCACCGGCGCGCTGCAGAGCGGCATCGTCGGCGTCAATGCCGGCGCGCTGGCGGGGGCTGCGGCGCCCTTCGGCGGCGTCAAGGAATCGGGCTACGGGCGCGAGGGTTCGCGTCACGGGCTGGAGGACTACATGCACGTCAAATACGTCTGCGAGGGCAACCTCGCATGAATTCCCCGCAGGAGCAGAGCCCCCGAATGTCTCAGAGCGAATCGAGCGCCGCGCGCGACCCCATGGGCGCCGGCAACCCCTTCAAACAAGCCCTGCTGGAAGGCCGTTCGCAGCTCGGCCTGTGGATGTCGATGACCAGCCCCTACAGCGCCGAGATGTGCGCAACGGTGGGCTTCGACTGGCTGCTGATCGACACCGAGCACGCGCCCAACGACCTGCGCAGCGTGCTCGCGCACCTGCAGGCGGTGGCGCCGTATCGCTCGCAGGCGGTGGTGCGCGCCGGCCACAACGACGCGGTGGAGATCAAGCGCCTGCTGGATATCGGCGCGCAGAACCTGCTCATTCCGATGGTCGATACGCCCGAACAGGCCGCCGCCGCAGTGGGCGCCACGCGCTATCCGCCGCACGGTGTGCGCGGCGTGGGTGCGGCTGCGGCGCGTGCCTCGCGCTGGAACGGGCGGGCTGATTACGTGCAGCGCGCCAACGACGAGATTTCCGTGCTGGTGCAGCTCGAAACGCCCACCGCGCTGGCCAATCTGGACGCGATCTGCGCGGTGGAGGGCATCACCGGCGTGTTCATCGGGCCGGCCGATCTGGCCGCCTCCATGGGCCATCTGGGCAACCCCGGCCATGCCGACGTGCAGGCCGCCATCGACGACGCGATCACACGCATCGTCGCCGCCGGCAAGGCTGCCGGCACGCTGACCGGCGACGTCGCGCATGCGCGTCGCTATCTGTCGTTGGGTGCGACCTTCACCGCCGTCGGCTTGGATGTAACGCTGATGCTGCAGGCGGTGCGGGCCCGTGCGCGCGAGTTCGGGCTGGCCGATGCGCCGGCCCCGACGGGAGCAACCGTGTACTGAGTAGTGCTGTAATCCGATAAAACAAAAGGAGGGGACGACATGAACAAGTGGAACACCGCAGCGGTACTGTTCGCCGGGCTGATCAGCTCCGGCGCCGCACTGGCCGAGTATCCGGACAAGCCCATCACGCTGCTGATTCCGTATGGCGCGGGTGGCGGCACCGACGTGCTGGCGCGAGCCATGCAGCCGGCGCTGGAGAAATCGCTGGGCCAGACCATCGTGGTCAGCAACATGCCCGGTGGTGGCGGCATCCTCGGCTTCACCAAGGTCGCCGGCTCCAAGCCCGACGGCTACACCGTGACCATCCCCAACAACGTCATCTTTGCCACCCAGGGCATGGGGAACGCGACCTACAAGTACAAGGACTTCGACTACCTCGGCAACGTGCTGACCGAAGACTATGTGGTTACCGTGCGCGCCGATGGCCCGTGGAAGACCTGGCAGGAGCTGGTCGCCGACATGAAGGCCAACCCCGGCAAGGTCAGCTTCGGCTTCTCCGGTTTTGGCGGCTCGACCCACGTCGCCAGCGAGATTCTCGCCAAGGCCGGCGGCTACCAGGCGCGCCAGATTCCGCACGACGGTTCCAAGCAGGCGGTGCTGGCGGCGATGGGCGGCCACATCGATGCGCTGATGCTCAACCTCGCGGATGTCTCTGCGGCTCTCCAGTCCGGCAAGCTGCGGCTGGTTGCCACGCTTGGCGAGCAGCGTTCGACCGACTACCCGGACGTGCCGACGGTGCGTGAGCTGGGGCATGATCTGGTGCTGACCAACTGGCGCGGCATCGCCGCGCCGGCCGGCGTGGGTGACGACGTCAAGGCCGCCTGGGCGAAGGCGCTCGAAGCGGCGACCAGCGACCCGGAGTTCCGCAAGTTCGTGGCGGCGCAGGGCGCGCAGGTGGACTACGTGCCGCCGGGCAAGGCGCTGGATGCACGCATGCACAAGACGGCCGAATCCTTCATCGAGACGGCCCAGCAACTGAAGAAATGATGTCGCCGCCCGGCCCCGCACGGGGCCGGGCAGGTGGCACGAGGGGTGAGACATGTTCCGCATCAACGAGCGCCAGATCTTCTACCTGCTGCTGATCGCCGGCGCGGGCTTCTTTCTGCACATGGCGCGTGCGATTCCGTCGGGCATCGGCGTTCCGGGTGATCCGGGCGCGGGCTTCCTGCCGTTCTGGGTGAGCGCGCTGATCATGCTGCTGGTGGGCTATCTGCTGGTTGCGGAAACGCTGTGGGAGAAGTCCGAGTCGCCGCGTTTCAGCCGGCATGAGGCCATGGTGCTGGGCGTGACGCTGGCGGCCATCGTGGTCTATCTGCTGTTGCTGTCGGTAGCCGGATTCCTCGTCAGCACGCTGCTGTTCCTGTGTGCCTTCCGCCAGTTCTCGCACTGCATGATGCGCGGCGAGGGCGTGTCGCTGCGCTCGTTGGCCGCCTCCGCGCTGTTCGCGGTGCTGGTGACCGGCTTCGTGTATCTCGTTTTCGCGGTGCTGTTCAAGCTCGCCTTGCCCTGAGCCCGCGGAGGAATCGACATGTTTGGACATTTCGCGGACGCCGCCAGCCTGTTGCTGGACGTCGGCCTGCTGCTCTCGATTGCCGCCGGTACCGTGCTGGGCCTGATCTTCGGGGCCCTGCCGGGCCTCACCGCCACCATGGGCGTGGCGCTGCTGCTGCCGCTGACCTTCGGCATGGGCCCGGTGGCGGGCATGGGCATGCTGCTGGGGGTGTATTGCGGCGCCATCTCGGCCGGTGCCATTCCGGCGGCGCTGCTCAACATTCCCGGTACGCCGTCGTCGGTGGCGACCACGCTCGACGCCTTTCCGATGGCGCGCAAGGGCGAGCCCGGCCGCGCGCTGGGCCTGTGCGTGGTGGCCTCTCTGATCGGCGGCCTGATCAGCGTGGCGGTGCTGGCATTCTCGGCGCCGTTGATCGCCGACGTGGCGCTGCGCTTCAGCACCGTCGAGTACTTCGCGCTGGGTCTGTTCGGTCTGACCATCATCGCCTCGGTGTCCGACAGCTTCGTGAAGGGGCTGGTGGCAGGGCTGATCGGCATCCTGATCTCGCTGATCGGCATTGATTCGCTCACCGGCATGCCACGCCTCACGGCCGGCATCCCCGAACTGATCGGCGGCGTGGAGTTCATGCCGGCGCTGATCGGCCTGTTCGCGCTGTCGCAGATCCTGGGTGACCTTGCCGCGCGAGACACGAGCGGTGGGGTGTCCGGCATGCGCATCCGCAACGCCTACCCGCGCTTCCGTGAAACCTTCGGGCTTTGGAAAGTGTGGTCGAGCAGCTCGCTGATCGGCGCCATGGTCGGCGCCATTCCCGGTGCCGGCGGCAGCATTGCGTCCTTCCTCGCCTACGACAGCGCCAAGCGCATGTCGAAGACGCCCGAGAAATTCCGCACCGGCCACCCGGAAGGCATCGTCGCCACCGAATCGGCCAACAACGGCATGACCGGCGGTGCGCTGGTGCCGATGATGACGCTGGGCATTCCGGGCGATGCCACTGCGGCCATCCTGATGGGCGGCCTGCTCATCCACGGCCTGCAGCCGGGGCCGATGCTGTTCCAGAATCACGCCGACATCGCCTACGGCATCATCCTGGCCTTCCTCGTCGCAAACCTATTCATGTTCGCCTTCCAGTCCATCGGCATCCGGCTGTTCGTGCGCGTGCTGCAGATTCCGCGCTCGTATCTGATGCCCTTCATCCTGGTGATGTGCGTGGTGGGCGGCTATGCCGTCAGCGGGTCGCTGGGCTCGGCCTGGATCCTGCTGTTTTTCGGCGTGTTCGGCTACTTCCTGGCCCGCCACGGTTTCAGCGCGGCGCCGGTGGTGCTGGGCATGATCCTCGGCTACATGGTGGAGTCCAATTTCCGTCGCGGCATGGCCATGCACGACGGTGACTGGACGGTCTTCCTGACCCGTCCGATCAGCGCCAGCTTCCTGCTGCTGGCGGTGTTGTCGATGGCTGTGCCGGCCTGGCGCTGCTGGCGTCGTCTGCGCGCAGACAAGGCCGCGCAGACGATGGCGGAAGGCGTCGGTCGCCCCTCCTGAGCTGGACGGTCACGGCGTCGGCAGCAACACGCTGCGCAGGGCGTCGAGCCAGCCGCGGCCGAACTCGGCATCGGGCTCGAGGTAGTTGCCTTCTGCCCACTCGTTCCAGGATTTGATGAACAGCAGGCGCTGCTCGGCCGGGCGGTGGGCAATGGCGGCGAGTTTGGCGCGGACGTGCTGGGCGAACAGCTCCGGAGTGGCATTGGTGACGACGTATCCGTTGCGGCCGGCGCGCGGCGTGTTGTCCCAGTTCGGCATCACATAGGGGATTTCGTTTTCCTGCAGCGGCAGGGCGCTGGTTTTCTCCATGAGCTCGGCGTAGTCGGCGCGTGTGACCCTCGGCGGTGCAAGCCCGGCTGCAGTCAGGACTTTGTGTGCCTTGCGCAGCAGGCTGCGCCGCTTGATCAGGCGGATCAGCGGCAGGCTGTCGCGCCGCGTAAAGCCGTCGAGGTCGCCCTCCGGTCCCTTTGCCGAGACGAAATGGAAGCCGGCAAAGCCGTTGCGTTGTGCCAGTTCGGTCCAGATGCGCCGGAAACCGGCGAGGTCGGGGTGTGCGGGCGGATCGAAGAGCACGAAGAGCTTGCGGCCGTCGACCTCGATGTAGCGGCGGTCGAGAAAGGCTGGCAGCAGGTGCTGGAAGTGCGCGCGGATATCGTCTTCGCCCGGATAGTGCTGCGCGATCATCACGTGGTTGTCGAGGCCGCACCAATGGCCGGTCCAGCTGTGGTTGGCCCAGCCCAGGCAGAACGGGAAATCCGGCTCGCCGCTGGCGAGTACCTCGTCGAAAACGCGCTCCAGCACGCGGCGGCCGTTGCCGAACCAGTAGTGCCAGTAGCAGAACCCCTCAATGCCGGCGGCACGTGCCAGATCGGCCTGTGCCTGGCGCACCTCGGGTACGCGCAGGTCGTAGAAGCCCAGCTCGCCCGGCAGATTCGGTTGCCGGTGCCCGCGAAACAGCGGCTGCGCGCGCGTAACGTTGGTCCATTCGGTAAAGCCCTTGCCCCACTGCGCGTCGTTCTCCGGGATCGGGTGGAATTGCGGCAGGTAGAAGGCGATGGCGCGGGCGGCGGCTTCAGGGTGCATGGAACAGTCCGGAAGGGAGGAGGCCCCGACTGTAGAGCAATGCGCCCGGCCGCTCCAGCCTGTGCGGGCTTCTTCAGGCGATGCCGAGCCGTTGCGCCAGATCCTCCAACCGGTCCTGCCCCCAGAAGCGCTCGTCGTCGACCACGTAGGTCGGCGAGCCGAACACGCGTGCGGCGATGGCCGCTTCGGTGTTGCCGGCCAGGGCGGCGGCGGCTTCCGGGGTGTCGGCCGCAGCCAGCAGGCCGGCTGCATCGAGGCCGGCGCGGTTCAGCGCGTCGGCCACGTGTTCGGGCTGCGCGATATCGAGTTCGTCAGCCCACACCGCAGACAGCAGCGCGAAGGAGGCCGGGCCGGGGTCGTTGCCTTCCAGCGCAACGGCTGCGATGACGCGGCTGGCCAGCGCGGCGTTGGTGGGCCAGTGACGCGGGATGACGTGAATCGGCAAACCAAGCATGCGCGCCTTGCGTGCGAGGTCTTCGCGGCGGTAGCCCAGGCGGGCTTCGGACTGCTTGAAGGGCGGCACGGTGTCGGTGGCGGCGAAGACGCGCACGATGTCCATCGGACGGTAGCGCAGACGCGCGCCGGCCGCCGCCGCGATCTCGCGCAGGCGCGGTTCGCCGAGGTAGGCGTAGCCGGACATCGGCGAGTAGAAGTAGTCGATGGTGACGGTCATCGGGGGCTCCGGCCGAAGAGAGGAGAGCGGGCGCACTGGTCGGTACGCCCGCAAGGTGAGGCATCAGGCGGCGTAGGGCAGGCCTTCCTCGATGGGCAGCGCCGGGTCGCGCGACCATTCGTTCCACGAGCCGAAGTAGATGCGCACGTCTTTGACGCCGGCCTGCTTGAGCGCGAGGAAGCTGTTCGACGCGCGCGCGCCCTTGAAGCAGTAGAGGTACACCGGCTTGTCCTTGCCGATGCCGACGGTGGCCAGCTCGGCCATGACTTCGGCCGGCGCCTTGATGACAGGGCCTTCGGCGGAGGGCTTCATCAGGCGGTACCACTCCACCCACTTGGCGCCGGGGATGCGGCCCTTGCGGGGGCAGAAGTCCTTGCCGTAGGGCGAGGACGAGTCGGCAATCCATTCATCCACATCTCGCACGTCGAGCAGTTCGATGGCCGGGTTGTCCAGCGCGGCGAGCATGTCGTCCTTGGTGAGCAGCACGCTGCCGGCAGCCGGGTCGACCGGGAAGGTGGCCGGCGCCGGGGTCGGCACGTCGGTGCTCACGGGCAGTCCGGCGGCGCTCCACGCGGCGAAGCCGCCGTGCAGCACGGCGGCCTTGGGGTAGCCGAGGAAGGTGAGCAGGAAATAGCCGCGGCAGGACTGGCCGAAGCCGGTGTTCATGGACTGCTCGTAGAGCACGGCGGTCTTCTTGCCGTCGAGCCCGGCGGCGCCGAAGGCGGCGGCGAACTTGTCGGTCATCTCCTTCACGCCGCTCGAATCCGAGGTGGCGAGGAAGGTGAAGATGTCATGCAGGTTCACCGCGCCGGGAATGTGGCCGGCGGCATAGGCGTCGGGGGAGCGGGTGTCGATGATGACCACGTCGCTCATGGCGGCGAGTTCGGCGGCGGAGATCAGGGTCTTGCTCATGATGTAGTTCCTCTGTCTGGGGGTGGAACAAAGGGCGGACGCTGCCGGGGTCGGTTGCAGCGTCCGTCGGGAGTGCCCCTTACATCAGGGCGGTTTCGGGTTTGGCCGGGTCGAACACCTTGCCCATGATGGTGTGGGTCTTGTAGTTCTCGGCCGGCGCTTCGAAGCCCAGCTCGGCCATGCGTTTGCGCGCGTCGGTGGCGAGGAAGACCTGCTCGGCGATCTGCTTGTAGTCGATGTCGCCCTTCACATAGCCCCAGCGCTTCATCTGCGTGAGCATCCACACCGCCATCGACTGCCACGGGAAGGGGTCGAAGTCGATGCGCGTGGGTACGTTGCGCACGTTGCCCAGGCCGTCGGCGAAGCGTCCGAGCAGCACCTGTTCGAGTACGGTGTTGGGTTGGTTGAGGTAGTTCGGGCCGGCGATGGCGTCTGCCACGGCCTTGCGGTTTTCCATCTGCGAGCAGTGCAGCGTCGAGGTGACGATGGCGCGGAACAGCGCCGAGAAGGTGTTGGGCATTTCCTGCGCGAACTTGGCGGTGGACACGAAGGCGCAGCAGGGGTGGCGATCCCACAGCTCGCTGGTGAGCTTGTGGATGAAGCCCACGCCGTCGAACACCGCGCGCTGGTTGAAGGGCTCGGCCACGATGAAGCCGTCGATGTTGCCCGAGCGCAGGTTGGCGATCATGTCCGGAGGCGGCATCACGCGCAGTTGCACGTCCTTGTCCGGGTCCAGCCCGTGCTCGGCGAGGTAGTGGCGCAGCAGGAAGTTGTGCATCGAGTAGTCGAAGGGGATGGCGAAGCGGAAGCCCTTCCAGTCCTTCGGATCGGTCTTGTCCTTGTGCTTCATGGCCAGCGTGATGGCGTTGCCGTTCACGTTCTCGATGGCCGGCATCACCATCGGTACCGGGTCGGAGCCCAGTCCCATGCTGATCGCCAGCGGCATCGGCGAGAGCATGTGGGCGGCGTCGAATTCATCGGCAATGGTCTTGTCGCGCACCACGGCCCAGCCGGCCGTGCGCATCAGGTTTACCTTCAGGCCCTGCTTCTCGTAGAAGCCCAGCGGGTCGGCCGCGACGATGGGCGTGGCGCAGGTGATGGGCAGGAAGCCGATGTTCAGCGTGCTCTTCTCCAGCGGGCCGGTCTCCGACGCCATGGCAGCCAGCGCACTCATCGGCATGAACTGCGAGATCGCCGCCAGCGCGGTACCGGCGCCCACGCTGCGCAGGAATCGGCGGCGCAGGGTGTCGTCGGGGAACAGCGCGCGCACCACGGCCGATTCGACCGCGCGCTGCATGGCCGGGTCTTCACCGGACGGCAGTGCCGCGTCGTGCTCGGCCTGGCTGGTGTGATTGCCGCAGGAGCAGCCGCCGAGGGGCTTGCTGTTGAAGGGGTCGTCGAAGGCTGCCATGGAGTTCTCCGCTGGATGGGTTGGCGATCAGTTGGCCCGGCGCGCGGGTGGCGTGCCGAGTTCGAGGCTGGCGGCGGGGGTGCCGTCGCGCAGTTGCTGCATGAAGAGATAGCCGTCGTCGTCGCTGACGGTCTGCCAGACCAGGTCGCTGCAGGGCCGGCCGCGGAGGATCAGCGGCATCGAGCGGGTCTTCAGGCGAATCACCGGCGCCTCATGGGCGCAGGCATCGAAGGGCTGGCCGAGGATGGCGCGCGCGATGGTGGCGGCCTGATGGGCGATGGGTTCGATGAAACGGCATGGCTGGCCATCGAGGCTGATGCAGTCGCCCAGCGCGAAGACGTCCGGCGCACTGGTGGCGAGCGTGGCCGGATCGACAACGATGCCGCGCTCGAAAGCCAGTCCGGCGCCACGTGCGAGGCGTGATTCGGTGGCCAATCCGGTGGCCGCTACCACTTCGTTGCAGGTGAGCGTCTGGCCGTCGGCGAGTTCGATGACGCGCACGGCGTCGTCGCGCGGAGAGATCCGGATTACCTGCGTGCCGCCGATGAAGCGCACGCCGAGACTTTGCAGGTGTTCGCGCAGGCGTTGCGCGGCGCGCAGCGGCAGCAGCGCCGCGAGCGGCTCGTCGGCCACGTCGATGAGCGTGACCTGATGGCCGGCGTGGATGAAGTCCTCGGCCAGTTCGCAGCCGACCATGCCGGCGCCGACGATGACGACGTGGCGGTGCTTGCCGGCCAGTTTTGCGTGCAGCTGGCTCCAGCCGTTGAGGTCATTCACGCGCCAGCACAGTTTGGCCGGCAGGCCCACGGGCAGAGCGGGGCGTGCGCCCTGGGCGAGTACCAGATGGGTCCAGTTCAGCGTGCCGCGCGTGGTGCGCAGCTGGTGCAGGGCCGGCGACAGGCCGGTGGCAAAGGTGTCGCACAGCAGGCGCACCCCGAGCCGTCGGGCCGCGTCCTGCCCGGCTTCGCGCACCAGCGCCTCCGGCGTGGTGCCGCGCGACATGGCGATGGACAGTTCTGGCTTGTGATAGCGGTCGGCCGTGCAGGCACTGACCAGCGTGATCGGCACTTCGGCATCGAGCGCGCGGACGGCTTCGACCACCGCCCAGCCGGCGTGCCCGCCGCCGACCACCACCACGCCGGCCTTGCGCGAGATGACCGGTGCGGTGCCGCTGGCCGGCGCGCAGGTGACGGCCTCGTAGGGCTCGAAGTCGGCCTTGATGACGCCACACAGCGGGCACACCCAGTCGTCGGGGATATCTTCGAAGCGGGTGCCGGGCGCGAGTCCGCTGTCGGCGTCGCCAACTTCCTCGTCGTAGATCAGGCCGCAGGCGCGGCAGATGAACTGCCGCCACGGCGCGTTGGCGGAGGCACTCATGCCGGCATCTCCTCGCGTGACAGGCGGTCCATCTCCCAGCGCAGGTGCTTGATGGCGGGGGTGACGATGGCCACGAAATGCGCCTCGCGGATGCGGCGTTGCGGGGCCGAGTCCATCAGATAGCCGCGCGCGCCCTGGTGCAGCAGCGCCGACTGCGTGGCACGCAGCGATAGCTCGGCGCCGGCCGCGCGCGTGTCGAGCACGTCGATGAGGTAGTCCTTGCTTCCGTCGTAGGGCGTTTCAGCGAGCTTGGAGATGCGCGCGCCCAGATCGTCGTACTCGGCCTGCAGTTCGTCCGGCCGGTCGTGCAGAAACTTGTTTACGTGGCCCAGCAGCGGCTCGACTTCGCGCATGGAATCAATTGCGCCCTGCACCACGCCCGTCGCCATGCCGCACTGGAGCAGGATGAAAGCTGCACGGATGCGCGCGATGAAGGGCTGGGCCGGGTCGGCGATGAGGTTGTCCTCGCTGACGAAGTAGTTGTCCAGCCGCACGCCCCAGGTGCTGGTGCCTTCCATGCCGGAAAACTCGGGGCACTGGCGCAGCACCACGTCGTCGGTGAAGCGCAGCAGGAACATGATTTCGTGCGAGCGGCTGCCGTCAGTCTTGTTCACGCGGGCAATCGCGCCGCAGTACTGGCCCGGCGCGATGTGGCTGACCCACGGCAGCGCGCCCGACACGCGGTAGCCGCCGGCTACTTTCTCGGCCTTGAGCAGCATGGTCTCGATGCCGGCGAAGGTCTTCATCGGGTTCGACAAGGCTGTGCCGCCGAATGTCAGGCCGGCGGTGTGGTCGTCCAGCACCTTGCCGGTCAGCGCCGGGTTGCCGGACTGTTCCATGTACAGGCCGCACACGTCGTGACACCAGGTCAGAAAACCGGTCGAGCCGCAGCGCCGGCTGATGGCGCGCATGGCGTCGATGGCGGTCCCGACCTGCGTGCCGTTGCGGTCCAGATGCGCGCCGAAGGCGCCGGCTCCGGCCAGCGCATGCATTTCGGCGAGCGGGTAGTAGCCGTCGTGGTCGATGCGGTTGGCCACCTTGGCGAGGGCGTCGTCGGCAATCGCCTCGACAGCGCTCACCAGCGTGGGCTGGGCCGCCAGATTCGCGTGGGCCTCGGCGAGATTCATGTCGGGTTCCTCCGAAAAGCCCGCGTCCATGCAGACGCGGGCAGGGACGTCAGTCAGCCAGGCCGATGCTGAACGGGATGGGGTTGCGCATGGAGTTGGCAACCGGCGAGTAGAAGTTGGCGTGCTGCACGATCTCGTCGAGCACTTCGCGCGGCGCGTCGCCCTCGACCAGCACCTTTACGCGGATCTCCTGAAAGCCCATCTGCAGCGGCTGCATCTCAGCGCCGCCGGCACCCCAGGCGGCCGGGTTGCCGATGTCGCCTTCGAGGAAGAGTTCGAGCTTGGTCAGCTTGACCTGCTTCCAGGTGGACACGGCGATGATGCCCACGGCCAGGCAGCCACCCAGGCCGGATAGCACGATCTCGCCGGGCGCCGGCGCGGTGTCCTGGCCGAACAGGTGCAGCGGCTCGTCGACGACGACGGCGTCGTTGCGGCCGGTGTAGCTCAGAGTGCGGTACTGGCCTTCGGTGACGGTGTGGATCTTGTTGGTGCCGCGGCGCGACGGGTCGTTGCGGCCCATTTCGGCAAATTTCATCAGCCCGTCACGGTCGATCGGGCGCAGATACGTCTTTACGGTGGTGGGGGTCTCGGTAGCGGTGGTCACTGCACTCTCCTGAATGTGGTTTCGCGGTCCGCTTGTTCAACGACGGACTCGAAGCTCAATTCGCAAGTGCTGTGCCAGTTGCTGAATATTTATGGAAGCTGTTGTTGTGTATGGAATTTGTAGATCTGTGCGCGAGGCGGGAAGTTTGCGGAGTGGCGTACAGAATGTAGACACTGTCTACATTCTGTTGGTCTGATCGAGCCCGGCCTTTTTCCAGCGGTAGCCGAATTGGCGTGCCGTCAGGCCGAGCATCTGCGCCGCGCGCGACTTGTTGCCGCCGCAGCGCGCAACGGCATCCAGCAGGGTGCTGGCGGGGTGCGATGCCGCGGCCAGATAGGGGCGCACGAGCCCGTCGATCTCGTCACCGAGGGCCGGACCGCCGGCGCGTGCAGCCGGTGCTGCCGCGGGCTCGGCGGGCAGGAAGCGTTCGAGCATGGCGGCGTCCACCGTCGTGCGATCCGCCAGCAACACCACGCGTTCGACCAGATTGGCCAGCTCGCGGATGTTGCCCGGCCAGGGGTGGCGTTCGAGCCGGTCGTAGGCCTCGGTGGTGAGGTTCACGTTGCGCTGGTTGGCCTGGTTGGCGCGGTTGAGAAAGTGCAGTGCCAGCGCGCGGACGTCCTCACGGCGTTCGGCCAGCGAGGGCAGCCGGATCGGGATGACGTTGAGCCGGTAGAACAGGTCCTGCCGGAACTGGCCGCGTGCCACCTCGTGGTCGAGATTGCGGTTGGTGGCGGTGACCACGCGCACGTCGACCTTCAGCTCGCGCTTGCCGCCCAGCCGCGTGATGGTGCCCTCCTGCAGCGTGCGCAGCAGTTTGCCCTGCAGCGTCAGCGGCAGTTCGCCGACTTCATCCAGAAACAGCGTGCCGCCGTCGGCCTGCTCGAACAGGCCTTCGCGCTGGCCGGCCGCGCCGGTGAAGGCGCCGCGTTCGTAGCCGAACAGCTCCGACTCGAACAGGGTTTCGGGGATCGCCGCGCAGTTCACGCGCACGAAGGGGCGGTCGCGGCGCGGGCTGGCCAGATGCAGGGCGCGCGCGAACAGTTCCTTGCCGGTGCCGGATTCGCCCAGCAGCAGCACGCTGGCGGTGGTGTCGGAAACCTGCTCCAGTTCGGCGATGGCGTGCAGCAGCGGCGGCGCGGTGCCGATGATGCCGTAGCGCGCGCTGCCCGATTGCAGGGCGCGCGTAAGCATGGCGTTCTGCTGCTGCAGTTCGCGTGTGCGTGCCTCCATCATCGAATGCAGCGACAGCAACTGGCCGATCAAGGTGGCGAGGATGCGCAGCATCGACACGTCGTCGGCAATGCTGCGGTTGCGCGTGCGGATGCGGTGGCAGGCCAGCACGCCGATGGTCTTCTGCTCGATACGGATGGGCAGCGCGATGAACGACACCGGGCCGTCCGGGAGTTTGTCGCGCTGTACCGCACGCGCCAGAAACAGCTCTTCGCGGTCGATGTCCTGCACGATGACGAGGTGTTCGCGCGCCAGAACGGTGCCGGTCACGCCCTCGCCGAGGCGATATCGCCCGCGTGCGGCTTCGTCGCGCGTGAGTCCGTAGGCGTAGCGGATGCTGCAGGTGTCGGCGCCGTCGTCGCGCAGCACGATGCGGCCACGGTTCAGGCCCAGCAGCTCGGAGAGCAGGTGCAGCATCTCGCGCAGCACCACGTCGGGCGACAGGCTCTTGCCGATCAGCCCGGTGACCTGCTGCAGCAAGAGCATCTCCTGCTCGCGCCAGAAGGCGGACAGCGGACCGTCTGCGGGTTCGGTGGGGTGTGCCTGGCTCACGTCGTCTTTCCGGGCGATTTCATGCCCGAAGAGACAAGCAAGTGACGCGCCAGAAAGGCTTACTCCATCCGGCCGATGGCTTCGAAGCCTTCGCCCTGGACGCGGAACAGCGCGTAGGCGCCGGGCACGTCGCCGTTGGCGTCGAACTCGTGGTCGCCGGCAGCACCGCGGTAGTCGATGTCCTTGCCTGCAGCGATCAGCTTCTTGGCCTTGGCCCACTCGCCGGGCAGCACGGGCTCACCCGGCGCGCTGGCGACGGCGCGCAGTGAGGCGGCGATCTTGCTGCGCTCGCCGCCGGCGTGTTCGATGGCCAGCGCGAGCAGGAAAGCGGCGTCGTAGGAGGTGGTTGCGAAGATGCCGTCCGGGTTGCCACCCGAGGAGGTGAAATCCTTCCGGAAGATTTCGAGCGCCTGTTCACCGGCGCCGATCGGGGCGGAGACCACCAGATCGGTGAGGTTCCTGGCGCCGATGGCGCGGATCATGGCTTCGGACTTCATGCCGTCGGCGCCGACGAAGTGCTTGAAGAAGCCGTTTTCGAGCGACTGACGCAGCAGGGTCAGGCCGGTGCCGTCGCCGTAGTCGAAGATCACCAGCGTGTCGGCGCCGCTGCGCGACAGTTTTGAAAGCTCGGAGCGGTAGGAAGCCTTGGCGCCGTCGTGCTGCTGGAACGCGGCCAGCTTGCCGCCCTTGGCCTCGAATTCGGTCTTGAAGGACTGGGCCAGGCCGGTGCCGTAGTCGTTGGCGAGATAGGTGACGGCCACCGTTTTGGTGCCGCGCGCGAGCAGCGTGCGGGCGAGCGCGGCGCCCTGGTAAGCGTCGGACGGCACGGTGCGGAAGACCTGATCGCGGTCGACGATTTTCGTGACCTGCGGCGAGGTGGACGACGGCGACACGATGGTCACGCCGGCCGGCACGGCCACCGAGTTGGCGGCGGCAAGCACCGCGCCCGAGCAACTCGGGCCGACGATGGCGAGTACGCCGTCGAGGTTTACTGCCTTGCTGGCGGCGTCAGTTGCGTTCTGCGGGTTGCAGCCGCTGTCGCCGAGCACCGGTACCAGCTTCCGGCCGTTGAGGATGCCGCCCTGGGCGTTGACCTGTTCGATGGCCAGGCGCGAGGCTTCGACCATGGTCGGCGCCATGGCCGAGATGGCGCCGGAGATACCGAACAGCAGACCGATCTTTGCGTCCTGCGCGACGGCCGGGGTGGCGAATGCGGCGGCGGTGGCAGCGATGAAGAGATGCTTGCGGATCATGGCGGGTCCTGTTTTCGGGTTTGCTCCTCCGGCAGGATGCCGTCCGGGCGGAAGCGCAGCACCAGTTGCAGCGCCAGCCCGATCAGGAACATGCGTGCGTATTTTGCCTGTATCGCCAGCTCGGTCGGAAGCCGGTCGGTGAGCAATTCCGAGAGCGACCAGATCAGCCAGATCACCAGCGCGCCGAGCAGGGCGCCGCGGTTGTTGCCCGAGCCACCCAGGATCAGCATGATCCAGACGAGGAAGGTGACGATCATCGGGTCGATGGCGTCCGGCGTGATGGCCCGGTTGAAATGTACGAACAGCGCACCGGCCAGCCCCATCAGCACGGAACCGAGGATGAAGGCTTCGAGCCGGCGCGATTCCACCCGCTTGCCCATGGCCGCGGCAGCGGCTTCGTTGTCGCGGATGGCCCGCATCATGCGGCCCCAGGGCGAACGCAACTGGCGTTCGACCAGCAGGTAGGCCACGACGACGACTGCGACCACCAGCGTCAGGTAGGCGAACTGCGAGGCCAGATAGGGCAGATCACCGAAAGGCCGCGGGATGTTGGCAATGCCGCGCACACCGCCGGTGAGCCAGTCCTCCGAGCGGATCGCGAGACGAATGATTTCGGCCACGCCGATGGTGGCAATCGCCAGATAGTCCGAGCGCAGGCGCAGACAGATCTTGCCGATCGGCCAGGCCAGCAGCGCGGCCAGCGCCATGGCTGCGAGCCAGCCGACCGGCACCGGCCAGTCGAAGCCGCCGATCCGGCCCACGACGGCCGGGCTGGTGAGGATGGCCGAGGTGTAGGCGCCGATTGCGAAGAAGCCTGCGATGCCGGCATTGAACAGCCCGGTCAGCCCCCACTGCACGTTGAGCCCGAGCGACATCAGCCCGTAGATGCCGACCAGCACCAGGATGAACAGCGCGTAGTTGAGCAGGCCGAGGGCATCCATTAGAGGAGTTTCCCCTTCAGGATGCCGCGCGGACGGAGCAGCAGCACCAGGAGCAGGATGACGAAGGCCGTGGCGCTCTTGTACTGCGCGGGCACCACCAGCACCGACAGCTCCTCGGCCAGCCCGATGACGAGTCCGCCCAGCACCGCGCCGTCGATGCGTCCGACGCCACCGAGGATGGCCGCGGCGAAGATCGGCAGCAGCGCCCACCAGCCCATCATGGCCCACACCTCGGTGTTGATGCCGAGCAGGAAACCGGCCGCCGCGCACAGCATGCCGACGGTGACCCAGGTCAGGCGGATCACTTGCCGGTTGTCCACGCCGCACAGGCGCGCCAGATCGGGGTTGTCGGACATCGCGCGCATCGCGCGGCCCCAGCGCGTGAGCCGCAGAAAGGCTTCCAGTGCGGCGACGATGACGATGACCGCAGCGAAGGTCAGGATCTCGCGTTCGCGCAGCAGGATGAAGCCGAAATATTCCTCCGGCCGCACGATGCCCGTGGCGTAGGTCGTGGGGTCGGTGCCCCAGCCCATCTGCACCACTGCACGCACCATCAGCGCGACGCCGAGCGAGGCCATCACGGTGAGGATCTTGGGCCGTTCGCGCAGGTAGTCGTAGCAAGTGGCGTCGATCAGCAGCGCGGCACCCGCCGTCAGCAGCATCGCCACCGGCAGCGCGAACCACGGGTCCATGCCCGAAAAGGTCACCACGCCCAGCGCAAGGAAAGCACCCAGCGTGAGCAGGTCGCCGTGCGCCAGATGCGCAAAGCGCAGGATGCCGAAGACCAGCGTCACGCCGATCGCGCCGAGCGCATAGATCGAGCCCAGCAGCAGGCCGGGGATCAGGTGGAAGTTGATGAACTCGTAGGCGTCCATCGTCAGCCCGCCGTTCCGCCGAGGAAGAGTTGCACCACTTCCGGGTCGGCCAGCAGCTCGGCGCCGGTGCCATCGCAGCGGTTGGCGCCGGTGGTCAGCACGTAGCCGCGGTCGCAGAAAGCCAGCGCCTGCTTGGCGTGCTGCTCTACCAACAGAATGGCCACGCCGGTGTCACGCACGTCGCGCGTGATCTGGAAGATCTGCTCCATGTACTTGGGCGACAGCCCGGCCGTGGGCTCGTCGAGCAGCAACAGTTTCGGTTCCAGCATCAGCGCACGGCCCATGGCCACCATCTGGCGCTGGCCGCCCGACAGGTTGCCGGCCAGCGTGCGGCGTTTGTCGCGCAGGTCGGGGAACAGCGTGTAGACGCGCTCGTAGGCGGCGGACAGGTCGCCGCGCCGCAGAAAGGCGCCCATCTCCAGGTTCTCGTGCACGCTCATGTCGCGGAACACGTTGTCCACCTGCGGCACGAAGCAGATGCCGCGCCGCACGATGCGGTCGGGCGCCCAGCCGGTGATGTCGTCACCGTCGAACACGATGCGCCCGCCGCGCACCGTCAGCAGGCCGAACACGGCCTTCATTGCGGTGGATTTGCCCGCACCGTTGGGGCCTACGATGACGACGATCTCGCCCGCATCGACCTGCAGGCTGACCCCGTCAAGGATGTCGGCCTCGCCGTAGCCGCCGCGTACGGCTTCCATGGTGAGCAGGGGGGCGCTCATGCGTCACCCCTCGGCATGACGTCGTAGGCCGGATAAGCGTCAGCGCATCCGGCAGCGGCCGCTGTCACATGCGCTGCGCTTATGTGGCCCACGCAGCTTGTGCAGCGCGAGTTGCCGGCGATTGGCCTCGACTGGCCGGGATTTCGCCCCGGCAGGCGACTTCCTTTCTTGCTGCGCGGCAAGAAAGGAAGCAAAGAAACGCGCCCTCCTCGCCGCCCCTTCGGGGTTCCTTCGCTACGAGCACTCCCGGCGGCCGGCCTTGCGAACTCGCTTCGCTCAAACAGCAAGGCCGGAAGGCCCCGCCGTGAGCACTCTTCGCTTAGCGGCTCAGAAGGGAGGGGTAAACAAGACGTGATCTGTCCGTAGTCGCCAGTTTGTTGTTTGAGCGGCTCTGTGGGCGCCCTCATCCCCTCTGGCTCGCCGAGTGCAGGGTGGTTTCGCCGGGGCAGTCCGGTCCTGCTGTCTGAGCGAAGCGAGTTCAGGACCGGCCGGTGAAACCGCCCGGAGCGAGGGAAGCCCGAAGGGCCGAGACGGCGGGGTGCACTTCTTTGCCTACTTTCTTGTTGCATCACAAGAAAGTAGGTCGCCCGCCGGGGCGAACTCCCGGCCGGTCGAGGCATGGAGTCGCGATGGACGGCCCTGCGGGGTACGCATGTGAAGGGACCGAGGTTCATGCCTCGTCCTCCCTGACATGCTCACCGAGATATGCCTCCAGTACCCGCGCATCGTTACGCACGGTCGCGAAACCACCCTCGATCAGCACGCGCCCCTCGGCCATGCAGGCGACGCGGCCGCACAGGCGGGCGATCATCTCCATGTCGTGCTCGATCAGGATGAAGGTGTAGCCGCGCTCGCGGTTGAGGATTTCGATCTTTTCTTCGAGCTTGCGCAGCAGGGTGCGGTTGACGCCGGCGGCGGGTTCGTCGAGCAGTACCAGCCGGGCCTCGGTCATCATCGTGCGGCCCAGTTCGAGCAGCTTCTTCTGGCCGCCGGAGAGGTGGCCGGCCAGTTCATCAGCGACCGGCGTGAGTTCGAGGAATTCCAGCGTGGCCATGGCGCGCTCGCGCACCTCGGTTTCCCGCGCACGCACCCTCTTCCAGTCGAACCAGTTGGCGAACAGGCGTTCGCCCGGCTGGCCGGGCGGGACCATCATCAGGTTCTCGAGCGCGGTCAGGCGGTGGAATTCGTGCGGGATCTGGAAGGTGCGGACCAGCCCACGGTGAAAGCGGGCGGCGGTAGGCAGGGTGGTGATGTCCGCGTCGAGAAAGCGGATGCGGCCAGAGTCGGGGGCAAAGGCGCCGGCGATGAGGTTGAACAGCGTGGTCTTGCCGGCGCCGTTGGGGCCGATCAGGCCGAGAATTTCGCCCTGGCTGACGCGCAGTGAACAGCCATCGACGGCCCGAAAGCCGCCGAAGGTTTTCACGATGTGGTCGAGTTCGAGCATGCGCGGGTCCGAGGGGCGTCGCCGTATTCTGGCCCGAACGTGGCTTCAGGTGCCAGTTTCGCGGCTCGGAGCGGCGGCCTCGGGTCCGGTGTCGGGTGCGGGGTGCTCCAGACGGTGCTCCTCGACGGCGGTGACGATCTCGGCGGCTGCCGCGGTGGTGCGGATCATCGGTACAAACTGCGCGGCTTCATCGACGATGTCGTCGGTGTGGCCACGAGCCCGCAGCATCACGAACGCAGCCAGCGGCGCGAGCGTCAGCGCGAAGAACACCGGCAGCGCCGGGGCGCCGCCGACGGCCATCATCACGCCGGCGATGGTCGGGCCGAAAACCGCGCCGATGCCGTGCAACAGCAGCATGCCGGCGTTGCCGGACAGAATCTGCTCCTGCGGCAGGTGGTCGATCAGGTGGGCGACGGTAATCGGGTACACCGCAAAGGCCGTGCCGCCGAACAGGAAGGCACAAGCCAGCAAGGCGCCGCTTGAGCCGCCGAACACGGCCATCAGCACTGCGCCGACGGAGCCGGCCGCGGCGGCCAGCGCGAGGACATGGCGCCGGTCGTAGCGGTCGGACAGTCGGCCGAGCGGCAGTTGCAGCAGGGCGCCGCCGACAATCGTGACCGTCATCAGCATGGCCACGCCGCTGGCGTCCAGACCGAGGCGGGCGGCGTACAGCGGCGCCATGCTCCAGAAGGTGCCGATGGACAGGCCCGACACCACGGCGCCGACGACGGCTGCCGGCGCGGCGGCCCACAACTTGCCGACGGTCAGGCGCGGCAAACGATGGATTTCGGGCTGTGGCTGGCGGGTGGACGACAGCGGCAGTACCGACAGGCACACCAGCACGGCGGCAATCGAGAACAGCACGAAGCTGTCGGGCGAAGCGAAGTGCAGCAGTTGCTGTGCGGCGGCCAGCGCCGACATGGTCACCACCATGTACACCGCGAAGATCTGGCCGCGCTGCTCGGGCGCGCTGCGGCTGTTGAGCCAGCTTTCGATGACGGTATAGAAGCCGACCAGCGCCAGGCCCATCACCAGCCGCAGCAGCAGCCACACTGCGGCGTTGACGATCAGCGAGTGCAGCAGGATGACCGCGGCGATGGTCGAGGCGAAATAGGCGAAGGCGCGGATGTGGCCGATGCGCCGGATCATCGGCGGCACCACCCAGGTGCCGAGCAGGAAGCCGACGAAGTAGGCCGAGCCCATGAAACCCAGCAACTGATCGCTGAAACCTTCGAGGTTGCCGCGCAGCGCGATCAGCGTCGACATCAGCCCGTTACCAAGCAGCAGCAGCGCTGTGCCGAGCATCAGGGAGGCGATGGGGAGGAGGTGGGGAAGCATGCTAGAGTCTGTCGCCTTGGATCGGCCGGTCGCCGGTCGTTGAGGCCGCTTGCGGGGTGTCCGCGGGCGGCTTGGGGAATGCGCTGCGGCGGTGCCGCAAACGCATGCGAGGGTGCCACGCACTCAAGCGTGACCGAAGCCATTGTAAATTCCAGCCGCAGTGAACAAAACCCGCCCTCGTCTCCGCTCCTTTGCCGACCGTGTGCGCCAGATCGCGCTTTTCGAAGTCGGCGGTTTGTTGCTGATCACGCCGCCCTTCGTGTGGCTGAGCGGCGTGCCGCTGACCGAGTCGATCTGGCTGATGGTGTTGATCGCGCTCATCGCGGCGGTCTGGAACGGCTGTTACAACACGGCCTTTGACTGGTGCGAAGGGCGCCTTACCGGCCGTCAGGCCGACCAGCGCCCCCTACGCCTGCGCGTGCTGCATGCGCTGGGTTTCGAGGGCGGGCTGCTGACGCTGTCCTTGCCGGTGATCATGTGGCTGACCGGCATGGACTGGCTTACCGCGCTGATCGCAGACATCGGTCTGGCACTGTCCTACGTGGCCTACGCCTTCGTGTTCAACCTCGGGTACGACCGCATGTTCCCGATTCCGCAGACGCCGCTGCCGGCCAGTCCGGACGTTACGGAAAACGCCGATCTGAGCGCCCTCAACACGCTTGGTCTGCCCTCGCGCGCCGCGCAGTTGGCGGTGATTGAAAGTCCTCAGCAGCTCGCCTCCCTGATCGCCCGCCCGGATTGGGCGGACTCGCCGCGGATGGTGCTGGGCGGGGGCAGCAATGTCGTGTTCGACGGCGACTTCCCCGGCCGGGTGCTGCGGGTGGCCATTGCCGGGCGCGAGCGGGTCGGTGAAGACGACGACGCCATCCTGGTACGCGCCGGCGGCGGCGAACACTGGCACGACTTCGTGCGCTGGACGCTGGAGCAGGGCTGGGGCGGGTTGGAGAACCTGTCGCTGATTCCCGGTACGGTCGGCGCCGCGCCGATCCAGAACATCGGCGCCTACGGGCTGGAGTTGGCCGAGCGCTTTGACCACCTCGAAGCGGTGTCGCTGGCCGATGGCAGCTCTCGCCGCTTTTCGCGCGACGATTGCCGCTTCGGCTACCGCGATAGCGTGTTCAAACGCGAGGAGGCCGGGCGTTGGCTGATCACCTCGGTCACGTTCCGGCTGCCCAAAAGCTGGCGGCCGGTCACCGGCTACGCCGAGCTGGCTGCGGAACTGGCCCGCAACGGTCTGGCCGAGCCGTTGCCGCGTGACGTGTCGGACGCGGTCATCGCGATCCGCCGCCGCAAACTGCCCGACCCGGCCGAACTCGGCAACGCCGGCAGCTTCTTCAAGAACCCGCTGGTCGATGCGGCCACGCTGGCGCGCCTGCATGCAGCGCACCCGGAACTTCCGGCCTATCCGCAGACCGATGGCAGCGCCAAGATCGCCGCCGGCTGGTTGATCGAGCGTGCCGGCTGGAAGGGGCGCGATCTGGGTCCGGTGGGCAGCTACGAGCGGCAGGCGCTGGTGCTGGTCAATCGCGGCGGCGCCACCGGCGCAGACGTGCGGCGCATCGCCGACGCCATCCGCGCCGATGTGGCGCAGCAGTTCGGGGTGGAGCTGGAAGCGGAGCCGCAGTTCGTCAGCGCTCCGTTGTCAGGCAGGCCTTGAGGCCGGTGGCAATTTCGCTCGCCATGCGCGTCTGACGCGCCTCGTCACGCAGCAGCAGTTCTTCATCGCGGTGCTTGATCACGCCGGCCTCGAACAGCAGCGCCGGCTGCAGCGCGCGGTACAGCACGATCAGGTTGTCAAAGGCATGCACCGCGTGCTCGGCGTCGAGGTAGGCGCGTCGTCGCGCGTTCTTGTCCGTGGGGACGAAGCCGGCGCGCTGCAGCCGGGCGCCGATGGCGCGCCCGCACAGCAGGCTGGTATCCAGATCCGGGTTGCGCGTGGATACGAACATCGAATGCCCGGCCCAGCGGTCGGAGAAGGTCTGCTGCGTGCCCATCCACTCCCATTCGTTCAGCTCCGACGCGTTGGTCGAATCGTGGTGGATGGACAGGAAGAAGTCCGCCTGCGGCACGCCGGCCGGGCGCGCCTGCAGTGATTCGATACGGCCGTCTGCATTCACCAGCACACTGCGCAAGCCGAGCGCCTGCAGGGCATCGACCACCTTCAGCGCCAGATCACGGTTGAATTCCAGCTCACTGCGCCCGCGTGCCGAAATGGCGCCGGGTGCATCGAGCGTGTGGCCGATGTCGACGGCCACCAGTGGTGGTTCCGCAGCACTCGCTGACGCAGCGCACGCCAGAGCGAATGCTGCGCAAAAGAGACGCGGGTCAGTCCTTCTCGGCATCTTTTTCGTCAGCGGGGTTGGCTGGCGTGGACGGCGTTTTATCGGTGGGCACGGCATACGCCGCTTCGAGTTCCTCGCGGCTCATGAAGTCCTCGTCCCAGTGGGACGTGTGGCGGATCTTCACGTCGTCGATGAATATCCGGAATGGCTTTTTCTTGCTGGGGCCGTTCATGCGGGCACCTCGTGATGGTCGGGTCGGACCGTGCTTTGCCCCACCATGGGGCGCTTGCAGGGCAGAGTGCTTTTGTTTGTAATGGTTCCAGACCGTCGTGATGGCGGGCCGCTTGTGCGTACCCGGGAGTGTCCATGCAGAAACCCGTCGATTTCCGTCAGCTCGGTTGTTCGGAGTGCCTTGAGGGCGCCGGACTGGATTTCGATTTCACGATGGCCTTTCAGCCCATCGTTAACGCCACCAACGGCGAGATTTTCGCTCATGAAGCCCTGGTGCGGGGGCTGAATGGCGAGGGCGCAGGCAGCGTGTTTGCCCACGTCAATGACAGCAACCGCTACCGTTTCGATCAGGCCTGCCGCGTAAAGGCCATCCGGCTGGCGGCCGAACTCGGCATGAGCTGCCTGCTCAGCATCAACTTCCTGCCCAATGCCGTGTATCGCCCGGAGTTGTGCATCCGCACCACGCTCCATGCGGCCGAGAAGTACGGCTTCCCGATCGATCGGATCATCTTCGAGGTGACCGAGGGTGAGCGCATCGAAGACCACCCGCATCTGCGCAACATCCTAGAGCACTACCAGGGTCAGGGTTTTCGCACCGCAATTGACGATTTTGGCGCAGGTTATGCCGGCCTGGGGCTGCTCGCTGAGTTCCAGTCTGATCTGATCAAGCTCGACATGGGGCTGATCCGCGGCATTGATGCGGACCGGTGTCGCGTGGCCATCACGCGCGGCATCCTGCAGATGGCGCGCGATCTCGAGATTGCGGTGATCGCCGAGGGCGTCGAAACGGCGGCCGAATACGCGGTGCTGCGCGACCTCGGAGTGGAGCTTTTCCAAGGCTATTACTTTGCCCGCCCGGCCTTTCAGGCACTTGCCGAAGTCGACCCTGCCCTGATCATGGGCTGAGGGCTCAGCTTGCCGGTGCGCTGAATTTCTGGCCCGAAATGGCCGGATGGTAGATGGGCTGGATGACGTTTCCAGCCGGGTCAGTGATGTGGAAGCTGCGCGCGCCGTCGCCGTGATCATGCGGCGTGTCGAGCACATTCACCCCTTGCGCCTGCATGAACTCGTACCACTCCTGCAGCTGCTCTTGCGTGTCTACGATGAAGCCGAAGTGATCCAGATACTGCACGCCGGTCGCCTCGCCCTTGCGGCTGCGGCCGAGCGACAGGTTGTCGTTGCCCAGCGTCAGATACACCAGATTCGGGCTGGCGCGGCGCAGCACCTGCATGCCGATGATGTCCACGTAGAAGCGCTCGCACTCTTCCAGGTTCGGCACTACCAGTGCCAGATGACGCAGGCCATTGAACGGGGCGGGGCGTTTGCTCATGTCACTTTCCTTCGGGTTTGCGTTGTGTCGATAGGTGCATGTTATGGTGCCAGCCCCCGACACGGATGCCAACGCAAGGAGGAAAGATGTACTGCATCGTGGTCAAGAACGTGATTCGCGAGGGCGCACGCGACGCCTATCTCGCCGCCATGCTCCCCAACGCCCGCGCCTCGGTCGAACACGAAGCCGGCTGCCTGACCTTCGACGTGCTCGAAGCGCAGCAGGAGCCCAACACCTTCTACCTGTACGAGATCTACACCAGCCCCGAGGCGCTGGAGATCCACAAGCAGACGGAGCACTACCTCAACAGCCGCCCGCTCATCGCCGACCTGCTGGTCGAGACTTCCGTGCTGCGGGCTGACGTTGTGGCAAGGAATCCGGGCGAGCGCTGAGGCTCAACTGCCCCAGGTAACCGGCGTCTTTTCGGCGAGCGAGGTCTGGAGCATGTCGAGCAGTGGCCAGCCGCGTTGGTGCAGGTTGACCGCAGCGGCCATGCCTTTCGGGGCGTCTTCGTCTTCATCGGGCTGGGCGCGTTCGGCGGCGCGAGCGCGTTCGCGGTCTGCCTCGATGGCTTGTTCGAGGCGGGCAATGGCTTCGGGGAGTTGTTCGACGGTGACAATGCCCCGTGTGCTGTCGGAGTCCTTGCCGAGCACTTTCAGGAGCTGGCGGGCGTTGTCGCCGAGCATGATGACGTCGGCTGCGGCGCGTGAGCGGAAGGTGATGACCATAGTTGTTACATTCCCTTGACTGCGTAGATGCCGGGCGAGTTGCGCCAGTAACCTTTGTAATCCATGCCGCAGCCGAACAGGAAGCGATCAGCGACGTCGACGCCGGTGAAGTCGGCGCGCATGCCGGGCACGGCCTTGCGATCATGTTGTTTGTGCACCAGCACGCCGGAGAGTACCCGGCGGGCGCCCCCGGTGCGCAGGTGATCGAGGATGGCGTGCAGCGTATGGCCTTCGTCGAGGATGTCGTCGAGCACCAGCACGGTGCGTCCGCGTACCGGTTGAGCGGGCTGGGCGCGCCATTCGAGGCCTTCGCCGCGGCAGCGGTCGCCGTAGCGGGTAGCGTGCAGATAGCTGGTTTCGAGCGGGAAGGGCAGCTTCGGCAGCAGACGACCGGAGAAGATCACGCCGCCGTTCATGACGACGAAGACGATGGGGTTGGCGTCGGCCAGCGCAGCGGTAATCTCGCCTGCCAGGCGGTCGATGGCTGCATCGATGGAGTCGGGCGACACCAGGCAGTCGGCTTCGCTGCGAATGCGTTGGATTTCGTCCAGATTCATCAAGCCGGCTCCTACAGGCGGTGCGGCGGATTCTACCCGAGTCAGGTCGGAAGCCACGGTTGGCGCGGCTTCTGCAAAGGGGGTAAGGGGGTCGTGACATTCGTACAACTACGGATATAATCGGTTCCCTTGGCCGTGCTGAAAAATATCAGTAACATGGCTCGCAATACCCACCGCTTTGCGGGGCGCAGGATTCGCCGCTGGCTCAACAAGAGCGCCGCATCTCCTGCCAGAACGCCCTGTTCGCGCGGCACCGACCACCATCTGCGTTGTGTGCCCGAACCGGACCATCGAATTTCAGCCGACGCCCGAGGTGCGTCGGCAAAGCTATTTTCTGATTTTCGTTTGTAACCTTGAAGGAGTAGTACATGAGCAAGAAGTACAACGTCCTGATCCTCGGAGCCTCCTACGGTTCCCTGTTGGGGGTCAAAATGGCCATGGCCGGTCACTCGGTCAAACTGGTCTGCCTGCCGGCCGAAGCCGAGCTGATCAACGCCGAAGGCTCCATCGTGCGCATGCCGATGCGTGGTCGTGAAGGCCTCGTCGAGATCGACTCGAAGAAGCTGCCGGGCAAGATCTCTGCCGACGTGCCGAGCGCCATCAACCCGTCCGAGTACGACCTGGTCGGTCTGGCCATGCAAGAGCCGCAGTACCGTTCGCCGGGCGTGCGCGAGCTGCTGGGTGAGATCGCCAAGGCCGGCGTGCCGTGCATGTCGATCATGAACATGCCGCCGCTGCCGTTCATCGCCCGTATCCCGGGTATCGACGCCAACCTGCTGCGCGACTGCTATGCCGACGCTACCGTGTGGGACGTCATCGATCCGAAGCTGATGACCCTGTGCAGCCCGGACCCGCAGGCTTTCCGTCCGCCCGAAGAAAAGGTCAACGTGCTGCAGGTTCGTCTGCCGACGAACTTCAAGTGCGCTCCGTTCGAGAACGACGCTCACACCCAGATCGTTCGCGATCTCGACGCTGACATCGCCGCTGCCCGTCTGGACTACAACGGTGAGAAGCTGGAGCTGCCGGTCAAGCTCAAGGCCAACGAGTCGATCTACGTGCCGCTGGCCAAGTGGGCCATGCTGCTCGCCGGTAACTACCGTTGCGTCATGAAAGACGGCGTTCGCCCGATCAAGGAAGCTGTGCATGGCGACATCGAAGCCTCGCGCGCGATCTACGAGTGGGTGATGGACGTTTGCGTGGCGCTCGGCGCCAACCGTGACGACCTCGTGCCGTTCCAGAAGTACGCTGACGCCGCCCAGTCGCTGGGTAGCCCGTCGTCGGCTGCCCGTGCGCTCGCCGCCGGTGCGACCAACATCGAGCGTGTCGACCGCGTGGTGCAACTGCTGGCCGCCCAGAAAGGCATGAAGAACGCCGCTGTCGACGAAATCGTCGCCACGGTGGACGGCTGGCTCGAAGCCAACCGCAAGAAAGCCGCCTGATCGGTTTTCAGGAAAAGAAAAGCCGCGCCTTCGGGCGCGGCTTTTTTCGTTTACGGCGCAGGTTTCAGTCGCCGAAAGCGTAGTCGATGGTCAGCGGTGCGTGGTCGGAGAAACGCTCGTCCTTGTAGATCGACGCGGCCTTCACGCCAGCGGCGATACCGGGGGTGGTGAGCTGGTAGTCGAGTCGCCATCCCACGTTGTTGGCCCAGGCCTGTCCGCGATTGGACCACCAGGTGTAGGCCTCGGCCGTGGTGTCCGGGTGCAGGCGGCGGTAGACGTCGACCCAGCCGAGTTCGTCGAGCACGCGCGTGAGCCAGGCGCGCTCCTCGGGCAGGAATCCGGAGTTCTTCTGGTTGGAGCGCCAGTTTTTCAGATCAATTTCCTTGTGCGCGATGTTCCAGTCGCCGCACAGAACGACTTCGCGCCCGCATTTGGCGAGCTCGGCGAGATGGCGGAAGAACTTCTCCATGAAGGCAAACTTGGCCTCCTGGCGGACATCTCCGCTGGAGCCGGATGGCACGTACACCGAGATCACCGAGAGATTGCCGCACACCAGCTCAAGGTAGCGGCCTTCGGCGTCGATCTCGGGCACACCGAGGCCTTCGATGACCTGATCGGGCTGCCGCCGTGAATAAATGCCGACGCCGCTGTAGCCCTTCTTCTCGGCGTAGTGAAAGTAGCCGTAGTATTCCCCCGGGTTGAGCATTTCCGTCGTTATGTCGGGCGCCTGCGCCTTGAGTTCCTGCAGGCACACGAAGTCCGCTTCTTGCTGCGGCAGCCAGTCGAAAAAGCCCTTGCGCTGGGCCGATCGGATGCCGTTGAGGTTGGCTGTGATGACGCGTAACATGCTTCGGGTTACCTTGCTGATTGGCCGGACATGGATTTTAGCCGCGATTTCATCGCACTCGCCTGTGACAAGGGCGTGTTGCGTTTCGGTTCCTTCATTACCAAGGCGGGGCGTGACTCCCCGTACTTCTTCAATGCCGGTCTCTTCAACGACGGCGAATCCTTTCGTGCACTGTGTGGTTTCTATGCGCGCGCCATTCGCGAGTCCGGCGTGCCGTGCGACATGCTGTTCGGCCCGGCCTACAAGGGCATTCCGTTGGTTGCCGGCGTAGCCATTCGTCTCGCGGAAGAAGGTGTGAACCTGCCCTTTGCCTTCAACCGCAAGGAAGCCAAGGATCATGGCGAGGGCGGCACGCTGGTCGGCGCGCCTTTGTCGGGCCGTGTGTTGATTCTCGACGACGTGATTTCGGCCGGTACCTCGGTACGTGAATCCGTGAACATCATCCGCGCGGCCGGGGCTGAGCCCGCCGGTGTGGTGATTGCGCTGGACCGCATGGAGCGGGGCAGCACCCATCAATCCGCCGTACAGGAAGTCAGTGCCACTTTCGGTATTCCGGTGGTGGCCGTGGCGACCCTGGAAGACCTCATCGGCTATCTGTCCGGCAGTGCCGATCTGGTTGCCAATCTTGAGGCGGTGCAGGGCTATCGGGATCGTTATGGCGTCGACGTGGCTGCCTAGAGTGGTGTGTCTTCTTGTCGGGCTGCTGCCGTCGCTGGCCGCTGCCAACAAGGGCAATATCTATTGCTGTCAGGGTGCAAACGGGCAGTCAATCTGCGCCGACGTGCTGCCGCACGCATGCTACGGGCGCGAGTATCGCGAGATTTCCCCGCGCGGAACGGTACTGCGGGTGGTGGCGGCGCCGCTTACGCGCGAAGAGCGGGCCCGCATCGAGGCTGAAAAGCAGCGCGAGGCGGAGCTGGAGGCCGAGCGCGAAATACAGCGGCGCACGGATACCGCGCTGCTCGATACGTACGGCGGGCTGGACGACATCGACGCGCGTGAAGCCAGGTCCCTGGCCGACATCGATACGATGATCAACGACATCCGCAAGCGCCTGACGGAGCTGGACGAGGAGGAGACCAAGCTCGATCAGTTGATCGCCTCGCTTCGGCCGGATCAGGTCACCCACCGTCACCGTCTGGCGCGCACCGACATCGACAACGAGCGCGGCATCTACCAGCGTCTGCTGCAAGGCAAGCTCAAGGAGCGGGAGGCCGTGCAGGAACGCTTTGCGCGCGACCGGCGACGCTACGCCGAGCTGCTGGCCGAGAAGCGCAAGCGCTGACCTTGCCCTAGAGCAGTACCCGCTCGATCCCGCCCTGATTGATGCGTTGCACGTACTCGGGCATCCATTGCTCGCCAAGGGTGTGCTTGGCGATCTCGACCACGATGTAGTCCGCATCCACCTTGCCATCGTCGGCATAGCGCGACAGGCCCTGCAGGCAGCTCGGGCAGGACGTCAGCACCTTCACCGGCATCGCGTTGTCCCCGTCACGCAAGGCGGCGGCACCCTTCTCGATTTCTTCCTGCTTGCGGAAACGCACTTGCGTCGAGATGTCGGCGCGTGAAGCGGCCAGCGTGCCGGATTCGCCGCAACAGCGGTCATTCAGATCCACGCGCGTACCCATCAGCTCGTTGGCTACCTTGATGCCGGAGTACTGCTTCATCGGTGTGTGGCAGGGCTCGTGGTACATGTAGCGCGTGCCTTCGATGCCTTCGAGCTTCACGCCCTTTTCCATCAGGTACTCGTGGATGTCGAGCAATCGGCAGCCCGGGAAGATCTGCTCGAACTGATACTTCATGAGCTGATCCATGCAGGTGCCGCAGGACACGATCACGGTCTTGATGTCGAGGTAGTTCAGCGTGTTGGCGACGCGGTGGAACAGCACGCGGTTGTCGGTGGTGATCTGCAGACCCTTGTCCTCGAAGCCGGCCGAGGTCTGCGGATAGCCGCAGCACAGGTAGCCAGGCGGCAGCACCGTGGTGGTGCCGACGTGATACAGCATGGCCTGGGTGGCCAAGCCGACCTGGCTGAACAGGCGCTCGGAGCCGCAGCCGGGGAAGTAGAACACGGCCTCGGAGTCGTCGCGCTTGATCTGCGGGTTGCGGATGACCGGGATGACCTTGTCGTCCTCGATGTCGAGCAGCGCGCGGCTGGTGCGTTTGGGCAGGTTGCCCGGCATCGGCTTGTTGATGAAGTGGATCACCTGGGCCTTGATGGACGCCTTGCCGAGCGTAGCCGGCGGCGCCTTGACCTGTGCCTGGATCAAGCCCAGTGACTTGCCGATGCGGTGACCCAGGCGCTGTGCGGCGTAACCCCACTCGATCATGCCCTTGCGGATCAGCTTGATCGTCGCAGGATCCTTAGCGGTGAGGAAGGCCATCGCAGCCTTGGTGCCGGGGTTGAACGATTTCTTACCCTGCTTGCGCAGCAGGTTGCGCATCTTGATGGATACGTCGCCGAAGTCGATGTCCACCGGACAGGGCTTCTCGCACTTGTGGCAGACCGTGCAGTGGTCGCCCACGTCTTCGAACTCGGCCCAGTGGGCGAGTGAGACGCCGCGACGGGTCTGCTCCTCGTAGAGCATGGCCTCGATCAGCAGCGAAGTGCTGAGGATCTTGTTGCGCGGGCTGTACAGCAGGTTGGCGCGCGGCACGTGGGTCGAGCACACCGGCTTGCACTTGCCGCAGCGCAGGCAGTCCTTGATGTCGCGCGCGATTTCGCCGATCTCGGTCTGCTCCATGATCAGCGACTCATGCCCCATCAGGCTGAAGCTGGGGGTGTAGGCCAGATCGAGGTTGGCGCTGGACTCGCCGTCGCGCATCAGTTTGCCGCGGTTGAAGTGACCTTTCGGGTCGACCTTCTTCTTGTACGCCCAGAAGCCGGCCATCTCGTCGTCGGTGAGATAGTCGAGCTTGGTGATGCCGATGCCGTGTTCGCCCGAGATCACGCCGTCGAGTGCGCGCGCAATCGCCATGATGCGATCGACCGTGCGGTTGGCCGTGGTCAGCATCTCGTAGTGATCCGAGTTCACCGGGATGTTGGTGTGCACGTTGCCGTCACCGGCGTGCATGTGCAGCGCCACGAACACCCGGCCGCGCAGCACCTCGCGGTGTACTGCCTTGATCTGCTCGCGCACCGGGTCGAACACCACGCCGTCAAAGATCTTGTCCAGGCGCGGCTGGAGCTCGGTCTTCCACGAGATGCGGATGGAGTAGTCCTGCAGGCGGTGGAACAGCACCGGGTCGGCAGCGCGGTTGGTGAATTCGGTGGCGGCAATGCCCAGGCCCGAGAAGGCCGGCTCGGCCTCGGCCAGCGGCGTATCGAGGTTGTCGAGCAGCCACTGCCAGCGTGCGCGGATCTCGGCGATGGTGTCGAGCGCGGCCTGCCGGCAGTCGCCGATCAGCGCTTCCTTGTCTAGGTCGGAATCGCCGCGGTTGAGCGGCAGGTCGCCGGCCACGCACTCGGCCAGCGCATCGCACAGCGCCAGCTTGTTGGCCGTCGACAGCTCGATGTTGATGCGCTCGATGGCGTCGCAATAGTCGCCCATGCGATTGAGCGGAATCACCACGTCTTCGTTGATCTTGAAGGCGTTGGTGTGTTTCGAGATCGCGGCAGTGCGCGAGCGGTCGAGCCAGAAGCGCTTGCGCTGCTCGTCCGAGGCGGCGATGAAGCCTTCGGCGCCGCGCGAATTGCACATGCGCACGACTTCCGAGGCGGCCCCCATCACGGCCTTCTCGTCGTGGCCGACGATGTCGCCGACCAGCACCATCTTGGGCCGGCCATGACGCTTGGCCTTGGTCGAGTAGCCGACCGCCTTCACATAACGCTCGTCCAGATGCTCCAGACCGGCCAGTTGCACACCGGCGGCATGGCCTTCGCCGCCGGGCTTGAAGTAGTCGGTGATCTCGACGATGGATGGCACGGCCTCGCGTACCTGCCCGAAAAATTCCAGGCACACCGTGCGCGTATGCGGCGGCATCTTGTGCAGCACCCAGCGGGCCGCGACGATCAGCCCGTCCGTGCCTTCCTTCTGCACGCCCGGCACGCCGCCGAGAAACTTGTCGGTGACGTCCTTGCCAAGCCCGGTCTTGCGACAGCTCGCGCCGGGCATCGTGATGACTTCCTCGGCGAGCTGCTTGCGGCCTGTGGGGTCGAAGCGGCGCAGGCGGAACTCGACCGTTTCCTGCTCGTGGATCTTGCCGAGATTGTGGTTGAGGCGTTCGACTTCCAGCCAGTCGCCGTCCGGCGTGACCATTTTCCACCAGGCCAGGTTGTCGAGCGCGGTACCCCACAGCACGGCCTTCTTGCCGCCGGCGTTCATGGCGATGTTGCCGCCGATACAGGAGGCTTCGGCAGAAGTCGGGTCGACTGCGAACACTCGTCCGGCGGCACCTGCGGCTTCGGCCACGCGGGCGGTGACGACGCCGGCGCCGGTGCGGATGGTTGGCACCGGAGTGGCGAGTCCAGGCAGCAGCGACTCTTCCACCGCGCCAAGATCGATCAGTTTCTCGGTGTTGATGACCACGGACTTGGCGTCCAGCGGGATCGCACCGCCGGTATAGCCCGTGCCGCCGCCGCGCGGAATGATGGTCAGGCCGAGCTCGATACAGTCGCGCACCAGCGGCGCCATTTCCTCTTCGGTGTCCGGGTAGAGCACCACGAAGGGGTACTCGACGCGCCAGTCGGTGGCATCGGTAACGTGCGAGACGCGCGCATGGCCGTCGAAGCAGATGTTGTCACGCCGGGTGTGGCGTGCCAGCGTCTTTTCGACGCGCTTGCGCAGCGCGCCGGTGTCTTCGAAAAACCGGGCGAAGCCGCTTACGGCCGTCTCTGCCGCATTGACCAGCATGGCCACGCGGGCCGAGCGCTCGGGGTCTTCGGCGGCGCTTTCCTGGCGACGTTTCTCGACTTCGCGCAGGCGGTGGTGCATGGCACCGATCAGCGCCTCACGCCGATCACGGTTCGCCAGCAGGTCATCCTGCAGGTAGGGGTTGCGCTGCACCACCCAGATGTCGCCGAGCACTTCGTACAGCATGCGTGCCGAGCGGCCGGTGATGCGCTCTGCGCGCAGGCTGTCCAGCGCTTCCCATGCGTTGGCGCCGAGCAGGCGGATCACGATCTCGCGGTCGGAAAACGAGGTGTAGTTGTACGGAATTTCGCGCAGGCGCTGGGTCATGGTGGGTGCGGGCTTGAAACTGCAGAGCAGGGGGCAATTGTAACGTACTGCGCTGCATCAAGCGCCGGAAACAAAGCCATGAGGCGTGCAGGGTATTGATTTGCATGAAAAAAGCGGCGCACCTCAATGGGCGCGCCGCTTTGCTTCGTGCGGCGCTTGATCAGTGGATCTCGAAGTCGACTAGATTGGCCTCGCCTTCGCCGGCCGGGAAGCCCAGGCCGATGCGGCCGTGCAGCGGCAGTTCGGCTTCTTCGCCCTTGAGGAAGATTGCGCTGCCGCTGGCCGGCGCCACCCATGAGCCGTTGCTGCTGTGGTCGACCAGCGCGAAGCGGTCGTCCCGGAAGTCGATGCGGGCATGGCGGCGCGAGGCGCGCGGGTCGTCCAGTACCAGATCGTTGTCCGGCTCGCGCCCCAGCATCAGGCTCGGGTGCTGCGCATCGACGTAGAGCGTGCGGCCCTGATGCCGCACGCGCAGCCGCGGCGGGCGGCGCTCGTTGCTCTCGGCGGTTCCGGCCAGAGCGGCGTGCCGCAACAGCGCGAGCAGGCCATCGCCCAGCGCGGGGTCTTCCACAGCCTTGGCGCGAGCAAACTGACGGGTGGAGGAACTGATCAGCGACGCTGCCGCCGCGCTGACCAGCGCTTCGGCAGGCCGGGCCAGGCTTGCCAGACGGGCAAGTTCAGTGTTTGCCGCAGCACCGTCGGCCGCGACGTGGATGGCCGCCCGGACGCCGAAGCGGGCGCCGCTCGACGGCGGCAGTTGATACACCCGTTCGATCATCTCGCAGGCGGCCAGCGCGGCTGCATCCGCCGACGCGAACAGGGCACAGAGATCGTCGCCCGAGCTGCCCTGGGGCGTGCCGCCGTGGGCCTCCAGCGCGAGCTTCATGCGGTTGCGCGCGCGGTCGAGCGCGTGTCGGGTGGCGGACGCGGCGGCCGAGGCAACCGGTGAAGGTCCGCCGAGAAGCTGAGCCATCAGGATGCAGGTAGGCATAGCGGTGTCCATGATCGTGGGTTCTTGAGGGGCTGGTCGCCACGCCTGCTGCGGCCGACTCCATGATGTTCAAATATTTCCAGACTCGCAACGTGATTTTTCATCGCGTTACGAGTTGTGTTGTCCGGCCACGATCTGCAGGCCGCCGAAGGGCGTCTTCGGCAACTCCGGCGGGTCGAAGGCAGTATCGCCTTCGGCGACCACGGTGGCGTTCGTCAGGCCCCGGAAGTCAAACAGCTCGGCGTCCATCAGATGGGACGGCACGGCCTGGCGCATGGCGGTGAAGATCGACTCGATACGTCCCGGATGTTCCCGTGCCCAGCCTT
Source organism: Pseudazoarcus sp. NS36 (assembly GCF_059703705.1). Taxonomy (NCBI): domain Bacteria; kingdom Pseudomonadati; phylum Pseudomonadota; class Betaproteobacteria; order Rhodocyclales; family Zoogloeaceae; genus Pseudazoarcus; species Pseudazoarcus sp. NS36. Next base: position 85,273 of record NZ_BAAKJA010000009.1, on the reverse strand, counting down.
GCAGCATGGCCTTGATCTGGCGGCGTTGGGCGTTCTCCTGCGAACCGCAGAGATTGCACGGAATGATCGGGAATTCCATCGTGCGCGCAAAGCGCGCGATGTCCGCTTCGGTGCAGTACGCCAGCGGCCGGATCACCACATGTTCGCCGTCGTCGCTGACCAGTTTCGGGGGCATGGCTTTGAGTCGCCCGCCGAAGAAGAGGTTCAGGAAAAAGGTCTCGAGAATGTCGTCGCGGTGGTGGCCCAGCGCGATCCTGGTCGCGCCCAGTTCACGCGCCGTGCGGTAGATGATGCCGCGGCGCAGGCGTGAGCACAGCGAACAGGTGGTCTTGCCCTCGGGAATCTTGTCCTTGACGATGGAGTAGGTGTCTTCGCTGACGATGCGGTATTCGACGCCGATGGACTCGAAGTAGGCCGGCAGGATGTCAGCCGGGAAGCCGGGCTGCTTCTGGTCGAGGTTCATCGCGATGATGCGGAAATCGACCGGCGCGCGTTCGCGCAGCGCGAGCAGGCACGACAGCAAGGTGTACGAGTCCTTCCCGCCCGAGATGCACACCATCACGGTGTCGCCGTTGCCGATCATGTCGAAGTCGCCGATGGCCTCGCCGACCCCGCGCTCAAGCTTCTTCTTGAGCCGCAGAAAGGTGTTCGAGAATCGGTTCTCTCCGACGCCGATGGCGCCTTCGGGTGCGTTCACAGCAAGTCCTCCGTCAGACCGGGAATTATACGCCCGGGGTCTTCAGGTGGGCGCTGCGTCCGCCGTCCACGGCAAGGATCTGGCCGGTCACATACGGCGCATCGAGCAGCAGGTAACGCACCGCGCCGGCAATGTCCTCGGGGCGCCCTTCGTGCCCGAGCAGGGTGTCGGCCACGATGGCGTCGCGCTCTTGCGCCGGAAACTGCCCGTCGTCGGGCCACTCGATGGGGCCGGGCGATACGCCGTTGACGCGCACCTGCGGCGCCAGCTCCACCGCCAGCGCGCGCGTCATGCCGAGCAGCCCGGCCTTGGCCGTGCAGTACAGCGCATAGCCGGCCAGCGGCCGTTCGGCGTGGATGTCGATGATGTTGACGATGGCGCCGCCGGCCGTGCGCAGCGCAGGTGTCAGCGCCTGGCTCAGGAACAGCGGCCCCCTCAGGTTGGAGCCGATCAGATCGTTCCAGGCTGCGTCGTCGATGCTGCCGAGCGCGGTCGGGAAAAAGCTCGACGCGTTGTTGACCAGTCCGTCGATCCGGCCGAAGGCCGCCAGGGCATCGGCCGCGATGCGCTCCGGTTCGCCGGCATGCGCCAGGTTGCCGCGCACGCAGGTGGCTGAGCCCGGACGGGCGGTGTTGAGTTCGGCGGCCAGGGCTTCGGCGGCCCCGGCGGCGCTGCGATAGTGCAGGACGATGCGCGCGCCGGCACCATGCAACGCACGTGCGATGGCCGCGCCGACGCGTCGTGCGGAGCCGGTGACGAGGATCACGGGGGACGGGTTCATGTCGAAGCTCCGGCAGAGGGAAGCGTGGCCAGCCATGTGAGGATGCGCTGCGCGGGGCGTTCCCATTCGGGTTCGAGCATCAACGCGTGACCGAAGCCGGGCAGGATTTCGGCCGGCGTGTCGAACGCCCGACCGGTCGCCTTGACCTCGTCCGGCGAAATCAGGCGGTCGTGTTCAGCCCCGAGAATCAGCATCGGCACGCGATGCATGTCACGCGTGCGCGGCAGGTCGAAGGCCGTCATGTCCCAGATGGCGCGCGCCGATTCGGGCTGGCAGCGAGCGACGTAGCTCGCCAGTCGGGCCTCGTCGAGAGCCTGGTGGAACAGTGCTTCGCGCACATGGTCGATTGCCGGCTCGCGTCCGGCGAGCATGGCGTTCAGCGTGATCAGCAGGCTCGGCTGCTGCAGCAGCATGCGCATGGCAGAAGGGCCGAGCCCATGGGGCGGCACGGCGCACAGCAGTGCGGCACCCGGCACGGAGGTGTGTTCGAGCACCTTCTGCACGACCAGCCCACCCATCGAGTGGCCGATCAGCACGGGTGCCGTGGGCAACTCGGCCAGGGTGTTGAGGACATCGTCGACGTAGTCGGCCAGCTTCAGGCTGTCCAGCTCTTCGCGCCCCTCGCTCTTGCCGTGGCCGGACAGCGACAAGGCGTGCGCGGTGTAGCCATGCGCTGCGAAGAAGGGCAGGAAGTGCTCGTCCCAGCACCAGGCGCCGGTGTAGGCGCCATGCACGAACAGCAGCGGTGGCTGGCCGGTTGCTGCGTTTGGTGCGCGCACGAGGTGTTCGAGCTGACGTGCGCCCATGTCAGCCCGGCACCGCCATGCCGCGCACGACGGCCGGGCGAGCGCCGATGGCGTCATACCAGCGCTTCACGTTGGGGAAGTCAGCGAGATCAACCTTTTGCCATTCGTGGCGCGCGATCCAGGGGTAGGTGGCGATGTCGGCAATCGTGTACTGGTCCGCCGCAAGCCATTCATGCCCGGCCAGCCGGCGGTCGAGCACGCCATAGAGGCGGCGTGTCTCGGCCGAATAGCGCTTTCTCGCGTAGGGTACGTCTTCGGGCGCGAAACGCAGGAAGTGGTGGGCCTGGCCCATCATCGGGCCGACCGAAGCCATCTGCATCATCAGCCATTCCAGTGTCTGGTGACGCCCACGTGCATCGGCCGGCAGCAGCTTGCCGGTTTTCTCAGCCAGATAGAGCAGGATCGCGCCGGATTCAAACAGCGAGATCGGCTGGCCATCGGGCCCGTCGGTGTCGACGATGGCCGGAATCTTGTTGTTCGGGCTGATGGCGAGGAAGTCCGGCGCAAACTGCTCGTCGCGCGTGATGTTGATGGTCTTCACGGCATAGGGCAGGTCCAGCTCTTCAAGTGCAATCGAGACCTTGCGGCCGTTCGGGGTGCTCCAGGTGTACAGCGTGATCATGGCGTCCTTCCGGGTTGGCGGGTTACGGTGCTTCGAGGTCTAATGCGGGATGTTGAAATGGCTGATCGTCATCCTTGTCATCGTGCTCGTCACCGGCTTGTTCCGCGCGACGCTGGCGCGCCATCTGCGTCTTGGCCAGCTGCCCGGTGACGTGCACCTGAAGTTCCGCGGCAAACCCTATCATTTTCCGTTTACCACGACGGTGCTGCTGTCGGGCATAGCGCTGCTGTTGCTCTGGTCGATCTAGCCTGAAATGGCCGCAATGCGTGCTGCGCGCACGTGCTGCGGAATTTCACGCTTGTCACTGCAGGCGGCGGCAATCGCGCCGGCATCCACGCCGGCAGCGGCCCGCAGCGCGGTGCGCCATGTGTCGGTTTCGAATCCCGCGTCGCTGTCGTGGGCCGTGTCGAGCAGCGCTGCGAAACGCTCCGGTCGGCGCAGCGCGTCGCAACGCACCAGCAGGTCGAGCGCCGTTTCGGGCTCGGCTGCCTCGGTCTGCAAGGCTGCGGACTCGCGCGCCAGCATCACGGCCAGATCGCGCGCCTCGTTCGGGACCTTGAGGCGCTCCGATACCTCGCGCGCGGTGTCTGCATCAAACGGCTGCAGCACCAGTGCCCAGCGCTGCTCGAGCGGGGCGCTTCGGGCGACGCTGCGCTGCAGGCGCGCGTACAGCGCGTCACGTCCGGCTTGCGGTTGGACGTCGAGTTCAGGCAGCAGGCGTGCCAAGGCGCCGCTCTCGCGCAGAACCTCGAACATGCGCTGCGGGTGATCTTCCATCAGCCCGCGGGCCACTTCCTGCCATACGCGTTCGGCGACCAGGTGTTCGACCTCGCCGGCGGTGACGATGTCGCGCATCAGCGCCATGGTTTCGGGCGCCACTGCAAACGCATCAAAACGGGCTGCGAAGCGCGCCACGCGCAGGATGCGCAGCGGGTCTTCGGCGAAGGCCGGGCTGACGTGGCGCAGGATGCGCGCCTCCAGATCGCGCCGGCCTCCGAAGGGGTCGGTGATGGTGCCCGTTTCATCCCGCGCCATGGCGTTGATGGTCAGGTCGCGGCGTGCGAGGTCTTCTTCCAGCGTGACGTCCGGCGAGGTGTGGAAGGTGAAGCCCTTGTAGCCCGGCGCAGTCTTGCGCTCGGTGCGCGCCAGCGCGTATTCCTCATGGGTGTCCGGGTGCAGGAACACCGGAAAGTCCTTGCCGACCGGACGATAGCCGGCGGCCGCCATATCCTGCGGGGTGGCGCCGACCACCACCCAGTCGCGGTCGCGCACCGGCAGGCCGAGCAAGGCGTCGCGCACGGCGCCGCCGACGATGTAGGCCCGCATCAGTGCGTGTCGCCGGCGAGATAGCCGGGAGCAATGTCTTCGAGCGCAGTCGGGGTCAGACCGAAGGGGAGCGGAGGCCCGGCGGTGACGTTGTCACGGCGCAGCGAGCGCACGTTGTCGCGGCTCATCGGCGGCTTGGGCAGCAGCTCCATGCCTGCCGCCTGCAGCATCGCCAGCGGTTCGGGCAGGCCGAACACCAGCCGGCGGCGGCCGGTGAGCTGACACACATAGCGCACCAGATCGGCCAGCGTGTAGGTGCTCGGGCCGGCCAGGTCAAAGCACTGGTGTGCGCTCGCGGTGTCATCAATGCAGCGCGCAACCACCTCGGCTACGTCGCCGACGAATACCGGCTGGAAGCGCGTACCGGCGCCGGCCAGCGGCAGCACTGGAATGAACCTGGTCAGCTGCGCGAACAGGTTGAGAAAGCTGTCGCCGGGCCCGAATACCACCGACGGACGCAGGATGGTCGACAGCGGCGGCGCGGCCCCGTCCTGGATGACGTCTTCACCGGCAGCCTTGGAGCGTTGGTATTCCGAGGGGCCATAGCGGTCTGCGCCCAGCGCACTGACGTGGATCAGCCGCGCCGTGCCAGCCTGATGGCAGGCGGCAACGAGCGAGCGTGGCAGCGCAACGTGGGCGCGCTCGAAGTCAGGGCCCCACGGTGAGCCGGACTTCGAGTGCAGCACGCCGACGAGGTTGATGGCCGCCTGCGTGCCTTCAGCCAGACGCTGCAGCGTGGCCGGCTCATGGATGTCGGCCGTGACGATCTCGACACCGGGAAGACCGCTCAGATGCGCAGCGCGAGCTGCGTCCCGCGTCGGGATGACCAGTTGCGTACCGGGGCCGGCCAGTCGGCGCACGATGGCGCTGCCGAGAAAGCCGCTGCCGCCGGTGATCAGGATGCGTCGTGATTGCATGGCAGCCTCAGGGGTTGGGTACAACGGCCGGCGGAATGATGCCCAGCCGTTCGCGCAGCGACTGCGGGCGACCTTCGAGCAGCGCGGCGTACACGACCTTGTTCACGAGTACCTTCTGGACGTAGTCCCTGGTTTCGTCGATCGGGATGGTGGCTACATAGATCGCCCCTTCGATCGGTCTTTCCCCGCGCCAGCGTTGCGCGCGGTTGGGCCCCGCATTGTAGCCGGCGGAAGCCAGCACCGGATGTTGCTCCAGATCGTTGAGAATCATGCGCATGTAGCTGGTGCCGAGCAGCACGTTGGTTTCCGGGTCGTTGAGCATGCGGGGGGTGTAGCCCTTGAGCCCGATCTGCCGCGCGACCAGTCGCCCCGTTTCGGGCATGACCTGCATCAGGCCACGTGCGCCGGCACCCGAGCGGGCCGGGATGTTGAAGCGGCTTTCCTGTCGCATCAGGCCGTAGATCCAGGCCAGATCGACCTGTTGTTGGAGCGCTTGCGGTTCGATCAGCTCGCGGAAAGGCGTCAGGAAGCGGATCTCGAAGTTAGTGCCGGCGTCGGCCAGTTCGGCGGTGTTGATGGCGCGGTCGAGCAGACCGTGGTCGAGCGCCACATGGGCGGCAGCGACCATGAAGTCGCGGCTCTTGCCGCGCAGCGCGTGAATCCATTCGCGCACGGCCTCGGTGTCCAGGCCCAGGCGGTAGAGGGTCAGTGCTGCGTGGATGCCGGAGTCCGCCGCTGCACGCGACTTGTCGGCCGGGCTGATGGCATCGCGTGTGCCGTTCAGGGCAAAGCGCCGTCCCAGTTCCTCGGCGGCCAGCATCGGGTAGAAGCCGTGACCGTCCGCGATCTGGCGGAACAGGCGCTCGGCCGCCGGCCGGTCGCCTTGCGCAGTGCGGGCGCGGGCGCGCCAGAACACCCATTCGGTCGCAGTCTGTTCGGAAGCGTGCAGGCGGTCGATGCTGTGTTCGACCAGCGGCCAGTCTTCGGCGCGCAGCGCGGCACGCACGCGCCACTCGCGCTGTACGGCACTCATCGGTACATCTGCGGCGGCGGCATACCATTCGTTGGTCAGTGGCAGGCGAGACAGCGCGCCCATGTAGCCCAGCACGGAGTACATCCACTTGCGCTCTTCGACGTTGAAGTTCTCGAAGCGCCGCAGAAAGCGCACGTGCGCGGGCGGTACGTCGTTGCGTGCCAGACGCACCAGCGAGGCCAGCGCCATCTCGCGGCCGGCACGGGTCTTGGCGAAGTCGCTCGGCAAGCGGTCGAAGTAGTCGGCCGGATGCGACAGGGCACGGCCGAAGGGGCGTGGATCAACGTTGAGCCATTGCAGCGTGCGGCGTGCGGTCTCGGGCTGGCGGCTGTCGATCTGACGCCGGAAGCGCCACCATGCGTCGTCTTCTCCGACCCGGCCTTTCTGGACGGCGGCCTCGAACACCGGGTCGCAGGCCGGGTGGTTCTGCGTGAGGCTGGCAAAGACCTGTGCAGCCTCGTCGAGCACCGCCGTGTCGCCCAGCGCGAGCCGGGCCTGCCAGGCCAGACAGTGCAGCTCTTCGTCCTTGTCGGTGTGTTGGGCGAATACGCTCAGATAGCCGGACCAGTCGCCGTCCTTGGCCAACCGGCGCAGCCACTGTGCGCGCAGGCGAGTAGCCGGTACGGTGTCGGGGTAGCTGGCAAGCCAGGCCGCGATGTCGGCACGCGGCGCCGGATCGGGACGCGCCAGCCGGTTCAGCAGCAGCCAGTATTCGACGTAGTGATCCAGCGGGTGGCGTGAATCGGAAACGGCGGCGAGGCGTTCGAGGGTGATGCGATCGCCGGTTCGCAGTGCGTCGCGCGCCGCTAGAATGCGGCTGTCTCCGGGCAGGGTTTGCGCAATCGAGACGCCGCAGACAGTCAGGAGGGTGAGGCCGATGAGGATGTGTTTCATGTTTCCACTATTGCTGTCGGAACGAGGCCAGGGGCGAGGGGCCGCACATGCATGAACCGTGTTCCGCAGATGACATCGTAGCGCGCCGCCGGGCGTTGCGGAGTGCGGCCTTGAGTGCGCGTGAGGCCCTCACCGTGACGGCTCGCAATGCGCTGAGCCATCGCTTGCAGGGTCATCTCAAGCGCCTGCTGGACCAGCTTGCGCCGCGCATTCTGGGGTTTTGCTGGCCGTTTCGGGCCGAGCCGGATCTGCGCCATTTCGTTGCCGACTGGCTCACCGCGGATGATGCGCGTCGTGCCGCCTTGCCTGTGGTGCTGGACCGCGCTGCGCCGCTGGTGTTCCGCCGCTGGTTGCCGGGCATGGAATTGCAGCCCGACCGGCATGGCATTCCGCACCCGCCCGCCGGCGAGTCGCTGCTGCCCGACGTTGTGCTCGTGCCCCTCAATGCCTTTGATGCCGGCGGGTTCCGGCTGGGCTATGGCGGCGGCTACTTTGATCGCACGCTGGAAGTGCTGCCTGCGCGCGCAGTTGGCGTCGGCTTCGAACTCGGGCGTGTCGACAGCGTGCTGCCGCAGCCGCACGACCGCCCGATGGACTGGATCGTGACCGAGGCCGGGGTGTTTCAGCCCAGAAACAGCTTGTAGGCCGGGTTGGCGGTTTCGTCGGTGTACTCGTAGCCCAGGCGGTGAAGAAACTCGTTGAACGCGGCCTGATCCCCCGGGGGGACCTGCATGCCGACCAGCACGCGGCCGAAGTCGGCGCCGTGGTTGCGGTAGTGAAACAGGCTGATGTTCCAGTCCGAATGCAGTTGCGTCAGGAAATTCATCAGCGCGCCGGGGCGCTCCGGGAAGATGAAACGGTAGAGCAGCTCGTTGTCGGCGCGCGGCGCGCGCCCGCCCACCATGTAGCGGATGTGGCTTTTGGCCATTTCGTCGTCGGTGAGATCAATGGCGGGCAGCTCGTGACGTGCCAGCAGCTCGATGATGCGGCCGGCCTCGGCACGGTTGTGCACGTTCACGCCGACGAAGATGTGGGCGCGCGCAGGGTCGTCATAGCGGTAGTTGAACTCGGTGATGTTGCGCTTGCCGAGCAGGCCGCAGAACTTGCGGAAAGAGCCTGGTTTCTCCGGGATCGTGACCGCCAGGATGGCCTCGCGCTGTTCGCCCAGCTCGGCGCGCTCCGCGACGAAGCGCAGGCGGTCGAAGTTCATGTTGGCGCCCGAGGCGAGCGCCACCAGTGTCTTGTCTCGCAGCTTGTGGCGCTTGATGTATTCCTTGGCGCCGGCTACGGCCAGCGCGCCGGCCGGTTCGAGGATCGAGCGGGTGTCCTCGAAGACGTCCTTGATGGCGGCGCAGATCGCGTCGTTGTCGACGACGATCATCTCATCCACGTATTCCTGGCACAGGCGGAAGGTCTCGGCGCCGACCAGCTTGACCGCCGCGCCATCGGCGAACAGGCCGACCTGATCCAGCTCGACGCGCTTGCCGGCGGCGAGCGATTGGGTCATGGCTTCGGAATCCTCGGCCTCGACGCCGATGATCAGCGTTTCCGGGCGCAGCCGTTTCACGTAGGCCGCGATGCCGGAGATCAGCCCGCCGCCACCGACGCAACAGAAGATGGCGTGGATGGGCTTGGGGTGGGCGCGCAGGATCTCCATGCCGATGGTGCCCTGGCCGGCGATTACGTCCGGGTCATCAAAGGGGTGCACGAAGGTCAGCCGCTCCTCCTTCTCGAGCTGCTTGGCGTGGGCGAAAGCCTCGGTAAAGGAGTCACCTTCGAGTACCACTTCGCCGCCGCGCGAACGCACGGCGTCGATCTTGATCTGCGGGGTGGAGGTCGGCATGACGATGACGGCACGTGTGCCGAGCCTGGCCGCGGACATGGCCACACCCTGCGCGTGGTTGCCGGCCGAGGCGCAGATCACGCCGCGCTTGAGCGCCGCCGGCGAGAGATTGGCCATCTTGTTGTAGGCGCCGCGAATCTTGAAGCTGAACACCGGCTGCATGTCCTCGCGCTTGAGCAGCAGCGAATTTCCGAGGCGGGCCGAGAGATTGTCGGCACGCTCAAGCGGGGTCTCGATGGCAACGTCGTAGACGTGCGCATTGAGGATTTTTTCGAGGTAATCCGGCGGGTTCTTCATGGGGGCGGGCAGCTAGGGTGTGGTGGCGCGAAGCGGTCGAGCGTAGCAGTGCGCATGCCGTCGCGGCAAGCTGCGTGTCAGCCCGGGTCGGCCTTGTCGGGGTCGGTTTCCATGATGCGCTGGTGGCGCGCAATGAACTCGGCCGTGGCGTCGATGCCGCGCAGCTTGAGGATGGTCGAGCGTACGGCCGCTTCAAGCAGCACGGCCAGGTTGCGCCCGGCCGCCACCGGCAGCACGCTGCGCGGAATCGGCACGCCCAGCACGTCCTGCGTTTCGAGGTTGAGCGGCAGGCGCTCGGGGTCGTGCCCCGTGACGCGCCGCTCCAGATGCACGATCAGACGCAGGCGCATTCTGCGACGGGCGGCGGTCTCGCCGAAGATGGTGCGGATGTTGAGAATGCCCAGCCCGCGCACTTCGAGAAAGTCCTGCAGCAGCTCCGGGCAGCGGCCTTCGAGTACCGACGGGGCAATGCGCGAAAACTCGGTGATGTCGTCGGCAACCAGGCCGTGACCGCGCGAGATCAGCTCCAGTGCGAGCTCCGATTTGCCGGTGCCGGAGTCGCCTGTGATCAACACGCCGATGCCCAGCACGTCCATGAACACGCCATGCAGTGACACCCGCTCGGCCAGCTCGCGTGCGATGTGACTGCGCAGCACGTCGATGACGCGCACGGACGGTTCCGGGGTGGTGAAGAGGGCGACATCGTGGGTGCGGCACAGGTCGCGAACGAGCGCGGGCAGTTCGCAGCCATCGGCCACAACAACTGCCGGCGGGCGTGCCGCGAAGACGTCCTGGAAGTGCTGCGTGATGCGATCGAGAGGCTGTTTTCGCGCCCAGGCCTGCTCGGCGCTGCCGATGACCTGCAGCCGTTCGGGGTGAATCAGATTGAGATGGCCGACCAGATCGGCAGCCCAGCTGCCGGGTTCGGTGACCGCGACCGGCCGATCCAGCGCGCCGGTGGCGTGGGAGAGTTGAAGCGCCTCGCCCTGGGCCTCAAACAGCTGCGCGACGCTGATCTGCCGCATGCGGTTCCCAGCCGGTGAACAGTGCGTGGATGGTGGCGCTGTCGGACGCGTCCTGCAGCTGGTCGCGGAAACCGGCGTCACTGAACATCTGCGCCAGTTCGGACAACAGTTGCAGGTGTTGCTCGTTGGCCTGCTCGGGCACCAGCAGCACAAACAGCATGCCCACCGGGCGGCTGTCCGGAGCGTCGAACTGGACGGGCTCGGACAGGCGGATGAAGGCACCAGCGGCTTTCTTCAGGCCCTTGATACGTCCGTGCGGAATCGCGATGCCCTGGCCGAGGCCGGTGGAACCGAGGCGTTCGCGCGCAAACAGGCTGTCGAACACGTCGCTGCGGCCAATGCCCTGGTTGTTCTCGAACAACAGGCCGGCCTGTTCGAATACGCGCTTCTTGCTGCTCGCTTCGAGGTCGATGACGACGTTTTCGGTGGGGAGAAGTTCGGCGATCAGACTCATTTCAGGACTTGCCGCGGGTCGCCGCACAGGATGCGGAGCGCGCGGATGGGCTGGGTTGCGGGGAGTGCGCCGGGCACCGGATGAAGGGCGCGATTATAAACACTCCCCGCGGTAAGTACAGGAACTATTGTGCGCTGCAGCGAGGGATTATTCCTCTTCGGCAGCGGCCTGATGCTTGAGTGCATCGTGGCCGTGATCCTGCACTTTCTGCTTGTGCTTGATGACCTGACGGTCGAGTTTGTCGGCCATGGCATCGATGGCGGCGTACAGGTCGGCGTCCTCGGCTTCGACGAAAAGGTCTTTGCCGCGGACGTGCAGCGTGACCTCGGCCTTCTGTACCAGCTTCTCGACGGAGAGGATGACGTTGATGCTGGTGACGTTGTCGAAGTGCCGGATGACGCGATCGATCTTGCCCGTGACGTGGTCGCGGATGGCCGGGGTGACTTCAACGTGATGTCCGGTGATGTTCAGATTCATGATCGCTCCTCGCGTCGTGAGTGGGGTCAGATCGACTTTCGTTGACTGACGGGTGGAATGTTCAGCGATTCGCGGTACTTGGCGATCGTACGGCGGGCAACGACGATGCCCTGTTGCCCGAGCAGATCCGTGATGCGCGAATCGGAGAGGGGTTTCTTCTTGTCCTCGGCCTCGACCAGCTGGCGGATCAGGGCGCGTATCGCGGTCGACGATGCAGCTCCGCCGGTATCCGTGGAAACATGGCTGCCGAAGAAGTATTTCAGTTCGAACACGCCGCGTGGCGTGGACATGTACTTCTGCGTGGTCACCCGCGAGATGGTCGACTCGTGCAGTTCGAGCTCGTCCGCGATCTCTCGCAGGGTCAGCGGCCGCATTGCCACGTCTCCATATTCAAAGAACTGGCGCTGCTGGTCAACGATTGCCTGCGATACGCGCAGGATGGTGTCGAAGCGCTGCTGCACGTTCTTGATCAGCCAGCGCGCTTCCTGCAGCTGTCCCGCCAGTGCGCCGGCCGATCCGCGGTTTTGTTGCAGGATGCTGGCGTAGAGCTGATTTACGCGCAGTTTCGGCATGGCTTCGCCGTTGAGACTGGCGACCCATCGGTTGCGCAGCTTGCGCACCACCACGTCGGGCACGATGTAGCCGGTGTCGTCGGCGCCGTACTGCAGGCCGGGATGCGGGTTGAGGCTGCAGATCAGTGCCTGCGCCTCGCGCAGTGCGTCCTCGCTGCAGCCGGTGGCGCGGCGGATGCGCACGAAGTTGCGCTCGGCCAGCAATTCGAGGTGTTCGCGCACGATGATCAGGGCAAGGTCGCGCGTTGCGCTGGCCGGCAGCGCGCGCAGTTGAAGCGCCAGACATTCGGACGGCGTGCGCGCCGCGATGCCGGCCGGCTCCAGGCTCTGCACCTGATTCAAGGCAATCTGCAGGTCGTCGAGTTCGATCTCGAAGTCTTCGGGGATGACTTCGATGAGCTCTTCCAGCGACTGGTGCAGGTAACCGTCGTCGTCCAGCGCCTCGATGATGAAGCGTGCCAGCAGGCGGTCGCGGTCACTCATCGGCGACAGGCTGATCTGGCTGTTGAGGTGGTCGCGCAGGCTGATCGAGGCGGCCTGGATGTCCTGGTAGTCGCGGTCGTCCTCGTCGTCACGGCTGCGCGAGCCGCCGCTGCCCCAGTCGCCCGAGGCTTCGGCGAAATCCATCGGCGAGCTGTCGGTTTCGGGGGCGTCTCGCTCGGCCGCTTCCTGCGGGGTGTCGGCGCTGGTCGTGGTTTCGCCGGAGACTTCGCCGCGCGGCGGAGGCGGTGGCGTCTCGTCGCCGTCTTCGCGTTCGAGCAGCGGATTGTCGGCGAGGAAGCGTTCGATCTCCTGATTCAGCTCGATCGTCGACAGTTGCAGCAGCTTGATTGACTGCTGCAACTGCGGTGTCAGCGTGAGGGACTGAGAGAGCTTGAGCTGGAGGGATTGCTTCATCTTGCTGCCGGCAGCATTTACAGCCGGAAATGCTCCCCGAGATAGACCTGACGCACGCGCTCGTCGTCGATGATCTCTTCGGGCTTGCCGCCCGCGAGCACCGTGCCGTCGCTGAGGATGTAGGCGTGGTCGCAGATGCCCAGCGTCTCGCGCACGTTGTGGTCGGTGATCAGCACGCCGATGCCGCGTTCCTTGAGGTAACGGATGATTTTCTGGATGTCGAGCACGGCAATTGGGTCGACGCCGGCAAAGGGTTCGTCGAGCAGGATCAGCCGCGGACTGGTGGCCAAGGCGCGGGCAATCTCGCAGCGTCGGCGCTCGCCGCCCGACAGCGAGACGGCCATGTTGTCGGCCAGGTGGGAGATGCCGAGCTCTTCGAGCAGCTCGCCCAGCCGAAGGTCGATTGCGGCGCGCTCCAGCCCCTGCAACTCGAGCACGGCCCGTACGTTGTCGGCCACGCTGAGGCGGCGGAACACGCTCATTTCCTGCGGCAGGTAAGACATGCCCATGCGCGCGCGGGTGTGGATCGGGTCGTGTGTCAGGTCGTTGCCGTCGAGCCGGATGCTGCCGGCATCACAGCTCACCAGGCCGACGATCATGTAGAAGCAGGTGGTCTTGCCGGCGCCGTTCGGGCCCAGCAGGCCGACGACTTCGCCAGCCCCGACTTCCAGGCTGACATCGCGCACGACTTCGCGCGATTTGTAGCTTTTGCGCAGCCCCGACACTTCAAGAAGACTCATTCGGAACCTCTTTGAGCAACCTTGTGATTACTTCACTGGAAAATCCGCGGCTCTGCAGGAACCGCGCCTGACGCGCCCATTCCCTGCGGTCTGCGGCGACGCTGCCGAACTTCGCAACCCATACTGCGCGAGCGCGCTCCATGTCGCCGTCCAGCTCGCCGTGGGTCAGAGCTTCGGCCACCGTATCGGCGTCCACACCCCGCCGTGCCAGTTCCATCTTGAGCCGTGCCGTGCCGAAACGCCCGGCTTTGCTCCGCACCCACATTTCGGCGAAGCGCTGGTCTGACTGCAGGCCCAGTTCGGCCATGCGATCAAGCGTGGCGTGTACTTCCTCGGGGGTGCCGAGCGCGGCCAGCTTGCGTTCGAGCTCGGCGCGCGAATGATCGCGCATCGCAAGCAGGCGGAGGGCTTTCTGACGCAGCCGGTCCGCCGCTTCCGTCATCAGGCTTCCGTTGCGGGGGAGGCCTCGACCGTCGCCATTTCCTTCATGCCGAGCGCGGCGCGCACCTTGTTCTCGATCTCGCGCGAGAGCTGCGGATTGGCTTTCAGGAATTCGCGCACGTTGTCCTTGCCCTGGCCGATCTTGTCGCCGTTGTAGGCATACCAGGCGCCGGACTTGTCGACGATTTTGTGCTCCACGCCGAGGTCAATGACCTCGCCTTCGCGCGAAATGCCGGTGCCGTAGAGGATGTCGAAGTGCGCTTCGCGGAACGGCGGTGCAACCTTGTTCTTGACGACCTTGACGCGCGTTTCCGAGCCGACAACCTCGTCACCACGCTTGATCGCGCCGGTACGACGGATGTCCAGACGCACGCTCGAATAGAACTTGAGCGCGTTGCCGCCGGTGGTGGTCTCCGGGCTGCCGAACATCACGCCGATCTTCATGCGGATCTGGTTGATGAAGATCACCAGCGTGTTGGTGCGCTTGATGTTGGCGGTGAGCTTGCGCAGCGCCTGGCTCATCAGGCGGGCTTGCAGGCCGGGCAGCTGGTCGCCCATCTCGCCTTCGATTTCGGCCTTGGGCGTGAGCGCGGCGACCGAGTCGATGACGACCATGTCGACGCCGCCCGAGCGCACCAGCATGTCGGCAATTTCAAGGGCCTGTTCGCCAGTGTCGGGCTGCGAAATCAGCAGGTCAGCAATGGTCACACCCAGCTTCTCGGCGTAGCCCACGTCGAGTGCGTGCTCGGCGTCGATGAAGGCTGCCGTGCCGCCGAGCCGCTGCATCTCGGCGATGACCTGCAGCGTCAGCGTGGTCTTGCCGGACGATTCCGGGCCGTAGATCTCGACCACCCGGCCGCGCGGCAGGCCACCCAGGCCCAGCGCGATGTCCAGCCCGAGCGAGCCGGTGGAGACGGTCTGGATGTCGCGCTCGGGACTGTCGTCGCCCATGCGCATGATCGATCCCTTGCCGAACTGGCGCTCGATCTGCTGCAGCGCTGCGGCGAGTGCCTTGGCCTTGTTGTCGTCCATATCGTGTCCTTGCGTAAAGTGGAGGAAATTATGGCACAGAGATTGCATGTGCGCGGGGTCGCGCTCAGCCGATCAATGTTTCCGCGTGCCCTTTGAGTTCGCACAGTGCGTGGAGCACCGTTTGCAGCCGCACCGCACGGCGGTCGCCGCTGAAATGCCGTGTTTCGCAGACAATGCCGCCGCCGCGCACGGCCCATGCGAAGCACACCGTGCCGACCGGTTTGCCGGGTGTCGCGCCGCCGGGGCCGGCAATGCCTGACACCGCCAGCGCGACCTGCGCAACGCTGCCTTCCAGTGCGCCGGCTGCCATCTCGCGCACCACCTGCTCGCTCACCGCGCCATGCAGCACGATGCTGTCGTGCGAGACACCGAGCATGTCTTCCTTGGCGGCATACGAGTAGGTTACGAAGCCGCGGTCGAACCACTCCGAACTGCCGGCAATCTCCGTGACCGCAGTCGAGATCCAGCCGCCGGTGCAGGATTCGGCGGTGGCCAGCATCCAGCCCCGCGCGCGCAGCCATGCGCCGACTTCGCTGGCCAGCGCCTCGAGTGACACGTCGCCCCCGCTCATCCGAACAGCCTCACCAGAATCGCCAGCACCAGCAGCGCGTAGCCGGCGGCAACGATGTCGTCGATCATCACGCCGAAGCCGCCCTTGAAGGCCGCTTCGACGTTGCGTACCGGCGGTGGTTTGACGATGTCAAAGAAGCGGAACAGCGCGACCGCAACCGCCTGCCACAGCAGTGTTGGCGGCGCAAACAGCAGCACCAGCCAGATTGCGACCATCTCGTCCCACACGATCGCGCCGTGGTCCGGCACGCCCAGTGCGCGCCCGGTGCGTCCGGCAGCGAGTACACCGCCGATGAAGAAGACCACCAGCAGCCCGATCAACATGCCATCGGACATCGACCAGGACAGGGCCGGAAACAGCAGCCAGCCGAGCAAGGTGCCAAAGGTGCCGGGCGCTTTAGGCGCCAGGCCCGAGCCGAAGCCAAGCGCGATGAAGTGCGAGGGGTGGGCGAGCAGGAAGCGCAGGGTGGGTCGCATGATCAGGCGAAGTGGTCGTAGCCGCCGGCGCTGCCGATACGGCCGTCTGCTTCGATGATGCGCAGACCGGGGGTGGATTGGATGCGTCCGATGCGCGTCATCGGTAGTCCGATACGGGCGGCGACGTCGTTGATGTCGGCGCGGCGTTGCGGTGAAGCAGTGAACAGCAGTTCGTAGTCGTCGCCGCCCGACAGGCAGGCGGTGCGCGCGGACTCCGCACTGGCTCCGAGCGCGGTCAGTGCGGACAGCGGCAACGATGTGATGTCGATCTCGGCACCGACGCCGGATTGCTCGAGGATGTGCTTCAGGTCTCCTGCGAGACCGTCGGACACGTCGAGCATGGCGCTGGCGATGCCGCGCAATGCCTGTCCGGCGGCAACGCGCGGTTGCGGCTGTTGCAGTGCGGCGATGCACTCGGCTGCACCGGCGGCAGGCAGCGCAATACGCGCCTGCAGGTGCGCCAGCCCGAGTGAGGCACGGCCGGGTTGTCCGGTGATCCAGATGTCATCGCCGTCGCGTGCGCCGTCCCGCGTGATGGCGGAGCCTTTCGGGATCTCGCCGAAGATCGTGACGCTCAGGTTGAGCGGGCCGCGTGTCGTGTCACCGCCGATCAGATCCACACCAAAACTCTCTGCGCAGTCGAACAGGCCGCGTGCAAAGGCTGCAATCCAGGCTTCGTCCGCTGCCGGCAGCGCGAGCGCGAGCAGCGCCCAACGGGGCTGGCCGCCCATTGCAGCGATGTCGGAGACGTTCACCGCCAAGGTTTTCCAGCCCAGGTCTTCGGGGTCGGTGTCGGGCAGGAAATGGGTGCCTGATACCAGCATGTCGGTCGACACTGCCAGCTGCATGCCGGGCGTCGGCGCAAACAGCGCAGCGTCGTCGCCGACACCCAGATCGGTGTGGCGTCCGGCGCGCGTGAAGTGTCGGCGGATCAGGTCGAATTCGGAGGGCATGCAGCCTTGCTGGCGGGTAGGGGGTGATATGCAATCGGGGTGATGATTGCTCAGGAAGTGCTGCGGAGTATAACAAACGGTCTTGAATGATTCCGGGGCCCTTCTGCGCATTTCTGGGCGGCTCCGATGGACGGCTGTGTGACGGTGGAACGGGATATGGGTATGGTTCCGGTCAGCGCATGGCGATGCCATGCATGGATCTCCTGCCGTACGTTTCGATCGGTCATGGACACATGAAAATCCACCTGCTCGACCCCGGCTTGTCTTCCTTCAGGGGGCACCACTTCGATCTCGATGCACGCCTGGCGCGGTCGCTGACCTTGCGGGGGCATGAGGTGCTGGTATGCGGCGCGCTTGCTGCCGAGCCGGAGTTGAGCGCGCGTCTGGCGCGCGACGGGACTGCCTTTCTCCCCGCCTTTCGGCGTCCGCCCTACTTTTCTGCCGGAGCTCGGCGGCCTTTGCGTGTGCGGCTCGGGGAGTGGGTTGCAGGTCGCCGCGTCAAGCCAGTGGACAGGGTTTCGCTTACGCTGTATCGGGAGGCAGCGCGTGATACCGCCGAGGATCTGGAGGGGCTGCCGCCGGCTGATCTGTGGTTCTGGCCGACCTTTTCAGCGTATCAGCTGGCTGCGGCGTGTGCGGCTGGCCGGGTGCCGCAGATCGGCGGCGCATGGTGGTTGCCGCCCTTCCAGCATCAAGCCGGAGTGACCGTGTGGGCGGAGTCTGCGCGCCGTATCGGGCGGGAGCAGCTGCCGATCAAGGTCGGCTTCTATGATGAGGAACTGTGTCGGCGCGCCGCCAGCTTCTCCGAAAGATTGGCACTGGAATGTCTGCCCTGTCCGCACGATGGCGCTGACGGCGTGCGCGACCGAAGCCGTCTGCGGCGTGTCGGTTTCTTCGGGCACCAGCGTCCCGCCCGCGGTCGTGATCTGCTACGCGAGCTTGTACCGATCCTGTCGTCAAAGGGTTTCGAGGTAGTGGTGCAGGATAGCGGGGGCGATGGTCGCTACGACGGGAAGGCGCTTGTGCTGCCGTTTGTCGAGGACTTTGCAGCCGAGCTGGCCGGTTGTGACGCGGTGATCTGGCCCTCCCGCCCCGAGGCCTATGCCTGGAATTTTTCAGGGGTGGTGAGTGAATGCCTTGCCAGCGGCGTGCCGGTGATCATGCCCTCGGGTTGCCTGCCTGCGGATATGGCGGCGCGTTTTGCTTGCGTGCATTACTTTCACGACCACTCATGCGGCGGAGTTGTGGAGGCGCTGGAGGGCTTGGCCGCAGATTTTCCGGCTACGCTTGCGCGTTGTGAGGCAGCACGTCAGGCATGGCATGCGGGCAACGGAACCAACCGGCTCGCCGAGCGGATCGAAGAGCTGGCTGGAGGTAAATGGTGAAGAAGGCGATTGTGTGTGGCGGCGGCGGCTTCATCGGGCATCACCTCGTGCGGCGCCTGAAAGACGAGGGCGCATGGGTGCGGGCGGTCGATCTCAAGTATCCCGAGTTCTCCGGTAGTACCGCAGACGACTTCGTGATTGCCGATCTGCGGGATCCGCGAGCGGTGGAGAAGGTGTTTGCCGGTACCTTCGACGAGGTCTACCAATTTGCGGCCGACATGGGTGGCGCCGGCTACCTGTTTACCGGCGAGAACTGCGCCGAGATCATGAAGAACTCCGCGCTCATCAATCTGAACGTCGTCGAGGCGTGCAGGAAGAGCGGAGCCGGGCGCGTGTTCTTTTCCTCGTCGGCCTGCGTCTATCCCGAACGTAACCAGCTCGACCCGGACAGCCCGCTATGCAGCGAGGATTCCGTCTATCCGGCGGCGCCGGACAGCGAGTACGGCTGGGAGAAGCTGTTTGCGGAGCGGCTGTATCTGGCGCATGCGCGCAACCACCGCATGGTGTGTCGCATCGCGCGGTACCACAACATCTTCGGGCCGGAAGGTACCTGGGCCGGCGGGCGCGAGAAGGCGCCGGCGGCCCTGTGCCGAAAGATCGCGCAGGTGGCTGATGGAGATGAAATCGAGATGTGGGGTGACGGACTGCAGACGCGCAGTTTTCTCT
Organism: Pseudazoarcus sp. NS36; assembly: GCF_059703705.1. NCBI lineage: Bacteria > Pseudomonadati > Pseudomonadota > Betaproteobacteria > Rhodocyclales > Zoogloeaceae > Pseudazoarcus > Pseudazoarcus sp. NS36. The sequence goes on along the minus strand of NZ_BAAKJA010000009.1, from coordinate 66,368 downwards.
ATATCGACGAGTGTCTCGAAGGGACGCTGCGGCTGATGCGGTCGGATTGTACTGAACCCGTGAATATCGGCTCTGATGAACTCATCTCGATTAACGACCTGGCTTGGATGCTCGCCGATCTGGCCGGCAAGCGAATTTCGATCCGCCACATTGAGGGGCCGGTGGGTGTACGCGGTCGAACTTCCGACAACCGCCTGATCGCGCAGCATCTGGGCTGGGCGCCGTCTGCGCGTCTGCGAGAGGGCCTCGCCGAAACTTATCGCTGGATCGAACGGCAATTGAGCGTTTCAGTGGCCTGAAAGCAAAAACGCCAGCCGGTGAGGGCTGGCGTTTTGCCGGTAACTGGTGGGTCGTGCGGGGTTCGAACCTGCGACAAACGGATTAAAAGTCCGCTGCTCTACCAGCTGAGCTAACGACCCGGTGCTTCCGAAAGACCGCGATTATTCCAAAGCCCCTCGGAGGCGTCAAGCCTAGATCGGTAATAACCCGAACGGCATCCTCTTCGTTCAGGCTTCCCGCATCATCAGCCAGTACTGGATCTTCATGGTGACGGCAGCGCCGGCGATGATGGCCGCCGTGGTGAGAAACGAACCGATGGCCAGGGTTGAAAAGCCCGTGATGCCCTGACCGACCGTACAGCCGAAGGCGGTGACGCCGCCAAAGCCCATCAGAATGCCGCCGATGATGTGTCGCACCAGATCGTCGGCGTTGGTGAAGGATTCGATGCGGAAGCTGCGTGAAGTGAGTGCATACAGCGCAGAGCCGGCGATCACGCCGAACACGCCGGCGATGCCGAAGGTGAAGATGCGGCTGGTGTCGCTCCACAGCATGAACAGTTCCAGCGTGTAGGCGACCGGTGCGACGAAGGTGAAGGATTCGGCGCTGCCGCTGTTGGTGCCGATAAAGGCCGGTTCCAGCGTGCGTGGGTGTTCTTCGACAAAGCCGATGTGCGCGCTGAGATACCAGCCGGCCACGCATACCGCGCCGATGGCCACTGCGCCCATCAGCATGCCGCCGTGACGCGCCTCACGGCTGGCCAGCGCGAATGCCAGCAGGCCGCCGCCGAACAGCGCCGTGAGCGCCATCAGGGCGGTATCGCGGTTCATGCCCAGTCCGGCGAAGATCGACGGCAGGTCCTGGCGCGTGCCCAGATCCACCGCGATCGGGTCGAGCAGCTGCGTGCGCCATACGCCGAACAGGCCGCGCATCGTCATGTAGGCTGAAATGCCCAGAAAGACGAACACGATCAGCGATTTGAGGTTGCCGCCGCCGATGCGGATGAGCGTTTTCGAGCCACAGCCCGAGGCCAGCGTCATGCCGATGCCGAACAGGGCGCCGCCGAGAATGTTCGACAGCCAGATCACCTTGTTGCCGGTGTAGATCGAGTCGGCGCTGTCGAACAGTCCGGCCAGCTGCAGTGCGCCGGTGCCGAACACGGCTACGCCGACGGCCAGTGCCCACATGCGCATACGCGTCCAGTCGCCCATGTTCACGATGTCGGAGACGGCGCCCATGGTGCAGAAGTTGGAACGGTTGCCGGCATAGCCGAACACTGCGCCGAGCGCGAAAGCGATCCAGGCGATGGTCGAGGCGGCGACAATGGGTTCGTCGAGCATGGCAGGCGTCGGGAAATGGGGGTTGAGGAGGCGATTCTAGTGCATTCGACCTGTGCCGTGATGCGTCGGCCTGCGAGGGCGGTTTGAGTGGATAATGGCCATGCTGTCAGAAGGGTTGTGTGGCACGCCTCGGCGTGGGCCTGCGGCCGTCACCTGTAAAAGAGGATCTGCATGAGCCGTCAGTCCCGGCCTCCCGCCGTGCCGTGTCGCGAAGAGCACTCGGAGCTCGCTCTGAAGCGGGTGGCGATCGACACCTGGCACGAGAACGTGGTGTATCTGCACCGCGACTGCGCGGTGTATCGCGCCGAGGGCTTTCAGGCGTTGGCCAAGGTCGAGGTGCGTGCCAACGGGCGCATGATCCTCGCCACGCTCAACGTCGTGGACGACGTGAATATCGTCGGTTGCAATGAGCTGGGGCTGTCGGAGGATGCCTTTGCGCTGTTGGAGGTGGCCGAGGGGCATCCGGCCTTCGTGCGCCAGGCTGAGCCACCGGGCTCGATTCCCGCCCTGCATCGCAAGATCAACGGGGAGCGCCTGAGCCGCGAGGACTTTCGCGCCATCGTGCGAGACATCTCCGACCACCGCTATTCCAAGATTGAACTCACCGCCTTCGTGGTGGCTGCCAGTCAGTCCGATCTCGACCGCGAGGAGGTGTTTTTCCTGACCGACGCCATGGTGCAGACGGGCCGGCGGCTAGACTGGCATGAGCGCATCGTCGTCGACAAGCACTGCATCGGCGGCATCCCCGGCAACCGCAGCTCGATGCTGGTGGTGCCCATCGTCGCCGCGCACGGAATGCTGTGCCCCAAGACCTCGTCGCGTGCCATCACCTCGCCGGCCGGCACGGCCGACACCATGGAGGTGCTGGCCGATGTCGAGCTGCCGGTCGAGCTGCCGGTCGAGCGGCTCGAAGCCATCGTACGTGAGCATCGCGGCTGCATTGCCTGGGGCGGCACAGCGCAGCTCTCGCCGGCCGATGACATCCTGATCTCGGTCGAGCGCCCGCTGTCCATCGATTCGCCGGGTCAGATGATTGCCTCCATCCTGTCGAAGAAGATCTCTGCCGGCTCCACCCACCTGGTACTCGACATTCCGGTCGGCCCGACTGCCAAGGTGCGTTCGATGACCGAGGCGCTGCGTCTGCGCAAGATGTTCGAATACGTCGCGCGTGCCATCCACCTGACGCTGGACGTGGTCATCACCGACGGTCGTCAGCCCATCGGATTCGGTATCGGGCCGGTGCTTGAGGCGCGCGATGTCATGCGTGTGCTGGAGAACCACCCTGATGCACCCAATGACCTGCGCCAGAAGGCCCTGCGCCTGGCCGGTCGCATGATCGAGTTTGACCCCGATGTGCGCGGTGGCGAAGGCTTTGCGATTGCACGCGACATCCTCGATTCCGGCCGCGCACTGGCCAAGATGATGGACATCATCCAGGCTCAGGGTGCCCGCGGCTTCGATTCCGAAGTGCCCGAGCTTGGCAGGCTCGGGTTCGAGGTCACGGCGTCCCGCGCCGGCACCGTTACCGGCATCGACAACCTGCAGATCGCGCGCATCGCCGGCCTGGCCGGGGCGCCCAAGGTCAAGGGCGCCGGTGTTGAGCTCGCGCGCAAGCTCGGCGATCCGGTTCGCAAGGGCCAGTTGTTGTACCGCGTGCATGCTGGTTTTGCCGCCGACCTGTCTTTCGCCCGGCAGGCCTGCGAGCGCGACAACGGCTACACCCTCGGCGCGGCCGATGAGGTACAGCACCTGTTCGTGGAGTTCTGATCGTGACTGGCGTACTGCTGTATTTCGAGGATGAAGTCGTCGCGGCCACCCGTCTCGCGCAGGACGCCGGTCTGGCCGCGCAATGCGTAGCTCGCCACCGCTTTCCCGACGGCGAGCTACGTCTGCGCCTGCCCCCCGAACTGCCTGCCGACGTGGTCATGCTGCGTGGCCTGCACGACCCCAATGAAAAGCTCGTCGAGTTGCTGCTCTCTGCCCGTACGGCGCGCACGCTGGGTGTGCAGCGTCTCACGCTGGTTGCGCCCTACCTTGGCTATATGCGGCAGGACATTGCCTTTCACCCGGGCGAAGCCGTCAGTCAGCGCATCGTCGGTGGCCTGCTGGCCGAGCTGTTCGATGCCGTCATTACCGTTGATCCGCATCTTCACCGCATCGCTATGCTGCGTGAGGCCGTCCCCGCCGCGCATGCCGTGTCCCTGTCGGCTGCACCCTTGCTGGCCGGGGTGGCGGTGTCGCAGCGTCAGCGCCCGCTTCTGGTCGGGCCGGATGCCGAGTCCGCGCAATGGGTGCAGTCGGCTGCCGCGGCACACGGTCTGGAACATGCCGTGTGCACCAAGCAGCGCCGCGGTGATCACGAGGTCGAGATCCGTCTGCCGGCAGCTGACTTTGCGGGGCGCGCCGTGGTGTTGATGGACGATGTTGCCAGCACCGGTCGTACCGTCGCTCTGGCAGCAAAGCTGCTGTTCGATGCCGGTGCTGCCAGCGTCGATCTGGCGGTCACGCACGCGCTGTTCGCACGCGATGCGCTGGCGGTGGTGCGCGCTGCAGGGGTCGGGAACGTGTGGAGTACCGATTGCATTCCACATCAGAGCAACGTTGTCAGCGTTGCCCCGATGTTGGCCGCAGCCTTGCGCGATCTCGCCGACTAGACGTGGCAGGGGCCGACCGGCCCCCGTTCGAGCAGTGTGGTCAGGTCCTCTGCGCTCATCGGCCGGCCGAACAGCCAGCCCTGCGCCGCCTCCACACCCAGACCGCGCAGGGTTTCGGCCTGCGCCTCGGTCTCGACGCCCTCGGCGACCATTTTCAGGCCCAGCGAGCGCGCCATTTCGATGATGTGGAACACCACATGGCTCGTCGGCGCTTCGGTGCCCAGCGTGTGCACGAAGCTGCGGTCGATCTTCAGGCAATCGAAGTGCAGATGCTGCAGGTAGGCGAGACTGGAGTAGCCGGTTCCGAAGTCGTCGATGGCCACGCCGATGCCTTCGGCGCGCAGTGCCTCGACCACGCGGCTGGCCTCCTCAGGCCGCACGAAGCCACGTTCGGTGACTTCTGCCGTCAGCCAGCTGCTGTGACCCGCTGCGCTGCGCGCCAGTCGCTGCAGCATGCCTACGGTCTCGGGGCGGTGAAGGTCGTTGGCCGAGAGGTTGATGCTGATGCACAGCTCGGGAAAGCGCGTCAGCCATCGCTGCACGTCGCGTTCGACCAGATTGCACACCCGCTGAGTGAGCAGGTGCACCACGCCGGCATCCTCGGCAGCGGCAATGAACACGTCCGGGCGCATGTGCTCGCCGTTGCGTCGCTGCCATCGGATCAGTGTTTCGGCGCCGATGATGCGCCCGTCCTGCAGGTTCACGACCGGTTGGTAGACGACTGAAATTTCGTTGCGGCGCAGGGCCGTGCGCAGGGCGGCTGGCCAGGATTGCTGCAGCCGTCCGAGGTACACGAAGCCGAGCAGGGCGACCGCTGCGGCAATCAGTCCAAGTGGGACCAGGCGCAGCATGTAGACGCCCATATGTTGTTGGTAAAGGCTTATCGGAACGGCTGCGATCACACCGGTCTGATAATGCGGCGAACGCAGCATTGCAATGAGTTGCCCGTCGTCCCGGAACAGCGCTTCGCGTTCTTCTCCGAGCCGTTCGATCCACGTTGCGCGCACCGGGCCGCGTACGCTGCGCAATTCGCGGGCGCCGGGGGTGAAGGTCGCCAAGCCGATGTTGTGTCGGTCAATGACGATGTCCACGGGCTGACTTTTGTGGATCACCACGGCGAAGCCCTTGCGTTCGATCACCGTGAACACCTCGCCCGGCACGAAGGGCAGGCTGACCGCGGTGCGGATGGCCGAGCCGGTCGCAGTCGTGAACTCGACCGGGCCGAAGTCGATCCCTTCGCCGTGGTCACCCCATGACGAGCAGGGCATGCGGTTGCCACGCATCGGCCCGATTGCACGCAGATGGCCCATCGACGCCACGACCGTGTGCATGGCCGTCAGGTGCTCGTTGTCGCAGGCTGTTCCATGCGTGGAGGCGGAGAGTTGGTCGATGCTGGCGTAGAGTTGGGAGGCAGCACTGTCGGAGCGGTTGAGAACCTCGCGGGCCAGGCGCAGTGCCTCATCCTGGGTGGCCTCCAGTGCCAGGTCACGGGCCAGATCAATCGTCACGAAAAGGGGTATTGCCGCTGCGACGACGGCAGCGGTCAGGACGGTCAGCCGGGACAAGGTGCTGGGCATCGGGGCTCCCCGCATAGGTCGGATGCATGCGGCATGTGGCACGATACTGCAATTCGATGCCATGGCGGAATGGAAGCCATTTTCATAGGGGGCGACAGTGAACGAACGATGCGGCTGGGCGGGTTCTGATCCGCTCTATGTGGCCTATCACGACCACGAATGGGGTGTGCCGGTGCGTGACGAACACACCATGTTCGAATTCCTGCTGCTCGAAGGCATGCAGGCCGGTCTGTCGTGGATCACCGTGCTGCGAAAGCGCGAACATTACCGCAAGGTCTTTGACGGTTTCGACCCCGACCGGATCGCCCGCTACGACGACGCAAAAAAAGCCGCGCTGCTGGCGGACCCGGGCATCATCCGCAACCGTGCCAAGGTCGACGCTGCCATCGGCAACGCCCGCGCCTGGCTGGAGATGCGCGAGGCCGGCATTGATCCGGTGGAATGGCTGTGGAGCTTCGTCGGAGGTCAGCCCCTGCAGAACGCGCGCGGTACCTTGTCGGACATTCCGGCCCACACGGCCGAATCCGATGCGATGTCGAAGGCGCTCAAGGCACGCGGTTTCAAGTTCGTCGGTTCCACCATCTGTTACGCACACATGCAGGCCACCGGCATGGTCAATGACCACGTCACCAGCTGCTTCCGCCATGCCGAGGTGGCGGCGCTGGCCAAATGAACTTCCTGGCGCATGCCTGGCTGGCGGGGGATTCGCCGGCCGACCGCCTCGGCGGCTTGATGGGTGATTTCGTCAAGGGCCCGCTGCCGGCCGGGCTGCCCGCAGATATTGCGGAAGGCGTGCGTCTGCACCGCGCCATCGACTCCTTTGCCGACACCGATGCGGCCTTCCGCAGGGCTTGCGCGCGCGTGCCGTCCGAGCGTCGGCGCGCGGCCGGCATTCTCGTCGACATGTTCTTCGACCACTTTCTGGCCCGTCACTGGCACGACTTCAGCGCCCAGCCCTTGCCGCGCTTCACTGCCGATGTTTACCGTTTGATGCGCGCTCACCATCCGCTGCTGCCGCCTCGCCTGCAGCGCATCCTGCCGTGGATGATCGAGGACGACTGGCTGGCCTCGTATGCCGAGGTCGATTCGGTGGCTTATGCGCTCGACCGCATGTCCCAAAGACTGAGCCGGCCCGGGCTGCTTGCCGGGGCCGGCTCGATACTGCGCGTGGAGTACGCAGCGCTTGAATCAGACTTCCACGCTTTCCTGCCCGCCGCCCGTGAGTTTGCCGAGCAGCACCGGGCTGGTCGCGTCACCTGAGCTTGATGACGATCGGCGGCACGCTGACCACCACACCCGGTTGATACGAATAGACCACGCGCGGCGGCGGCGAATAGCGCGGCGCCGGGGTGTAGTAATAGTGCTGGTACACCACACCATGCGCCGGGCGGTAATAGTGCTTCTTCACATGGTGATGGGACTTGCCATGCTGGTAGTGATGGCGGTCCTTGTAGTCGTGCCTGTGGTCGCGGTGTTCCTTGCGATGATGGTCGTAGCGGCGATCGTCGCGATCAGCCATCGCAGGCAGCGAAGCGGCGAACAGTGCGCCACCCATCACCAGCGGCAGGACAAGCTGACGGAGTTCGATGGCTTTCATGGGAGCCTCCTCTCATTGGTCTGCACGGCGGGATGTCGTGTAGCCACGATGCAAGACTAGAGAGTGGCAAGTGTCCGGGCTGTAATGGCTCGCTACGGGATGTTTCCAATGTATCCGGCGCCCCGGAAGAGGCGTCACGTACCACCGGCAGTATCGCGGCACGATACTTCGTGCAACCCGCTCGTCATCCGCTGCGGGTCGGCGTAGGCTGCGTCCCGTTCGTCATTTTTCGGGAAGCCGCATGAGCACCACATCCGATCTGATCGCCGCGCTGAAGGCCGAACTGCGTGCCGCCGACACGAGCTACGCGACGCTTGCCGCGCAGCTCGGCATGGCCGAATCCAGCGTCAAGCGCATGTTCTCGCGCGCCGGCGACATGCCCTTGTCGCGCGTTGACGAGATCTGCCGCGCACTGGGCATCGAGTTCGCAGAACTCGCCCGCCGTGTGGCAGATGCGCAACCGCTTCTGCGCGAACTCACTGCCGAACAGGAGCTGGCCGTTGTGTCCGACCGCCGCCTGCTGCTCGTCGCCACCTGCTGCCTGAGCCAGTGGTCGGCTGAGCAGATTGTCGCCACCTACACCATCGACGAAGCCGAATGCGTGGCCTGCCTCGCACGTCTGGACCGGCTCGGCATCATCGAGCTGCGCCCGCTCAACCGCTACCGCCTGCGCGTGGCCAAGGGATTCCGCTGGCGGCCGAACGGGCCGGTGATGGCCTTCTTCCGTGATGAAGTGGTCGACGACTACTTCGACGCCAGCTTCGACGACGAAAGCGAACTGCTGCTGATGGTGCATGGCCAGATCGCGCCAGGTGCTGCTGCCGGCCTGCGCGACCGGCTGGCTCGCGTCGGGCAGGACTTCTCCGGTCAGCATCTGGCCGACCGCAAGCTCACCCCGCAACAGCGCCGCCCCTACACCCTGGTGGTGGCGATGCGCTCGTGGCTGATGGCGTCCTTCCGTGACCTGCTGCGCGACCCGGCGGGCTGGCCCGGCCGTACGCGTTGAACACCCGATCATTTTTCCGTGAGGTTTCCGATGCTGCGTTCCCTGATCCGCTCTGTGCTGCGTGTGATCGCAAGGCTGGTGTTCCGCGTGCGCGTGGCCGGCCGCATGCCTGCCGTGCCGTCGCGCCTGCTGGTGGTCGCCAACCACGAATCCTTTCTCGATGGTCTGCTGTTGGGCTTGTTCCTGCCGCTTGACCCGGTGTTCGTGGTGCATACCGGCGTCACCAAAAGTCGCTGGTTTCGCCTGGTGCTGATGCTCGTCGACTACCTGTCGGTGGACCCCACCAGCCCCATGGCCATGAAGAAGGTCGTGCGCCTGATCGAATCCGGCCGTCCGGTCGTGATCTTCCCGGAAGGGCGCATCACCACCACCGGCAGCCTGATGAAAACCTATGACGGCCCGGCCTTCGTGGCCGCACGTACAGGCGCCACGGTGTTGCCGGTGCGCATCGACGGCGCCGCCCGCACCTGGTTCTCGCGCATGGGCGGGCGTTTTCCGCGTCGGCTGTTCCCGCGTATCGGGCTGCACATCCAGCCCGTCACGCGCATCGACATGCCCGAGGCGCCCACCGCGCGCGAACGCCGCCGCAAGGCCGGCGAGGCCATGCGGCGCCTGATGCAGGAGATGATCTTTGCCACGCGCCCCGAGCAGACGCTGTTCGAGGCGCTGCTCGACGCCGCAGCCATCCACGGCCGCTCGCGCCGGCTGGTCGAAGATCTCAAGCAGGAGGAGTATTCCTACCGCGACCTGCTCAAGATGTCGCTCGCGCTTGGTCGCCTGGTGGCGCGGGAGACTTCGTCGGGCGAAAACGTAGGCGTGTTGCTGCCCAACCTCGCGCCCACACTGGGGCTGGTGTTCGGCCTGACCGCGCAGCAGCGCGTACCGGCCATGCTCAACTACACCTCCGGCACTGACGGCATGCAGGCCGCCTGCACCGCCGCGCAGGTGCGCACCATCCTGACCTCGCGCGCCTTCGTCGAGCAGGCCCGGCTGGAAGACAAGCTCGCTGCCCTGCAGGGCGTGCGCGTGCTCTACCTCGAAGACCTGCGCGCCACCATGACCTTGGCCGACAAGTTGTGGCTGATGCTGTGGGCGCTGCCTTTCCCGAAGCTCGCAACCCACATAGGCAGCGCCGAAGATCCGGCCGTGGTGTTGTTCACCTCCGGCTCTGAAGGCAAGCCCAAAGGCGTCGTGCTGTCGCACCGAGCGCTGCTCGCCAACATTGCGCAGATCCGTGCGGTGGTCGACTTTTCGGTCGAAGACAAAATCCTCAATGCGCTGCCGCTGTTCCACTCCTTCGGCCTCACTGCCGGCGGGCTGCTGCCGGTGCTGGTCGGTACCCATGTGTTCCTGTACCCGAGCCCGCTGCACTATCGAGTGATCCCGGAGCTGGCCTACGACCGCGGCTGCACCGTGCTGCTGGGCACGTCGACCTTCCTCGCCAACTACGCCAAGCACGCGCATCCGTATGACTTCTATCGCCTGCGCTATGTGATCGCCGGAGCCGAGAAGCTGGCCGAGCCCGTGCGCGAGCTGTGGTTCGACAAGTTTGGCCTGCGCATCTTCGAAGGCTATGGCGCCACCGAAACCGCGCCGGTGATCGCGGTGAACACGCCGATGGCCTACCGCCGCGGCACCGTCGGGCAGGTTTTGCCGGGTCTGCATGCGCGGCTCGTGCCGGTGCCGGGCATAGCCGACAAGGGCGGCCGTCAGGGCATGCTGCACGTGAGCGGGCCGAACCTGATGAGCGGCTATCTCAAGTTCGATCGCCCCGGCGTCCTTCAGCCGCCGGCCTCCGAGCTGGGCGAGGGCTGGTACGAAACCGGTGACATTGTCGAACTCGACGAAGACGGCTTCGTGCGGATTGCCGGGCGTGTGAAGCGCTTTGCCAAGATCGCCGGCGAGATGGTCAGCCTGGAAGTGGTCGAGAAACTCGCCGCCGTCGCCGCACCTGCCGCGCAACACGCCGCCACAGCCGTGAGCGATGCAGCCAAGGGCGAGGCGCTGGTGTTGTTCACGACCGATGCCGGCCTCACCCGCGACACGCTGCTCGCCGCCGCCAAGACGCAGGGCGTGGCCGAGCTGGCGGTGCCGCGCCGCATCGAGGTGGTCGATGCCTTGCCGCTGCTCGGCACCGGCAAGCTCGACTACGTCACGCTCAAGCAGATGGCGGAGGTGGCGGCATGAATCGGCCTGCTTCCCCGCTGCGCCGTCGTCTGCTGCGCGCCGCCCTGGGCGCCGGTGCGCTGGCGGGTGCTGGCGTCACCGTGGGGGTGCTGGCCAGGCCGCATCTGATCAACCCCTGCTTCGCGGATCTGCCGTCCGAACTGATCGGGCATCCGCTGCTCAACGCCGTTTGGGACGGTATCGACCCCGCCATGGTGTGGGACTGCCACGCGCATCTGGCAGGTACCGGCGACTCCGGCCGTGGCATCGAGATGTCGCCGAAGATGCTCAGTCCGCTCAATCCGGTGCTGTTCGTGCAGCGCCTGTTCTACATGAACGCCGGCTGCGCGCACGATGCGCCGGGGCGGGTGGATGAGAGTTACGTCGAGCGCCTGCACAACCTGATGGAAGGCATGCCGCAGGGCTTTCGCATGATGCTCTACGCCTTTGATCACGTGCATGACGAAGACGGCACGCCGCGTCCGGATCTGTCCGCCTTTCACGTACCGGATAGCTATGCGCGGGAAGTGGCGCAGGCCGATCCGCAGTGGTTTGAGTGGGTGTGCTCGGTGCATCCGGCGCGGCGCGATGCGCTTGCGGCACTGGAGGCCGCCGCGGCCGATGGTGCGCGCGCCGTGAAGTGGCTGCCACCGGCGATGGGCATCGACCCGGCCTCGCCGGAGTGCGACGATTTCTACCGCACGCTGGTGCGGCTCGACATGCCCTTGATCACCCACGTCGGCGAGGAAAAGGCCGTGGCCGGCATCGCGCGGCCGGAGTGGGGCAACCCGCTGCGCCTGCGCCGCGCGCTTGATCTGGGCGTGCGGGTGGTGATGGCGCATTGCGCCAGCCACGGCGAGGATGTCGACACCGATCAGGGGCCGAACGGCCCGCGCGTGCCGAGCTTCGAGCTGTTTGCCCGCATGATGGGCGAATCGCGCTACCGCGAACGCTTGGTCGGAGACATTTCGGCCATCGTGCAGCGCAACCGCCACATCGATACCGTGCGTGCGCTGATCGAGCGTGAGGAATGGCATTCGCGGCTGCTTTTCGGCACCGACTATCCGTTGCCCGGGGTGGTGCCGCTGATTTCGCCGTCGGCCTTTGCCAGCGCAGGCATGCTCGACGAAGCGGCCATACCGCTGCTCGAATCAGTGCGCGAGCACAATCCGGTGCTGTTCGCCTTTGCGCTCAAGCGCCTGCTCACCAGCAACGGCCGCCGCTTTGCGCCGGCGGTGTTCGAGACCCGCCGCTTCTTTGACCGGAGCCACGCATGAGTTCCCAGTTCAAACTGCTGCGTGAGCGGCGCTTTTTGCCGTTCTTCGTGACCCAGTTTCTGGGCGCCTTCAACGACAACTTCTACAAGAACGCGCTGGTGGTGCTGGTCACTTTCCAGGCCGCGCAGTTCAGCACGCTGTCTGCCGGGGTGCTGGTCAACCTCGCGGCGGGCGTGTTCATCCTGCCCTTCTTCCTGTTCTCCGCCACGGCCGGGCAGCTTGCCGACAAGTACGAGAAGAGCCGCCTGATCCGCTTCACCAAGCTGCTCGAGATCGGCGTCATGCTGCTCGCCACGCTCGGCTTCGTGCTCGATTCGCTCGGCTTGATGCTGACCGTGCTGTTCCTGATGGGCTCGCAGTCGGCACTGTTCGGGCCGGTCAAGTACGCCATCCTGCCGCAGCACCTGCGCGAGGAAGAACTGGTGGGTGGCAACGCACTGGTCGAGGCCGGCACCTTTGTGTCCATCCTGATCGGCACGATTGCCGGTGGTCTGCTCATCGACGTGCCGGGCGGCGCGGCCTGGGTGTCGGCCTGCGTGTTGTTCGTGGCGCTGGCGGGCTACCTTGCCAGCCGCGGCATTCCGCTTGCGCCGGCGGCCGATCCGGGCCTGAAGATCGACTGGAATCCGGTGCGCCAGACCTGGCGCATGATCCGTTTCACGCGTGGTAACCGCGCGGTGTTCCTGTCCATCCTCGGCGTGTCGTGGTTCTGGTTCTACGGCGCCATGTTCCTGTCTCAGTTCCCGGCTCTTGCGAGCGACCACCTGGGCGGCGACGCCATGGCCGTAACCATGCTGCTGGCGGTGTTCTCGGTGGGCATCGGGGTCGGTTCGCTGGCCTGCGAGAAGATGTCGGCCGGCAAGGTCGAGATCGGGCTGGTGCCCTTCGGCGCCATCGGGCTCACGCTGTTCGCGCTCGACCTGTGGTGGGCCAGTCCGGCGCTCGGCAGCATTGGGGCGGGCCTTCCGATTGGCGAAGTGCTGGCCTCTGGTGGCACGTGGCGGGTGCTGTTCGATCTGCTCATGATCGGGCTCTTCGGCGGTTTCTTCATCGTGCCGCTGTATGCGCTGATCCAGATCCGTTCCGAAGCCTCGCACCGCTCACGCATCATCGCCGGCAACAACATCCTCAACGCGCTGTTCATGGTGGTCGCCGCCGGCATGGGCGCCGGCCTGCTCGCGGCCGGCTTGAGTGTGCCGCAGCTGTTTCTGGTCACAGCGCTGCTCAACGCCGTTGTGGCGATCTACATCTTCACGCTGGTGCCGGAATTCCTGCTGCGCTTTATCGTGTGGATGCTGGTGCACAGCGTCTATCGCCTGCACGGCAAGGGGCTGGAGAACGTGCCCGAGCGTGGTCCGGCGGTGCTGGTGGCAAACCACGTCAGTTTTGTTGATGCGCTGATCATCATGGCCGCCTGCCGGCGGCCCATCCGTTTCGTGATGTACCACCGCTACTTCCGCTGGCCGGTGCTGTCCTTCGTGTTTCGCGTTGGCCGCGCCATTCCCATTGCCTCGGCCAAGGAAGACCCGGTGCTGCTGGAACGCGCGTATGACGAGATTGCCCGCGCGCTCGAAGCGGGCGAGCTGGTCGGCATCTTTCCTGAAGGCCACATCACCGAAACGGGTGAGCTGCAGCGCTTTCGCGGTGGTATCGCACGCATTGTCGAACGCACGCCGGTGCAGGTGGTGCCAATGGCCTTGCGGGGTATGTGGGGCAGTTTCTTCAGCCGCAAACATGGTCCGGCCATGACGAAGCCTTTCCGGCGCAAGCCGTCGTCGCGTGTGGAGCTGGTGGTGGGGGCGCCGTTGTCGGCGGAAGTCGCCACGCCCGAGGTTTTGCAGGCGCTTGTTGCTGAACTCAGAGGGGAGTCTTGTTAGGGCGTGGCGATGAGGGGAAGGGCCAGTCAGTGCGGCCGGCCCGCGTCTTTCAGATTGGCTAGCGGGCAGCGTCCTGAATCTTCTCGCCGCCGCGTTCGATGTCCTTGCCGGCGCCTTCCATCGTGTTGCAACCGCCGATCACAAAGGCTGCTGCCAGCAGGGCCAGCGTCAGTTTCCAGGTCTTGTTTTTCATGCTTTTTCCTCTCGGGTTGTCGGGGCCGCTTGTCTGGTGCCTTGGGCAAGAGCCAGCGGATCCCGCCGCAAACCGGCGCTCTCGCTGCCGGCATTGCTCTTGGAGCATACCGGACGGCCGGACTATAGGGCGCTGTTGTTGATGGGGTCACCGCGCGGTCTGGGCGAGTGATGTGCCTGTTGAGTGTTGGGTGCCGCCGCATCCATTGGTGGCTACGCTCAAGCGCCTGTCGCAAAGACTGAGCCGGCCCGGGCTGCTCGCCGGTGCCGGCTCGATACTGCATGCGGAATAGGCCGCACCGGAATCTGACTTCCACGCCTGCCTGCCGCCCGACAGATTGTCGAACAGCATCGCTCTGCGCGAATCAACGCAGGTTGATGACGATCGGCGGCACGCGGAATACGACGGCCGGTTCGTAGTAGTGGCGCGGTGCCGGGGTGTAGTAATGGTGCTGATACACCACCTTGGGTGCCGGACGGTAGTAGTGCTGCTTCACGTGATGATGGGATTTGCCGTGCTGGTAGTGGTGACGATCCTTGCGGTCGTGCCTGTGGTCGCGGTGTTCCTTGCGCGGGTGGTCGTAGCGGCGATCATCGCGATCGGCCATTGCCGGCAGCGAAGCGGCGAACAGCGCGCTACCCAGTACCAGCGGCAAGACAAGCTGACGTAGTTTGATGGCTTTCATGGGAGCCTCCTCTCATTGGTCCGCACGGCGGGATGTCGCGCAGCCACAACGCCAGACTAGGGGGCGGCAAGTATCCGGGCTGTAATGGCTCGCTACGGGGTGTTTCCAATGTATCCGTGGCGCGATCAGCGAGACGCGTGGATCAAGGCGCAGCCGTGGTGTCTGGCTCGGTCAGCCATGTTTCGAGGCGATCGACAATAGCCGGGAAGCCGAACTCCCGGTCGTAGTACGCGCGAGCAAATGCCCCCATCCTGACCCGTGCTTCGTGAGGCAGTGCGCGTAAATGCCGGATGTTGGCTGCCAGCGCCCGAGCGTCGCCGGCAGCGCAGGTGAGGCCGGCTTGCGCTTCCTCGACCACGCGCGCGCCTTCGCCATCCAGCATGGCCAAAATTGGCACGCCGGAAGCAAGATAGGTTTGCACCTTGCTGGGGATGGTCAGCGCAAACAGCGGGTCCGGCTTCAGGGAAACCAGCAGCGCATCGGCCCGGGCAAGGAAGTCCGGCATTTCCGCTGCGGGAAACCGGCCGTGGAAGCTCACTACTTGCTGGAGCCCGCGCCTTGCTGCTTCGGCCTGCAGCCAGCCGGCTGCGCTGCCGTCGCCGACGAAATGCCAGCGTACGTCCTCGCCCCTCAGATGCTCGATGGCCGCCAGAACGGCCGGGAAATCCTGTGCCTCGCCCAGATTGCCCAGGTAATAGATGTCGAAGGTGCCGGAATTCTGCCGTGGCTCGGCGGCCGCCTGTCCTGGAGCATGCGTGTCGGCCCAATTGGGCATGTATCGGATTGGCAGCGTCGCGGGAGCGCGCTCGCGCAACTGCGGAATGAATGCGGAGGACTGCACCAGCAGGAGGTCCGTGTGCCGGTAGACCCACGCCATGAAACGCCCGACCACCCCCAGCAGTGCGCGAGAGCGAATGGCCCTGACGGCGCGGAGGGATTCGGGCCACAGGTCCTGCACCCAGAAGACCCGTCTTGCGCGCTTGAGGCGACCCAGCACCACGGCCGGGAGCCCGATGGTGCCCGGTGATACCTGGAAGGTGAAGATGCAGTCGAACGCCTGCCCGCGCAAGCGCCAGGGGCCGATCACCGATGCGCTCAGGGCATGGCTCAGGTAATTCAAAGCGAGCCGCAGGCGCCCCGTGCCGCGGGGCAGCATGGGGACGCGCACGATGTTGACCTTGCCGTAGCGCGAGAATGTGCCGGGATTGGCGCGAAACGCCTCATCGACCCGGCCGGCCGGGTAATTCGGGATGCCCGTCAGAACGGTGACTTCATGCCCGCGCTCCGCCAGTTCCGCGGCCAGGTCATTGATGCGGAAATTCTCGGGCCAGAAGTATTGGCTGAGGATCAGAATCCTCATCGGCCAGATTCTTTGTGCCAGACCACGCGGTTCACGTAATCGGTGTAGCTGTGCAGGATGCGCAGGACCTTCTCGGATACATTGTCCACGGCGTAGTCGGCGACCATCCGCAGCTGTCTCTCCTGCCCACGCCCTTGCCCTTCGAGAATCGCCAGGCCCTGCTGGATACGCTCGGGGTTGAGGCCCACCATCATCACGGCTGCTTCCTCGAAGCCTTCCGGGCGTTCGTGGGCTTCACGCAGATTGAGGGCGGGGAAGTTCAACAACGAGGACTCTTCGGTGATGGTGCCGCTGTCCGAGAGTACCGCCCGCGCCTCGCACTGCAGGCGGACGTAATCGAGAAAGCCGAGCGGTTTGAGCAGGCGCACCTGCGCTGAGAACTGCAGCCCCAGTCGCTCGATGTGCTTGCGCGTGCGCGGGTGCGTAGACAGGATCACCGGTCTGTTGCTGTCGTCCGCGAGGCTGGAAAGCGTATCGGCGAGTTGCTTCAGACGTTCCGGCGAATCAACGTTCTCCTCGCGATGTGCGCTGACCAGATAGAAGGCCTGCGGTGTCAGTTCAAGCTCGTCAAGCACGCGGGATGCGTCGATCTTGGGGCGGTAATGCGCGAGCACTTCCCGCAGCGGGCTGCCGGTCTTGATTACGCGGTCGGGCGGCAGACCTTCTCGCAGCAGATACTCCCGGGCGATATCGCTGTAGGTCAGGTTGATGTCGGCAATGTGGTCGACGATCTTGCGGTTGATCTCTTCCGGTACGCGCTGATCGAAGCTGCGATTGCCGGCTTCCATGTGGAAGATCGGTACCTTGCGACGTTTTGCCGCGATGGCTGCAAGGCTGCTGTTGGTGTCCCCGAGGATCAGCACGGCATCGGGTTGCTCACGCTCCAGCAGCTCATCGACAGCCGCGATGATCCGGCCTATGGTTGCCGCCGGCGTTGCCTGCGCGGCGTCCAGCAGCACGTCCGGCCGCCGCAGGTCGAGCTGCTCGAAAAGCACCTCGCTGAGTTCATAGTCATAGTTCTGGCCCGTGTGGACCAGGCAATGCTCGCAGTGCCGATCGAGCACGGCGATGATTCGCGACAGGCGAATGATTTCCGGGCGCGTGCCCAGAATGGTCATGACCTTCAGGCGTTTCACGAAAGTCCTCCCGATGTCGCGCGCAGCGGCGCGTAAGTGCTTGCGTAGTCGGTGTGCATGGTCGCGACCAGGCTTTCCCAGTCCGGCGGGGTGTAGTTCAGCGTGTGGCGCAGACGATCCGAGTTGAGGGATCGGTCCAGCCTGGGCTCATGCACTTGCTCGATGCCCGGATCGTGGCCGTACTGGCGGGCCACCATGCGCAGCAGGCGGTGCTTGTCGATCGGCTCGGCGCTCAGGTGGTAGAGCCCCTGCAGCTCGCGACATGGCAACACGCGCTCGACCAGCAGCCGGGCGACTTCCACGGTCGGCAGGCCGGAGAAAACGGCCCCGGCAAAGCCCTTCACGGGCTGATGCTGGCTGAGGAACCAGTCGATCAGGCTCACCTGATGGATTAGCGCGTGGCCGATGATCGAAGTGCGCAGTGTCAGGTGGTCGTCGTAGTCGACCTCGCCCAGGCGTTTGCTGCGCCCGTACAGATCGTCGGCGTCGGAAGCCTCGCTCTCGCGATAGTCGCCGCGCGTACCGGCAAACACGCAGTCGGTCGAGAAGTGGATCAGCCGGGCGTGGAGTGCCGAGCACAGCCGCGCCAGGCGATGCGGCAGCAAGGCGTTCAGTTCGATGGCGGCCACCGCGTCGTTGGCGTTTTCCAGTTGCTTGACCAGGCCGACGCAGTTGATCACGACATCCGGCAGGACGCGCTGCATTAGCGCTTCCAGGGCGCCGTGCCCGTTTACGTCGATGCCTTCATGCAACACGCCTGTCGCAGTGGGGCAGCCCGGCGGCAACGGCGTGCGCAGCGTGCCGTGGACCTGCAAGGCCTGCGCGTCGCTCAACAGCCGGTAGAGGGTGTAGCCGAGCATGCCGCCGGCGCCAACGATCAGTACGCGCATGGCTTCAGTACTCCACCTTTGGCGTCAGTCCTTGCAGTGCAGACCGAATCAGCGGCAGGCCGCGCAACAGCGTCTTGGTTTGTTCGAGATCGAGTTGTCGGGTGCTGTCGGAGCTGTAGTCCTGCGCGGTCGAAATGCTCAACTCTCCCTCTTCGAAGAACTTCGCGTAGTTGAGGTCGCGATCATCCGGCGGGACGCGAAAGTAGTTGCCGCAATCCTCGGCCAGGGCCGTCTCTTCCCGGCTGAGAAGGGTTTCGCTGCGCTTCTCGCCGTGCCGTGTGCCGATGACGCGCACGGGGTGCTCCGGCACGTCGAACACTTCGCATAACGCGCGCGCCAATGTGGCCAGCGTCGTGGCGGGAGACTTCTGCACGTAGATGTCGCCGTTCTGTCCATGCTCGAACGCGAACATCACCAACTCCACGGCTTCCTCCAGCGTCATCATGAAGCGGGTCATCAGCGGGTCGGTGATCGTCAGCGGCTTGCCGGCCAGAATCTGCTGAACGAACAGCGGAATGACCGAGCCGCGCGAAGCCATGACATTGCCGTAGCGGGTGATGCAGACGGTGGTGTCGGCGTCCTCCAGCTGGCGGGCCTTGGCCTTGGCAACCTTCTCCATCAGCGCCTTGCTGATGCCCATGGCACTGACCGGATACACCGCCTTGTCGGTGCTCAGGCAGATGACCCGCCGCACCTTGCAGGCGAGTGCCGCGTTGAGCACATGCTCGGTGCCCAGCACGTTGGTGTGAACGGCCTCCATCGGATAGAACTCGCAGGACGGCACCTGTTTGAGGGCCGCTGCATGAAAGACGTAATCCACGCCGCGCATGGCGTCCAGCAAGCTCTGGTGGTCGCGCACGTCGCCCAGGTAGAACTTGAGTTTGGGGTGCGCGTAGCGCAGCCGCATGTCGTGTTGCTTCTTCTCGTCGCGGCTGAAGATGCGGATCTCACGCAGATCGCTGTGCAGGAAACGCTCCAGTACGGCGTTGCCGAACGATCCCGTGCCGCCGGTAATGAGCAGGCGTCCATCGCAAAACATTAGCTATCCTTTTCTTCCTTCGGGTTGTCGAAGGGGACGTGATGATGCCCCGGGAGCAAGTGCTGGTACAGGCGCAGGCAGTCGTTTGCCAGCAGCGGCCAGGTGTAACGGCGCAGCACCAGATTGCGCAACCTCCGGCCCTGTTCGGGCAGGCAGTCAGTTTGGTTCAGAACGGACGCCAGACCACACGCCAGGCCGTCGACGGTTGCCGGCACCACGCGGCCGCCGCCTTCCCGCTCCAGTTCGTCAAAGCCGCATTGGTCGGTGATGAGCGCCGGAGTGCCCAGCAGCCCGGCTTCCAGAACCACCAACGACATGGCTTCGTGGCGCGACGGAATCACCAGGCAATCCGCCGCAGCCATGAGCTCAAGCTTTTCCCGTCCGCTTACTGTACCCAGCAGTTGGACCCGGTCCTTGAGCCTGAGCGTGAGGATTTGTTGCGCGAGTTGCTGCTGCTGTCCGGCGTCCGGGCCGGCAAGCAGCAGGCGCACGTCAGGGTGTTGCGACGCAACGTCGGCAAAGGCCTCGATCAGCAGATCGGCGCCTTTGATCAGGCTCAGGCGGCCGACGAAGAGCAGCAGCGGGGCGTCTCCCACGGCGTAGCGCGTCCGCGCGCGTTGCGGCGCGATGTCATCCGGTAGCTGCGGATCAACGCCGTTGGGCAGGACGACGACCCGCTCCGGCGGCACACCGTACTCCCGGAAGTGCTCCCTCTCCATGTCAGTAACGGCCATGCAGCACGCCGCGTTGCGGACCAGGCGCGTGCCGATGACGCGGTTGTAGATCCGCTTGATCCAGCGCGAGCGGCCGAACAGCGGCAAGGAGCCGGCCGGGCAGTAGACATAGGGGCGTCCCAGGCGCATGGCCCACCATCCGGCCAACGCACCGAGGCCTCCCCAGTGTCCGGTGATGTGGACGATATCGCTTGAGCGCACCTGTTCCGCGATGCGCCACGGGGAAATCAGCGGGAAGAAGAATCTGCGCCCGATGCTGCGCGGCAAGGTGCAGTGCAGCCCGCTCAACTCGTCGCGGCGCTGACTGGTCAGGCCCTGGCTGGTGGCGAGCAGCGCGGATTGCACGCCGACCGCTTGCAGGGCGCGCGCCAGCTGGAAGCTTCGTTCCGCCGTGCCTCCCCCCAGGGCGGGATCGATGGCGTCGCAGACGAACAGCACCTTCATGCGTTGTCCTCGCGCTGGCCGAATTCCTTGGCGAAGGCCGTGATGGACGGTGCAAGGGCGATGGTGGGGCGAAAGCCTCGCCGGCGCAGCTTGTCGCTCGAGAACCGTTGGCGGGGGTCGATCAAGGACCGGCCCGCCAGCCGCAACAGGCCACCCAGCATGGCGGGAGGCACCGAAGGCCCGGTAGCCAGCCTGGGTGCGCCAAGCAGATCGCTGAGGTAGTCGTCGAGCGGCTGGTAGCGGTCAAGCGGGTCTCCCTCGGCACTGAGGATGAAGGCTTCACCGTTCAGGGGCTCGCCGGACCCGACAAGAAACAACAGGGCCTCCACGACCGCCTCCACCGGGACCAGATGCATCTCCCGGTCACCATGCAGGCATCGCAAGAGCCGGCGCTTCCATGTCGGACCGCGGAGAATGCCGACCGCCAGCTTGCGCAGGTTCTTCGAGCCCGCGCCGACGATGGCGGTCGGCCGCAGGATGCCGAAGTCCACTGCAGGGCCCAGTTCGTCGCGCAGTACTTCCTCGGCCCGCAGTTTCCGGGCTTCGTAGGCATTGCGCGGAGCGCACGGGCTCTTTTCGGTGATGACCCGGTCGCGGCATCGGCCCACGACGGTTGCCGTACTCAGGTGCACGACGCGCTCCACGCCGGCGTCTCGCGCGGCGCGGGCGAGATTGCGCAGCGCGTCGTCCGACTGAGGGTCCACCAGATTGATCAGACACCGACAGCCGTGCAGGCAGGTGTGCAGGCTGTCGGCATTCCGCAGGTCGCCCAGATGGCGCTCGCCCCCGTCCGCCTGCTGGCGGACCAGCAGGTGCAGCGAGTATGCGGGACGTTTGCGCAAGGCGGCGACCAGGTGGTGCCCAACAAAGCCGTCGGCGCCGGTAAGGGCTATCAGTGTGCTCTCAGGAATGGTGAATCCTCCCCGGTTGAGCGAGCGGCAACAGGCGGCTGAGCATCCAGTAGCCCAGCATCGCCAGCAAGGTGTTGATGAAGAACACCAGGGAAAGATACGGAAAGCTCATCTGACACAGCGTGTTGGCCAACAGCAGGCCCAGCCAGGCCACCACCAGCCGGCTGCCGGTGAGGCGCCATGCGATGCCGTCGAGCGCTGTGATCGCCGCAGTCGCGACCGTCATCCCGAGCGCCACCAGCAGAAACGAGCCACTGTAGAAGAGGATGGCCGGCAAGCCCGGTAGCGTCAGGTAAGTGAATCCGGCTTGCTCGACATAGGTGGAGTGGGCGAGGCGCTGGAACAGCGCATTGACCCCGGCGGCCGGATTCTCTGTCAGTCCTGCCGCCAGCAGTTCGGGGCCTCGTGCGTCGCTTGAGGCCACAGACAGCATGGCCTCCAGGCCGATCCAGCGGTCAACGCCCAGCAGCGCAACCTGGCGCAGCATTTGCTCAGGAGGCATGTTCATCTTGTCGGTCGTCACGGGGCCGGCCACTTCATACGTGTTCAAACGCACCATGGATACCAGCGTCAGGCTGAGTGCCAAGGTAGCCACCATGAGGACTGGCCATTTCCACCCACCCTCTCGGTAAAAGCGCGGCAGTGCGATGCGTCCATGTGCCAGGCAGGCCATGGCAAAGGCACTGAACACGAAAAGGCTGCTGGCCCGGCTGGCCAGCGAGACCGACATGACCAGACCGAACGCGCATAGCGCCATGACCGGCAAGCCCAGGCGATCCGGACGGCGTCGCAATTCCCAGTCCGCAATCAGCATGACCACCATGCCGATACCGCAGTATGCGAGCCAATTGACGGCTACGTTGAGCTTCAGCGGCAGCGTCAGGCGCGTATCCACGCCGGTTACATAGAACGCGAAATGAAAGTTCAGTGCATAGAAGATGACGCCGAATACCGCCACGAGTGGCCAGAGCGCTGCGGGTGAGCGCAGGTACCAGTCGGGCGGAGAAGACTCGGCCGCCTCATGCAGGTGTCGCCAGTGACGGCTCAACAGCTGCAGCACGCGGGCCAACATGACACCGAGCGCCGCAGCGCCGGCGGCCGCGAGGGCCGTATTCCATTGTCCCGTGCTTCCGTTGAACGCCCCGGTCGGTTCGATGAACGGATAGTCAAACCACTGATGAGCGACAAACTTGACCCAGAACCCGAGGAACAGGAACAGCGCGAGGAAGCTGTACGCATCCACTCGTGGTCTGGAGAGTGCCAGCAACAGCATGCTGAGGAAGCTGAGGTGGAACAGCGACAGAAGCCACGGATCGGCGCCAAGGCTGAAATAGGTCTTGCCCGCCAGCACAGCCCAGACCGATAGCAGCGGCAAGGCCCATGGCCACATGCGTCGGTGTTGTCCGGGACGCGTTGTCAGAGTCATGTCCCGGCCTTCCTGTGACGTACACGCCATTGGTGGATCAGCTGTCCGAACAGGCCATTGAGCAGCAGTCGCCAGGTCCGGGTGCGCAGCATGACGCCGGGGCTTTGCCCAAGGGCGTCGCCCCAGCACGCCAGCGCGTTCCGGAAGCGTCTGGCACGCAAATGCCCCCTCGCCATCAGGATCGACGCATTGGCTTCCGCCCGGGCCTGCTGCTGGCGGAACCGGGGAGCGATGTCCTTGCGGGAGAAGTAGCTGTCGATCACCTGGCGGTGCTCAGCGACTCTTGCCTCGTCGGCGACCGAGAAAGTCTGGGAGGCCGGGTGAACGCGGAAACTGGCGAGTCTGCGTGGAAGATGGATTCCGTGCCCGCACAATCCCAGGCGCAGCAGAAAATCGTAGTCCGGGATCTGTCTGAGCTGGCGGTTCCAGCCCCCGGCCCGCTGCAGGGCGGACTTGCGGAACAGCATGCCCGGACCGGTCGGGCAGTGGCCGTTGAGCAGAATGTCGGCGTAATCAAAGTCACCCGCCACCACTTCCCGGTACGGCCGTGAGGCTTCATCGATCAGCCAGTAGTCCGGGTAAGCAAGCGCTGCCTGAGGGTTGGCTTCCAGCGCCTCGACCAGCGCGGATATCGCTTCGGGCGCGAGCGTGTCGTCGGCGCTCAGGTAGCCGAGCAGAGTCCCGTTGGCCAGTGCCCAGCCACGGTTGAGCGTTTCCGATTGCCCCAGATTTTCCTGCTGCAACACGCGGCAGCGCTCCGCGAAGCTCTGGATGACGTCCCACGATCCGTCGTTCGATCCATCGTCGATGACGATGATTTCCAGTGCCGGGTAGTCTTGGGCGAGCAGGGAGCGGATCGTTTCCGCGACGAACTCGCGGGCGTTGAATACCGGGACCACGATGCTGACCAGCGGGCGACTCATCGCAGTTGCCTCAAAGTGGTCAGCGGGTGCAGCAGCGCTTGCCACGAGGCGTGCGTCCAGATGCCCCTGGTCTGACGTACGCGCAGCCACATGCCCAGGCTCTGCAAGGCCAGCCCGGCTGCGGAGGCGCAAGCCAGCCCGATGGCGCCATGCGTGTTGACTACCATCAGACCGGCAATGACCGCCAGCAGCCCGGCGCCGAGCGTGATCCACATCATGTCGCTCTGGCGCCCGGTCATCATCAGCGTGTGCGCGGGGGAGCCGGACAGCACATTCACCAACTGGCCCAGCCCCAATATCACCAGGATGGGGGCTGCCGCACCGTATGCGTCACCAAACAACCATGTCAGCAACGACGGCCCGGCGGCCATGAACAACACGATTGCAACGAGTGCCGGCAGGGTGGCAAGGGCCGCGGAGGCGCGCAGCAGCACTTGCAGGGGCGCATGCTCCCCGCGGGTGTAGTACGCAGAAATGACGGGCATCATGGCCGCATTGAGCACGCCAAGCGGGAGCGTCATGAACAAGGTCATTCGCGCCGCAGCGCCATACAGCGCAACAGCGGCAGCGTCGCCGGTGCTCTGCAGTATCCAGATGTCGGCCTGCAGCAGGATCACCAACATCATCTGCGCGAACCACATGGGCGCCGCCATGCCCAGCAGGGCGCGCACATCGCCGTGAATCGCCTTGCCCAACCGGAACACATGGCTGCGCAGGGCGACACCGGCCATAACCACGCTTGCGATCACCGCTGCAATGATGCTGGCCATGACCGTATTCAATGAGGCGGCACCCAGCACATACAGTGTGCTCAGTGCGAGCAGACTCAGCAGCGCACTGCTGGCGCCCCCGAACAGGGCGGCGAGCATGATGTTGTGAAAGCCGCGAAAAATCTCTCCGATCAGGGTCTGGAACGCGAGTAGAACGATCCAGAGCCAGACCAGCGTGAAGGAGACCGAGGAGTCGAGATTGAGCGCCCCGGAGACCAGCGCCCGGCTCTCCGGAATGGCCAGCAAGGCGCCGACCAGCACGGCCGTGCTGGCCACCACCGCAAACGCCATCCGGATGATGCCGGCCGCGCGCTGGGGTTGTGCCTCGGCCAGATCGCGCGAAATCAGGCGGACCACCGCGCTACTCATGCCCCATCCCGCTACCACGGCGAAGATCGAGACAAAGCTGAGCAGGCTGAAATAGCGCCCTGTGTCCTCCTGGCTCAGCTGACGTGTGATCAGCATGGTCACCAGCAAGCCGGAAAGTGCCGAAAGCAATCGAAAGGCGATCGACCACAGGCTGCCGGAGACAACGCCTACGTTTTCCTGATGCACGCCAGTGACTCTTGTGTTCTTGCTCTCATGATCCCGTACCGGGCAAACCCAGGGCGTCGCTTCTGACCGTCGCCGGCCAGCTGCCTGGCATCAAAACAATGTGTGTCCCCTGTACGGGGCTCGCCGCTTTGGGGGCCGGCTTGGCATGTGCGGGATCCGCATGGCGGGTCGCAACAGCGGTTCACGATACATCAGCTTCGCCGGAGCCCGCAGGCGTGAAGGCGCTTGCGTGGGAGAGACGTCTGGTCCCGCAAGGGGTGGAGCACGCAGGTCGTATCGGCGCCGGCCGGATGGTGCCGGATCTGTGTGAGCGTGGAGTGTCGTTGCCGGTGGAGGTCGCCACGCCCGAGGTGTTGCAGGCGCTTGTTTCTGAACTCAGAGGAGAGTCTTGTTTGGGCGTGGCGATGAGGGGAAGGGCCAGCCAGTGCAGCCGGCCCGTGTCTTGCAGTTAGCGGGCGGCGTCCTGAATCTTCTCGCCGCCGCGTTCGATGTCCTTGCCGGCGCCTTCCATCGTGTTGCAGCCACCAATCACGAAGGCCGAGGCCAGCAGGGCCAAAGTAAGTTTCCAGGTAATGTTCTTCATGCTTTCTCCTTTCGGGTTGAATGGTCCCGTTTGTTGAAGCCTTGGGAAGAATCAGCGGGGCACGGTGCGAACCGCGCTTCCCGCCGCCGCACCGCTCCTGGAGCAATGTCGGTTGGTCAGACTATAGAAAGCCACTCTGGATCTGACCACCCCCGAACCCCGCTCCTGTGGCCGCAGGAGGCGTGAGATCCCAAGATTGGCGCGGGATTTCAGGAAGGTCATCAAAATGTTCGCGGATGTAATCGCAGCAGTTGTGGCGTGCTGCCCGGTACCCGTCTGCTCGGACGCACTGCAAGCCGTGCCGGTACGGAATCGGCGCGGCAATACGCTTCATCCGCCCGCCAGCGGCCTTGATTGCCCGTGCTCGTCAATCGCGACGAACACCAGACTGGCCGAAGTGCAGTGCCGGCGCTCTCCGGTTTCCGGATTCTCGGCGTGCATCTGCGCTGCGACCGTCAGCGAACTGCGTCCGGTCTTGACTACCCGCGCATCCACCTCCACCACCTCGCCGGCATGGGCCGGCGCGATGAAGTCCAGGCGTTCGCTCGCCGCCATCACGATGCCGCAGCGCGCATGCCGCGTGGCCGCCGCAAACCCGGCCTTGGCCAACCAATCCATCGCCGGCCCGCCATGCAGGATGCCCCGATGCGTCGTATGCCCGGGAAACACGACCTCCGCCACCCGTACCGTATTGGCCGCTTGCGGTGCGACCGGCACGCAAGGGTTCGGCTAAGAACGACTGAGATATTCACCGGGCACTGAGCGCGATAAATCCGGGATGTAGTGGGACGGGCGGGGATTTATCGGGACGGCTGGTGCAAATAGATTGCACGGGGCGAAAACGCGCGTCGCGCGATCACGTCAGCGGTTCGGCGAGGATCTGAAGGGCGATATCGAGCACCGACTGCGCTGCGTCGGGCTGGATCGTCGCACCGGCCGAACTGCCGGTAAAGGGCAGGTACGGACGCGCCGGGATCGTGATCTTGTACGCGTCGACCGCAGCCCACGATTCGCGGACTCTCTTGTGCGAGTCGCGCGCGAACACTGCGCGGCCCTTCGCGCTTCCCTCGCCACCCTGACGCAAGAGATTGCCTTTGGCGTCGGTCCGCAACCGCACCTTCGTAGAGTAGGCCGGCCGATTGATCTCGCCGCCGACCTGGTGAATGAGCGCGTAGTCGCGCGCCGCGCCGCCTGCACCGATCAATGCGAAGTCAGCGCCATAGTCGGAGCTGACGCTGCTGGCGAGGATGCCTCGATCCTGCAGTATCTTCAGCGTGCTGCTGCCCTTGTTGCGCTTGGTGCGCGAGGCGATCGTTGCACGCGAAAGCGGCGCCCAGTTCGGACGCCCTTGCGCAGCAAAGTTGGCCTCTGTGTGGTGCTCAAGCGCGCCAGCGATTCGCTGAAACAACGGTCGGCCGTCCTGCAGCACCTCCATTGTTTCGTTCAGCTTCGCGCGAACGGCTTCGTCGTTGTACTCAAACTGGAACATGGACTATCCTTCAGCCGTGAGCGCGGTGCGAAACCGGTAGGGACGTGCCCCATCGACCGACGTTAGCGACGCCGAGGCAGCCGATACAAGCCAGAGTGTTGAAAAGCCGCGCTCTCACCCTCATTCCAGCCAGTCCGCCGCATACAGCAGCGCCCCTTCGCGCAACCGGTTCAAGCCTTTCGAGTTGCGCTGCATCAGGTTGTACAGATCCCACATCAGCGAGCCGTCGCGGTTCTCCCGCAGCACCACCATCAGGTCACTCTCGGCCTCGAACACTCCGATGTAGCGCTTGCGATAGGTGCCGTCGTCGTACGCGGTGAGCCACACTTCGTAGGGCTGCCGCAGTGTCTCCAGCGCATACCGGGCGTACCGCTCTCTCGCGTCCTGCCGCCGTTCAACGGCGTGCGGCAGCAGCTCCGGGCGAATAGCGACATCCTCGATCGGTGTCCGGATCACATTCAGTTCGCCGTCCGGAATAAGCACGGCGCGCATGAAGGCCGCTGCCTGTTCGCGCGACTCGGCCTCGGGCAGCAAGCCCGGATCAGCAAGGCGCGGTACCAGAGCAGCCCGCAGGTCCGGCCGGCCAATGTCGGACCACAGGCGCTGACCATCCACCGCCCGCACCAGATCACGCTCACGTCCGGTGATCGGCTCGACCGATGCTGCATCCTGCCGGAACGCTGCCGGATCAAAGCGGCTCCACTCCGATCCCACGTTGTAGTCCCAACCCGGATCAGGCCAGAACACCTTGGCCTTGCCGTCGACGTCGGTGTAGCGCACGCCCTGCAGAGTTGCGGTGTCGCCGGCCTTGTTGATGGCCACCGTCCGCTCCTCGATCTGCCCGGTGCTGTTCTCCAGCGTCACGCCCAGCGCCCTGAATTCCGCCTCCGTCAGCGCCACCACACGGCATCTGCAGCCCCAGCCATTCGGCGGCCACAGGATCTGCCAAATAGGATCGTCCCAGCGCCACACCTTGCCATTGAGCGCTGCATGCGCCGGCCGGGTGCGCCCGTCCATGATGGCCACGTAGCGCCAGTACGGGCGGTCGGCCACGTTCTGCAGATAGCGCTTGTAGCGGCCGCTCATGTAGGCCGTCTGCACGTTGGTCTGATAGATCGTGCGCAGGCGGCGGACGCTCCCAAGCTGAGCACGCGTCAGCTCACCGGTGTCACCGTCGAGCACCTCCTGCGTGCCCCACCACCCGAGATCCTGCAGCCTCGGCCGCAGGGTGCGCTTGAAGTCCTCGAACGTCTGTCCGCGGCCGATGGACTTGGCCACCTCCATCCGGATCGTCCGCAGCACATCCAGCGTGGTCGCCTTGGCGACAGTGAAGCTGCGCGCGTTTGCCTCGCGCCACACGTCGGTGTGATCCCAGGCGAGCTGCTCGCCCTTGCTGGCGAAGTAGCGCACCGCGTCCATGGGCTCAAGATCGAGCCGCGCTCCGATCACGGCCATGCTCGCCCCCCGTGCCCGACATGCCACCCACCGCAGAACCGGCAGCGGTAGGCATTCATGCGGCCGCTCCAGCCCTTGCGAATGGTCAGCTGGTGAATGTGCTGGCGAGCATCGGCTTCAGTGCGGTGCCGCACCTTGCGCGAGCACGACCGGCGCCGAATGCGTCGCTTGCTGCTCACGCTTCCACCTGCCGGCCGTAGGCTTCGGCGCCGAACATCGCCGTAGCGAGCAAATGCTGCAGCTTCGCCTTGTTCATCGACGGGTAGGAAGCCTCTACCGCTGCCAGCGCGTCCTCAAAGTTGTCCGCCCCTTCAATCGCGGCCAGCAGCGGCCCCATCAGATCAGCCATTGCCTCTTGCAATGCCTCCTGTGGAATCGTGTCGACCGCGGCGTCGATAGCCTCCTGCCCATTGCCTGGGGCGCCCTCGGCAAACTGCGTCGGATCGTCACTGCCAACCGGGGGCGGAGGTGGTGCCGGTGTCTTCTTCCTGGTCCAGCCTTCACCGTACTTCGCGCGCACCGCCTCTTCAGACAGCTCGAAGCCCATCTCCGAGACGTTCTTGTCCGTCTCGCTCTCGGCCAGCTTATCCTCATCAGCCGTGACCTCGCGATACACCGTGCACGGCGCCAGCCCGTTGTATTCGCAGATCCACGCGATCAGCGTACGGTTGAGCGTCTCGGACAACAGGTCGCTGTCTGCCTGCGTCAGCTCCAGGCGTACGGATTCACGCTCTTTGCTGGCTGCGGCCAGTGCGCCGCCACCCTTGGTGCGCGGCTCCTGCCCCAGCAGCACCTCGGAAATCCAGTCATCCATGTAGTTGCACAAGGATTCCTGCGAGCTGACCGTGCCATTGAGCTTGCTCTCCAGCAGCTCGATCATCGTGCCCTCGGGCGTCATGATTGCGCCGTCGCTGCTGAACGCCTTCAGCGCCTGGAACAAGGTGCCCTTCTCCGCAGGGCCAGCGCCGCGCGGATACTTGCCCCACGGCGTGGGCGTCCCGAAGCGGTCGTTCATCTTGTTCCAGGCAACGATGCCCTTGCGCTTGAAGAACACAGGCCAGTACAGCTGCTGCCCAAGGCCGGTGCCGTACGGGTTGTCGTCTTCCGGATTCATGCGATGCACGATGAACTTGCGCTCCGGCAGCGGCACGCCCCGGATCATGTTCTCGCGCGTCAGCAACCGCAGCTCGACCGGGGAGGTGTCATCGTCCTGCACATACACAAAGCGGCGCTGAGCCCGTTTCGGCACGTGACCAGGCACCACCTTGCCCTCACGCACCGTCCACACAATCTCAGCCGGCGCCCAGCCCACCAGCAACGCCTCCATCAGGTCCGCGCACAGCCGGTCGAAGTTGAAGCCACTCAGGATGTCCTGCACAACCTCGGCATCCGCGTCGCTCTTGCCGTCGATCGGCTGCACCGTCCATGGCCGGCTGATCAGCGCCAGGATGCGCTTCTGCAGGCCGCTGAAGACCTTGCCGTCGCGCTTCAGATCGCGGTAGATCTGCCAGTTGTTGCCGTGCTCGCCCAGTAGCGCGTCATTCGGGCGCAGCACACCCATGAAGTTGTACTCAAACGGGTCGCGCAGCCGGCTCGCGACTTCGCTGTCGAGCTCCGGCTTCGCCGGTTGATCCGATTTCTTAGCCATGGAGGAACCCTGCTGTCTCGTCTGCAAAGCGCGCGCCCGCGCCGTCGCTCATGAACTCAATGGGAGACGCGAGGTTGAGAGCCGCGCACTCAGCCATCACCAAGCCGATGGCAAAGTCACCGTGGCGGAAAAGCTCCGGTTCCTTGATGTCGCGCGTATTCACCTCCGGCACGCGCGGCACGCCATCAACGTCCTGCACCGCCCGCAGATCCTCTTCAAGGTTCGCGTCGCGTGGCAACTCGTAATCGTCGTCTTCGAATCGCTGCACCATCTTCGGCATGAAGCTGGCGTACCACTTCGCGTTGAGGGTGACCTGCTGGATCATCTCGTGGCCAAACTTATCGGCCGTGTACTCGGCCATCTGCATGCCGGGACCGGTGGCGTCCATTGCGCCGCCTCGCCACATCGGCAACTGCCCGATGAAGTGCCACAGGATCTGTTCCTGCTGGCGGGAGGGGACGTTCTGCAGCTCGATCACGAAGGGCACCGATCGCTTGAGCGTTTGGAGCAGTTGCAGCGGAACGATCTCGGTGAAGTTGCGATGCCGCGCGAAGTCCATTCCGAACACCGTTTGCAGGCGTGGATCGAGTGTTTTCAGGACCGGATCGAGAACGGCCTTGATCCACGCCGCGCAAGCGTCGTCACGTGCGCTGTTGCTCTGCTTTACGAAATCGTCGCTGAGCACCCAGCGCAGCACTGGTCGGCCGGCATACATCGCCCGGTCGATCCATACGCCGGGGATCGAGGCGCCACCACCGTCGCGCGGGATCGCATCCAGTTCCTCGCGCATCGCTGCTTTGCGAGGGCCGTAGGCGTTGCGGATCTTCGAGTACCAGGCCTTCTTCGTCTCGGGCGTTGCGTCCCACCCACGCATCAGGCTTACGCGCTCGAACAAGCCATTGCGCACCGCATCGTCAAACGTCGCGGTATAGACCTTGGCGTCACTGCCGTAGCGGCCTTTCTCGATGTCCTGGCACAGCTGGTTGAACGGGTTCTTGCGCCCGTTGTGGGTAGAGATGACGCGGATCTTGCCGCCCCAGATCAGCAGAGCCACTGCCGCGTCCAGCACCGCCTGGACGTTCTGGTGATACGCCGCCTCGTCGATCACCACGATGCCCTGAAGGCCGCGAATCGACGCCGGCCGCGACGAGAGCGCTACGATCGAGAAGCCCGATGAGAACCGGATGCGGTACGCGCTGATCTGCTGCGTCGAACCGTCATCCTTCTGATCGTCGAACAGGAACTCCTCAATGCGCGAGATTCCCATCGACTGCGCCTCGGCAATCACCCGCGCAAACGTCGCGCAGTAGCCGATGAACTCCAGCCCTTTTTCCTTTGCGTCGGGGATGTAATAGACGTTGTCACCGCCAGCGCTCTTGCGGCTGCTGGCAATCAGCGTGTCGTCGAGCGCCTCGGCGAAGGTAATGCCGGTTCGCCGTCCCTTGGACGCTGCCTTCATTCCCGCGCCAATTGCGCACCACTCGGCCTGGTGCTTCATGAGCACGCCATCAGCGAGCGGATCGAAGTCGGCCGGAATCTGTTTGACCGACGGCGGCAGCTCGTCCCACTCGACAATGCGCACCGTGTCCGCACGTGGCTTGAGTTCTTGGGCCATCAACGGATACCCAGCACTTTGCGCCGCCAGAAATCGACCTGCGCTTCATCCATACCCTGCGCTTTGGCTTCGGCTTGCAGGTTGGCCTCCTGCTCTTCGAGCAGCTTCTTCCGCGCTGCATCCTCGACCTCTGCCTGAAACTTCTTCAGATTCACGCTTGATCGGGTCAGGGTTGCGATGTTCTTGGCCGCGGTGCTCAGCACTCCAACGCGCTCGGCGCTGTCGACCTCTTCGTCGTTGGCCTCCTGCATGTCCAGAATCGCCTCGAACAGTTCGGTCTGGATCAACGCCGTGAGGGCCTCGCTGCGCGCATCTTTGTCGTCGCCGGCCTGTGCCTGGATGATCTTCGCGGCCTCGGTGCTGGCGCGGATCGCAGCCAGCCGCCGTTCCAGCTTCTGGCCGTACCGGCCGACTGCGCTGCGGCTGGGCAGATCCTCCTCGTGCGGAAAGCGTGCCCGCAGATCGTCGATCAGCTCGTCGAGCGTGTGCTTCCCCTCGGCCAGCCTCGATTCGATGTAGGCCTTCACCTCGGCCGGCAGGCGTGTGATGCTGCTTTTGCGTGCCATGGCGGCTACCAGTACTTCTCAGGGCGTCCGATGCCGGGCGAGCAATCGACCGTGTATTCCGCGATGTCCACGCCGTAGCGCGTCAGCTCGCAGAACCATCGTCCGTCCGGTTTCCGGGTCACCTCGACCAACTTCCGGTCGTGCAAGTAATCCAGTTCGCGGCGCAGCTCCAGCTGCGTGCAGTCCGGATACTCCGACTGGGCAACCGAAAGGACCGGCCCTTCAAATGCACCGATCGGTCGCGCGTTGTTCAACGTCAGCAAGATCAGCCAGCGAAGATGTTCTCGGCGTGCCTTCTGTTGATCGATCATTCCCGTGCTCCCTTGAGTGACTGGTTTTCAATCCGCAGTGCCAGCCCGTCGAGCTTGGCCTCGATCACGCTCTGCCCGCGGATGTAGTCTTCGCGCCGAACGTAGTGCAGCGGCATTTCAGCTCGCAGATCGAGCAGTTCGCGCTCGACCCTGCGCCATTCACCAGCCTCGGCGTTCGCCGCCTTCTCCAGGGTGTTGAAACGAGCATCCAGCCGCTTCTCGACCTGGCCGAGCAACAGCCGGCCAAGTGCGGCGCTGGCGCCTAGGAAACAGAGCAGCAGCCCCACCGCAAAGGTGAAGAGCTGCCAGAAGTCAATTTCGATGGACATCGGGTGTCTCGTAGTAGTCGATCAGTGCGTGGTAGCGCCGGACGCACTCGGCGTAGCGGGCGCGGGCGTTGAGTGCCCAGCCGAGCGCGTCGGCATCGGTGGCAACTCGGCCGGCATCCGCACCGTCAGGCTTGCCGACGGCGTCGGGCATTCCTGCGGCGGGCGCGGCTTGTGCGGCGCGGTCGAGCACCCGAAGAGCAGGCTCGCGCAGGCACACAGCGCCAGTCGTGGCAGATTCAATTTCACGGGTCAGCTCCTGTTCGCGCGCCCAGGCGGCGCGGTTGGTGGCGGAGAGAGTGGCGGCCAGCGCATCACCGCGTGCCCAGGCAGCAGCGAATGCGGCACTGCTGGCCTCGGCATCGAGCAGGCGTTGTTCGAGGTGTGCGTTCTGCAGGTCCAGCACCTTGTTGTCGGCCTGCGTCGACGTCAGCCACCAGCTCAAGCCAGCGCCGGCACCGAACAGGCCAAGCTGCAGCAGAAACGGACGGGCGAGCGCCCAGATGATCTTCAGCATGCAGACCTCCCCCAGCCGGCCGCCTCATAGCGCGGCGCGTGCTGGTGGAGAATCCGAAGCGGGTAGTCACGGTTTTCCTTGATTGCCCAGGCGGCACGGCCTGCGTTCACCGTTTCCACCTCGCTCCAGTAGCGGGAGCTGTCGAGCCCCTTACTCGATGCCAGGGCGCGATCACGCTGCACCCAGCCCAGCCCGCCGTTGTAGGCACTCAAGGTCATTGCAAAACGGTCGCAGTCGCTTGCCGTGTGCGTGATGCGGTCCCACAGCCAGCGGTCGTACATCACCAGGGCGCGCAGCGCCCAGGCCGGGTTGCGCGGTTGGCACTCGTCGGTGCTCAAGCGGTGCAGCTCGCACCACCACCGCGCAGTCGATGGCATGAACTGCGCCATGCCCTCGGCGCCGACCCGGCTCACCGCGTCCGTGCGCCAGCCCGACTCCTGATGCACTTGCCCCGCGAACGCCGCTACCGGTGCGCCCAGCCCCCAGTGCGCTTGAGCCTGTCGTGTCAGCTCGCGCCGGTATTGCTTGGCCGCCGCGGGCAGCGGCTGGTCTGCGGTCTGATTGGGTGCTGCATGGGCGCCCATTGAGAAGCTGAACAGCAGCACCGCAATGAACAGCAGCACAAGCACGGCGATCGCGCCGTACAGCGCCGGGTTGGTGCGGATCGGATTGGCCGAGAAGGTGCTGCGCAGCCACTGCTTTAGCGGTGTCATCGCGCACCCCCGGCAATGCTGCTGGCCGTCAGCCATGCCCATAGCGCCGCCGCGAGTATCGCGACCAGCAGCACCCACCGGCGATGCACGACGAGCAACATCAGCACGATGAGCGGCAGCATCCACCAGCGGGCCCATTTGCCGTCCACGTCAGATCCCGACCGCCACGGCCAGCATCGCCGCGCCAATGATGATCGCGCGCCGCAACTGCGCCGCCGCAAAGGCAAGCGCCTGCTCGGTGGTAATGGATAGCCCGCAGCCCGGCGCGCCTGGTGAGGCGCACCAGGCAATGAACCGATCAGGGCGTGCGTAGGGGAAGAGGCTCCGATCGATCCAGTAGGCCACCCAGGCCGCACTGGTGATCAGGCTCAGCTTGTAAAGCGAGAGGGGGAACTGGTACGGCGCGAAAATCGCGACCAGCACAAGCAGAACAATGCTGATGATCAGCCAGTTCCACATGCGAGGGGCGGTACGGGACATGAATGGCTCCTGCAAGTTGAAGGCTATATGCAGGAGCCATGTTGCTATCCGGGCGAGTCAGTTACCCGGTAAAGCGTTTTAGATATCGACAGGGTCAGGGCTTGCGCCCGTACTTCTGAGTGAACTGCTCGGTCATCATCGCGCATGTGCCGCGAATGAACTCACGATTTGCCATGGGGGTGAGTGGGTTGTCCAACTCATCCATGCAACGGTCGATCGCCTTGCGATCAACCTGCATCTGCTGGATGTGTGGGTCGTTGTGGCCCTTGATCGCGAAGAATACGAACAACACGGCAGGAATGCCAACAATCCACATCCACGCCTTGCTCGCGGGCTTCACTCGGGCGCCGCAACCGGGGCAGGCTTTAGCGGCATCGCTGACTTCATGGTTGCATTCTTTGCACGGCACAAGCGCCATCGGTCGCTCCTAGATCGGGGGCCACATCGCAGCCAGAACAACCATATATCGGCTGCGGCTGCTTACCGCAACACCCGACACCCAGCGCTCTCGCAGCGCACTGCGAGCGCGTCGCCATTGGTGCAGTCCACGGTGAAGGTTTCGTAGCCGGAGCCCTGAGCGTTAAGGCGGGCGACGGGATACTGCGCGCAGGCGCGCACTTCGGGGAGCTGTTCGGCGGTGTAGGAGTGGCGCCCGATTTGTTGAGCGCCGCTGCTGCGGGGCGCTGCTGTCATCGCCGTGGGCGCTGCCCCTGCGGGCGCTGCCCCCGCAGGCGCTGATTCCGCCACGATCTGGTCAAGGCCCTCTTGCAGCCGATTGATGTGATGCGGCCCATCCAGCTCGACACGGCGCACCTGACCGAACGGCATCACCGTTTCCGCCCACTGTGAGGCGACCACCTTCACTGCGCCCTGTACCCGGTACATCGTGAAACGGGCCCGCATCTCTGGCGTCGTGGAGTAGGAGTTGCCAATCAGCAACTGCGTCATCATTGCCTCCCCGCCGCTCGTCGTGCGAGAGCACACCACCTGGTTGCTTGTCGCCTCAAGCACCGATGCGCCCTTCTGCGAGCACCAGCCGATCAGCTTGTCGCGGACATCGTCAAGCGACGCATTCTCGAACCGAGCCTCGGCCATTCCCGATTGAGTTGGCTTCAGCAGGGCCTCCTGCGCGCAGCCTCCCAGTAGCGCCAACAGAGCGACAGCCAGCATCCAGCTACCGATCAGGTTCATTCCGGCTCTCCATCCTCGTGAATATGGCAAAACGATACATCAGAGCCGCCGCCTCTATCAGCTATTCCTTTCTTGCATGGCCTTTGCCAATGCCTGTGCGGTCCTCTCAATGGCTTCCTTGCCGACGCGGTCACTTGCCCGGTAGTTGCGAAGCAACTCGGCTTCGAGCGGACTTAAACAGGCCGAGTCCGCAACGCCTGAAGCTGGCTGGGTCAGGGATGCACTCAAGGCCTGTGCAATCAATGCGCCGTCTTGAGCCGCATCACCTGTCATTACTGCCGCGAGACGCGAGCGAGCGAAATCGTCCAGCGGCAGCGCCTCTACAACTGCCCGAACGTGCATCACCCGTTTCATGCGGCTTTCAAACTCGCTGTCGGACTCGTCTTCAGCGTCATCAAACATCTCGCCCTGGCCAGTAATCAACCAGCTCGGGCTGATGCCCAACTTGTCGGCCAGGGCGACCTGCTCTTCCGCTGACCACTTCTGCACCGTACCGCCGGAAAGGCGCTTCACACGCGCCAAGGGCACGCCCAGGACGTCCGCGAGCTCCTGCTGCTTGAGCCCGCACTCCTCCATGATCCTGCGCACAAGTACGGAAATCATACCTTTCCCTTGACGGGTACGTTTTTCGTACCTATCATCCAAAACACACACAAAACAAACAGATTTCACAGGCACGGAAAGCGCCCACGCCCATGAAACCAAACTCATCAGGAGGTCCGGCAATGACCGCCGAAACGTTCAAGCGCCGCCTGCGCAGCCAAGGCAAGACGATCCGCCAGTGGTCCGCGGAAAACGACTTTCCGGCCGAAGCCGTCTATCGCGTCCTCAATGGCGTGGATAAGGCCAACTTCGGTCGCGCCCATGAAATTGCAGTGAGGGCCGGCATCAAATCGCCCGAGCCGCTTGCGGCCTAACTCTGATTTAGGCAGCACGTTGAAGCCATTTTAGCCCCGTGAAAGTGATTTTCACGACGTTCTAAACCGGCATTTGTTTCGCGCCATGAACACAGGGACGTTTCCAATGACCCGCAGAAATTCGAAACCGGTACCCACATCGCTGCGCGCCGCCTTCGAACTGGACAAGGCGCACGCCCTCAAGCGCAAGCGCCTGAACATCGAGCGTATTGCCGAGCTGCTCAGCACCACCCCGGCCACGCTCTACAAGTGGATCGAGACGGATTCCATGCCGGTGCGCGCCCTGATCGCCTGGCAGCACCTCACCGGCAGCAATCACGTCGTGCGCTACCTCGCCAGCCGCGAAGGCGCGGTGGTGATCCAGATCCCGCCTGGGCGCGACGTGACAGCCGAAGACATACACGACCTGCAAATGGTGCTGAGTGCGGCCCCTGGTGCGTTGCTCAAGCTCAAAAAAGGCGAGATCGATCGCAACGAATGCGTGGCCGCACTGACTTCCGGCATGGAGTCGCTCGCATGGCATCGCGCCAACGTCGAGAAATCCCAACAACCCGAACTGGAGCTGAGCTGATGGCCGGCAAATACACCAACTCAAGCCAGCAGCGCGTTCTCAAGCTCGTGCTCGTGCTGTTCGGCGACGTCGTGCGCGGCTACCAGCCCAGCGCCCTTGCAAAGCTGGTGGGCTGCAACCCCAGCGACATCACCCGCGATCTGGACAACCTGCACACCGCTGGCCTCGCCAGCTTCGACGAGCAGACCCAGTGCTGGCGCCTAACCCCGCGCCTGCCGCAGCAGGCCGTCAAGGTCTATGCGGCCATCGGCAGGGCCGAAACGCAGCTCTCCGAAGACCGCTCCCGCTACACGAACCCCGCGTGCTGATGCCCGCACAGACCACCACTCAGGAGACACACATGCCCCGTCGTAAAGCCGAAGCCCCGCCCGCCGCCGATGTTCTGGATGCCGAAGCCGAGCAGCAGACAGGCGCCGCAATGGACGCCATGCGAGATAACGCACTGGCCGTGAGTCAGCAGCAGGCGCATGTGCGCGCGGTGGCCGACCAGGTCGGCTACCAGTTGCCGGGCGAGTACATCGACCCGGATCTGATTCAGCGCGACATCGCCGCAAACATGCGGCGAAGTGTCGAGGCGTGCCTCGAAGTCGGGCGCGGCCTCACTGTGCTCAAAGCCGCCTGCGACCACGGGCAGTTTGGGAGCCGCCTCGACTTGCTCGGCATCGACAAGCACGTCGCCGCACGCTTCATGTCCTCAGCCGCGAAGTTCTCAAAATTGCCGTCAACGGCAACTTTGCAGGCCATCGGCAACCAGACCAAGCTCTTCGAAATGCTGGTCCTCGACGACGAGCAGATCGAAGAGCTGGAGCTCACCGGCCAAACGGGCGAGCTGAGTCTCGACGACATCGCAACCATGTCGGTCAAGGAACTGCGCGCCGCCCTGCGCGAGGCCCGCGAAGACGGCAAGGCCAAAGACGATCTGCTGGCCGAGAAGAACCGCCGACTCGACGACGAGCGCGCCAAATCCAAGCGCATCGCCAACGTCACGCCTGACGAAGAGCTGGCCCAGCTGCAGTCCGAAGCCACCCGCATGGCCAACGACGTGCGCGGCGGGATCATCGGCCAGCTGCGCGCCGCAATGACCGCCCTGAACAACCACGGCGAAACGCGCGACGCGCGCCCTGCGGTCTTCATGGCCGGCATCGTCGCCCAGCTGCAAACGGACCTCACAGCACTGCGTGACGAGTTCGACCTGCCCGACCTGAAAGCCGACGAACACGGCTGGATTGCCCAGGGCTGACCACCCATGAACCCCGCCCTCATCGACGCCCTGTGCGACGTGCGCCGTCGCGCCGAAGCCGCAGGGCACGGCGGCAAAAGCAACGTGTATGACGACGCCTGCAAACGCCTGGGCATGACGTACTCAACGCTGATGCGCCGACTTAAGGATGTGACCGTGACCCAACGCAAACAACGCTCAGACGCTGGCTCCGTAAGCCTGCTGCGCAATGAAGCCGTGATCATCAGCGCCGTGCTGATGGACAGCCTGCGCAAGAACAACAAGCGCCTGATGAGCATCACCCAGGCCGTTGAAATGCTGCGCGCCAATGGCGAGATCCGCGCAGAGGCGCTGGATGAGGCTACCGGCGAAGTGCGACCGCTGTCCGATAGCGCCATCGCCCGCGCACTGCGCAGCTACAACCTGCACCCGGATCAGTTGCTGCGGCCCAGCGCGCATACCGAGCTGCAGAGCCTGCACCCCAACCACGTATGGCAGATCGACGCCTCCATGTGCGTGCTGTACTACCTCGACGCCCGCAACGAGCGCGAGGCCGGGCTGCAGGTCATGCCGCACGACCAGTTCTACAAGAACAAGCCGGGCAACCTCAAGCGTGTCGAGGCCGATCGGGTGTGGTCGTACGAAGTCACGGACCACTACTCCGGCACCATCTTCGTGCACTACGTGATGGGTGCGGAGTCGGCCGCGAACCTTGCCGAATCGTTCATCCGCGCCACCCAGCAGCGCGCGCCAGACCCGTTCTACGGCGTCCCCTTCATCCTCATGATGGACATGGGCAGCGCCAACACGGCCGGCGCCTTCAAGAACCTCGCACGCCGGCTCGATGTGCGCCTCGAAGCCCACATGCCGGGCAACGCCCGCGCCACCGGGCAAGTCGAAAACGCACGGAACATCATCGAGCGCAGCTTCGAGAGTGGCCTGCGCCTGCACCCGGTGGCCAACCTCGACGAGCTCAACGCCGCCGCGCTCAAGTGGATGCGCTGGTACAACGCCACCAAGATCCACAGCCGCCACGGCCGCACCCGCTTTGATGCCTGGATGGACATCCGGGCCGAGCAACTGCGCACCGTTGATGGCGACCTCGCCCGCGAGCTGCTCACCCACACACCCGAAACGCGCAAGGTCAGCGGCACGCTCACCGTGTCATTCAAGAGCGCGGAATACGACGTGCGCGAGGTGCCCGGCGTCATGGTCGGCGAGACGCTCCACGTCAGCTACAACCCCTACAAGCCCGGCACCGCCGTCATCGTCGACACCGCGGCCGATGGCTCCGAGCTGCTGCACACAGTGCCGCAGGTTGAGCGCAACGACGTCGGTTTCCGCACCGATGCACCGGTGATCGGCGAGGAGTACTCCGCCTCGGCCGACAGCGCCGCCGACACCCACCGCAAGTTGGTGGAGCGGGTGGCCACCGACACCGAAACGGACGAAGCCGCAGCCGCGGTGCGCAAGACCCGCGTCGCCTCCTTCGGCGGGCGCATTGACCCGGCCGCAGTCATCGACCAGGCCGACATCCCCACGTACATGCCGCGCAAGGGCACCGAACTGGCGAGCAACGTTGCCAGCCTCGACCGAACACCCGAGCGCGTGCTGACCCACTTCGAAGCCGCCCAGGCGCTGCTGCGCAAAGGCGCAACCCTCAACGCCGACACGCACGCCCGCATTGCCGAATGGCATCCGGACGGCGTGCCGGAATCGCAGATCGACCAACTGCAACAGCGCCTCACCGCCCGCGCAGGTCTGCGCGTGGTCGGCGGCAAATAAGAGGGGAGGAGATGAGACTGCAACTGAAGCGAGTGTTGAGTTCGCTTGGTGTGACGCAGAGCGAGGCAGCCCGTGCGTGCGATGTCAGCCCAGCAACCGTAGCGCAGCTGTGCAACCACGGAATCTGGCCTCGCAAGAACCCGCCGCGAGCAGTGTTCAAGCGCGCCATCGAGGCCTACATCACCGATCTCGGCGCAAGCGTTGAACAGATCGAAACCGCATTTACGGATTGGCCCCAGCCGCGCGGCTACGCGACTGAGGCCGGTGACTCATCCAGCGAACCTGAAGGAGACGAACACATGCTACTACGCAACGAAACCCTGACGCACGCGGCGCTTGAGCATTTCCGGCTCTCGCGATCCCCGTTCATCGACGACATCAATGCGCTGGGGGACGTCTTCACCAGTGCATCCACCCGCCGCGCCCGTGCCGCGCTGATGGACTGCGCTCTCCACCAAGGCTTTGTTGCCCTGGTCGGAGAGTCGGGCAGCGGAAAGACCACCCTGCGTGAAGAACTCGAAGAGCGCATCCGCATGGAGCAGCGCCCGGTCATCGTCATCAAACCCTACGTGATGGAGATGGAGAAGAGCGAGCGCAAGGGCAAACCGATGTGGGCGGGCCAGATCTCGGAAGCCATCATCCGGGAGCTGGACCCCGGCGCCAGCATCCGCAGCAGCACGCAGGCACGCAACAAGCAACTGCGCGACTTGCTCGCCAACAGCCGCAACGCTGGGTACAGCAACCTGCTCGTCATCGAAGAGGCCCACCGCCTGCCCATCAGCACGCTGCGCGCCCTCAAGGGCTTCATGGAACTTAAGGTCGGCCTGTCGCGACTGCTGGGGGTCGTACTCATCGGCCAGCCCGAGCTGGACGAAACGCTCAGCGACAAACTGAGCGAGGTACGCGAGATCGTGCAGCGTTGCGAGCGGCGCGAAATGCTGCCGCTTGACGATGACCTGCAGCCGTACCTCGAACACAAGTTCGGCCGAGTCGGCGCGCAGCTCTCGGACGTCTTTTCCGACGACGCGATCGACGCCATCCGATCGCGCCTGGTGCGCATCCCTCGCGGTGGCGGCATGGCCGAGGCGCGCAGCATTTGCTACCCGCTTGTGGTGAACAACCTGGCCGTACGTGCCCTCAACGCCGCCGCGTCGGTGGCCATGCCGCACGTCACGGCCGACGTGATCCGGGGGTGCTGACCATGATCCATCACCCCGACGTCGTCCCCATGCGCCCGCGCGCCGTGTTGCCGCCCAAGCAGCCGCCCGTCAAGGTGCTCACCGATGCGGCCATTGCCCGCCTGGAGAAGCTCAACGCAGCCGCCCGCACCGTGCGCGCGTGCGGCCTGCGCATCCTCGCGCAGCGCCTCGACGGCATCACGCCGCTGGCCTGCCGCCCGGTGATCAAGATCGCCGCGGCCAACCGCGCGCTGTTCGAACTGGCCAGCCCGCCGACCACCCTCGACACGCCCTCGGGCGTGGTCGTGCATGTCTTTGTCGGCGGCGTTGCCGTGATGTGGGAGGTGCCGCGATGAGCTACTGGCACAAGTCCACGGAGCTGCCTGAATACCCGGTGGTGCCATGCCTGATCGCCGTGCCGCCCAGCCAGGACTGCGAGTTCTGGACGCTGCACAGCCTCTCGCATTGCTGGCACGAGTCGGAAGGCTGCTGGGTCAGCATGGCCAACGAAAGCCGCCTGTATCCCGGAGACGACTTCCGCTGGGGCTACGAGATCGAGTTGTTCACCGAGCTGGAGCATGAAGACGAGGAGGAAGCCGCCCATGTCTGAACCGCTCCCGCTCGCCGATCAGATCCTGCTCGCCATCGCCCAGGCCACCGGCAACGAACCCCGCCGCGCCTTGGACGTGCGCCGGTCGCTTGAAGCCGCCGAGCCGGACTTCTGGAAGGCGCTCGATCTGCTGATCGTCGACAAGCTCGTTGCCACGGCCACGCTGTACCGGCCCAAGCAAGACGCAGCGCCGTGGCTGGCGATCTGGCCCACCGGCAAACCCCCGCAACACCGTGGCCGCTTGAACGGCGAGCACCTCTCGTCGCTGTTCGTGCGCCAGCCCCCCATGTCCATCGCAATCCGTGCCGCCCATGCCCCGCGTGCGCGTGCCGCCTGATCAGGAGCAAACCATGACCACCGAACAAATCACCCCGGCCGGCTTCCGCAAAGACGCACGCGGGCGGCTGATCCCCGAGAGCCAGATCAAACCGATCGACATCGAGCGCGACCGCGTCGTGCTGGAGATCGTCACGGCAGCCAAGGCCATGTCCACCCACCTCGCGGAATTCAAGCGCCGCGCCTTTGACGACATCGGCGCCTTCGTCGATCTGTCGGCCGAGGAATACGGCATCACGCTCGGCGGGGGTAAAGGCAACGTCCAGCTCACCAGCTTCGACGGCCGCTACAAGGTGCTGCGCGCCGTGCAGGAGACGCTGGTATTCGACGAGCGGCTGCAGGCAGCAAAAGCCCTGGTCGATGAGTGCATCCGCGAGTGGAGCGCAGGCGCCCGCCCCGAGATTCAGGCGCTCGTGAACGACGCCTTCCAGACCGACAGGGCGGGCTCCATCAGCACGGCCCGAGTGCTCGGCCTGCGCCGGCTCGATATCCACGACGAGAAGTGGCAGCGCGCCATGGCGGCGCTGTCCGATGCGGTCACCGTGGCCAGCAGCAAGAGCTACATCCGCATCTATGAGCGCGTCGGCAACACAGATGCCTACGCTCCGATTCCTCTCGATATCGCGGGGGCGTGACATGGACACGACCACCAAACCCGTAGGAGAGCTGGTGCCGGCCGATGCGCTCATTCTGCATTCCGACATCGGAAGCGCGACCCTCGGCGACCGAATGTATCGGGTCAGCGCCAACGTCGGCGGCAACCCCATGATCACGTCGCAATCCACCGGCCGGCGCTGGACGGTGGGCTGGCAGCGCTTGATCGAGATCGCGCAGGCCGAGGGCATCGACGACGAGCCAGAGGTGAACGCCGATACCGACATGACCTATTGCGCACTGTTGCTGGTCGGGGGGCACAACGTGTCTGAGGAGGCTGTCGCCTCTTGGTCGCAAGACGAACGCAACGCCGCGTATGACTGGGCGATGGCCAGCCACATCCAAGCCAGCGACAACGATATCGAAGTGCCGCCCATGCCGTCGTGCGTTGCTGCCAGCCTGTGCGTTGCCGCCTACCTCAAAGGAGGTGCGTGATGGACAGCCGAGACGACATCCTCGCCAAGATCGCCAAGTGCATGGCGCTGGCCAAGTCCGGCAGTGAGCACGAGGCCGCGGCCGCGCTGCGCCAGGCGCAGAAGCTGATGCAGATCCACCAGGTCAGCCAGGCCGAAATTCTCGCTGCCGGAGTGACAGAGGCGAAAGCCAAGGCCGGCGCGATTGACCGCCCCGCGCAGTGGGAAAACATGCTCGCCAGCCGCATCGCGCACGTGTTCGGTTGCCGGCTGCTGTTTTCTGCAGGGTGGTGCGAATCGCACTGGCTCTTCATCGGCCTGCCGCCGTCGAACGACGTGGCCGCGTACTCGTTCGAGGTGCTGCTGCGCCAGGCATTGAAGTCGCGCCGTGAGTTCATCGCAACGCAGCTGCGGCGC
The DNA here is from genome assembly GCF_059703705.1 of Pseudazoarcus sp. NS36. Classification (NCBI taxonomy): domain Bacteria; kingdom Pseudomonadati; phylum Pseudomonadota; class Betaproteobacteria; order Rhodocyclales; family Zoogloeaceae; genus Pseudazoarcus; species Pseudazoarcus sp. NS36. The sequence goes on along the minus strand of NZ_BAAKJA010000009.1, from coordinate 22,538 downwards.
TACAAGCGCTCCAACAAGTCCCGTCACGCCGACCTCTACAGCGAGGGCTGGGTGCGTGCGGCCTGCGCCCACGTGTCGGCCCTTTCCCCGATCGAGGGCGCGGCCGAGGCCATCCAGGCGCACATGGATCTGAAGCACAGCAAGCTCGGCACCCTCAACACCACCGACCGCAACGCCGGCCGCGAGCTGTCCCGAAAAGGCGAGGCCGCGTTGTATGCCGGCATGCAGGCCGGGCGCGGCGCGCAGCTGTACGGCGGGGTCGGAGCGCCGGCATCACCCAAGCTGATCGGAGGCTGAAGCCATGTCGACCAATCAACTGACCGAAGCCCAAACCATCGACGTGCTGCGCGCAAGCGTGATGAACGTCGCCTGCCTGCTGCCCGACGACGTCGAGATCTTCGTCTTCCGCGAACCCGGCGATCCGCGCGTCCACATCCAGCTCTGCATGCCGGACGGCGACGACATGAACTTCATCTGCGAGCGCACCACGCCCGTCGAGCTCGTGCCCTTCATGCAGGCAATGGGCGGCGTGCCCGCTGGGGAGGGCTGACCATGCCGTCCTACAACTTCAAGCAGCAGTTCGCCGACGCCGTCCGCTCAGGCGCCAAACGGCAAACCATTCGCCAGCGCGGCAAGCGCAAGCCGCCCACGGCTGGCGATATCGCGCACTGCTTTACCGGCCTGCGTACCCAGCAGGTTTCGCGCCTCGGCAAGTTCCCGATCGAGAGCGTCGAGCAGATCTGCATTTCTGCACCTGGTCGCACGGTCAGCATCCCGCGCGACGGGCGCTGGCAAGAGCTGGACGAAGCCGAGCTGCAGGCGCTGGCGCTGGCCGATGGCTTCGCTTCGGTCGATAGCTTCTTCGCCTTCTTCCAATCCGAACACGGCCTGACGTTCTCGGGCTACCTGGTCAAGTGGGGGTACGAGTGATGCGCGGCGAAAAGCTTAGATTCCGCACACCCGTTTGGCGCCCGGATTTCGACTCGGCGCCGCCGGTCGGTGGCGAGGTTGTTGAAGGCACTGTCGTCGCATTCGGGTTGGCGGCGCATCCGGCTCTCGGTGCGATGGGACGCCGAGGCTTCTGGTCAATCAGCGATCCGCAGACAGGGGCATATGTCGTGCACGGCGTCGAGCCCGGCCGCATGTCAGCGGTTGCCGAGCTGGTAAGGATGGCTGCGCAATTTGGCGACTTCCGTGCCGTGCTGGACGTCAAACGCCTGGAGCACGCGGAATCGTTTCAGGTACTCGAACCGGGAGGCACGACATGATGTGGCGCTTCATCTTCCGGCACATGTTCTGCCGCCACGTGTTTCGCATGGTCTACATCGAGTGGGACGGCACGACCTGCTGCGAGTGCGAGAAGTGCGGCAAGTGCAAGCGGGTGCCGCTGTGAGCGCCGTGCAAACCCGCCTCGCCACCGCCCGCGCCGCACAGCACGCCCAGCTGGTACGGCGCGTGCATGCGGCTGCGGGTCACCTCAAGCTCGACGACGACACCTACCGCAGCGCCATCGCCGCACACGCGGCCGGCAAGCGCAGCAGCAAGGATTGCAGCGTGGCCGAACTGGAGGCGCTGCTCGAGCACTTCCACAAGGCCGGCTACCCGCGGCCGGGTGGCAAGGCGCGCAAGCCGCTTTCACGGACTCAAAAGAAGATGTGGGCGCTGTGGCAAGTGCTGGCCGACGCCGGCCGGGTGCGCGACCGCACCATGCGTGGCCTGTTGAAGTGGATCGAGGGCCAGACCGACAACCACGTGCAGGCGCTGGACTTCCTGACGCCGGCACAGGAACACACGCTGATCGAGTCACTCAAGGCATGGAGCGAGAGATGAACGCACCGCGCACCGTGAACGTACCCGCCGAACTGCGCGCACCGCTGGAAGCGCTGTTTGATGACGCGTATCCGGAGCGCCTGCGCGAGGTGGCCATGCACCTCTACACCGGACTGATCGAGTCCGAAGCCCTGCAGGGCATGCCGCACGAGCAGCTCGCGCGCATCGCCCTGGAGCAAACCGAGATCCTGTCGTTCGAGCTGGGGGGCGACAGCTTCTACATGCACCGCGGCCACCGTTACCGGCTGAGCCTGCGTGACCGCCAGATCGCCGAGGAATTCAACGGCCGCAACCACCACGACCTGGCACGCAAGCACAACCTCACGACGGTGCGCATCTACCAGATCATTGCCGAGATCCGCGCCGAGGAATTCAGCAAGCGCCAGGGCAAGCTGCTGCTCGACGAGACCGGATCGTAAATCCGGCCCGTGGTGCCGCTATCGGCCCCCGTCGCGTCCGGATGCCCGCCAAAAGGTACGGAAAACGCACCACGGGCTTTTATAAAAGCTCGCAGGGCCGGTCAGGTGGCTACCGCCTCGACCATTTGACGGGCGGTCAGCAAGAGTTGGATTGCAGCGAACAACGCTACTACCAACGGCAGTGCAAACTCGAAGACTCCTCGCACCATCGCTGCACCTCGAATTACGCTCGCGTCCAACGAGAGCTTCCGCTCCAGCGTCTTGAGGAAAACGTATCGTGGGGAGTCATCCTGCCCCAACTCGGACAGTCTGCTTGTGCGTGGGTGATCCTTAATGTCCTGCTTGATTGCCGCCAGGCTGTCCACCTTCAGCAGCCAGCGCCAGCGCAGAAAATCGGTGGTGGCGTAAAAGATAAAGGCCGTGATGTAGTAGCCCAGGATCAGCGTCAGCATGTGCAGTACTGCAACCTGGTTGGACGATGTCAGTTCGATCCCCAGCCAACTGATTTTTTCTGGTATCAATTCCGCGTACGTGACGAACAGCGTCAGCGCTGAAAGCCCGAGCAGTGATCGCCGTTCTTTTCTGGTCACTTCGGACAGTGGGTCATCCACTGGCAGTAGCTCGTGTTCGCTCTTCATGATCGCCCCGAAATATCTAAAACGCTTTACCGGGTAATCATGCCACCTCGCACGCAAAGTGCGAGGCATGGATAAGGCAACGCTCCCCACCGATATCGAGATCTTCCGCGCCGGCCGTCACGTTGACGACCAGGGCGTGGCGCGTGACTTCACGCGGGCCGATCTTGTGCAGATGGCCGACGGCTACGACCCCGCCATTCACGAAGCGCCGCTGACCGTCGGCCACCCCAAGCACGACCTGCCGGCGTACGGCTGGGCCAAGCGCCTGGTGGTGGCCGGTGACAGCCTGGTGCTGCGCGAGCACCGCGACGTTGAGCCGCAGTTTGCCGAGATGGTTCTCACCCGGCGCTTCCCCAAGCGCAGCACCTCGTTCTATTCCCCCCAGCACCCCAGCAACCCCAAGCCGGGCACGTGGTACGTGCGCCATATCGGTTTTCTTGGCGCTCAGCCTCCGGGCGTGAAGGGGCTCAAGGAAGTTGCGTTCGCAGAAGACGCGGATGCCGTGTGCGTCAGTTTTTCCGAAGCCGGCGAGGACTCCGGCCCAACCACTCAGGAGCACCAGCAAATGGAAAAGGATCAGAAAGCGCTCGCCGACGCTGAAGCGAAGGCCACGCAAGAGCGGGAGCGCGCCGAGAAGGCCGAGGCCGCAGCTAAGGAAGCCACCGACAAGCTTGCGCAGTTCGCCGAGTCGCAGCGCCAGGCAACCCACGCGTCGCATGTGTCGTTCGCCGAGACCGAGGTGCAAGCCGGCCGTCTGCTGCCCAAAGACAAGGGCGCCGCCGTTGCCGTGCTGGACCTGCTGGGATCGAGCGAGCCGGTGTCGTTTGCCGAGGGTGATACGACCAAGAAGGTGCAGCCGGTTGAATGGCTCAAAACGCTGATCTCGGGTGCCAAGCCGGTGGTGCAGTTCGGCGAGTTCGCCAACGGCAACGCGGGCGACCAGGCCGCGCCGGCCGACGAGGCCGAGCTCGACAAGCGCGCCAAGGCCTACGCCAAGGAAAACAAGGTGAGCTACGCCGAGGCGCTGAGCGCCGTGGTGGCCACCTACACGACCAGCGCCTGAGCGCCGGTCACTGACCCCGAATCACACGAGGACACACAATCATGATGACGGCTGACGAAATCCGGCTGAAGCAAAGCGTAGTGCTGACCAACCTGCTGTTGGGTTTGGGTCAGGGCACGATGATTGCCGAGAAGCTGTTCCCCCGCCTGCCGCAGGCGCTGTCGAAAGTGGTGATCGCCCAGGTCGGCGAAGAGCGCTTCCGCAAGTACAACCTGCGCCGCGCGCCGGGCACCGCGACCAAGCGCGTGAACATCAAGTACGACGGCAAGACGTACGAGCTGGACCAGCACTCGATTGAAGTGCCGATGCCGCGCGAACTGATCCGCGAGAGCGAGGAGGCGCGCCGCCTGAACCTGACGGCCAACCTCGACATCAGCCGCATCGCCATGGTCACCGCGAACGACATTCTCGGCCTCGGGTACGAGATCGAAGTGGCCGAGATCGCCACCACTTCGGGCAGCTATGCGTCCGGTCACGTGCTGGCGCTGTCGGGGTCCACCAAGTGGAGCCATGCGGACGGCACCCCGGTGACGGACATCACCGCAGCCGCCGAGACTATCCGCAAGAAAGTCGGACGCCGCCCGAATCACCTCACGCTGTCGGCCGACGCGGCCGTGGCCTTGCGTCACAACGCCGAGGTGAAGACCTACCTCTCCAACACGCAGACGGGGCCGGCGACCATCGACCAGCTCAAGAGCATCCTCAACGTCGATGAGATCGTGGTTGGTGATGCGATTTTCGTCGGCGAAGACGACGAGAGTAATGACGTGTGGGGCAACAACGCGGTGTTGGCCTACGTGCCGCGCATGATCGGCTCGACCGGCGATATCAGCCTCGCGGAACCGGCTTTCGGCTTCACCAACGTGCTGGAAGGTCACCCGTACGCCGAGCAGCCGTACTACGAGGCCGGCGCCAAGTCGTGGATCTACGGCGCGACCTACGAGCGCAAGCCGAACATCGCTTACCCCGGCGCCGCCTTCCTGTTCCAGAACCCGAAGTAATCGACGCCATCCGCAGGCGGGGCGCGGTGCGCCCTGCCGGTCGGAATGCCGCCGCCACCCCATCAGGAGAAGACCATGTCGAAGCAACGCATTGCCCTGGTGTGCATCGCTTTGCACACCGTAGCGGGCCGCATCAACTTGAAGCCCGGCGAAGTGCTGCCGGACAACATCGGCGAACGCCAGCTGGCCGAACTGGAGCGTCTGAAGGCGTTCCGGCTGGAAGCGGCCGAAACGAACTCCTCCAAGGCCTCCGGCAAGCCTGCGGGCGAACCGGGCGCGGCCGGCGGCGTAAACGCCGGCACCAACACCACCGGCGAGAGCGGCAAGGGCTCGGACGGCGGGGGCGCTTCCTCGCCGTCCGCGACGGGCACGCCGCTACCCACGCTGACCGGCGACTCAACTGACGGCCTGACCAACCTGAACACGGCCGATGCCGCCGCATTGCGCGACGCCGGCATGACTGCACCGCAGGCCGCGAAGTTCATCGAATGGCGTGCGGCCCTGGGCCGCCCGCTGGCATCGGTGAGCGAGCTTGCGGACGTGCCGGGCATTGGCGCCCCCACGGTCGCCAAGATCAGCGATCGCGTGACGGTGTAAGCACACCGCCACCTGAAACCCGCTTTCACAGGAGCAAAACATCATGCGTCAGTTCGACAAACAGCACGCCGTCACGAAAGTGCTCACCGCGGCAGTACTGCCGCACCGCCTGATCAGTTTCGCGGGTGCCTATGCGGTGGGCACGGCGGGCGCAGGCGGCGCGACGGACGCCCAGGGCGTGTCGCAAACGGCCGGCGAGATCGGCCAGGCCATCAGCGTTGTCACCGGCTACTCCTACACGGTCGAGGCCGGGGGCGAGATCGCCGCCAATGCCTTCATCAAGCCCGGCACCTCGGGCAAGGCCGTGGCCGGCACGATCGCGGACAACTGCGGCCGTGCGGTGTCGGCCGCTGGGGCCGATGGTGACCTGATCGAGGTCATCCTGCAGCCGCACATCCACCCGACCAGCTAAGCGCCAGCATGCTGACGTACGCCACCGTTGCCGACCTGGTCGCACGCTTTGGTGAGCTGGAGCTGATCCAGCTCACCGACGTGACCAACATCCCGCCCAGCACCATCGACACGCCCCGCGTGGAGGTGAAGCTGGCGGATGCGGCGGCGTTTGTGGATGGCTACGTCGGCCAGGTGTATCGCCTGCCGCTGACCGGATGTGCCAAGCCGGCGACGGTGCCGGGTGGAGAGGTGGAGTACGTCGCCCCGCCCGTGATCACCCGGCTCACCTGCGACCTGGCGCGCTACTACCTGTACGACGATCTGGCGCCGGAGAACGAGGTGTATCGGCGCTACAAGGCGGCAGTGCGCGAGCTGGAGGCCATTGCCAACGGTGGGGCGGAACTGGCATGCCCGTGGGGCGGTTCGCCCGGTGCGCTGATCGGCAGCGATGCACAGAGCGGCAGCGCAGAGACGTACGCGTCCTTCAGCCCGCGCCAGATCACCGACGAGACGCTGCGGGGCTTCGAATGAGCCGCGCATCGTTTCACGCGGCCGAGCAGAGCATCGTCGAGCAGCTCACGGCGGCGATCCAGAGTGGCCCGAACGCCTGGGCGCGTGTGATCGGCACGCGCAAGAACCTCGCCGAAGTCGCAGAAGAGCAGCAGATCGTGCCGGCCGTTTATGTGGTGTACGACGGCTTCGTAGTGCTCGACGCCAACCAGTTCGAGGCCGCAATCGGCCACCGCTGGGTGGTGATCGTGGCGGTGTCGAGCGCAGCGCAACCGCGTGAGGCCGCACCGCTCAACGTCGAGGCTGGCCCGTACATGTGGGACGTGATCGGTGCGCTGCATGGCTTCGTCCCGGCCGGCTCGGAGACGGCGCTGATCCCGACCACGCCGCCGCGCCCCTACTACTCGGACGCGAAGTTTGCGTACTTCCCCACCGCGTTCATCACCACCGTGAAACACAGCATCCGCCGTGGCCCCATGCCCGGCAAACCCGGCAAGGCTTAAGGAGAAATCACATGAGTGCCGTCGACAAGTATTACTTCGGGCAGGGCAAGCTGCTCTCCCGCCTCGTTTCCACGGTTGGCCGCAGTGGCTGGCGCTGGTGGGGCGACGTTTCCACGCTGGAATATGCGCCCTCTGTCGAGACCGTCCGACACCGCGAATCCTTCAGCGGCCAGAAGGGCACGGCGCGCAAGTTCGATCTGCTGAGCGAGGCCATGATCAACGGCACCTTGCACCAGATCGACACCGAAGGTCTGGCGCTGCTGCTCAACGGCACGGTCACCACGATCCCGGCCGGCGTCGTTACCGATGAGCCGCTCGGCACGGTTGCTGTGGGCGACGTCTTCCGCCTCGATCAAGTCGGCATCAGCGGCTTGACGATTGTCGACAGCACCGACCCGACGCCGGCCGAGATCTTCGACCAGGAAGACCCGAACGACAACTTCCTGATCGAGGCGCCCTACGGCGCGCTCGAATGCCTGGCGCTGCCCGACTCGCCCGCCCCGACCATGCCGCTGCTGGCCTCTTACAGCTACGGCGAGTCCAAGCAGCTGGCCTTCCTCAACAAGCCGCCGCAGACCCTGCAGCTGCGCTACGAGGGCATCAACCTCGCCGAAGACGGTGCGCCGGTGGTGGTCGAGTGGTACCGCGTCAGCAGCTCCCTGCTGCAGCAGCTCGCGCTGATCACCTCGGGCACCGACGTGGCCGGTACGCAGTTCTCGCTCGAATCGCTGATCGACTCCAGCAAGCCGGCAAACGGCCCGCTGGGCCGGTTCGGCCGCTTCATCGAAGTCGGCGCCGCGGCGTAACACAGCCCACCCCGACGCCACCTCAGGGCCTGCACCGCAGGCGCCTGGGCTGGCACGGGAGCGGGTACCGGCGCCGGCCTTGTGCCGGCGTCGATCCTTCAATCACTCATTCAGGCGAGGAAGTCATGGCACGCAAGATCGCAACTGCGCAAACCCGCAAGCCCAGCAAGCAGGACACGACCCTTGAGGAGCTCGACACGCTGCACCCGGAACGCGAGGTGCCGATCGGTGACACGAAGCTCGTAGTGCGTGAGTACGGCGCGGTTGAATGGATGCGCCTGCTGCCCTTCGCGCGGCCGCTGATTCACGGCATTGCCCACATGCTGGAGCGCGGCGAGCCGCCGATGTACGAAGAGGTGCTGGAGGTGATCTCTGGGGAGATCGACGCACTGCTGCCGCTCGTTGCGCAGTCGGCCGACATCGATGTGTCGGCACTGGACCACATCAAACCCGACGAGCTCGACCTGCTGCTGATGACCTGGTGGGGGGTAAATGGCCGTTTTTTTATCAGCCGCGCCGTGAATCGGGTGGCCGTCGGCCAGGCGGAGAAGCGTCGCGTCGGACAGTCGGCTGGGGCGAAATCTACGCCACCCTCATCGCCAACGGACACGACCTCGACCGCGTCGGCCGCTACACAGAGCGACAGCTGATGCTGTTCTACCGCGAAGCGATCCGCCGCGAGCAGCGCTTGAGCGCGGACCGCCTGCTGGACGTCAATGCCGGCTTCGCCGGCGGGCAGGCGGCGAAGGATCGCTTGCGAGATCTGACCAAACCTGAGGGCTGAGCATGACTGGCGTTGGGCGTGGTGATCTGACCGTTGCACTGAAGGTTCAGGGCGACGTCTCCGACGCGATCCGCAAGCTTCAGGGTCTCGGCGCCTCGATGGCCGAGGTCGAGCGCGCATCCGAGAAGGCCAGCGAGGTGGCAGGCAGCGCCTTCGCCTCGCTCGGCATCCGCTCGACCGACGACATCCTGTACGACATCAAAGCGCAGCAGCAGGCGTTCGATGCGCTGCGCAACAGTGGCGTTGCATCAAGCGAAGAGATCTCGCGTGCGCAGGCTGCGCTGGAGCGCCGGGTCGAGTCGCTCAATGCCGAGCTGGGCAAATCGAAAGCGCAGGCAGACGCATCCGCTGCGGCCTTTCGTACCATCGGCATCCGCTCGACAGGTGAGGTGGAACGCGACATCCGGGCGCAGCAAACCGCATTTGAAGCGCTGCGCAAGAGCGGCACCGCGTCGTCTGAAGACATTGCCCGCGCGCAGGTGGTGGTGCAGCAGCGCGTGCAGTCGCTCAACGCAGAGCTGGGGCGGCTGCAGGGCCGCAAAGCCGCCGCGACCCTGTCAGCCAAGCAGTACTCGCAGGCAATGCGCATGCTGCCGATGCAGATCACGGACGTGGTCACGTCGGTGGCTTCTGGCATGCCGATCTGGATGGTCGCGATCCAGCAGGGTGGCCAGATCCGCGACTCGTTTGGTGGCATCGGGGCATCTCTGCGCGCCATCGGCTCGATGATTTCACCCGCGGTGCTCGGCATCGGCGCCGTGGCCGTAGTGGTGGGCACGCTGATCGCCGCCACCGTGCAGGGGAGCAACGAGTCCGCGCGCCTGGCAAACGCCATCGTGCTGACCGGCAACTATGCCGGCACGACGTATGGCGAAATGAACCGCCTGGCGGAGAGCATCGACGAAGTCAGCGGTACCCAGCGACAAGCGGCCGCTGCGCTGGAAGCGATCGTCAGCAGCGGCAAGATCGCGCGCACTGAGATGGAGGCGATCGCGTTTGCAGCCGTCGCATTCAGCAGCGCCACGGGGCGGGCCATCGGCGATGTCGTCGGCGAATTTGCCAAGCTGGCAGAGGAGCCATCCAAGGCAGCAGCAAAGCTCAACGAGCAGTACAACTTCCTGAATGCAGCCACCTACGAGCGGATCCGTGTTCTGGAAGAACAGGGCCGTGCGGAGGAAGCCGCCCGAGTTGCCCAAGAAGCATTTGCCAGCACGCTCACCACGCGCGCAACCGAGATCGAGGGAAACCTCGGCACTCTGCAACGCGCATGGCGAAGCGTGAAGGAAACCGCGGGTGAGGCGTGGGACGCGATGCTGGATGTCGGCCGCGCTGAGTCCCTGGATGATCGTCTGGATGCAGCGCGAGAACAGGCCGATCGGGCACGCTCGGTACGCAGCCGTTCTCCCCGTCAGCGTGCGCTGCAGTCTTACCTCGACGCTGAAGTCGAACGTCTGGAGGCAGAGGTAGCCGCCAACCGCCGCCGTGCCGAAGAGGAGGCCGACGAGGCGCGCAGAACGCAGGCGTTCATCGCAGCCTCGGATGCGGTGGCCAAGGCCAACGACGCAGCAGCGTCGAACACCGCCAAGATGAACAAGGCGCTGGAGGAGTACCGCAAGAATCTGGAGAAGATCCGTGCGGCAAATCCGAACAGCGCATTGCTCGACCCGAAGCAGATCGCCGAGACGGAAGCGGCGATCCGCAAGCGCTTCGAGACCAAAAGCACGACCAACCCGGTCGAGCAGGCTTACCAGGCGCAACTGCAGCAGCTGACGCTGGCACGCGTTGAAGCTGAAACGCGTTTGCAGAATGCGAAGGAAGGCACTGCCGCCACCGACGAGCGGGCCACGGCGCGCCTCGAGGCGTGGCTCACGGTCAACCGCAACGCGCTGAAGATGGATGAAGGGCGCGTGGCCACGCTGCGCCGCCTGGCTGAGCAGATCGACGCGGCGAGCGCGGCAACGGTAAAGCTGACCGAAGCCAAGCGCCGCGACGAGCGCATTACGTCCGGCCTGGCCGCGGTGGAAGCGCGCTACCAGCAGATCCTCGGCAACACCGCAGCAGCAGCCGTGGCAGCCGTCGACGAGCGCTGGCGCAAGCTGCGCACGGATCTGACCGAAGCCGGCAACTCCGAAGGCCTGATCCAGCTTGACCGCCTGATCAACGTCGAAAAGGCGCAGGCCGAGCTGGATGATCTGCAAAAGCAGATCGACCGCATCTTCGGGGCGCAGCAGCGTGCGGCGCAGCAGCTCGACATTGAAGTGCAGACGGGCAGCGTCGGCGAGATCGACGCCAAGCAACGTCTGATTGACCTTAACCGGATCACGGCGGAACAGATCGACGGGCTGCTGCCCCGCATGCGCGAGCTTGCTGCGATCACCGGCAATCCGGACATCGCTGCAGGTGTCGAGCAAATCGGGATCGAGGTGGCGCGGCTGCGCATCACTTCAGACGAGCTCGGCACCGCGCTGCGCCGAAGCTTTACCGAGAACTTCTCGTCCGCGCTGGAGAGCCTGGCCAACGGCACGGCATCCTTGCAGGAAGCGGTGACCGGCATGCTGCGCAGCATCGCGCAAGAGATGGCCCGCGTCGCCGCCCAGCAGATCGCAATTCGTGCGGTATCGGCGATGGGCTTCTCCAGTGGTGGCTACACCGGCGATGGCGGCAAGTTCGAGCCTGCCGGTGTCGTTCACCGTGGCGAATTCGTAGCCCGCAAGGAAGTGACGCAACAGCCTGGTGCGCGCACCTTCCTGGAGGACTTCAACCGGCGCGGGATGGCAGCGCTGGATGACTGGTCCAGCCTGGTGCAGCACGCGACCGGGGGGCTCGCCGGCTTTCCAGCGCCGGACGTGGCCGCACCGCGTCTGTCCAGCCAGCGCCTGGTTGAGCCGGCCAGCATGTTCCAGTCAAACACCGAAATTGGCATCCGGCCGATTGTCGCCATCGGCGAGGAGGAGCTGGCCGAAGCCATGAACAGCGCGTCCGGTGACCGGGTGCTGATCGCCCAGGCACGGCGCATGCGCAACGATCTGCGGCAACTGTTGGGAGTGAGCTGAATGTCTTTCGAAGTGGGGTTTACGGACCAGACCGGTCACACCGGTTACGCGCACCGCGAGGTGCTGCGCCGGATCATGGAGCTCGCTTGCGGTCTCGGGCGGGTGGATCCGCCGACGTTAGCTGGCGCGGGCGACGGCGCACTGACGGGGGTGATAAGCACGCCCGACACGGTCACAGAGACCTGGACGGTGGAATGCACGGCGGTGGCCGTGGGTGGGGGCACCTTCAGCGTGACCGGCTCGGTCTCGGGCGCGCAGCCCGCCGCCACGGTTGGCGTGCCGTACAGCAATGATTTCCTGTCCTTCGAGATCCTCGCCGGCGCGGCGGATTTCGAGCTGGGCGACACCTTCACGATCGAGGCCACGGCCAGCGCCAGCACGCTGCCGCCCGAGCAGCGCTGGACGCTGCTCGACTACATCGCGCCGGCGGCGATCGGCGAGCGTCACTACCTCTACCTGAAAGGCCCCGGCCTTTCAGGGGACCGCGAGATCTACGTAGGCTTCCAGAGCTATGAGTCGGTCGCGGCCGATGTGTACAACATCGCGGTGGGCGGCTTCATCGGCCATGTACCGGGCTTGCCCTGGGACAGCCAGCCGGGCGTGCAGACGCGCGGCCTGCCCAATCACAACCAGTTCTGCCGTTACTGGCTGGCGGTGGACGGGCAGCGCATCCTGCTCGGTTACGGCGTGGGATCCCCGGTGGTGTATGAGTCCGGCGGGGTGGGCTTCTTCCTGCCCTACGCGCGGCCGGGCCAGTACGGCTACCCGATGTTCGTCGCCGGCATGCTCAACGGCACACCGAACACCCGCTACAGCGACACTGCCCACACCATGCCGTGGAAGGGCGCGCGTGTGGGCTTTGTGCTGCGCGACCCGTCCGGCACATGGGTGCAGCCCACAGTGTGGCCGTGGAGCAATGAGTACATCGGTGGCGCTTCGCGCCAGCTGCGCGACACAAACGACAACTACCCGGTGCTCTCGCTGCAGCTCTACAGCGGCGGCAGCCTGTGGGGCCAGCTCGACGGGCTGGGCTATGTCAGCAACTTCAACAACACGGTCGAGAGTGTGATCCAGATGGGTGGCACGCCCGTCGCGGACAACCCCGCGTGGAGCGCGCCCGAGCGCGTTGATCAGATCATCGACGCCGGCGGCGTGCCATGGGTCTGCCTGCAGGACGTGGGGCGCACGTCGTTCAATGATTACTTCGCACTGAGGATGCTCTGATGGCTTATTACACGGGGGCATTCACGACGTTTGCGGGGCTGCGCGCTGCGATCATCAGCGCGTGCACGGCCGAGGGGTGGGCGCAGTCGGGCAATGTGCTGCACAAGGGCGATTGCCACGTCGAGCTGGCGGTGGTCTCGCTGGGCGGGACGACCGACTCGCACCTGAACCTCAAGATCGGCAACGGTATTGACGGCGCCAACGAGCTGACCGGCAAGCCCAACGACGTCGGTGTGCGCATGGGCTATGCAAGTGCCGGCACTGCGTCGTTCGGCACGCCCGTGTCGTGGGCCTGGCCGGCGACCTATCACATCCACATCCATGCAGATCCGGACGAGGTGTATGTGGTGGCCGAATACAACGGCGACTATTTCCAGCACTTGATGTTCGGTTGCAGCCCGCTGCCGGGTAACGCCGGCACCGGCAACTGGATGCATGGCACGTGGAGCACGGGCATCGTGGGCGGCGCCACGCATACGCAGCCGTTCTGGGCAGGTGCGTCCGCGTTCGGCGCGTGGGTGGACGGCAACGGAACCAACAGCGCGCAGGCGCGTCACTGCATCCCCGGCCCGTTCTGGCAGATCGACGCTGCCGGATCCTTTGGCGCGGGCGCGACCTCGTACATCCACGGTGCCATCGACAACACCACCGGCGAGCCGGGCTGGAGCGACAATTACACGAGCTTCGAGGGCGTCGGCTCGCCCAACCGCGCGGCCGTGGCCAGCGTTCCGGCGCGGCCCTTGATGTCGGTCCTGCCCAACCTGTGGAACTACGAGACCGTGCTGCTGCCGTGCCAGATCCTCACGCGGCGCCTTGAGGGCAAGACGTCGCTGATCGGTGAGCTGGCGCACCTGCGTATCACGCGCAACGACTACCTCCCGCCCGGCCAGGTCATCGAGTACGGCCCGGACCGCTGGAAGGTGTATCCCTTCTATCGCCGCAATGTTGCTGCGGGCGGCGGCGGGCTGGCGACTTCTGGCAACCACAGCGCCTGTCTGGCGGTTGCCATCCGCTACGACGGGGCCTGATAGCCCATGCCGATCCGACAAGGCTTCGTGCCGGCCGCCGACTACAGCGGCACCTATGCGTCCCCGTATCTGGCCTCGCACCTGGTGAGCCTAGACAACCCCTTCCCGCCGCAGGCCGACGTGCCGCCGATGCAGTCTCCCGGAACGGGGCCGAGCACACACACGATCAACGTACAGACGCCTGGCGCGACGGCGCGGGGCGGTTACGCCCCGCGCAGCTTCGCGCAGGACTACTACGAGCGCATCCACATCACGCCGCGCCGCATCGAGCTGGGCAACCTGGTGTCCGAGCAGGTGCGCGAAGTCGATGTGTGGAACGCTTTCCTGACGCCGCAAACGCTGTCCGAGACGGTGTTGGAGGACGGCGATGGGATCGACGTGCTTGCGCCTGGCGCGCTGCCGCTGCAGTTCCCCGCGCTGTCCGAGAAGACCTGGCAACTCAACATCTCGACGGTCGGCCCGAGCGAACTCGACGCACTGCTGACATTCGAGTGGGCCGGGCTATATGGCATTGCTGTGCAGATCACCGGCGCTCGCATCGTGCCGTGGCTGTTCGTGCATGAGTGGAGCCAGAGCCTGACCGAGCGGCTGGCATGGGCAAGCGACGTGATGCAAAGCATCACAGGCGTGGAGCAGGCGCGCAGCCTGCGCGAGGCCCCGCTGCGCAGCTTCGAGGGGCATACGGTGCTCGACGGCACGGCGGCGACCGCGCTGGACCTGGCAACCCATGCATGGGGGGCGCGCACCTGGGCGGTGCCGATCTGGCCGGACATCGAGTGGCTGAACGACCCGGTGGTGGCGGGTGCATCGAGCATCGCATGCGATACGGCCGGGCGCGACTTCAGGCCGGGCGGGCTCGCCTTGCTGCGCAGCATGGACTTCGAAAACGTGAGCGACTACGAGGTGGTCGAGATCGACGAGGTAACACCGACGGCGATCGAGCTGACGCGCCCGGTTGTCGGCGACTGGCCTGCCGGCACACGCCTCTATCCGGTACGGCTCGCGGACATGAGCGAGCAGCCGGCCATCCTTCGTCACAGCAGCAGCCTTGTGGACGTCGCAGTGCGCTTCGATGTGGTCGAGCCCTGCGACTGGCCGCCCGTTGCGCCCTCGAACACGTATCGCGACCACCCGGTACTGGAACGCCCACCCGAGTGGAGCGAACTGCCGACAGACGAGTTCGAGCGCATGGTGCGCCAGCTCGACAACCCCACCGGCTTTGCGCGTCGTACCGAAACCGCGCCGGTGCCGGCCACCCTGCGCCAGATGCGCTGGATGGTGCATTCGCGTGCGGCGCAGGCGGCGTATCGCTCGTTGCTGTACTGGCTGCGCGGCCGCGTCGGCCGGCTGTGGGTGCCGAGCTTCAATGACGATCTGCAGATCACGGACGTGACCGAAGAAGTCGAGACCGCGCTGGATGTGCGCGCAGTCGGCTATGTCCGCTTCGGAATCGGCCGGGTCGGGCGCCGCGACTTACGCATCGAGCTGACCGACGGGTCCGTGCTGTACCGCCGCGTCGACAACGCAACAGTGCTTGATGCCACAACCGAGCGGCTCGCCCTCGATGCCCCGCCCGGCGTTCAGTTGAGCCAGAGCAACGTGGCCCGGATCTCGTTCATGGAGTTGTCGCGGTCGGCCGCTGACAGCGCCGAAATTGAGCATGTGACGGACAGCGACGGTTTGGCGCTATCCGGGATCGTATGGAGGAGCCTGCGCGATGACGTTTGATGCCTATGAGGCCAGCGCCAACGGTGGCCGCCCGGTGCGGCTCTATGAGTTCCGCTACGGTCTGACCACGTGGCGTTACTGCTCGGGCGACCGGGATGTCACGCTGGGGCTGGATGTGTATCGCGCGCCCAAAGGCGGCGTGCGCGACAAGGGGGTGTCCCAATCGGGTGACTCGACTACCGATCTGCTGACAATCATCGCGCCCGCGGATCTGCCGTTCCTGCAACTGTTCCAGGCCATGCCGCCAGTTGATGAAGTCAGCGTGACCATCCGAACGGTGCATGTCGGCGATACCGAGGCGCTTGTCGAATTCGTTGGCAACGTCTCGGACGTGCAGGCGCGTGGCGTGGATCGGGTGGAGATCCAGTGCCAGGACATTCTGGTCGCGCTTGACGCCATGGGGCTGGCCATCGCCTGGCAGCGCGGCTGCCCGTACTCGGTGTATGACCACAACTGCCAGGTGACCCGCGAGTTGTTCCGGGTTTCGACTACGGTCGCCGAGGTGTCCGGCGTGACCATCACCAGCCCGGCCTTTGCCTTGTTTCCCAACGGCTGGTTCGCCGGTGGCCACGTCGAATGGATCGCCACAATCGGCGCAGTCGAGCGCCGCTTCGTGAAGGCACACACGGGTGTGCTGCTGGTGTTGCTCGGCGGTACATCCGGGCTGGCGGCGGACCAATCGGTGTCGGCCTTCGCTGGTTGTGACGGAACTACCGCGACCTGCCTCGACAAGTTCGACAACCTCGACAATCACGGCGGCTTCCCGAGCATTCCGGGCGAGTCGCTGTTTGACGGCCGACTGCTGTGGTGAGGAGGCGCCCATGATCTGGCAACAACTGATCGTCCTCGCGGCGAGCTACATCATCAGCTACGTGACGCGACCCAAGCCGCAGAACGCCAAGCCGCAGGCGTGGGACGCCTCGAAGCTTCCCAAGAGCGCCGAAGGCACGCCGCAGGCCATCGACTTCGGCACCTGCTGGAGCGAGGAATGGATGGTGCTGGGCTCGGCCAACTTCCGCACTCAGGCGATCAAGAAGAAGAACGGGAAGAAATGAGCATGGAAGGCTTGATCGTGACCACCGAGCATTTGCGCACCATCCCGGGCGGGGGCCGCAAGCCGGGATACTGCCTGCCGGCCTCGCGCGCCTTCTGTGCCGCGCACGGGCTGTGCTGGCGCACCTTCGTGCGCGAGGGCCTGCCGGCCGAGGTGCTGCTGGCCACCGGCGACGCGCTCGCCATTGCGCTGGTCGAGCATGCCCGCGCCTGCGAGGAGGCACACGATGGGCAGTAGCAAGAAGGTCACCGTCGGGTACCGGTACTTCGCGGACGTGCTGATGGGCTTCTCGCGCATGCCGTGCGACGCGTGGCGCGCCATCAAGATCGGCGGCCGCGAGGCCTGGAGCGGCAACCTGACCGGCAACGGCGTCATCGACATCAACAAGCCCAACCTGTTCGGCGGAGACGCTGGCGCGGGCGGCGTGGTGGGCAAACTGCACGTGATGTTCGGCGCGCCGGACCAGGCGCGCAACAGCGCGGTGGTGGCGGCCTTCGGGCCGCTGACGAGTGCGCTGCGCCACGTCAATACGGCCTTCTTCACCGGCCAGCTGTGCGCCATCAACCCCTACCCGGAGCCGTGGATGGTGCAGCGGACCACCATCCTCAAGGGCTGGCAGAACGACGAGGCGTGGTATCCCGCGCGGGCAGTGGTGGCCCCCGACGGGTTGCCTGTGCCGGCGATGAACCCCGCCCACATCCTGGTCAAGGCCATGACGCTGCGCGACGTGGGCGGCGGCCAGCCGATGAGCCGTCTCGATCTGGACGGCAGTTTCACCGCTGCGGCCGATGCGCTGCATGCCGAGGGCTTCGGGCTGTGCCTGCGCTGGAACACGCGGGTGAGCGTGGGCGAGTTCCTGCAACAGGTGTGCGACCACATTGCCGCCAGCCTGTATGTGTCGCGCCGCACCGGTCTGGTAACGCTCGCGCTGGCCCGCGGGGATTACGATGTCGATGATCTGGCGTTGTTTACCTTCGAGACGGGGCTGCTCGAAATTGAGGAGGCCGACAGTCCGGCCGGCGCGGGCGCGGTGAATGAGGTCGTGGTCGAGTGGCGCGATCCGGTGACCAACGAGACGCGCTCGACCGGCTGGCGCAACACGGCGGCCATCGCCGCCTACGGTCGGCGCAGCGAAACCATCCAGATGCCGGGCCTGCCCACGGCGCAGCTTGCCGCCCGGGTGGCCGCCCGCGAGGGCGAGCTGCGCGGCTCGGGCCTCAAGCGTTACAAGCTGGCCTTTGACCGGCGTGCGCGCGACATTACGCCGGCTGGCGTGTTCAGGATTTCCGCGCCGCAGCTGGGCATCGGCGAGGTGGTGCTGCGGGCGGTCAAGGTCGAGGACGGCGGGCTCGAAGACGGCGTGATCCGCATCACCGCCGTGCAGGACGTCTTCGGGATGGACAGCACTACCTATGTGGGCGTGCAGGAAAGCACCCACGTGATTCCTGACCGCAGTGCGGTGCCACCGGCCGCGCGGGCGCTACTTGAGGCCAACTGGCGCGAGTTGGCCGCGCGGCTGAGTGCTCAGGATCTGGCTGCAATCGATGACAACAGCAGCGCCATGACGTCGGTGGCGGCCCGACCCACGCCGCTCGCATTCAATTACACCCTGCTGGCGCGCGTGGGCAGCAACCCGTTTGAGGCGGTGGGTACCGGGGAATGGTGCCCTTCGGCCGTGCTCGCCGCACCGGTCGGGGTGATGGCCGAGGCCATGATCATCGTCTCGGGGCTGGACCTGGACCTCGTTGAGCCGGGCGAAGCGGCGCTGCTCGGCACCGAATGGTGCCGCGTTGAGGCCATTGACCCGGCCGCAGGCACGCTCACGCTGGCGCGTGGTTGCGCGGACACGCCGCCGCGGCCGTGGCCGGCCGGCACGCGCGTCTGGTTTACCGATGCCGGCGCACTGGCCGTTGAACAGGAGTACCTGAGCGAGACCGTCAACGCCAAATTCCTGACCCATACCAGTTCCGATTCGCTCGACGAGGCGCTGGCAAACATCGACAGCATTACCCTGACCAACCGCCAGGCCAAGCCCTACGCGCCCGGCCGCCTGCGGCTCAACGGGCAGGCCTATCCGACCGCGCTGGAGGCCGAGGCGCTGCAGATCGAGTGGGCGCACCGCAACCGGGTGCAGCAGGCTGACCAGCTCATCGATGAGGCGCTGGGTAGCGTCACACCGGAAGACGGCACGACCTATACCGTAGTGGTCGAACAGCCGCCCGGCACCGTCTTTGCCACCCAGACCGGGATCACCGGCACCGCCGCCGCGCCCGTGGCGCCGGCCAGCGGCACCGTGCGCGTGAGCGTTACCGCCCACCGCGACGGGCTGGCGTCCTGGTCGGCCGCGCGCCACGACTTTGACTGGACCTACATCGCCCCCACCTTCGCGGAGCGCCTGCCCACCGCCTTCTCCCAGAGCAGCGTCTACGGCGCCCTGACCGCCACCACCACCAACATGCGAGACGGCGACGGCGCCACCGGCGCCGGCACGGCCAGCACCGGGTGGATCGAAGCGGATCTGGGCGCCCCGGCGGCTGTGTCGCGCGTGCTCGTGGCCGGCGGCAACATGCCCGGCTGGGGCGCCGTTGCAACCTACCTCAACACCGCGACGCTGCAGTACTACGACGGGGCGAACTGGGTCACCGTGCTGACCATCTCAGGCGTGACCGACAGCGGCGCGAATCGCGAGAAGGCTTTTGACTTTACCGAGGTCGTGGCCCAGCGCTGGCGGCTGTACAAGACCGTCTATCTGGCAACGACCGAGTTCCGCCTGTTCGGGGCGGTGTGAAAGACGGGCGGCGTGCCTAGGTGTTAGCGCACCTCGACACGCCCCCAACCTGCAGACAGGGGCTGCAAGCCAGGCAAGGCCCGCCGCTCTCGCGAGAGCGTGCCAAGCCTACCATTTGAAAAGGGCTTGCAATGGATGAAATACGCTGCGGCAACTGCCGTCGACTGCTCGGCCGTGGCCAGGCGGTGAAGCTGCAAATCAAGTGCCCGCGCTGCGGGTGCATGAATCAGTTCTTTGATAACCCGAAGGCCATCGAGCCTCCCCCTCGCGCGACGCGATCGCCGGACAAAGGAGAGCAACATGGCAGGCCCAATCATCCCCTGGATCGGCGGTAAGCGCCGCCTCGCAAAGCACATCATCCCGGTGATGCCAGCGCACACTTGCTACGTCGAACCATTCGCGGGCGGCGCCGCACTGTATTTCATGAAGCCCCCGGTCAAGGCCGAGGTGCTCAACGACATCAACGGCGACCTCGTCAATCTGTACCGCGTCGTGAAGCACCACCTCGACGCCTTCGTTCAGGAGTTCCGGTGGTCGCTGACCAGCCGGCAGATGTTCGACTGGGCAAAGCATGCCGCACCCGCCACCCTGACCGACATACAGCGCGCCGCTCGGTTCTACTATCTTCAGCGCCTGGCATTCGGCGCCAAGATATCCGGGCAGACATTCGGCACCGCCACCACGGCCGGGGCGCGGTTCAACCTGACTCGGGTTGAGGAGGATCTGTCGGCAGCGCACCTCCGGCTGTCACAGACCACCATCGAGCACCTTCCGTGGGCGGTCTGCATCGAGCGATACGACCGCCCACACACGCTGTTCTACCTCGACCCCCCGTACTGGGGAACCGAGGGTTACGGCGTCGAGTTCGGCCTCGACAACTATCAGCGGATGGCCGAGGTGGCCAAGTCGATCAAGGGCCGCATGCTCATTTCCGTCAACGACATCCCCGAGATGCACCGGGCGTTCGCCGGCCTGCACATCGAGCGCCTGGCCATCCGCTACACAGTCGGAGGCAACGGACGGTCGGGCACGTCGAGCGAGCTGCTCATACGCAACTGGTAGACGAGCAAACGACAAGGCCGGCATCAGCCGGCCTTTCGTGTCGCGCAAAATTCTTGTGTACTGTGCAACTCACGGCGCGGCCATTTATCTCGCTTCACGAGCCGCATTTATCGCGGCGCGCTTTATTCGGCTCTGCCGTGCTGACCATCACCGCCCGCCCGGACAGGCACAGCACGCGCGCGCCGGTCAGCAAGTCCTCGGCAAACAGTTGCGCTTCCACGGTTACCGAACGCTCGCCCACGCGTTCAACCCGCCCCAGGCATTCGGTCAGGCTGCCGGCGGGTACCGGCGCATGAAACTGCAACTCGCGCAGCGAGGCCGTCACCAGAGGCCCGCGCAGCGCCTTGCTGCCCAGGATGAAGGCCAGCTTGTCGAGCATCGACAAGGCCGCGCCGCCAAACAGTGTGCCATGGTGATTGCATTGATCCGGCAACACCAGATCGGTCAGGGAAAGCGTCAGGGGAGAAGACATGAAAGGCTCCGGTTGAAGGCGGAGCCGCAAACGGGAACGCGCGCTCCCACGCAAGCGTGGCAACGCAGCCTTCTCGCCAGGGACACCCCGCCCGAACGTGGTTGAAGAATGGCTCCGGGCAGGTCTCCTGACTCTCGGCTTCGCGTTGCACGCCGCCTTCCCGGAAGCTTCCAGTGGCAGATTGGCGTACGACTTGCCGATTACAGTTGCGGGGGCAGTTCCGGCTTGCGGGCGAAGTGCCCGTCACCGGATTCTCTTTTCATGCCCGCCGTGACGGCGGGCAACCTCGGAGTGGCGCAGATCATACCGGGTTGGAGTGCGCGGAGGGTTTTGTCGCACTTGTCTTGCAGGAGCCGTATTTCCGGAGACTTCCCGTAGGATGGTCCGGGCAAGCCGGGGTAAGGCGCCGCAACGGTATGGCAGGCGCCGGAGAAGTTTGGGCGATTGTTCGGATTGAAGCGTGCAACCGTCGGTAGGTCTTTGGCGACTCTGTGCACCTGTTCAGCGGGCTTGGCTCAGTGTCATCCGTTTCAGAGGTTGGTAGTGAAAAAGAAAATAATGACCAGGGTGTTGAAGAGCTCTTTCCGCGAGCCCTTCTGCAGAAACTTTGCCTACAACTACCTCCTCCGCAAGAACTCGGAGCACGCATCCTCCCGCGGTCATCGCATGGCTGTGTACGCCAACGACCTGATCGGGCTGTTCATCTACCTGAACGGTGTGCACGAAAAGGATGAAATCGAAGATCTCCTGCAGCTCATGGCTCTACTTGAGATCGATCTTTCTGCCGCTTCCGTGATCGACGCCGGAGCGAACATCGGAAACCATTCACTTGAGTTCGCCAGGCATTTCGCGAAGGTGCATGCCTTTGAGCCCAATCCGCATACATTCAAGTTGCTGAGCTTCAATGCCGGCTTCCGCCCGAACATTGCGGTGTTCAACCATGGGCTGTCAGACCAGGAAGAGGTCTTGCTGCTGTCGGAAAACATCGTGAATTACGGCGGGTCTTCGGCCGTACTGCCGGTCGACAGCGACTCTCGGGTACGAATTGAAGTCAAACGGCTGGACGATGTTGCGGAAGGGATCCGTGACGTCAGCCTGATCAAGATCGATGTAGAAGGCATGGAGCTCAATGTGCTGAAGGGCGCGGTCGA
Source organism: Pseudazoarcus sp. NS36 (assembly GCF_059703705.1). Lineage (NCBI taxonomy): Bacteria > Pseudomonadati > Pseudomonadota > Betaproteobacteria > Rhodocyclales > Zoogloeaceae > Pseudazoarcus > Pseudazoarcus sp. NS36. The sequence continues at coordinate 434 of NZ_BAAKJA010000009.1, read as the reverse complement.
GACGATCCGCTTGCATCAGCCGATCATTGCCTTTGAACAGCACTCAACAGCGTTTATTGAAGGCGGAGAGACCGCCTCCATAAAATTCCTCAGAAGCCTTGGCTACGAGATGTGCGTGATCGAAACGGATCGAGACAGACAGTCGTGGATTTCAAGACGGCTCAGAAACGTATCCGAGCTTCTCTTCGGACGAAAGGATGTGCGCAGCATCGTGCTGGTGCCGGAGCTTGCCTGCGGCACGTACGACATGATCATTGCCTTGCCCGCAAAGCACGCTGCCAAGGTGAGTGCTGATTGAGTTGTCGCCCGGACGATCTCAGCCTGTGACCTGCTCCCCGTTTTCAGTACCACGCTGAACTTAGTAGAGTCCGTTGTCCGAACAGGAGACGGCAGTGAAGAAGCGTTTTACGGAAGAGCAGATTCTGGATTTTCTG
>NZ_BAAKJA010000008.1:0-140580 GCF_059703705.1 Pseudazoarcus sp. NS36 | reverse complement strand
ATCCGAATTGCCGCGTGGCGCAGGGACTACAACGAATGCCGACCACACAGTGCCATCGGCAATAACACCCCGGCGGAGTTTGCCGCCAACTGGCGCGCCGGGAAGCAGCAAGAAAAGGAAGAAACATTCATCTCAACCCCAGGGCCTACTAAGTAGGTAGCGGTACTAAAACTGGGGGCAGGTCAGCTGCATAACACCGTTACTGCCCCTTAACATCAAACATCGTTCTGGGGCGAAACACGATCACCCGGAAGACATGCTGCGTGAGTGCATACGCCAATTGAATTGCAGCTTAAGAACCACAAAGGCTTATGTCCACTGGATTGATGCCTTCACCCACCCCACGACACACGCCACCCGGCACATTAAGCATCACCGCAGCCAGCAACTCCGCCGCTCGGTATACACTTCGCGCGCCTCCCATTCGCCGGACCCGCGCCATGCCCATCCACGAAATCCGTCACCCGCTCGTCCGCCACAAGATCGGCCTGATGCGCGAGGTCGACATCTCCACCAAGAAATTCCGCGAACTCACGGCCGAGCTGGGTCGGTTGCTGGCCTATGAGGCGTGCAAGGACTTTGAGCTGGAAACGGTCACGCTGCAGGGTTGGGCGGGACCGGTGGAGGTCGACCAGATCAAGGGCAAGAAGGTGACGGTGGTGCCGATTCTGCGCGCCGGGCTGGGGATGCTGGACGGGGTGCTGGACATGATTCCGAGCGCCAAGGTGAGCGTGGTGGGCATTGCGCGCAACGAGGAGACGCTGCAGCCGGCGCCGTATTTCGAGCGCTTCGTCGGCCATCTGGGCGAGCGCATGGCGCTGATCATTGACCCGATGCTGGCCACCGGCGGCTCGCTGGCGGCCACCTGCGACATGCTCAAGCGCAAGGGCTGCGGGCAGATCCGGGCGCTGGTGCTGGTGGCTGCGCCCGAAGGCATTGCGCTGATGCAGGCGCAGCACCCGGACGTGGATATCTTCACCGCCAGCATCGACAGCCATCTGGACGCGCACGGCTACATCATTCCCGGCCTCGGTGACGCCGGGGACAAGATTTTCGGCACCAAGCTCGGCTGAGCACAGTCCCCACCCACCATCGCCCCGCGCGGGCCTGCGGAGAACAAGCATGAGTGAAACCCCGAAGGAACCCGTGTGGCGGCAGGCCGTTTCGGGCGGGCAGATCCTGTTCGTGGCGTTTGGCGCGCTGGTGCTGGTGCCGCTACTGACCGGGCTGGATCCGGCCATGGCGCTGCTTGGCGCGGGCGTGGGCACGCTGCTGTTCCAGTGGATCACGAAGCGTCAGGTGCCGATCTTTCTCGGTTCGAGCTTTGCCTTCATCGCGCCGATCATCTACAGCATGCAAACCTGGGGGCTGTCGGCCACCATGGGCGCGCTGGCCTGCGTGAGCCTGGCGTATTTCGCACTGGCTGGCGTGGTGTGGAAGCACGGCGCCGAGATCGTGCACCGCTTCATGCCGCCGGTGGTGATCGGGCCGATCATCATGATCATCGGCCTGTCGCTGGCATCGGTGGCGGTGAATATGGCGATGGGGCGCAGTGGCGACGGTTCGATCGAGCTGGTGAACTACGGCACGGCGCTGATCGTGGCGGCCATCTCGTTCGGCACCACGGTGGCGGTTGCGGTGTTTGCGCGCGGTCTGTTGCGGCTGCTGCCGATTCTGGCGGGCGTGGCGGCGGGCTATGTGGCCGCAGTCGTGGCGGGGCTGGTGGATTTCTCGGTGGTGGCGGCCGCGCCGTGGTTTGCGCTGCCGAACTTCACGACTCCCACCTTTGAACTGGCGGCCATCCTGTTCATGCTGCCGGTGGCGCTGGCGCCGGCCATTGAGCACGTGGGCGACGTCATTGCCATCGGCGGCGTGACCGGCAAGGACTACACCAAGAGCCCCGGCCTGCATCGCACATTGGCGGGCGACGGGCTGGGCGTGCTGTTTGCCGGTTCGGTGGGCGGGCCGCCGATCACGACCTACTCGGAGGTCACCGGTGCGGTGACGCTGACGCGCAACTTCAACCCGGCGATCATGACCTGGGCGGCGATCTTCGCCATCGCCATGGCTTTTGTCGGCAAGTTCAACGCGCTGCTAGCGACCATTCCGGTGCCGGTGATGGGCGGCATCATGATGCTGCTGTTCGGCTCGGTAGCCAGCGTGGGCCTGAAGACGCTGATCAACGCCAAGGTGAGCATGGACGAACCGCGCAATCTGGTGATCGTGTCGTCGATTCTGGTGTTTGGCGTGGGCGGACTGGCTCTGAACCTCGACGGGCTGACGCTGCAGGGTGTGGGCCTGTGCGGTGTGCTGGCAGTGATCTTCAATATCGTATTGCCGGGCACACGCAAGCACTGAGGAAAGCCCCGACACCTGCGGCGCGGGGTGGGTGCTAACATCGACGCACCCCCACCCGAGAGGAGCCACTCATGAGCTTCCGCAATATTGCCCTGGCCGGACTCGGCCTGCTGGCGTCCGCCGGTGTCGCACTGGCTGCCGGGCCGCAAGGCCTGTCCAAAGAGCCGACCAGCGTTTTCGCGGTCACCACCGACCATGAACTGATCCACTTCAATCCGGCCGACCCGGCCACGATTACGCGCCGCGTGGCCCTGTCCGGCATGTCAATGGGCGAGAAGCTGCTCGGCATCGACTACCGGGTGGCGCGCGGCGTGCTGTATGCGCTGGGCAGCAAGGGCCAGCTGTATACGGTGAACACCGCCAGCGGCGAACTGACTGCTGTGGGCGACGGCAAGCTGCCGGTAGCCCTGCCGGCCAAGCACTTTGGCTTCGACTTCAATCCCGCGGCCGACCGCATCCGCGTCGTTGCGGGCAGCCTCAACCTGCGCCTGCACCCGGACACCGGTGCCGCCGTGGACTTCGCACCCGACACGACCACGTTCCAGGCCGACGGCGTACTCGCCTACGGGGCGGGCGACCCGCACATGGCGGCCGTTCCGAAGATCGTCGCGGCCGGCTACACCTACAACAGCGAGAACGAGAAGCTGACCACCAACTACGCCATCGACGCCGCGCTCGGCACGCTGGCCATGCAGGGCTCGCGCGAAGGGGCGCAACCGGCGGTATCGCCCAACCTCGGCGTGCTGACCACGATTGGCGAACTCGGCACCGGGCCGCTGGCCGACGCGCACCTGGACATTTCCGACGTCAGCAACACGGCGCTCGCCGCGCTGACGCCCGACGACGGCAAGACCCAGCTCTACCGCATCAACCTCGAAACGGGCAACGCCACCGCCATCGGGCCGATCGGTGATGGCGGCGCATTGCTCGGGCTGGCCATCGAGCCGTAATGCGTTTTCTGCTGACCGCCCTGTTCGCCGCGCTGGCCCTGCCCTGCGCGGCGGCAGACCTGACGGTGACGATCACCGGCGCAGGCGGCACCCCGCTGCCCGGCGCGGTGGTGTTCCTGCAGTCCGACGCTGCCGCGCAGGCCGTCAAGCCGCTGAGCGGCGGGGAAATCGGCCAGCAGAACAAGAGTTTCGTCCCCGACCAGCTGGTGATCACGCGCGGCACGGCGGTTGATTTTCCGAACCGCGACACGGTGCGTCACCACGTCTATTCCTTCTCGCCGGCCAAGCGTTTCGAGCTGAAGCTGTACATCGGCACGCCAACCAAGCCGGTGGTGTTCGACACTGCCGGCGTCGCAGTACTTGGCTGCAACATCCACGACAACATGGTGGCCTGGGTGGTGATCGTCGATACGCCTTACTACGCCCAGGCCGATGCCGCAGGCCGTGCCACTTTGCGTAACCTACCGCCCGGTGAATACCAATTGCGCAGCTGGCACCGCGGCCTGCCGCCCGGCGCGGAAACCCCGGCACAGACGCTGCGAGTAGCGGCAGGGTCCGGCGCCGTGAGCGTCAATCTCGCCGGAGTGAGGCCATGAGTCCGCCGCGGCGCTGGCGCGACATGGGGCTGGCGACACGTATCGTCGGCATGTCGCTGGCGCTGCTGCTGCTCGTGCAAGTCGCCGGCTTCACGGTGGTGCGCGGCGGCATTGCGGAAAACGCGCGCAGCCAGATCGCCCACGAGCTGGAAGTGGGCGAGCGCGTGTGGCGCCGGGTGCTGGAACAGAACGCGGAGCGTCTGCGCCAGGGCGCCTCGGTGCTGGCCTCGGACTTCGGCTTTCGCTCGGCGGTAGCCTCGGACGACGACGCGACCATCCGCTCGGCGCTGGACAACCACGGCAGCCGCATCGGTGCGCGCATCACGGCCCTGCTCGACCCCGCGCTGGAGCTGCGCACGACCAGCGAAGAAACCGGCGGCATGGCGCTGCAGGACAGCCTGCGCGCGGTGACCGAACGCCTTGCCGCCAACGACGCGGCGAGTGAAATCGCACTCGTCGGCGGCACGCCCTATCAGTTCGTGATGGTGCCGATGCGCGCGCCGTTGCTGATCGGCTGGGTGCTGATGGCCTTCCCGCTGGATCAGGCATTGGCCGACGACATGTACCGCCTGCTGTCGCTGCATCTGGTGGTCACCAGCCGCAACGCCGGGGAGGTGAACGTGGTGGTCAGCACGCTGCCGGACGCGGCCTCGCGCCAGATCGCGGCCAGTCAGGCCGGTGTGCTGGAAGTCGATGGCGACGAACTGCTGGCCCGACGCATCGGCCTGCACCGCGGCGTGGGGGAAGTCGATACCGTGCTGCTGCGCTCGATCAGCGAGGTCACCGCCCCCTACCGCGAACTGCAGGTCACGCTGGCCATGATCACGGCCTTCGGCGTGCTGCTGTTTGCCTTCGGCAGCACCCTCACCGCGCGACGCGTGACACACCCCTTGCGACAGCTGATTGCCTTTACCGAACGCGTCACCCGCGGTGACTACAGCTCGCCGGCGCGGCTCGTCCGCGAAGCCGACGACGAGGTCGGACGGCTGGGCCGCTCCTTCGAACACATGCGTGAGAGCATCGCGCGCCAGCAGCACGAGATCCGCCGTCTGGCCTATTGGGACCGCCTCACCGGCCTGCCCAACCGCGAGCAGTTCCGCGAGGCGCTGACCACGTCGATTGCCGAGGGCGCACCGTTTGCCGTGCTGATGCTCAACCTCGACCGCTTCAAGCACGTCAATGATGTGCTCGGCTACGCCTTTGGCGACGCACTGCTGTGCGCCGTGGCAGAGCGCCTGTCCGAACACAGCGACGCCGAGCGCGACCGCGTGGCGCGCATCAGCGGCGACCAGTTCGCGCTGCTGCTGGCCGGTGCCGATGCGCCAACGGCGCAGGCCAAGGCCGCCGACATCGCGCATGGTTTTGCCGCGCCGCTGGCGCTGGCAGGGCAGACCGTCGACATCAGCGCGGGCATGGGCATTGCCTGCTGGCCGGACGACGGCGACGGACCCGACCTGCTGCTCAACCGTGCCGAGATCGCCATGCACGCCGCCAAGACGCGCGCGGCCGGAGCGCTGCGCTACGAGGCGGCGCTGGATTCATCGAGCAGCCAGACGCTGTCGCTGCTCACCGACCTGCGTCACGCGCTGGAACGCGGCGAGCTGCGCCTCTACCTGCAGCCCAAGATCGACGTCGCCAGCGGCACGGTGGTTGCAGCCGAGGCACTGGTGCGCTGGCAGCATCCGGAACGCGGGCTGGTACCGCCGATGGACTTCATCCCCTTTGCCGAGCAGACCGGCTTCATCCGCCACATCACGCTGTGGATGATCGAAGAGGCTGCACGGCAGTGGGGTGCGCTGCAGCCGAGCGACGGCCGGCTGCGCATTGCCGTGAACCTGTCCACGCGAGACCTGCTCGACCTCGAGTTCCCCGAGCGGATCGCCGCACTGTGTGCCCGCCACCAGGCACCGACCGACGGCTTCTGCCTGGAGATTACCGAGAGCGCGATCATGGATGACCCGCAGCGCGCCGAAGCCACGCTCAACCAGCTCTCCGAGCTCGGCTTCAAGCTGTCGATCGACGACTTCGGCACCGGTTACTCGTCGCTGGCCTACCTCAAACGCCTGCCGGTGGATGAACTGAAGATCGACCGCAGCTTCGTAATGGCCATGGAAGCCGACGAATCCGACGCCACCATCGTGCGGTCGACCATCGACCTGGCGCACAACCTGGGGCTCACCGTGGTGGCCGAAGGCGTCGAGAACGAGGCCGCGCTCGCCGCGCTGCGCGCGCTGCGCTGCGACGAAGCGCAGGGCTACCACATCAGCCGGCCGCTGCCGGTTGCCGACTTCGTGAGCTGGCGCGCGCAGCGCACCGGCTGAAATCCGGGCCGGAACTTCAGTCCGCACAGATCCGGTTCCGCCCGCCGCTCTTGGCGCGATACAGCGCCTCATCAGCGCGCTGCACGAGCTCATCCACCAATTCACCGGCCTGCCATTCGGCCACGCCGAGCGACAGCGTGACGCGGCCGGCGTCCTCGTCATGACACTCGGCAACAGTGGCACGCATGCGCTCTGCCAGTTCTGCCGCGCGACTCAGCCCGCAGCCCGCCGCAACAACCAGAAACTCCTCGCCGCCCCAACGCACCAGCACGTCCGAGGTTCGCACGCAGCCACGCAGCGCCTCGGCGACATTGATCAGCACTCGATCACCGACGGCATGGCCGTGAGTGTCGTTGACGGGCTTGAAATGGTCGATGTCGGCGATGATCACCGAGAAGGGTTCGCCGTCGGTGGTGGCCTCAGTCCAGGCGCGGGCCAGCACACTCTCGCCAGCGCGGCGGTTGTGCACACCGGTGAGCGCATCCCGCAGAGCCTGATCACGCAAGGCACGTTCGACCTTGACGCGGTCGGTCATGTCCTTGGAAACGCTGATGAAGTGCGTGATGGTGCTGGTGTTGTCCCGCACTGGCGCAATGCTCTGCTCGGCGTGAAACAGCGTGCCGTCCTTGCGGCGGTTCACGAAGGTCTCGCGGAAGGAGCGGCCGGCCCGCAGCTCGTTCCACAACCGGGCATAAAAATCAGCTGAATGCTGGCCCGAACGCAGGATGGCCGGCGTATGGCCGATGACCTCGTCGGCGCAATAACCGGTCAGCTCGGTGAAGCCGCGGTTGGCAAACACCACACGGCCATCCACGTCGGTGATCAGAATCGAGGCATTGGCTTCGTCGAGCGCCTGAACCAGCATGGCGCGGTCGCGGTCGTTGGCAACGCGGTCGGTGATGTCGTGCTGGACCGACACGAAATGCGTGACTGCGCCGGCTGCGCCGCACACCGGCGACACGCTCCATTCAACGATGTAGGGCGTGCCGTCCTTGCGGTAGTTGTAGGTCGCCCCCGTGAACGAACGCCCCTCACGGATACAGGTGCGCAGGATGGAGATCACATCGTGGTCGGTATCCGGCCCCTGCATCATGCGCGGCGAGCGCCCGACCAGTTCATCTAGCGTGTAGCCGCTCATGCGGCAGAAAGCCGGGTTGGCATACACGATGCGGGGCCCGTGCGGCGACGGCACGGCGTCGGTGATCAGCACCGAATTGTAGGATTGCTCGACCACCGCCTCGAACAGCCGGCCGCGCTCCTCGGCGGACGGCGTCGCAAGCGGAGGAAGGTCTTGCGAAGCAGCATCGCTCATTGGCGTTTCAGTATCGAATGGGGTGCGGAAGTCTAGCAAACGCCTGTGCGCGCCGGCGCTCCATGACGCACAATCGGGGCGCACACAGCCACCCGATTGCCCATGACCGAGACCCGCCCCGACATCGACCGCATCCCGCTCGCCGCACTCATTCTGGCCAACCTCGCGCCTGCGGTGGGGGTGCTTTTTTTCGGCTGGGATGCGCATTACCTGTTGCTGCTGTACTGGCTGGAAAACCTCGTCGTGGGTGCATGGACGCTGGTGCGCATGCTGCACGCGGGTGGTCTGCGCGTGCTCCCGCAATCGGCCTTCTTCACCTTCCATTACGCTTTCTTCTGCGCCGGCCACGGCATCTTCATCCTCACCCTCACCGATCTGCCCGGTGAAGCACCGCAGGATGACTTTGACGACGATGGCTTCGTGCTGCTGATGCCCTTCCGCATGCTCGTCAGCCAGTTCGGCTGGATCGCCAACGAGATGCCCGGCCTGTTCGGCCTGCCGCTGCTGGCCTTCGCCATCAGTCACGGCGTGTCGACGCTGTACCACCACTTCATCGACCATGAAGACGACGAGCGCGACGCCGACGACATCATGTTCGACCCCTACAAGCGCATCGTCGCGCTGCACATCGCCATCATCCTGGGCGCCATGGCCATCATCGAAACCGGCGCCACCACGGCCGCGCCGGCATTGTTGCTTCTGGTCGCGGCGAAGACCGGCATCGACGTGCACCAGCACCGCAGCGCACACCGCAAGCGCCGCGAAGGCCGCGCGCCGCGCGAAGGGCGCCGGTCACGCCGGCGTAGCCGCGATACGGAGGGGGGTGGTGGAGATTCAGGAGACGGCGGAGATGGCGGCGGCGGAGACTGAGCCGCGCCGCCGGCTTACAGCCTGAACGAAAAGGTCAGCGCGCCGAAGATATCGCTGTTCTGCTGGCCGTGGAATTCCTTGCTGCGCACCACGTGCGTGTAGCTCACGCGCACCTCGCGCCAGTCCAGCACCACGCCGAACTGCAGGTCGCCCACCAGCTTGCGGCGATCCACGCTGCGGCTGTCACGGAAGGTATTGCCGTCGAGGAAGATGTTGCGTGCCACGGCCCGCGCCTCCAGCCCGGCAAAGGCATACCAGCGGAAATCCACCGGCGGCGCAAAGTCCGCCGACCCCGGCAGCCCCGGCTGGATACGCGAGGGGCCATAGTCGTTCGGCAGGTTCGGCCCGTAACGCAGCATCAGCCCGCCGTTGGCATAGGTAAACACGTTGCCCAGCGCACCGCCCAGATGCGCGCCAAGGTCCAGCTCGCGCCCCAGCACGCGGGTTTTAGCGATGCCACGCCAGGTACGCTGCCAGGTCGCCACCACGCCCAGCTCGTTCTTGAGCTGCGTGTCCCACCCCTCAGGCCGCTTCGAACCAACCTGCTTGTGCACCCACTTCTGAGTCTGCCGCGCCAGTGCTGCCGGCCCCACCACGCCCACCGTCAGACCGAACTGATCCACCACCCGCCCGGTCTCGATGCCCAGACCGATCGAGCCATACAACCACCCCGCATACGGCCGCTCGCCGCGCGGCGGATCTTCGATGGTGATGTCGGTCGGCGTGAACATGCTCTGACCGAAGGCATAGCCGTAACGGATCGTCCCGTCATGCGGAAACCACGGCATGAGCTGCGCAAACTCGCGCGCCCACTCCGGAACCGGCCGCCGCTGATCAGGCACCCACGCAAAACGCACGCCATTGGTGTAGTGCCGGTCGGCGTCGTAGAACAGGTCGTTCTCGATGTTGATGCTGAAGGTGCCGGCAGGCAGCTCGTCATCCTGCGCAAAGGCCAGCGGCGAAGAAAGCGCGAGCAGCAGGGGAAGAAGTCGGCAGGATCGGGCAATCATGCGGGCTCGCGAGGAAGTGGGGACTGCGCGATTGTACCCGGTGGGCGAGCTGGGGATTGGTAACGGAAGGTTGGCCTTGACTAAGGTAACGTGAAAAATGCAGGAAGCAGACAGAAAAACACCGGCGACCGCCGGTGTTTTTCTGTCTGCTTGATCTGTATGAATTCAGCCCATGAACTTCATGCACACTCGGCAGAGGAAGAGCGTTTTCTGGAAGAAAAAATCAATTTTGCATCTCTAGCCACCGAACTTCTGAAAGTTCTTATCTCAAGCTGTCGCATGGAGTCTTTGGCTTGAGCATCAAGCTTGAACTTAATGTGAAGAGACTCCGATTTATTTGGTTTTTGAGACACTTGACTTCTCCTTTAAAACCAGCAGAGAGTGCTCTAAAGAAATCCTAGCAGAAAAATGTTCGATTATCCAACTGTAAATATCTTCATGACTTTCCTTCAGGCAATATTTCTTGTTACCTGCAACTGTAATTACATACTCAACATTACGGCTACTTGCATGAATTACAGGAAAGCATAGCTGAGCCCCTTGATTCCTCGGCTTGGTACTTCCTTTTGTATAACGACAACCATCACTCTTCTTAAGCTCTAACTGAATATCCTCTACTACTACGATGCCCTTCTCTCTTATACAGTTCATCACCGTGCTCTCATCTGCGCAAAGATCGGCGGGCGATGTCCTAGGAGGATTTGATGTAGGCTCGAAAGCGATCCACTCAACCGGATAATTATCCACCACCCTCAATAGACCGACTCTGTACACAGCATTGCTGCCGTCCATATAATCAAACACCGTCTTTAGGCCTGATACAAGCAAAGTAATCTGCTGATCCGGCCTAGTTATTTCCCCAAACGTTTCTTCAGCGTTTATCGAATCTCTGCTCAATGCCCTGCTAACACACGCCGCAAATCTCTTATTTTTATCAGCAACAACAACGTTAAGCGCCTGTATCAACGCGAGGAGATCTAATTCGGAAAGCTCCTTCGACGGCTTTGAAAACTTAACCACATACGCATATATAGACTTCACGAATGAAACATATATATACGCTCCGACTAATATCAAAACCGCGTAATCGTTTAAGACCTTCCCAAACCCAGAGCCAAAAACCTCGACCATGCTCCCGCTTAATCCATGCCTTGTCGCCAGAGCTGTTAAAAGCATAGGCGGGAGCAAGAAAAAAATGGGCCTAAGAAAGTTCTTAACGAACCAAAACTCACAAAAGCCAACAAACGCCCTTGCTCCACTTTTCCAAGAACTATCACCGGCGACAGGACGATGCATATCAGACGACCTTTGACTAGGGCTGCAGAGGAAAGGCGATGCTTATCAAATAATAATTGTGTTGCAGAAATCGAGTTTTTATATCGACATCGTCTCCGGCCAAACAAAATAGGCCCCAAACTTCGAGCTCATCTTGAACTCTCCACCCGCAGCCTTGCCCTTCTCCGTCAGGAAGTGCTTGTCGCCTTTCAACTCCAGATAGCCCAGTTCCACGCACCGCTCCAAAAACGGCGCGGTCTTCATGCCGAACTTCTGGGCCAACCGTGAGCTAGAGATCTTTCCGACCTTGTCGGAAGCGTCGTCGGCTTCGTCTTCCCCCGTCGCTTCCTGCGCAGCGACACGTTCCAGCGTGATGCGCACCTCGTCACTGATGCGGATGATGCGCTGGGCTTCTTCGTAAGCGTCCTTGTAAAGCTCGACGTCTTCGTCGCGGCGGATGAGCACGCCCATTTCGTTGTTGTTGATCTGACTGAACTCGTAGAGGTTGAGGCTGGTGATGATGGCCATTTCCTCGTTCATGTAGCACTTGGCGTGCAGGTTCTTGCAGAAGCTGGTGCGGATGTAGGTGAGCTCCTTCAGCCAGGTAATCTCTTCGGGCTGCAGTTCGCTCTTGCCATACACGATGCGCACGTCGATCTTGAGCCGGTTCTTGTCGGCCAACAGTTCGCGCATGCGGTCATTAAGCTTGAGGAAAGGGCTGATCAGGATGAGGCGGTCGCGCGCGTCCTTGATGAGTTCTTCGAGGAAGTAGTTGGTCGCGCTGGTGTTGAGGAACTTGGCCATTTTCTTTGCATGTCTCCGTGCTGGCGCAGACATTCCTTAGGCATGTCCGCAAACTGATTGCATGGTACACACCGAGCACAACACGCAAAAGGCAAACGTCATGCGTGGCGGCAACCGATTGCACGCCGCCATTAAAAAAACACCGGCACGCGGCCGGTGTCTGCTCGCCTGCTGCAGTGGGCTAGATGCCATCCTCAGCCACCAGCGAGCGCTTTGCGAGATCGGCCGCGCTCTTGCCCTGCCAGATGGGCCAGTACTCGGTGTATTTCATGTACACGCTGTTCTTGCTGGAGTCATACCAGGCAAGGGACTGCGGGGTGTTCTCGACCAGGCGGGTGTTCTTGAGCCAACCGGCGAAATCGCTCGAGGCCGTGGTGTACTCGGCGTTGGCGTCGGTCTTGATGGGCCACAGGGAAAAGCGGGCCTTCCAGGCGCCCATGCGCGGGGTGACAAGGCTGTGGTAGGTCTTGCCGGGGGCAAGCTCGGCTTCCATGAAGTCGGCGGCTTCGGACACGACCATGAAGACGTGCTTGCCGGGCGGAACGCGGTGCACGATCTTGGTGCCGTTGGCCATGATGCCGATGAACTCGATCTGGCCGCGGTCGACGCGATACAGCGATGCGTTGATGGCGCTGCCGAGCAGGCTGGAGCGCATGAACACGACCTGTGCCTCGTCGGCGGCGGGGGGCGGTAGCTCCTGCGTCTGGGCGACCATCATCGGGTTGGACGCGCAACCGCTCACTACGACAAGCGCAACTACAGCCAGCAATCGAGAAATCATCAGAAGTTCCTGTTCGACAGTTCATGCAATATGGAAGAATCCCGGGCAATGACGGCGGTCCGGGTAGCTCTGCAGCAGCTCGCGCCAAAGCCGGATTGCATAGTACATATAGAAGTGGGTATTCAGAAGAGATGCGGCTAACAGGTAAGATCTGCGACTGGCGGGACGACAAGGGTTTCGGCTTCATCGAGCCGGACGGCGGCGGTGTACGCGTGTTTGCGCATGCCAGGGCCTTTGCCAACCGACAGCGCCGACCGGAGAACGGCGCGCAGGTCACATACCTTGTCGGAACGGATGAGCGCGGACGCCCCTGCGCGGTGAAAATTGCATTCGATGGCGAACGCTACGCGGCCACTCCACGCCAGCGCACTTCGCGGCCTGCAGGTCGCAGCAACGGCCCGGTGCTGTTTGCGACCTTGTTTGTGGCCGCGCTGGCCGCGGCAACCGCCGCAGACAGGCTGCCGCTGGAGGTTGCCGGGCTGTACCTCGTGACAAGTGCCATTGCTTTTGTGGCCTACGCCCTGGACAAGTCCGCCGCCCGACAAGGCGCCTGGCGCACGCAGGAGAGCACCCTGCATGCGCTGGCGCTGGTTGGCGGCTGGCCGGGCGCGCTGGCAGCGCAGCGCTGCTTGCGTCACAAGTCGAGCAAGCAGTCATTCCAGGTGATGTTCTGGATCACCGTGGCGTTCAACTGCGGCGGGCTGGCATGGCTGCTTACCCCGGCGGGTGGTCAAAGCCTGAATCAACTGCTGGCTGCACTGCGCTCGATGATCTAGCGGGCACTGTACGAGCCAATGCTGGACCTGACTCGGCGACCATACCGCGCTGCATGTCAGAGCAACGACGAAAGCCGCCTATCATCCGGGCATGAACTCGCCGGACGCCCACCACCCCCGGATCACCCACCGCAGCGTGCTGGCGCTCGCCGTGCCGGTAATGCTGTCGAACGTGTCGACGCCGCTGATCGGCATCGTCGATACCGCCGTGGTCGGGCAGATACCCGATCCGGCGCTGATCGGCGCGGTCGCGGTGGCGGCGCTGGTGTTCACCTTCGTGTTCTGGGCTTTCGGCTTTCTGCGCATGGGCACCACCGGGCTGACGGCGCAGGCCCTGGGGGCGCGGGATGGCGACGAGTTGCTGGCCTGCCTCGGCCGCTCGCTGCTGATTGCCGGGGCCGTAGGGCTGGCGCTGATTGCGCTGCAATGGCCGATCCGCGAAGCCGCGTTTGCACTGCTCGACGGCGGGGAACGGGTGGAGGGGCTGGCTCGCAGCTATTTCGACATCCGCATCTGGGCCGCACCAGCCACGCTGGCCAATTACGCACTGCTGGGATGGTTCATCGGGCGTGGGCGGGCCGGCACCGCGCTGCTGCTGCAACTGACGCTCAATCTCTCCAACGTGGCACTGGACATCCTGTTCGTGCTGGGTCTTGGCATGGGCGTGGCCGGCGTGGCGCTGGGCACGCTGCTGGCCGAATGCATCGCGGCCGGCGTGGGGCTGACGCTGGCGTGGGTGCATGTACGCGGCGTGGACGGCCGCTGGTCGCGCGCGCGGCTGCTGGATGCGGCGCGGCTGGCACGTACGCTGGCGGTGAACCGCGACATCATGATCCGCTCGATGGCGCTGATCTGCGTGCTGCTGTGGTTCGTGGCGCACGGCGCAAAACAGGGCGAGGTGGTGCTGGCAGCCAACGCGGTGCTGATGCATTTCGTCGCCACGGCCTCGTACTTTCTGGACGGCCTGGCCTTCGCGGCCGAGGCACTGGTCGGACGCGCAGTGGGCGCGGCGAGGCGCGCGATGTTCGATGCGGCGGTGTTCGTCACCACGCTGTGGGCGGTGTTGCTGGCCGGTGCGCTGTCGTTGGCCTTCCTGCTCGCCGGCCCGATGGTGATCGACCTGCTGACGGTGGATGCCGCTACGCGCGAAGCGGCGCGCGATCATCTGGGCTGGGCGGCGCTGGCGCCGTTGGTGGGGGTGTGGGCCTTCCAGCTCGACGGCGTGTTCATCGGCGCCACACGCACGGCCGAGATGCGTCGTGCGATGCTGCTGTCACTGGCAATCTTTCTCGCCGCCTGGTGGCTGCTGCGCGGCTGGGGCAATCACGGCCTGTGGGCCGCGTATCACGTGAGTTACGTGGCGCGGGCGGTAACGCTGGGGCGTTACTTCCCGCGGCTGGCGAGGTCGGTCGGGACGATTTCCTGAGGCGCTTGAGGCGTGCAGCGCACCTCATCTCCTACCCGGATGCGCCCACCCTGCAGCACGCGGGCAGTCACCCCGCCATGGCCGCGCATGGCGTTGAAGCCGCCGGGGCCGAGCACCTCTTCCATGCGCGAACAGGGGTCGCACGCACCGGTGATCTCGAACACCGCCTCGCCCACCTGCAGCACCAGCGGGCGGTCCTTGAACAAGCTGCGGGTGGCAAGCAGGTTGAGACCGGAGATGACGAGGTTGCGACGCAGCTCGGCCGCCTCCACGCTGGCTCGGCCGGCAAAGGCCGCGATCACCGGCAGGTGCTCGGCCTGCAGCAGCGTCACCTGACGCTTGCCGCCGCCGGGACGGCTGGGCTGCGCGAAGGAGGAACGGTCGCCATCGAGCCCGCGTTCGGCCAGTGCTTCGATTTCGGTTACAGACTTTACGGGCTGCAGACGCGCCGGACGCAGGAAAATGGCTTCCACACGCCCTGCGCGCGGGTGGCGGGCGGTGATGTTGCGCATCGAAGGCTCGTCGAGGTCGATATCCTCACCGGTATTCATTCGGGGCCTTTCTCGTCAGCGGGCGGTTGGGCAGCTTCCTTGCGCTGAACCAGGTAGCGCCGGATGCCGATGCCGACAAAGGCCACCGTGAACACCGCGCCGAGGAAGCGCACCACGCCGGCCAGCGGCTGCAGCTCGGGGTCACCGGTGCCGATCAGGATGGTCGGGATCAGGAACACGCCGATGGCCAGCCCGCCGGCTGCGAGCTTGGCCGAGAAGGTCCAGTCCGAGCGCAGGGCGATCTGGTAGAGGCGCTCGTTGCGCTTGAAACGGTTTCGCATCAGCAATGGCCATGGGAAGAAAAGACGAAGGCGCATCTTACCGCCGGGATTTCGGGGTACAAAGGAAAGCAGCAGCCGGATGACCTTGATGGGCCAGCAACTGAACGAATGTCCACGAAGGAGATGGGCCATGCAGCACATTCATCGCATCGCAATCGCGGCGCTGACCGCGTTCTTCATGCATACGGCAGCGGCGCAGACCGACCCGACGGGGTCGTACGTGGGCATTCTGCCCTGCGCCGACTGCCCCGGCGTGGAGCTGCGGCTCGACGTGTTTGATGACGGTAGCTTCCACCAGCGCAGCGTGTATCGCGAACGGAACCGCAGCTTCGACCGGGTCGGTCGCTGGACGCGGCAGGACGACACGCTGGAGCTGCGCTACGGGCACGGTGAGCTGCGCCGCTTCAGCTACGGCCGGGGCTGGCTGACGATGCTCGACACTGATGGTCGCCCGATCGCATCGCAG
This sequence comes from Pseudazoarcus sp. NS36, assembly GCF_059703705.1. Classification (NCBI taxonomy): domain Bacteria; kingdom Pseudomonadati; phylum Pseudomonadota; class Betaproteobacteria; order Rhodocyclales; family Zoogloeaceae; genus Pseudazoarcus; species Pseudazoarcus sp. NS36. The sequence continues at coordinate 124,803 of NZ_BAAKJA010000008.1, read as the reverse complement.
CTCAACTACACGCTGAACCGCTCGTCGCTACTCAGCCCCATTGAGCCACGGGTGACGCTGGACGGCCAGTTCACCTACTTCGCCGACAGCGCGCAGCTTGAAGACTGCGCCACCGGACGACGCATGCCGGTAGCAATGGAAGGCGGTTACCGGCAACTGGAGCAGGCCTGGAGCCGCAGCGGCGCGAACCTGCAGCGCCCGCTGCCGGTGAGGGTGGAAGCGCGCATCGCGGAGCGCGTGAACATGGAAGGACCACGACGCCCGACCGTGATTGTCGAACGCGTGGTGCAGACTGGCACGCCGGTGAGCTGCACGCCTCCCGTCGTCACGGCCACCAACCCCCTCGCAGCGTTGGGCGAACGCGTGCGGCGGGTGTTCCGGCCCGGAGTGGAGACGGCGGAACCGGCTGTGACCACCCCGCCGGTCGAACCCATCGCACCAGTGCCGGCTCCGCCCGCAGAACCGCCGCAGCGCGCGGTGCAGACCTTCGAACTGGTTTCTCCGCCGCCTCCGCCGGTGGCTCCGCGTGCTGCCGCCGAACCGGCCCCGTCATCGCCAAGCCCGTCCCCAGCCCCCGCGGTTGCGGCGGCGGCAAACGGGCCGACGTTGCACGGCACGCAGTGGCGTCTGGTGCGCCTTGGCGAGCAGGACATCGTGATGGCGGACAGCGAACGCGTCCCCTACCTGATGTTCGCACCGAGCGAATCGCCGCGCGTCTCAGGCTCGACCGGCTGCAATCGCTTCAAGGGCGGCACGACCATGGCAGGCGGTTCGATCCTGTTTGGTAGCATCGTGACCACCAGGATGGCCTGCGCCAGTGGCCCGGACATCGAGTCGCAGTTCCTCGGCGCACTCGACAAGGCGCGCAGCTGGCGCATCAGTGGGAATCACTTTGAACTGTCGGGCAGCGACGGACGGCTGGTGGCCCGCTTTGTGGCGGTACGCTGAGGCGCCGGCAGCTCGCACACGGTGTCCGGCTTTCGCCACAGTCCGCGCAAGCGCAACACCAGCCGGTAGCCCAGCTCCAGCAGCTGCACGATGCCCGGAAGCGCAGCGATGCGCCCCGCCATGCGCAGACGCGGCAAGTGCTGCCACATGAGGGCAAAGGCCAGCGCACCGGAGGCCAGCCGGCCGTCCGGTCGCCGTACGTGAAAGCGCGCCATGGCGGCATCGAAGTCGAGGTCGTCACCCAGCGATGCCGGATCACTGGCGACGAGATTCACCCAGTCAATGCCCTCGGCGCCGGGCTGGCGCTGATAGAAGCCGATCTCTCGGCTGCACAGCGGACAGCCGCCGTCGTAATACACGATGAGTCGTTCGCTCATGCGTTCTCCAGTGTCGTATCGAACAGGTCCGGCTGCGCGACTGCGCCGGCCTTGCGAGGCGTTTTGCGGCGAACCGGCCCTTTTCGGCTGCCGTGCTGCAGGAACACACGTTGCGCCTCTTCCTTCAGTCCGGGCCGCTTGCGCCATTCAGAGAGGCGCGCGCGCGCGGCCCGCAAACCGGCTTCCGGCTCCACCACCGGCGCCGGATAATCCCGCCCGATAAGCACACCGCAGGCAGCCTGCACGTTGTCGGGCATCTTCCACGGCTCGAACAGCCAGGCGTCGGGCACCTGGCGCAGCACCGGCAACCAGCGACGCACGAAGTGACCCTGCGGGTCATGGTCACGCGCCTGTTTGACCGGGTTGTAGACGCGCAACGCATTGATGCCGGTGACGCCGGATTGCATCTGCACCTGCGGCCAATGGATGCCGGGTTCGTAATCGGTAAACAACCGTGCCAGATGCAGGCCCGGCTCGCGCCAGTGCAGCCACAGTTGGTAGGCGGCAAAGCTCATCAGCATCGCGCGCATGCGGAAGTTGAGCCAGCCGGTCTGCGTCAGCATGGCCATGCAGGCGTCCACCAGCGGAACGCCGGTCTCACCGCGCGCCCAGGCCTGAAACCGACCAGAGTCGAAATCGGATTCGCGCAGACCGTCATAGCCACGGTGCATGTTGCGCACTTCGATCGAGGGCTCCGATTCGAGCTTCTGGATGAAGTGGCAATGCCAGTGAAGGCGCGACTCGAATGCCCTCAAGGACGCCAACAGTCGCGCCGGTCGCTGCTCGGCCGGCAGATCGGTCAGCTCCGCAGCACGGGCACGTGTGGCGCGCACCACCTCGCGCATCGAGACATTGCCCCAGGCCAGATAGGGCGACAGGCGGGAGCACGCCGTGGGCGCTTTGAGCGGGCTGGAGATGCCGCCGCGGTAGGCTGCAGCGCGTCCGTCGAGGAAGTCGCGCAGCACCGCCACGCCGGCCCGCCGGCCGCCGCGCTGGAAAGCACCGCTGTCGGCAGATTCGGGCGGTGTGGTGCACAGGCCCACGACGGCAGACGGCAGATCTGCCACCGGCCCAGGCAGCGAAGCCACCTCTGCCGCCATGAAGGCTTCCCACTCGACGTTCCAGTGGTCGCGGTCACGCAGACGACGCACCACGCCCATTTGGGGTAATTCGGTCCATTGCACGCGATGTGTGCGGCACCAGCCCGCCACCTCGCGGTCGCGTGCATAGCTCGCCAGGTTGCCGGTTTCTTCATGGCTCCACAGCGCCGCCAACGGGTGCGCTGCACGCAGCGCGGCCAAGGCCTCGACGACTTCACCATGCCACAGCAGCAGGCGGATGTTGGCGCGCGCCAGATCGTGCGCAAGCTCACTCAGCGAAGCCTCGACGAAACGATGATGTCGTGCCGCCGCATCCGGTTGCGTAAGCTGCGTGGGCTCGAAGCAATACAGCGCAAGCACCGGCCCGTTGCGGCTGGCGTGCAGCAACGGCCAGTGATCACGCATGCGCAGATCACGCTTGAACCAGACGATGTGCAGGGGCGTGGACAGAAGCAGGACTCCATGCGAACTTTGGCCGAAATGTTTGTCCTAGACAAACCTGCTCACACAGACCATGCCCATGCCCGCAAGTTCGCCGACGGTGCTGCTGCCTCAGTCGGATCACCCCCCCGAATTCCCGGCACGACCCACCATGGACTTCGCAGCGTGCCGTTTCGCCGCCCTGCGGCGCGCACTGTCGGTCGATGCGACGGCTTATGCGGCACGGCGCAATCACCTCGATGGCGGCGTGAGCACCCTCTCGCCCTATGTGACGCACGGCGTATTGCCGGATCGGGAGCTGTTCGCACTGTGGCGCCAGCGCTTCGGCCTGACGCTAGACGACGCGCTGCTGCGCCAGCTCGCATGGCGCGGCTTCTTCCAACATGTGCGGCGCCGACAGGGAGAAGCCATCCTGGGCGACCTGCATCCGGCCGCTCATGCCCAGCACATCCAGTACCGCAACGCGCTACCGGCCGACCTGCTCACGGCACGCACCGGCCTGCGTGTGATCGACGAGTCGGTGAAGCAGCTCTACGCCACTGGCTGGCTTCACAACCACCAGCGGCTGTGGCTGGCGAGCTACTGCGTGCACCTGCGCAAAGTGCATTGGCGTGTTGGCGCGGACTGGCTGCTCGGTCATCTGCTGGACGGCGATGTGGCCAGCAATCATCTGTCGTGGCAGTGGGTGGCCGGCACGTTCAGCAGCAAACCCTATCTGTTCAACGCCGCCAACGTGGCGCGTTTTGCGCCGCATCTGGCCAGTCCCGGTACGCTGCTGGATACCGATTACGAGACGCTGGCGCGTATTGCCGCGAGTGACGTCGATGTTGGCCCCGCGCCGCGCCGTAGCGAGGCCTGCGAAATCCCGCCGCTGCGCGCCCGTCCTCCGCCGCGCTTGCCGGCAGTCGATTTCGCGCGACTCACACGCGACCGGCGCGTAGCCCTGCTGCACCCCTGGGATCTGGCCCGGCGACCGGAAGCCGAGTGCGTGCTGGGCGTGATCCTGCTGCCCTTCCATGCACGCTTCCCGTGGTCGGAACGACGCTGGGATTTCGTCATCACACGCATGCGCAGGCTGTGCGACGCGATCTGGGTCGGCCGACCGGCGCAACTCGCGCAGGTGCTGGACGGCTGTTTGCAAGCGCAAATCAGCACACCGCCGGAACCAGACTATGCTCCGGCGCTGTCGGCACTGCCGCTGCGTATCGACGCGCCGCCCCCCTGGCTGCCCGAACCCGACGCAGCCATGCCATCCTTCTCGGCATGGACACGCTGGATGCGCCGCGAACACCCCGAATACTTTGCAACGGCCGAACCGGCCACCCGGAGACTTAAATGACTACTGCTGGCACTTCCATGCCGATGTCGGCGCGCTGGCTCGGCTTCGGCGGACTGATCCCCTTCGTAGGGCTGGCTGCGCTGGTATTGGCCGATGGCGCCAACGCGGTGCGCTGGTCTTTTGTGCTGCTGAACTACGCTGCGGTGATCGTGAGCTTCGTCGGCGCGTTGCACTGGGGGTTCGCGATACTGTGGCCGCAGCCCGCCGAGGCACTGCGCACCCGCCTGATGGTCTGGTCGGTAGTGCCGGCACTGGGCGCCTGGGTGGCCCTGCTGCTGCCAACGGCAATCGGCCTCGCCACTCTGGCAGGCCTGCTGGTGGTGCATTTCCTCTTCGACCTCGGGCTGCGGCATCACCGGGTACTGCCCGCCTGGTATGCGCGGCTGCGCACCGTGCTGACCCTGGGTGCGGCGCTCAGCTTGATCACAGCCGCCGTGGCGTTGTGAGCGCAGCGGTCGCAGTCATCGGGGCGGGCATCGCCGGTCTCTCGTGCGCGCAACGCCTGCAGGCTGCCGGCCTGCAAGTGGAGGTGTTCGAAAAGAGCCGCGGTCCAGGAGGACGCAGTGCAACCCGGCGCGGCGATGGCTGGCAGGCGGACCATGGCGCGCAATACTTCACCGCACGTGACAACGGGTTTCGCGCTGCCGTTGCGGACTGGCAGGCCGCCGGCATCGTCGCGCCCTGGTCAGGCCGTATCGTGAGCTTTGATGCCGACGGAAGTTGCCGACCGGTTTCCGCGAGCGAGCCACGCTTCGTCGGCACGCCGTGCATGTCGGCCATCGGGCGCCATCTGAGCACGGGACTGACCGTGCGCTACGACACGCAGGTGACCGCGCTGCAGCGCGTTGCAGACGGCTGGCAACTCACCACGTCACAGGGCAAAGTCGTTTCACCAAGATTTTCGGCTGTGGTCGCGTGTGTGCCCGCAGCCCAGGCGGCCGCACTTCTCGAAGGCATTGCGCCGCAACTGGCTGCCAGTGCAGCGGCCTGCACGATGCGTGGCTGCCACGCGCTGATCGCACGCTACGCCCGCACTCCCGGCCTGCCATTTGACGCGGCGTTCATCAACCACGGTGGCTTGTCATGGGCCGCTTGTGATTCAAGCAAGCCGGGGCGTCCAGCGGGCCATACCTGGGTCTTGCATGCGCCGGTCGACACCAGGACGGAGCTGGAAGCACCCGCAGAAACCATCAGTGAGATGATGATCGAGGCCTTCATGCAACTCGGCGCGCCACGCCCGGACGACTTCACGCTGCACCGCTGGCGCTTTGCCCAGAATGCGTCAGCCTGCGATGTCGGTATGTTGTGGGCGGCTGAGGCAGCCCTCGGGCTGGCCGGAGACTGGCTGCACGGGGGTCGGGTAGAAGGCGCCTGGCTGAGCGCTCAGCGCCTGGCAGAAGCCATGCTTGTAGCTCAGCGTTCGAACTCGACGCCGTAGCGACGCTTGAGGAACTGACGAAGATAATCGAGCACCTCCGGACGCGTGTTCGAAATCGCCCGGCGAATGCGCTCCAGCTCATACCCGTACAGCACCGGGTACCCCCCCAGACGCTCATTGGCGTCGCTGTGGAAGGCAGCGTCGCGCACCATGGCCTCTATGGCCTTACTGAGTACGAGCGCTTTCTCCTGCGGGAGGTCGCCGCGCATCCACAGGCTCGCACGGGCTTGCTGCACCAGTGGCACGACCAACTTGAAAGCCTCCCACTCCTGGCCAGCTGGCGGGCGACCGAAAACCCGCTGGTAGAGCTGGGGCGCCGTGACAAGTTCGGGTACGGCAGGATCGGGGATGGAATTACCCGCGTCGTCCAAAAATCCGATGGCGTACAGCGGCATCACCTTGCGCAGACGCACGAGGGGTTCGAGCCGCGCCAGGTACACGGGTGTGGCCTGGGTGTTGATGCTCAATTCGCCTCGTTCGAAGGCCTGCAATGTCTGGCCACGGCCATCGAAGCCCGGCACCGGACGGTAATCGAGATCAAACATCTCGAGTGTTATGAGGGACTCGATCTGGCCGATGGGGTCGTTGATGCCCTTGGTCAGACGGCCACGCAGCTTGCGGATGTCCGTCGCTGCGGAAATGCCGGAATCAGCCGTAAGCACGGTCACGTGGCCCATTGGCGCCGCCAGCAAGGGGTCTAGCTGGGCAAAATCCAGCTGCAGCCCGCGCAAGCCCAGCATCGCACGCAACTTCAGGTGACCGGAAGCGGCCAACAAGGTCAGCGAATCCGCCGATGGGGCGGCAACAAAGGCATTCGCGCCGGTAACACCGCCCACCCCGATAATGTTGTCGACCACGACTTGCGGCTGACCCGGCAGATGTTTGCCGAGGTGTCGCGCGACGAGATGAGCAAAAGTATCGGTACCGCCGCCTTCGGAAAACGGAACGATGATGCGCACGGTCTCGGCATGTACCGCACTGGCAACACAAGACAGACACAGCGCGGACAGGACACAGCACAGGCGACGCAACAACAGGGGCATGATCGAATCTCCGGCTTGCCGCGCCATTTACCCACGCAAATGTTTCAGTTGCAAGCGCGCAGACCAAACAAAAACGGACCCCTCAGGGTCCGTTTCATCATGCCAAGTGATTCGCCCTTCAGTGCGGCAACAGGCTTTCACCCATCAGATACTCGCACCGCACGCGCCGCTTGACGACCTTCGCGCAACGCGGGACTCGGCCCGCGTTCCACCACTCCCCGCCCTTGGGCGATTCGCCACTCACCTGGGCAACAGGCTCTCACCCATGAGGAACTCATCGACAGCGCGCGCGGCCTGACGACCCTCGCGAATCGCCCAGACCACGAGGCTCTGGCCGCGACGCACGTCACCCGCCGCAAAAACCTTGTCGACGTTGGTGGTGTAGCAGCCGGCACCGTCGGTGGTGGCGTTGGCGTTGCCGCGCTTGTCCTTGTCCACGCCGAAGGCGTCGAGCAGACCGCCGACCGGATGGACGAAGCCCATCGCGAACAGTACGAGGTCGGCCTTGAGTTCGAACTCCGAACCCGGCACCTCAACCATGCGGCCGTCCTTGAACTCGACGCGGCAGGCGAGCAGACCGGTGACCTTGCCGTCCTTGCCGAGGAACTCCTTGGTGGCGACGGCGAAGTCGCGCTCGCAGCCTTCCTCGTGCGAGGAGGAGGTGCGCAGCTTGACCGGCCAGTACGGCCAGGTCAGCTCCTTGTTCTCCTGCTCAGGCGGCATCGGCATCAGTTCGAACTGGGTGACCGAAGCGGCGCCGTGGCGGTTGGAGGGACCGACACAGTCCGAACCGGTATCGCCACCGCCGATCACGACCACGTGCTTGCCCTTGGCGGAGATCGGGTTGGCGGGGCCGCCACCGACTTCCTTGTTCTGCGGCACGAGGAATTCCATGGCGAAATGCACGCCGGACAGCTCACGCCCCGGCACCGGCAGATCGCGCGGTACTTCGGAACCGCCGGCCAGGATCACCGCGTCGAAGTCCTTCTTGAGCTGCTCACCACTGACGACCTCGGTGGCGTCGTTGTTGATGCCGGCCGGGAGGTTCTTGTCGCCGACGATGACGCCGGTACGGAAGCTCACGCCTTCGGCCTGCATCTGCTCGACACGACGCTCGATCAGGTGCTTTTCCATCTTGAAGTCGGGGATGCCGTAGCGCAGCAAGCCACCCACCGCATCGCTCTTCTCGAACACGGTCACGTCGTGACCGGCGCGCGCAAGTTGCTGTGCCGCCGCCATGCCGGCCGGGCCGGAACCGACCACGGCAACCTTCTTGCCGGTCTTGGCCTTCGGCGGTTGCGGCTTGACCCAGCCTTCTTCCCAGGCCTTGTCGATGATGGCGTGCTCGATGGACTTGATGCCCACCGCGTCGTCATTGATGTTCAACGTACACGCAGCCTCGCACGGGGCGGGGCAGATACGGCCGGTGAACTCCGGGAAGTTGTTGGTGGAGTGCAGCACCTCAATGGCTTCACGCCATTGGTTGCGGAACACCAGGTCATTCCAGTCGGGAATGATGTTGTTCACGGGACAGCCGCTGTTGCAGAACGGAATGCCGCAGTCCATGCAGCGCGCGCCCTGGATGGCGGCCTGCTTGTCGTCCAGACGCAGGACGAACTCGCGGTAGTTCTTGAGACGCTCCGGAACAGGCGCGTAGGCCTCGGACAGACGCTCGTACTCAATGAATCCGGTTGGCTTGCCCATTTGTTATGCGGCCTCCAGTTGCTTCTGACGCTGCGCGGCGATCTCGCCAAGCGCACGACGGTATTCGTTCGGCATGACCTTGACGAACTTCGTCCGGTAGCCGTCCCAGTGATCGAGAATCTCTTTCGCACGCGCACTGCCGGTGAAGCGCAGATGACGTTCGATGAGCCCCTTGAGAATCAGTTCATCGTCCATTTCGAGGTGGTCGATCTCGACGCGGCCGAGCGATTCGAGTTCGTCACCGGACTCGGAACCCTTGCGCGCCTCGATCTCTTCCGGCAGCGGCTCAAGGGCGACCTGCGCCATGTTGCAGCGCGTCTCGAAATCACCCTTCTCGTCCAGCACGTAGGCCACGCCGCCGGACATGCCGGCCGCGAAGTTACGGCCCGTCGCGCCGAGCACGACCACGGTACCGCCGGTCATGTACTCGCAACCGTGGTCACCCACGCCTTCAACGACCGCCGTTGCGCCGGAGTTGCGGACTGCGAAACGCTCGCCGCCGACGCCGGCGAAGTAGACCTCACCTTCGGTGGCGCCATACAGCACGGTGTTACCGACGATGATGTTGTCGGCCGTGGTGCCGCGGAACTCGCTCACCGGGCGCACGATGATGCGGCCACCCGAGAGACCCTTGCCGACGTAGTCGTTACCTTCGCCGAGCAGCTCCATCGTCACGCCACGCGTGAGGAAGGCACCGAAGCTCTGACCAGCCGTACCGGTCAGGCGAATGTGGATGGTGTTGGTCGGCAGACCGGCATGACCGAACTTCTCGGCCACGCGGCCGGACAGCATGGCGCCGACCGTGCGGTTGACGTTCTTCACCGGCAGGTTGATCTCGACCGCCTCTTCACGCTCCAGCGCGGGCTTGGCCAGCTCGATGAGCTGGTTGTCGAGCGCCTTCTCCAGACCGTGATCCTGGGTCTCGGTGTGGAACACCGTCGTACCGGCAGCCACCGCCGGACGGTAGAAGATGCGGCTGTAGTCCAGACCACGCGCCTTCCAGTGCGAAAGCCCCTTCTTCATGTCGAGCAGGTCTGCGCGGCCGATCAGGTCATCGAACTTGCGGATGCCCAGCTGCGCCATGATCTCGCGCACTTCCTCGGCAACGAAGAAGAAATAGTTCACGACATGCTCGGGCTGACCCGAGAACTTCTTGCGCAGCGCGGGATCCTGCGTGGCGACACCGACCGGGCAGGTGTTGAGGTGGCACTTGCGCATCATGATGCAGCCCTCGACCACCAGTGGCGCCGTCGAGAAACCGAACTCGTCGGCCCCCAACAGCGCGCCGATGACGACGTCGCGGCCGGTCTTCATCTGGCCGTCAACCTGCAGACGGATACGGTTGCGCAGGCCGTTGAGCACCAGTGTCTGCTGCGTTTCGGCCAGACCCAGTTCCCACGGCGAACCGGCGTGCTTGATGGACGACAGCGGCGAGGCGCCGGTGCCGCCGTCGTGGCCGGCGATGACGATGTGGTCGGACTTGGCCTTGGCCACACCGGCAGCAATCGTGCCGACACCGATCTCGGAGACCAGCTTGGTCGACACGGAGGCGCGCGGGTTGGCGTTCTTGAGGTCGTGGATGAGCTGCGCCAGATCCTCGATGGAGTAGATGTCATGGTGCGGCGGCGGCGAAATCAGGCCGACACCCGGCACCGAGTGACGCAGCGCACCGATGTACTCGGACACCTTGTGACCCGGCAGCTGACCGCCTTCACCCGGCTTGGCGCCCTGGGCCATCTTGATCTGGATCTGGTCAGCATTGACCAGGTACTCGGTGGTGACACCGAAGCGGCCCGAAGCGACCTGCTTGATCGAAGAGCGCAGGCTGTCGCCGGCCTTGAGCTCGATGTCGCGCTCGACGCGGCTCTCGCCTATGATCTGCGACAGGCTCGTGGCCTGGGTGATGGGCTTGAAGCGCATCACGTCCTCGCCACCCTCACCGGTGTTCGACTTGCCACCGATGCGGTTCATGGCGATGGCCAGCGTGGTGTGCGCTTCGGTCGAGATCGAGCCAAGCGACATGGCGCCGGTGGCGAAGCGCTTGACGATGTCCTTGACCGACTCGACTTCATCCAGCGGGATGGGCTGGGAAGCGTTGCGGAACTCGAACAAACCACGCAGCGTCATGTGGCGCTGGCTCTGGTCGTTGATGATCGCCGCGTATTCCTTGTAGGTGTCGTACTTGTCGGTGCGCGTGGCGTGCTGCAACTTGGCAATCGCGTCGGGCGTCCACATGTGCTCTTCACCACGGATACGGAAGGCGTACTCGCCGCCCGCGTCGAGCATGCCGGCCAGCACCGGGTCTGCGCTGAAGGCCTTGCGGTGCAGGCGGATGGCTTCTTCCATGACCTCGAACACGCCGATGCCTTCGACCTGGCTGGTCGTGCCGGTGAAGTAGCGGTCGATGAAGGCCTGCTGCAGACCGACGGCTTCGAAGATCTGCGCACCGGTGTAGGACATATAGGTCGAAATGCCCATCTTGGACATGACCTTCATCAGGCCCTTGCCGATGGCCTTGACGAAGTGCCCGATGGCCTTGGCGCCTTCCTCGGCGCTGGCCGACATGGCCTGCAGGGTCTCCATCGCGAGGTAGGGGTGCACGGCTTCCGCGCCATAGCCAGCGAGCACGGCGAAGTGATGCACCTCGCGTGCGGTGCCGGTCTCGACGATCAGACCGGCGCGCGTGCGCAGGCCCTTGGTGACCAGATGCTGGTGGATGGCGGACAGCGCCAGCAGCGCAGGAATGGCCACATTCTCGGCGTCGACGCGGCGGTCGGACACGATGAGGATGTTGTAGCCCTTCTGCACGGCATCTTCGGCTTCGAAGCACAGCGAGGCCAGACGTGCCTCGACGCCCTCGTTGCCCCACTCGATCGGATAACAGATGTCGAGCTCGAAGGAGCGGAACTTGTTGTGCGTGTAGCGCGAGATGTTGCGGATCTTGGCCATCGCGTCGAAGTCCAGCACCGGCTGGCTGACTTCAAGGCGGAACGGCGGGTTGATCTCGTTGATCTCGAGCAGGTTAGGCTTGGGACCGACGAAGGACACCAGCGACATCACGAGCTGCTCGCGGATCGGGTCGATCGGCGGGTTGGTAACCTGCGCGAACAGCTGGCGGAAGTAGTTGTAGAGCGGCTTCTCTTTGGACGACAGCACCGCCAGCGGCGAGTCGTTACCCATCGAGCCACTGGCTTCCTCACCGGCCTTGCCCATCGGCTCAAGGATGAACTTGATGTCTTCCTGGGTGTAACCGAACACCTGCTGACGGTCGAGCAGCTGGACGCTGCTGGCCGGCGGCTCGACGCCTTCCGGCAGGGTCAGGCCATCCAGCTTGATGTTGATGCGGTTCAGCCAGTCGCCGTAAGGCTTGGCGTTGGCAAGCGATTCCTTGAGCTCGGCGTCATCAATGATGCGGCCCTGCTCCATGTCGATCAGGAACATCTTGCCCGGCTGCAGACGCCACTTCTTGACGATCTTGCTCTCGGGGATCGGCAGCACGCCGGACTCGGAAGCCATCACGACGAGGTCGTCGTCGGTGACCAGATAGCGCGCCGGGCGCAGACCGTTACGGTCGAGCGTGGCGCCGATCTGGCGGCCGTCGGTGAAAGCCACCGCGGCCGGGCCGTCCCACGGTTCCATCATGGCAGCGTGGTATTCGTAGAAGTTGCGACGCTTCTCTTCCATGTGGGTGTGCGATTCCCAGGCTTCCGGGATCATCATCATCACCGCATGGGCGAGCGAATAGCCACTCATCACCAGCAGTTCGAGCGCGTTGTCGAAGGCGGCAGAGTCGGACTGGCCGGGGTAGATCAGCGGCCAGATTTTTTCCAGGTCGGCACCGAGCAGCGGCGATGACACGCCCTTCTCGCGCGCACGCATCCAGTTGTAGTTGCCGCGCAGGGTGTTGATCTCGCCGTTGTGCGCGATGTAGCGGAACGGGTGAGCGAGGCTCCACTGCGGGAAAGTGTTGGTCGAGAAGCGCTGGTGCACCAGTGCCAGCGCCGACACCGCACGCGGATCAACCAGGTCGGAATAGTACTCACCGACCTGATCGGCCAGCAGCAGGCCCTTGTAGTTCACTGTCGTGGCCGACATCGACACGAAGTAGAACTCCTTGCCGTGCTGGAGGTTGAGGTTGCGGATGGCGTTGGCGGCGCGGCGGCGCGCGATGTAGAGCTTGCGCTCAAGCGCCTCCGGCACCATCACGTCTTCACCGCGGCCGACGAAGATCTGACGGATCACCGGCTCCTGCGCACGCACGGTCGGCGACATCGGCATTTCGGCATTGGTGGGCACGTCACGCCAGGCCAGCACGACCTGACCTTCGGCGCGCACTGCACGCTCGATCTCGCCCTCACAGGCGAGACGCGAAGCACGCTCCTTGGGCAGGAACACCATGCCCACGCCGTACTCGCCGGAGGCCGGCAGCGTCACACCCTGGGTCGCAAGTTCTTCGCGATAGAGCTGATCAGGAACCTGGATCAGGATGCCCGCGCCGTCACCCTGCAGGGCATCGGCACCGACTGCACCGCGGTGATCAAGATTCTTGAGGATTTCGAGGCCTTGCAGCACGATCTCGTGGCTTCGTTTGCCCTTGATATGGGCAACAAAGCCAACGCCGCAGGCGTCATGTTCATTGACGGGATCGTACAGGCCCTGCTTGTGGGGGACATCCATCACGCGAATCCTTTAAACGACTAGGTCACCGGCAAAGCCGGGATCAAACAGGCGGCACGCAGTTCATGCTCTCGCCGCACACGGCACCGCAAACCTTGGGCGCAAAAAACGGCCGGTGTTCTTACGCGTGCCTGATTCGGGCGCGGACACGGGCCGTGATGGTGCTTTAGCGGGTTGCAGACTATACCCCCATCGCACCCTTGATTCAAGGGCAGGGGGTTTGGCGGGTGGTCACACCGACCCGGCTAAACCCATGACATATCAATGGATTTCGCCGACAGCGAAGAGCCTGCGATGCTCGCGAATGGCGTAGCGGTCGGTCATACCGGCAATGTAGTCGGCGATGGCACGCGGTTTGTCCTCGCGCGAGCGCTGCTGATACTGCGGCGGCAACAGGCGCGGGTCCGCCATGAACGCCGAGAACAAATCGTTGATGATGCGTCGCGCCTTGTCCGTCATGCGCAGCACCTGATAGTGCCAGTAAAGGTTTTCGCGCAGAAAGCGCTTGAGCTCCTGCAGCATTCCGGACATGGCAGGAGTGTAGGCAACGAGGCGTTCGGCGCGCCGCACGTCTTCGATGCTTTCGATACCCGCCGAAGAGATGTTTGTGCGCGTGGTTTCGATCAGGTCGATCACGGTGTCGTTGATCATGCGGCGGATCGTTTCGTGGATCAGCCGGCGGCCCGTGAGACCCGGCCATTGCGCTTCAACCCGCCGGCGCCGCTCGGCAAAGAGCGACACCGCTTCAAGCTGCTCGAGCGTAATGAGGCCGGAACGCAGACCATCATCGACGTCGTGATTGTTGTAGGCAATCTCGTCGGCAAGATTGGTCAGCTGGGCCTCAAGCGAGGGCTGCGTGCCGTCGAGAAAGCGCCGCCCGACATCACCGAGCCGTTCGGCATTCGGCCGCGAACAATGCTTGAGGATGCCCTCGCGCGTCTCGAAGGTGAGGTTCAGGCCGGGAAAGGCCGCGTAATGCTCTTCCAGTTCGTCGACGGTGCGCAGCGACTGCAGATTGTGCTCGAATCCGCCATACGGCTTCATGCACTCGTTGAGCGCGTCCTGCCCGGCATGCCCGAATGGCGTGTGCCCCAGGTCATGCGCCAGCGCAATGGCTTCAGCCAGATCCTCGTTAAGCGACAGGGCGCGGGCAATGTTGCGCGTGATCTGCGCAACCTCAAGGCTATGGGTGAGCCGCGTGCGGAACAGGTCACCTTCGTGATTGACGAAGACCTGGGTCTTGTATTCCAGCCGGCGGAAAGCGGTCGAATGGATGATGCGGTCCCGGTCGCGCTGGAACTCGCTGCGCTCAGCCGGCGCCGGCTCGACATGCCGCCGACCGGCGGAGTTCGTCTCGCTGACCGCCCACCGCGCCAAACCGCTCATGCGCAGCACGTCTCGATGGCCGAGGAAATTTCCGTGACCGGCACGTCACCGCGGATCACGGCCTTGCCGATGCGCTCCAACAGGATCAAGCGCAGCTTGCCCTGCTCGACCTTCTTGTCGCTCGCCATCAGATCGAGATAGCGAGGAACGGGCAACTGCGGCCCTCGTACCGGCAGCTTCGCGCGCTCGAACAAGGCACCGATGCGGGTCACATCTGCCGAGGTGATCATGCCGAGGCGCTGCGATAGCGTAGCCGCCATCATCGTGCCAGCCGCAACCCCTTCGCCATGCAACCATTCGCCGTAGCCCATGCCGGCCTCAATGGCGTGGCCGAAGGTATGACCAAGGTTGAGCAGAGCGCGCACTCCCTGCTCAGTCTCGTCCGCCGCAACCACGTCGGCCTTGTTGGCACATGAGCGCTCGATGGCAAAGGCCAAGGCCTCCGGATCGCGTGCGAGCAGGCGTTCGATGTTCGCCTCCAACCACTCGAACAGCGGTTGGTCGCAGATGAGACCGTACTTGATGATCTCCGCCAGCCCCGCCGACAGCTCGCGGTCAGGCAACGTATTCAGCGTATCGATGTCGGCCAGCACCAGCCGCGGCTGGTAGAAAGCACCGATCATGTTCTTGCCCAGCGGATGGTTGATGGCCGTCTTACCCCCCACCGAGGAGTCGACCTGCGCCAGCAAGGTTGTCGGAATCTGGATGAAGGGCATTCCGCGCTGGTAGGCCGCCGCCGCGAAGCCCCCCATGTCGCCAATGACGCCACCACCCAATGCGATCAGGGTTGTCGAACGCTCACAACGCGTCCGCAACAAGGCATCAAAGACCAGATTGAGAGTAGCCCAGTCCTTGTGTGACTCGCCGTCGGGCAAGACCACGCGGTCCGCGGTAACGCCAGCAGCTTCCAAGACCGTGCACAACTGATCCAGGTACAGGGGCGCCACAACGTCGTTAGTCACAACGAAGACCCGACGTGTTTTCAGATGCGGAAGAAGCAGGCTTGCATCGGCCAGCAGGCCGCGCCCGATGTGGATTGGATAGGCCCGGTCACCCAGGGCGACATTCAGAGTTCGCATGTTTCTGCTTGAAAGATTCGATCGCCGCTTCGAGCTGCCTCACCATGCCGGCAGGGCTACCCCGATTTCCGTCCACCACGATATCCGCAACTTCGCGGTACAGCGGATCGCGCTCACGGTACAAGGCTTCGATGCGCTCTCGCGGATTGGGAACCTGCAGCAACGGGCGGCTGCGGTCATGCCGAGTCCGCTCCCACAGCACACGTGGCGGGACATTAAGATACACCACGATACCACGGCGTTTGAGCAGCGCACGGTTGTCGGGACTCAGGACGACCCCACCCCCGGTGCCGAGCACGACACCGGAAACCTCAAGAAGCTCCTCAATGAGCTGACTCTCCCGGCGTCGGAAACCCGCCTCGCCTTCGATCTCGAAGATGGTGGCGACTTTCACGCCGGTGCGCGCCTCAAGCTCATGATCGCAATCAATGAACTCGAGGGCGTGGCGCTTGGCGTAGTCACGCCCGACGGTACTCTTCCCTGCTCCCATCATCCCGATCAGGATGACGGGCTCTGCGCTGGCATTCACTCAAACGTTCCGCGTCTGTTCCGCAATCCGCGTTATACCCGATCAACGCAGCGTCAGCGACTCCGACACAATTCTCGGTGTAATAAACACTAGGAGCTCCTTCCGGTTAGAAGTACTCGATGTACTGCGGAATAACGCCCCTACAACAGGCAAAGAGCCCAAAAATGGAACGCGCGAGACTTCGTTGGTTTCTTCCTCTTCGTAGATACCGCCGATGACGACCGTCCCTCCGTTGTCAACCAGCACTTCGGTTTGCACGTTCTTCGTCTCGATCCCAGGCTCATCGATACCAGCGATCGGAACCGGCCGATCCTTATTCACTTGAACACGAAGTTGTACGCGCCCTTCAGGAGTAATCTGAGGGCGGACCCTGAGGCTCAAAACCGCCTTCTTGAACTCCACACTTGTAGCACCGGAGCTTGTTTCTTTTCGATAGGCGATCTCAGTACCCTGCTCAATCGTCGCCTCGACTTGATTGGCAGTCAAGACGCGAGGACTTGATATTACGCGCCCACGCCCATCGGTCTCGAGGGCCCTCAATTCCAAGTTCAGAAAACGCGTAAGACTGTTATTGAACAACGACATATTCAACAAACCAAAGCCCGTCGGTAGAAATCCGTCGCCGCTGGTAGCGCTTTCGGGAGTAAAGGAGCCGAAATCGGACGAGCCCAGACCAAGCCGCGCACCGTTCCCAATGCGATGCCCCCTACTATCCCCGAACCCAAGGCGCACACCGAGATCGCGAGCAAAGTCCTTGTTGGCCTCGACAACTCGCGCCTCAATCAGTACCTGACGCGGAGCCAAATCAATCTCTTTCATTAAGGCTCTCACGGCATCCAAGCGCCCCGCAACGTCTGTAATGAAGAGCTTGTTGCTTCGCTCGTCGACAACAACACTTCCACGACTTGACAGAGCTGTTTGATCCTTACTCCTCAGGAACTCAAAGATCTCCTTGGCATTGTGATAGTTGATTTGAAAGCTTTCAGTAATTAACGGCTCCAGATCACCTCTCTGCGCAATGACCTCAAGCTGCTGCCGTTCGCGAGCAGCCAGCTCATCGGTCGGCGCGATCCAAATCACATTGCCATTTTTGCGCCGATCCAAACCCTTAGCCTGCAAAATGATATCCAAAGCCTGATCCCAAGGTACATCATTTAAGCGAAGCGTCAGATTCCCGCCCACAGAATCGCTGGTAACAATGTTGAAATCGGTGAAATCCGCAATGACCTGAAGAACCGATCGAATCTCAACATCCTGAAAATTGAGCGACAGTTTCTCACCAGCGTACTTATCCCGGCCGCCATGCTGGACCAAGCGGTCTGGATCTTCGGTGAGCCTTCGAACCTCAAGCACGAACTGGGTGTCTGTTTGGTACGCGCTATGCTCCCACAGACCGTTAGGCGTCACCACAAGTCGCGCGCTGTCACCTTGCATCTGGGCCTGCATCCGACTGATCGGCGTCCCAAAGTCGGTCACATCTGAACGTCGTTGCAAATGCTCAGGCAGTCCAGTATTGGAAAATTCCACAATCAAATTTGTGCCTTGCTGAAGGACGTTAATGCCGGTATCTGGGCTGGACAACTGAACGACCACCCGCCCCTCCCCCGACTCCCCACGCCGAAAGTTGATATCACGTACACTTTTCTCGGATGACTCACCGACAGCACTCGCAGAAAAGTTGGCTAAAGCCTGCTCGGGGAACGACAACGCCGCCGCAACCTTGGCGCCCCCCTCGGACGGGGACATCGCAATCACCAGGTCGCCGCCTTCCAGGCGCGGCTCATACTCAGGCATCTGGCTGACGTTCAAAACCATCCGCGTACGCGAACCGGATTCAACGATATTCACGCTACGCAAATCACCGCGGTTGACCGTCTGCTGCACACGCCCCAAAGCGTTACGCATATCAAGGAAATCGAAGGCAATCCGCGACGGGTTCGTAACACTGAAACTTTTTGGCAACTCGGACAACGGGTAAGCGAAACTCAGACGTAAATACAATGTGCCAGCCTGCTCAACGATCTGGAAATCCTTGATGTGATTAGCAGCCGGCCGGGAAACCGTCGTAGTCTCGGCCGCTTGGGCAAATACCGCTGATTGAGGCATCAGCAGCATAGCCAACGCCCCCATCGCACCAAGCAGCGCTTTATTGTTTTGAAGTTTCATCATTTCGCTCCTAGCGCTCTTGCAGCAGCAAACGGCTGGTCCGCTCGACCCAATCGCCATTCATGTCTTCAACAACTTCGTTGAGGGTAACTTCCGAATCGGTGATCTGAGTGACCATTCCATGGTCTTGTCCCAAGTAATTTCCAACTGCAACTTGATGGATCCGACCCGACACTAGTACTAATGCATGCGCACGCTCATTCTGCATTAGGGCACCAACCATATTCATCGACTCCAGCGGAAAAGCCTCCAGAGGCTCACGGGGACGATTCATATCAGGCCCCCCAACAGAAGTCGACCGGGCCTCAGGCTGAATACGCGAAACAGCGAAAGGGTCGATTTTGTCGCCTTGGTCATAGCGGACAATCGGAAACGGCTTGATCTCAGGCAACGGCTGAATGCGACCGACCATGGTCGACGCTTCGTGATCCATCCAACTACGCAAGTCATCACCCTCGCCAGTACACCCGACAACGAAGAAGCTAAGGCCGAGTAGAACAATTCGTACATTATTCATGATCAACGCCTCGGCACCTGCTGGGCTCGTTGAGATGCGAGCTCCTCATCGTCAAGATAGCGATAAGTCGTCGCCCGCGCCTTGAAATTCAAATTTCCGTCTGCGGCACGCTCGATCTTTATATCACCGAGAGTAACGATACGAGGCATTCTGGCGACATCCGCCACGAACTCACCTAGATCGTGATACGAACCTAGGATACTGATATCAATAGGCAACTCTGCGTGAAACTCGCGCACTGATTCAGCTCCCGGCCTGAACAACTCAAACAACAGCCCTCGCCCCAATCCCGCTTGGTTGATGTCCGCCAATAATTGATCCATCTCCGCCTTGTTTGGAAGCTGTCGCAACAAAGCGCTGAACTGCCGATCTGTCTCATCCAATTGCCGACGATAAGCATCGAGATTCACCGCCTGCTGTTTTTTTTGCCGCCAATCCGCACGCAACTGGACCTCCTCAGTCTGCTTGCGCTCCAGGACTTCTGACTGGGCCCGCCAATCGAACCACCATATGGCCGCAACAGTGGCAACCAGCAAGAAAATGAACACAGTCACCCTCGGACCTGCAGGCCAAGCCCCGGGGTCATTCGGATCCAACCCCCGGAAGTCCTCAAAGAAACTATTTACATCAATTTTTTTTCGCGGATCAACCATCTTCAGTTTGCTCCGGCTTCAACCGCATTTTCAGCGGGACGACTAAGGCCAACACTCAAGTTGAACTCGCTTAAACGCCGCCCCTGATCTGCCACAGATCTAACCTCGGCCAACACCGGATCCGACAATGTCGGAGCAGAATTCAGGCTCCTCATCAAATGCGATACTCGCGCGTTGGACTGGGCATGCCCCGTCAAAGAAACTCGGCCACCGGATTGCGTCAGCGTGCGGACGAAGGCACCGTCAGGCACATAAGCGACCAAGTCATTGAACATGTACACCGGCTGAACTCGGTTTCCTTGCAAAGTTTCAATGACCTGCTTCCGTGCGATCAACGCATCAATCTGGGCGCGCAAACGCGAAATCTCGGCGATTTCGCCATTCAGACTGGTTATTTCTGTCTGCAGAAAACGATTACGCGAATCCTGATGGTCTATCCGACCAGACATGAAGAGGTGCCCCACCAAGCCAATCGCCGCGCCAAGCGCAATCATCAAGGCGGAAACAACAAAAAATTGTCTGCGTCGTTCGCGACGGATTGCTTCTCGGTAAGGAAGCAGGTTGATAAGAATCATCATTCAACCCTCCGCAGGGCAAGTCCACACGCGACCATCATTGCCGGGGCGTCGGCTGCCAGACTCTTGGCCCTGACGCGCGAAGAAAGCGTCATCCCTGCGAACGGGTTGGCGACCGTTGTCGAAACTTGAGTACGGCCGCTGACGACCTCGGCGAGATTTTCCATGACTGCACAACCTCCAGCCAGCACGATGTGATCCACCTCGTTGTACTGCGTGGAAGTAAAAAAGAACTGCAGCGCGCGCGACACTTCCAACGCCACCGAATCCATGAATGGCCTGCGCAGATCCCTCTCGTACTCTGGCGGGAGGTCGCCCGAGCGCTTGGCGGACTCGGCCTCTTCCGGACTCAAGCCGAACTGCCGTCCGATGTCCTGCGTCAGTCTGGCACCACCGATGGCCTGCTCACGCGAATAGATCTGCACCCCATCACGCATCACCGACATGTGCATCGCGTTGGCACCGATGTCGGCCAGTGCGATGGTGCGCCCCTTGGCGCCGCCGGGTATCTGCGAACCGACAAGTGAAAACGCCGACTCGACGGCCAGGGACTCCACATCCATGATCACGGCTTTCAGGCCCGCAGACTCGGCCACCGCGACTCGGTCCTCGACTTTCTCCTTGCGGGAGGCTGCAACAAACACCTCGATGTCATCCGGGCTGCCGGGAGACTGCCCGAGCACCTGGAAATCAAGATTTACTTCGTCGAGCGGGAACGGAATGTACTGATTGGCCTCGGACTCGACATGGAACTCCATCTCGTGTTCGCGCAGGCCCTGCGGAAGATAGATTTTCTTGGTGATTACCGCCGAAGCGGGCAAAGCCATCGCAACGTTCCGGGTGCCGGTGCCCATGCGTCGCAAAGCCCGCCGTACGGCTTCGCTGACGGCATCAAGATCGGAAATGTTGCCGTCCTGCACAACATCCTTGGGCAGCAGTTCGACGGCATATGCCTCGACCCGGTAACCGGAGGCCGCGTCACCGGCGATCTCGACCAGCTTCACCGATGACGATGAAATATCCAGACCGGCAAGTTGCTGCGCCTTCGAACCGAACAGATTG
This sequence comes from Pseudazoarcus sp. NS36, assembly GCF_059703705.1. Lineage (NCBI taxonomy): Bacteria > Pseudomonadati > Pseudomonadota > Betaproteobacteria > Rhodocyclales > Zoogloeaceae > Pseudazoarcus > Pseudazoarcus sp. NS36. Next base: position 103,769 of record NZ_BAAKJA010000008.1, on the reverse strand, counting down.
ATCTGTCTCACCAAGAAATCCTTAAATTTCCTTACATTAGGCGCAATACCTAATCTAGTGTTTAAAATGCTAACAACAAGTTTCAGGCTGTGTAAAGAAAAATACCGTTCTGTGTCAACACAGACTGCAGCATTTTCGTCAACTGGTCGCTCGGGCTACCCCCCCGTATAATCGCGCCTCACCCTCACCGACAGACTTCATGCGCTGGTTTCTCTATCTGGTAGCAGCCGCTTCTGTGGCCATCATACTCGCGGCCGCAACCGTAGGGACGGTCGTCGCTTTTGCGTGGCCGCGCCTGCCTGACCTCGAGGCTCTTACGGACTATCGCCCCCGCATTCCGCTGCGAATTTTTTCGTCCGACGGACATCTGCTGAGCGAATTCGGGGAGGAGCGCCGGGCCGTAGTCGACATCGCGGACGTCCCCACCTCGTTGAAGCAAGCCATCCTGGCCGCTGAGGATGAGCGCTTTTATGAGCACGCCGGCGTAGACCCCATCGGCATCGCGCGCGCGGCTGTAGCCAACGTGCTGTCGGGTGGGCGAGGCCAGGGCGCTTCCACCATCACCATGCAGGTGGCGCGCAATTTCTATCTGTCGCGTGAGAAGACCTATAACCGCAAGCTCTACGAGATCCTGCTGGCGTTCAAGATTGAGCGCAGCCTGTCCAAAGACAAGATTCTCGAGCTTTATATCAACCAGATCTTCCTGGGCCATCGCGCATACGGCTTCGCGACCGCGGCCCGCACCTACTTCGACAAACCCCTGGACAGGATTACGCTGGCCGAAGCTGCCATGCTGGCCGGGCTGCCCAAAGCCCCATCTGCCTACAACCCGCTCACCAATCTGCACCGCGCGACCATTCGCCAGCACTACGTACTTGGCCGCATGCGTGACTCGGGCTTCATCGACCAGGCCACGTACGAAGCCGCGCGCAATACGCCGGTACAGATTCGACCTCCCAGAACGACGAGCAAACGCGACACGGACGGCGACTATATCTCCGAGATGGCACGGCAGATCGCCGTCGAGCAATTCGGCGAGGACGCGTACCAGATCGGCCTGCGCATCGTCACGACGATCCGGCTCGACGAGCAGCTCGCGGCCCAGCAGGCGTTGCGCAACGGCGTCATCGAGTTTGACCGCCGTCGCGGCTATCGTGGCCCGGAGGCCTTCGTCGATCTGTCGGGCATCAAGGACAGCGAAGACGACAAGCTCACCGAGACCCTGGTCGACTACCGCGACTATCCCGACATGCTGGCTGCCGTGGTGCTGGCCGCCTCGCCCGCCGAAGTGCGCGTGTTCCGCAACGGTGAAATCATCTCGATCAAGGGCAGCGGTCTTTCCTTCGCCGCGCCGATGCTCGATCAGCGCGCACCGCAGACGCGGCGCATCCGGCGCGGCGCCATCGTGCGCATCCGGCCGCTGGGCAGATCGGGATGGGAAATCCTGCAGCTGCCGGAAGCCGAAGCGGCGTTGATTGCAATTGACGCACACACCGGCGCCGTACGCGCGCTCGGCGGCGGTTTCGATTTCAACCGCAACAAGTTCAACCACGTCACGCAGGCCTATCGCCAGCCTGGCTCCAGCTTCAAGCCGTTCATTTTCTCGGCAGCCCTGGAACGCGGATTCTCACCGGCCACGTACGAGCTGGACGAGGCGCTGTTCTTCCCGCCGGAAGTCACCGGCAGCAAGGCATGGGAGCCCAAGAACTACGACGACAAGTACGAAGGGCCGATGACCCTGCGCACCGCGCTGGCACGTTCCAAGAACATGGTGTCGATCCGGATTCTGCAAGCCATCACCCCCGAGTACGCGCAGGATTACATCGGCCGCTTCGGCTTCGAGCCTCAGCGCCACCCGGCCTATCTGACGATGGCGCTTGGCGCCGGCTCGGTAACCCCCTGGCAAATGGCGTCCGGCTACGCGGTGTTCGCCAATGGCGGTTTCCGCGTCGAACCCTACATCGTGCAGGAGATCACCGACGCCAATGGCCGTACGCTGGCGCGTTTCGATCCCCCGATCGCCGGGCGCAACGCGCCACGCGTACTCGACCCGCGCAACGCCTTCCTCATCGATTCGATGCTGCAGGACGCGATCTACAAGGGCACCGGCCAGCGCGCCAAGGAACTTGGCCGCAGCGACCTGGCCGGCAAGACCGGCACGACCAATGATTATGTTGATGCCTGGTTCGCGGGCTACAACCCCGATATCGTCGCGGTGACCTGGATGGGCTACGGTCAGCCCCGCAACCTCGGACGCGGCGAAACCGGCGGCCGCGCTGCTCTCCCGATCTGGACCGACTACATGCAGACTGCCCTGAAAGGCACTCCGGATCGGCCACGCATCCGCCCGCCCGGCCTGGCCCCGATCCGCCACCCGGACAGCGACATTACGGATTTCTACTACGAGGAAAATCCGCCGCCGCAGCCACCGCCGCAACCACCGCCGGAAGAAGGCATTCCTTTCCTGCGCTATTTCCTGGACGACAACGCCTGGAAATCGCAGCCTGACGAGGCGCCGCCTATGGACCAACCCGCGCCCTTCGAGGAACGCGTGCCGCTGTCCATCCGCGAGATGTTCCTGCCGATGACCCCGCCGGCGGGCGAAGAGCAACCGCTCGCCCCCCCGGCCGAACGCTGATCCGACGTCAGCCGGCGCGCACGGTCACTGCCGTACCGCTCTGTTCGGATACCAGACGCGACAGCGTCGCATACAGCTCGGAACCATCGCGACCGGCAACCCAGGCGCCATCACGTGGCGCGAAGTGAAAGCCGCCGGCTTTGGCCGCGACCCAGATCTCGCGCGCAGCAAGATGCCGGTTGATCACCATCTTGCTGCCGTTTTCGAACTCAAGCTCCAGCACGCCGCCGGGCATGGTCTCGATATCGATGTCCGCCCCGCACGCCTCCAGCGCCGCTTCGATGCGCACCAGTTCTGCCTCCGCGAGGTCGGAGAATGCCGATTCATCCATATTGGCTCCTTCTGCTAGCATTGCCGTTTTTTCAGGCGACCCATTTCATCATGCGCCCCTACACCCTCGCACTGTTTTTTGCGCTGGCCGTTCTGACGAGCGGCTGCGGTATCAAGGGCAATCTCTACATGCCCGATGTTCCTTCCGCACAACCGGCACCAGAGCCAGCTGCAGATGATAACAAGGCCCCGGCAGCGAATCCCGCATGAGCGATCCCGTATTCCCGGTGGCCGGCCTCAAGCGCGAACCGCAGGGCCTGACGCTCGAAGGCGTGTCCCTGCGCGATATCGCCAGTCGTTTTGGCACCCCTACCTACGTCTATTCGCTGGCCGCCATCCGCCAGGCCTACTCGGCCTGGGCCGATGCCCTGCACGGGCGAAAGGCCATGGTCTGCTACGCCGTCAAGGCCAACTCCAACCTCGGCGTGCTGTCGGCCTTCGCCCGACTCGGTGCAGGCTTCGACATCGTCTCGGGAGGTGAGCTGGCCCGTGTGCTGGCCGCGGGTGGCGACGCCGGCAAGGTGGTGTTTTCGGGCGTAGGCAAAACCGCCGCCGAGATGCGTCAGGCGCTCGAAGCCGGCATCCACTGCTTCAACATCGAATCCCCCTCGGAAGTCGCACGGCTCGACGCCATCGCCGGCGAACTCGGCGTCAAGGCGCCGGTGGCGCTGCGCGTCAATCCGGACGTAGACCCCAAGACCCACCCCTACATCTCGACCGGGCTGAAGAACAACAAGTTCGGCATTGCGTTTGATGACGCCCCGGCGCTGTACCGCGACGCCGCGTCGCGGCCCAACCTGCGCGTCACCGGCATCGCCTGCCACATCGGTTCACAACTGCTCGATCCGCAACCAATGGCTGATGCCACGGCAAAAGTGCTGGGCATGGTCGACCAGCTGGCTGCCGAAGGCATCGTGCTCGACCATATCGATCTGGGTGGTGGCGTCGGCATCCGCTACAAGGACGAGACGCCGCCCACGGTGGCCGAATATCTCGCGCCCATCCTGGCCCAGCTCGAAGGCCGCCGCGAGGCCGTGCACTTCGAACCCGGCCGTTCGCTGATCGGCAATGCCGGCCTGCTGCTGACACGCGTCGAATACCTCAAGCACGGCGAGAGCAAGAACTTCGCCGTAGTCGACGCCGCCATGAACGACCTCGCCCGCCCGGCGCTGTACGACGCCTGGCACGAGGTGGTGGAAGTGGCGCCGCAAACCTCCGGTCGCGTGTACGAGGTCGTCGGCCCGATCTGCGAGAGCGGCGACTTCCTCGCCCATGATCGGCAACTGGCGGTGGCCGAAGGTGATCTGCTGGCCATTCTTTCGGCCGGCGCCTACGGCATGACCATGAGTTCGAACTACAACACCCGACCGCGCGCAGCTGAAGTCATCGTCGATGGCGACACCGTGCATCAGGTGCGTGCGCGCGAAACGGTCGACGCGCTGTTCGCGCTGGAGCATCAGCTCCCGGTCTGACTCAAAGGCTCCTCGTAGGGCGAGGAGCCTTCAGCGCATCTCGTCCAGACAGCGCGCCAAGGCATCATGCCAATGCGGCAACCGGATGCCGAAGCGCTGCTCGAAGGCCGTGCAGTCCAGCCGCGAATTGCGCGGTCGCACGGCCTCCGTGGGCCATTCCTCGGACGTGATGGCCGCCACTTCGGCGACACGCAGTTCCAGCTCGGGTAGGCGCATGCGCGCCTCGGTGAAGATCGTGCGAGCAAAGCCGCACCACGAAGTCTCGCCACTCGACGTCAGGTGATACAGCCCCGAGGTGAACCGGCCGGCAGCCCGCTCGGCCTGCGACTGCCGTACCGCATGGGCCGTGGCATCGGCCAGATTGCGCGCCCAGGTCGGCGCGCTGAACTGGTCATCCACGACAGTCAACCGCTCGCGCTCGACACCATGGCGCAGCATGGAGCGCACGAAGTTACCCCCGCGCGAGGCAAACACCCAGGCCGTACGCAGGATCAGGTGGTCGCAGCCGGCATCCACGATGGCACGTTCGCCAGCCAGCTTGCTGCGCCCGTACACGCCCAACGGGGCAAGCTCGGCCGCCTCAGTGCGTGGTGTCTCACCGCTGCCGTCGAACACGTAATCGGTCGAGAAATGCACCAGCAATGCGCCGCATTCGCGTGCAATGGCGGCGATTTCGCCCACTGCCTCGGCGTTGATACGGTGCGCCTTGGCCGGCTCGCTCTCGGCTCGATCAACCGCCGTGTAGGCGGCCGCATTCACGATCACATCCGGCGCCAGCGCACGCAGCGCTGCCACAGACGCAGCATCGGCAAGATCGCAGCCCGCACGGTCGAGCGCGATGACCTCGCCCAGCGGCATCAGGCTGCGCGCCAGCTCGAAGCCCACCTGCCCGCGTGCGCCGGTCACCACCAGCCTCACGGGTACACCTCACACTGCGCCAGCGGCAAGCCTTTGGCATCCTTGGCAGAAAGCAGCGGGTCGCCCTCGAAGTGCCAGTCAACGCCCACCGCCGGATCGTTCCACAGCAGGCTGCGTTCATGTTCCGGCGCGTAATAGTCGGTGGTCTTGTAGAGGAAATCCGCCGATTCGCTGAGCACCACGAAACCATGCGCGAAACCGGGCGGCACCCACATCTGCAGATTGTTCTCGGCCGACAACTCGGCGCCGGTCCAGCGCCCGAAGTTGGGCGAACTGCGGCGCAGGTCCACCGCCACATCGAACACCCGCCCCTGCGTCACGCGCACCAGCTTTCCCTGCGCGTGGCGCAGCTGATAGTGCAGGCCGCGCAGCACGCCATGCGCAGAGCGCGAATGGTTGTCCTGCACGAACTCCACCTGCAGCCCGGTGGCCTCTGCAAAGGCGCGTGCGTTGTAGCTTTCCATGAAGAAGCCGCGGGAATCACCGAACACCTTGGGTTCGAGCACCAGCACTTCCGGCAAATCCGTTTGAATCACGCGCATCAAAACACTCTCTCTTCCAGCAAACGCAGCAAATACGCACCGTAGCCGCTCTTGGCCAAGGGAGCCGCGAGGGCGCGCAGTTGGTCATCGCTGATCCAGCCTTCACGCCACGCCACTTCCTCGGGACAAGCCACTTTCAGGCCCTGCCGCTTCTCGATGGTGTGGATGAACTGGCCGGCTTCGAGCAGGCTCTCGTGCGTGCCGGTGTCCAACCACGCGTGGCCGCGGCCCATGCGCTCGACGGTCAGCTCGCCCCAGTCGAGGTATTGGCGGTTCACGTCGGTGATCTCCAGTTCGCCGCGCGGGCTGGGCTTGAGGCCGCGCGCGATGTCCACCACGCGTGCATCGTAGAAATACAGCCCGGTCACCGCGTAGCGGCTCTTGGGCTTGGCCGGCTTTTCTTCCAGGCTGATAGCGCGCCCCGCGGTATCGAACTCCACCACACCGTAGCGCTCCGGATCCTGCACCGGATAGGCAAACACCGTCGCACCCTGCTCGCGCTGCGCCGCTGCGCGCAAGTCGTCGGCCAACTCATGTCCATAGAACAGGTTGTCGCCCAGCACCAGCGCGCAGGGCTCGCCTGCGATGAAGCGCTCACCGATCAGAAAAGCCTGCGCCAAGCCGTCCGGACTGGGCTGCACGGCGTACTGCAGGTTCAGGCCCCAGGCCGCGCCGTCGCCCAGCAACTGCTCGAAGCGCGGTGTGTCCTGCGGGGTCGAGATGATCAGGATGTCGCGGATACCGGCCAGCATCAGCGTGGTCAGCGGGTGGTAGATCATCGGCTTGTCGTACACCGGCAGCAGCTGCTTGGACACCGCCAGTGTGGCCGGGTGCAGGCGCGTGCCGGAACCGCCGGCGAGGATGATGCCGCGTCGTGTACTCATGTTCAGGCCTCCCGATCCGCGTAGTTGCGCGCCATCCAGTCACGATAGGCGCCGCTCTGCACGTCGCTCACCCAATCCTGGTGCGCCAGATACCATGCCACCGTCTTGCGGATGCCGCTCTCGAAGGTCTCGGCCGGACGCCAGCCCAGCTCGCGCTCGATCTTGCGCGCGTCGATGGCGTAGCGCCGGTCGTGGCCGGGGCGATCCTTGACGAAGCTGATCAGCCGCGCATGCGGCCCCGCCGGGTCGGGGCGCAGTTCGTCGAGCAGCGCACACACGGTGTCGACGATCTCGCGGTTGGTCTTCTCGTTCCAGCCGCCGACGTTGTACACCTCGCCGACACGGCCCTGCGCAAGCACCGCGCGGATCGCCGCGCAATGGTCCGCCACGTACAGCCAGTCACGCACGTTGAGCCCGTCACCGTAAATCGGCAGCGGCTTGCCGGCGAGCGCATTAGCGATCATCAGCGGAATCAGCTTCTCGGGAAACTGGAACGGCCCGTAGTTGTTCGAGCAGTTGGTGGTCAGCACCGGGAGGCCGTAGGTGTGATGCCAGGCGCGTACGAGATGGTCGGACGCGGCCTTGCTGGCCGAATACGGGCTGTTCGGCGCATACGGGGTGGTCTCGGTGAAAGCCGGGTCGTCCGCGCCAAGTGAGCCGTACACTTCGTCCGTGGACACGTGCAGAAAGCGAAAGTCCTCGCGCGCCGCGCCTTCCAGCGCAGACCAGTACGCGCGGGCCGCTTCCAGCAGCGTAAAGGTGCCGTCGACATTGGTACGCATGAACTCACCGGGGCCGTGGATGGAACGGTCTACATGGCTCTCCGCGGCGAAATGCACGATGGCGCGCGGGCGATGCTCGGCCAGCAGACGCTCCACCAACGCACGGTCGCAGATATCGCCGTGCACAAACACATGGCGCGCATCGTCCTGGAGCGACGCGAGATTGGCGAGATTGGCGAGATTGCCGGCGTAGGTCAGGGCATCGAGGTTGAGCACCGGCTCGTCATTCACCGCCAGCCAGTCCAGCACGAAGTTCGCGCCAATGAAGCCTGCGCCTCCAGTCACCAGAATCATTCCGCATCCTTGTCATTCAGCGTTGGCCAGCTGCGGCCGACGCTCGGGTGCGGCATTGTAACGCGGGCTCGATTCGGCAAAGATGGGCGCACCTTCCCGCTGCGGTAACACCATGCTTCGCTTCACCCTCGCGCTAGTCCTGTCCCTCCTTGCCGGCACCACTGCCTCCATGCCAACCGAGGTCGCCCGCGCACTCGAACGCGCTGGCATCCCGGCCGAATCGGTGGCGATCTTCGTACAGCCGGTCGATACCAGTCACCCTGAGCTCTCACTCCACGCCGACCGCCCCATGAACCCGGCCTCGGTGATGAAGCTCGTCACCGCCTTCGCCGTGCTCGAACGCCTTGGCCCCGGCTTCACCTGGACCACGCGCGTCGCCACCGACGGCGCTGTACGCGGCGGTCGGCTGATCGGCAACCTGCACCTGGTCGGCGGCGGCGATCCGCTGCTCGACGTCGGCCGTTTGTGGCGCGTGCTCGCCCGCGTGCGTGCCGCCGGCATCACCCATGTCGGCGGCGACATCGTGCTCGACGCCTCCGCCCTGCGCCTGCCTCCGCACGACGCCGCCGCTTTCGACAACCGCCCGCTGCGCCCCTACAACAGCGGCCCCAGTGGCCTGCTGCTCAACTTCAACACCGTGCAGTTGCTGCTCACGCCGGGCAAGCTCGGCGAACCCCTCACCGTTGCCGCCGTACCAGCGCTCGACGGCCTGACGCTCGACAACCGCCTCACCACCGCTGCCGGCCGCTGCGTCACCTGGTACCGCGACCTCGATTCCAGCCTCGGCTGGACGCCCGACGGCCCGACGCTGACCCTCACCGGCACCATGCCCGCCGACTGCGGCGCGCGCGAATGGGCCGTGGCTCCGTTCGCGTCGGACGACTTCGCCGCCGCCCTCACCAGCTGGCTGTGGCGCGCCTCCGGCGGCACGCTCAGCGGGAGCGTGCGTCACGACATCACGCCCTACGTCACCACCCCCCTGTTCGAGCACACCTCTCCGTCCTCGGCCGAAGCCGTGCGCGAGATGAACAAGTGGTCCAGCAACGTCATCGCCCAGCAACTGCTCGCCACGCTCGCCATGCACGAGCCCGACACCCCCGACATGCTCGCCGCCGGCGCCCGCATCGCCACCGAGACCCTCAGCGCCGCCGGCATCCCCACCCAAGGCCTGCTAATCGACAACGGCTCGGGTCTCTCCCGCATCGCCGCCATCCGCGCCGACACCCTCGGCCGCCTCCTGCTCACCGCCTGGCAACGCCCCTGGATGCCCGAGTTCATCTCCGCCCTGTCGCTGGCCGGCATCGACGGCACCGCCCGCAAACGCCTCAACGGCAGCCCGGCCAACGGCCACGCCCACATCAAGACCGGCACCATCAACGGCGTGCGGGCCATAGCGGGTTATGTCCTCGACCGCAACGGCCGACGACATGCAGTGGTGATGATGGTGAATGACCCGAAGGCGCCTCAGAGCGAGGCGGCGCAGGATGCGTTGATTGAATGGGTTTGGGGTGGGGCGGGGAGGTGAGGTGAGGTGAGAACATCCGGCGCAACACCCTTCGGTTATTGCGTCCTACGAGAGCCACCCTATTCCTTCTGGATTCAAATCAAACGAAACTTTCGTTCGATGGCATCCTTTAACAGGACAACTATTTTGTCAAACAAATTAAATGCCATATTCCAGCCTTCCGAATCTACAAATACCATAGCGCCAATCAGATCATCATCCCCACCAACGGCCCACAAGTACTTGCTGTCTACCCTTCCTTGATTATGAACGATGACATTTCTCTTGGCCTTTATGGATATCAGCTCACCCATTTCCTCCTGAGTCAGCTCAACGGGTAGGGCTAGCTTAATTTTTAAATAATTGAAAATGTCGGCAACAGAATCATACGTAATCCCTCCAATCTCTCGATCAATCATTTTGGAAACAAGACCTTCCATAGAATCATGAGAAAGAACATCTTCGTACGTAATTTGTTTTTTTGACTTTAAAATTTCAGGCTTATAAGTCAAGACCTCTCTAATTAAGTCTGACAGAGCAGACTCGAAAAGCGTCACCAGATGCACGAAGGAGATCTTCAGCATCAGATGAGGAAGAGACTGAATTTCCTTTCCCTGATGACTAAGCAACTCTTCAAAGCTTTCAAGGAGATCTCTGGGAACCTGAATCACATCGGTCGAATTCTTAGAACAAACCGCGGCCCCCGACAGATACTTCCGTACTTCGCCAGAAGTTGAAAATAGTCTATCTGACTCGTTCACAGCAAAAGCTGATAAGAATTTCACGAGAAGTTGAGTTCTTCGAGCCTCTTCCCGATAAGTTTCAACGATATGATCTATTCCATTCTTTAGGCTCATGAGAATCCCGTCACTTCGAATAAGTCAAATAAACAGCCCGCGCAGGGCGCAACGAGGATGGGGACAGACCACGTCCTCAAGGACGCCCCACGACAGCCCTATCGGCGCAGACTACTCGGCGCCCTAATCTAGGACAACCGCCTTTGTCGCATTTCGCCTGCGGCTCAACGCGCCCTACGAAAATCCATGACGACTGTAGTATGCAAACAGGAAAGGCGGGGCACGTGCCCCGCCCCATTCAAAGGAGCTTGAAATGGCGAGTAATAAAGTTCTGGGTCTGGTGTTGCTCGTTGTGGGAGCGGTCCTGCTTTACCTTGCGTACCAGTCATCGCAAAGTCTGGGCGATCAGGTAACGGAAGCCGTGACCGGGCGCTTCACCGATTCGACCACCCTGTATCTGATTCTTGGTGCCGCTTCTGCCGCGGCAGGTGTTGGAATGCTGCTCTTCGGCAAATCCCGCTGACACGGGTCCGTGCGAGGCGTGGAAACTGCGCCTCACACAAGCAAGCCCAGGCTAGAGCTGAGACAGAGGCCTGGGCATCGGCATGGTCTCGCCCTGCCCCAGTACCCACCAGCCACGCGCAACGCGGTAGAGCACCCACAGCCCCGCCACGGCAAGAATGGCAAAACCGATGAAGACGCCAATCACGGTGAACACCATGAACCATCCGATCACGCACCACAGCAGCGCGAACCAGAAGGTGCGGATCTGCCAGCGGAAGTGGCTCTCCAGCCAGGTGCCGCGCGCCGAGGCCTGCTTGTAGTAGTTGAGGACAACGGCCGCAATGGAGGGCAGCGTGCCGAGGAAGCTGCCGAGAATGGTCGCCACGCCGAACAGCGCGGTGAGCAACGCGAAGGCGTGCAGGCCGTAGACCACGTGCACGATCAGCCGCAGGTTATCGAGGTCCATGGCGGGGCCGGGGCCGCGCGGTTGCAGGTCTTCGCTCATGCTGCTGTCTCCTTCAAAGTCCGAGGTCGTTCCACATGGCGTCGACGCGCGCCTTCACGGCGTCGTCCATGACGATGGGCGTGCCCCATTCGCGATTGGTTTCGCCGGGCCACTTGTTGGTGGCGTCGATGCCCATCTTGCTGCCGAGGCCGGCTACCGGGCTGGCGAAGTCGAGGTAGTCGATGGGAGTGTTATCCACCAGCGTGGTGTCGCGCGTGGCGTCCACGCGGGTGGTCATGGCCCAGATCACTTCCTTCCAGTCACGGATGTCGACGTCGTCATCCACGACGATGATGAACTTGGTGTACATGAACTGACGCAGGAAGCTCCAGATGCCGAACATCACGCGCTTGGCGTGACCGGGGTACTGCTTCTTGATGCTGACCACCGCCAGACGGTACGAGCAGCCTTCGGGCGGCAGATAGAAGTCGGTGATTTCGGTGAACTGGCGCTGCAGCAGAGGCACGAACACTTCGTTGAGCGCGAGGCCGAGCATGGCCGGCTCGTCGGGCGGTTTGCCAGTGTAGGTGGAGTGGTAGATCGGGTTCTTCCGCATGGTGATGCGGTTGATCGTGAACACCGGGAACTCCGAGACTTCGTTGTAATAGCCGGTGTGGTCGCCATACGGCCCCTCCGGCGCCATGTCGCCGGGGTGGATGACGCCTTCCAGCACGATCTCGGCGCTGGCCGGCACCTGCAGTTCGGAATCCATGCACTTGACCAGCTCGGTCTTGGAGCCGCGCAACAAGCCGGCAAACTGGTATTCCGACAGCGAATCAGGGACCGGCGTGACGGCACCCAGGATGGTCGCCGGATCGCAGCCCAGCACCACCGCCACCGGGAAGGGCTCGCCCGGATGCGCGAGCTGGTGGTCGCGGAAATCCAGCGCGCCGCCGCGGTGGGCAAGCCAGCGCATGATGACGCGGTTCTTGCCGATGACCTGCTGGCGGTAGATGCCCAAGTTCTGGCGCTTCTTGCCCGGCCCGCGCGTCACCACCAGCCCCCAGGTGATCAGCGGCGCGGCGTCGCCCGGCCAGCAGTGCTGGATCGGCAGCTTGGCCAGATCGACGGCATCGCCCTCCCACACCACTTCCTGACACGGCGCCGAGCGCACCACCTTGGGCGCCATGTTCAACACCTGCTTGAACACCGGCAGCTTGTCCCACGCGTCCTTCAGGCCCTTGGGCGGCTCGGGCTCCTTGAGGAAGGCCAGCAGCTTGCCGACCTCGCGCAGCGAATGCTGCCAGTCGCCGGACTCGCCCATACCGTAGGCCACGCGCTGCGGCGTGCCGAACAGGTTGGCGAGCACGGGGATGGCCTGCGGCACACCCTTGGTGACCGGCTTCTCGAACAGCAGCGCCGGGCCGCCGGCGCGCAGCACGCGGTCTGCGATCTCGGTCATTTCGAGGTGGGTGTCCACCGGCACGCTGATGCGCTTGAGTTCGCCCATCTCTTCGAGACGGGTGATGAAGTCGCGCAGGTCGTCGTATTTCATCGTCGCTTTATCGGCAGCGGTTGATGGCGGTGCGCGTCGCCTGAGCGGCGAAACGGGCGGCTGCAGCAAAGTCCTCGCCGTCCCCCGCATACAGGATGGCGCGCGAGGAGTTGATCATAAGCCCGGTGCTGTCGCGGCTGCGCCCCGCCGCCACGGTGGCGGCGATGTCGCCGCCCTGCGCGCCGATGCCGGGCACCAGCAGCGGCATGTCGCCGGTGAGGTTGCGCACGCGGGCAATCTCTTCGGGGAAAGTCGCACCGACTACCAGGCCGAGGTTGCCGCTGGCGTTCCATTCGTTGGCGGCCAGCCGCGCGACGCGCTCATAGAGCTTTTCGCCGCCGACATCGAGGAACTGCAGGTCGCTGCCACCGGGGTTGGAGGTGCGGCACAGCAGGATCACGCCCTTGTCGGCATATTCCAGATACGGCTCGATGGAGTCGCGACCCATGTAGGGATTCACCGTCACGGCGTCGGCGCGGTAGCGCTCGAAGGCTTCACGCGCGTACTGCGTGGCGGTGCTGCCGATGTCGCCGCGCTTGGAATCGAGCACCACCGGAATGCCGGGGTGTTTGTCGTGAATGTGGCGGATCAGGTCTTCGAGCTGGTCTTCGGCACGCGCGGCGGCGAAGTAGGCGATCTGCGGCTTGAAGCAGCACACCAGATCAGCCGTGGCGTCGACGATCTCGCGGCAGAACCGCAGGATGGCGTCGGGCTGCTCACGCAGGTGAGCGGGAATGCGCGCGGTGTCGGGGTCGAGGCCGACGCACAGCAGGCTGTCGCGGCGCTGCCAGCGCTCGCCGAGGGCAGTCATGAAATGCATGGGGGAATTCCGTGTGGTCCGGCCCGCATGATAAGCGCTCGCCCTCTGCATCGAAAGAAGAGGGGGCCAGCGGCCCCCTCTTGCTGGGACGTGGCAATGCGCTTACATCTTGCCTTCCATGCCGAGAATCTTCATGGCCTTGCCAAGCGTGGCGACCGATTCGCCGTGTTTGCCGGCCTTGTGGAGCGCTTCGCCTTCGGCACGCAGGCTCTTCACTTCGGTCATCTGGGCTTCGCTGAGTTGCGGGTTGGTGGCCAGCGCCGCATCGATCTTCTTCATGTCGGCCGGGCAGTGTGCCGCCAGGGCAGCGCCGCTCAGTGCCAACATCGCAAGCGTCAGTGCGATCTTCTTCATGCTGTCTCTCCATTGCGTCGCGGAACATACCGCGCACGACGTGGACAGGGCACCCTCGCTTTTGTTCAGCGGAACAGGCTGTCGAAGACGATGCCGGCAAACACCGTGGCGCCGAACCAGTTGTTGTGCAGGAAGGCCTTGAAGCACTCCGGGCGTTCGCGGCCGCGGACCATGCCGTAATGCGTCCACGCCACACCGGCCGCACCGAGCAGGCCGACGGTGTAGAACAGCGGCCCCAGCCCGGCCAGCCAGCCGGCAATCGCCAGTGTGAGCAAGGTCAGGCCGTAGCAGATCATCACCGCGATGACGTCAAAGCGGCCGAAGGTGATGGCCGCGCTCTTGATGCCGATTTTCAGGTCATCGGGCCGGTCGACCATGGCGTATTCGGTGTCGTAGGCCACCGCCCAGAACACATTGGCCAGCACCAGCACCCATGCCTCGCACGGCACCTCGCCCTGAATCGCGGCATAGGCCATCGGGATGCCGAAGCCGAAAGCAATGCCCAGATAGGCCTGCGGAATGGCGAGAAAGCGCTTGGTGAAGGGGTAGCTCGCCGCCAGCAGCACCGCCGGCACGGCCAGCGCAATCACCAGACCATTGAGAAACAGCACCAGAAACAGCGCAGCAGCAGCCAGAATGCCGGCCACGCACAGCGCCTCCATCGGTGCGACCTTGCCGGTAACGATGGGGCGATCCACGGTGCGCTCGACATGGCCGTCGAAATCGCGGTCGGCAAAGTCATTGATGACGCAGCCCGCCGAACGCATCAGCACCGTACCGGCCAGGAAGATCAGCAACACATGCCACGGCGGAAAGCCGTCCGCCGCCAGCCACAGTCCCCACAAGGTGGGCCACAGCAGCAGCAGGATGCCGATCGGCCGGTGCAGGCGCGTCAGGCGGTAGTAGTGCGGCAGACGTCCGGAGAAGCTGAAACGGGTATCAGTCATGCGGGCAGGTCGAGGATTTCCGGAAGAAAAATTTCACTCACAAGCAGCGCGCGGCCACGCAGACGAAAGACCGAGCGCCGCCCCCAGAGTTCGCGCGGCAGCTCACGGGGCACCAGCGCGGCAGACGCGGCGCGATGGCGCGCGTCGCGCACATCGAGCCGTGCGCAACTCAGTTCGCCTCGCTGGACGCGCGGGTTGGCGAACAGCGCGGCGCCGAGCGGGCGGGCGCCGATGGTGGCAAACAGACGTGAGCCGGCGCCGACGTTGGCGCGCGGCATCACCGAACGGGCATACACCACCGGCACGCCATCGGCCAGCAGCAACACCTCGCGCACCCACGCCCAGTCGCCATGCGGCAAACCCAGCAGCGCCACCTCGTCGTCCAGCACCTTGCCCAGCCGCTGGCGCAGCACGCGTACCGCAAAGCGCTCGCAGCGCGCCGTGATGCGCGCCGTCAGCGAACCGGGATCACGCAGCCAGCCGTCCATGCCGCACGGCAGCAGGGCGGGCAGAAGATGGCTGCGCCACCGGTCGGCTGGATAACGATTCGTCATGACATTACGCGAATGGAACGGCGGACATCTTAACCGATGGGCCCGTGCTGGCCGAACAGCGCGGGCGGCGGATCAAGCCGCCGCACGAACCTCGCGCTCGCCCGCCAGCCAGGCCTTGAAGCTCTCGACAATCGACAGCAGCGCCGGGATGAAGAACAGCACAAGCACCGCCGAGAAGCCCAGGCCGAAGGCAATGGAAGCCGCCATTGGGATCAGGAATTGCGCCTGCAACGAGGTCTCGAACAACAGCGGCATCAGCCCGCCGATGGTGGTGAGCGAGGTCAGCATGACCGCCCGCAGACGCCCGCAGGAAGCGCCGATCAGCGCGTCGTCGAGCGCCATGCCCTTGCCGCGCAGTTCCTTGAACAGGCTCACCAGGATGATGGAGTTGTTCACCACGATGCCCGCCAGCGCGAACAGGCCGAACATCGAGAGAATCGTCAGATTCAGCCCCATCAGCCAGTGGCCGAAGATGGCGCCGACCAGCCCCAGCGGGATGGCCGACATCACCACCAGAGGCCAGCTCCACGAGGCAAACGCCCACACCAGCGTGAGGTAGATCAGGCCCAGACCGAGCAGCAGGCCGGCCTTCATGTCGTCCATGGTCTCGCGCTGGTCGGCGGCGCGGCCCTCGAAGCTGTAATCGACGACGTAGCGCTGCGCGATGCCGGGCAGCACTTCGCGCTGCAGTTCGGCGCGGATGATGTCGGCGTTGCCCTGTGCCGGATCGATCTCGCCCGACACCTCGACCGCCAGCCGGCCGTCTGCGTGGCGCAGCGCCTCGAAGCCGCGACGCGACTCCCAGCTCGCCACCGCTCCGAGCGGCACGAAACGCTCACCCGGCGCGTGGATGACAAGGCGTTCGAACACGTCCAGCCGCTCGCGCTCGTCGCGCGGCAGCAGCACGCGCACTTCCAGCTCATCGCGCCCGCTCTGCACCAGTTGTGCGAGATGCCCGTCGAAGGCGGCGCGCAACTGGCGGCCCAGGCTTTCGGTAGTCAGGCCCAGCGCCTCGCCGGCCGGCGTCATGCGATACACCAGCTGTTCGCGGCCGAAGGGCATGTCGTCTTCGACCGACGACACGCCGGGAATGCCCCGCACGCTCTCAGCCAAGGCCAGCGCGGCAGCCTTGAGCCGCTCGGGGTCGTCGCCGGTCAGCCGCACGCTCAGATCGCGCCCCGGCGGGCCGGACTGGCGCGCCTGCAGCGTCAGGTTTTCCAGACCGGGCGCCGTGCCGGCCTTCTCGCGCCAGGTGCGCAGAAAGGCCTCGTTGCGCACTTCACGGGCTTCCGGCGGGACAAGTTCGACCATGATCGAGGCCAGCTGGTCGCCACGCGCAGAAGCGGCGCCACCAACTCCGATGCCGCCACCCAGCCGGGATACGGCGGTGCGCACCACACCGCCGCCGTATTCACGGTCGGTCTCCATCAGCGCCTCTTCGAGTTCGAGCAGGAAGGCCTCGGTGTGGGCCCGCGGCGTGCCGGCGGCAAAGGCGATGTTGCCGTACAGCACCTGCCCTTCGGGCGTGGGGAAGAACACGAAACCGATGCGCCCGCCGGCCACCACGCCGACGGCCAAGATCATGGTCGCCAGCGTGATGGCGATGGTGGTGCCGCGCCAGCGTAGCGCCAGCGTGACCAGCGGGCGGAAGCGGATATCGCGGAAGCGGTCGAACACACCGTCCAGCCGCTCACGCAGACGGGATGCCTTGCCCGCCGCTTCGCCGTGCAGGGCGCTCTTCAGATGCGCGGGCAGGATCAGGAAACTCTCAAGCAGCGCCGCGGTGATGACCATGATCATCACGAAGGGAATGTCGAACAGGATGTTGCCGATGATGCCGCCGACCAGCATCAGCGGCAGGAAGGCCGCAATGGTCGTGACCGACGCCGCCACCACCGGCCAGAACATGCGCCGCGCACCGCCCAGCGCGGCCTGCGCCGGGCCTTCGCCCATTCGGCGATGGGTGTCGGCGTCTTCCGACACCACGATGGCGTCGTCCACGATGATGCCCAGCGCCATGATCAGCGCAAACAGACTCATCATGTTGATGGTGCCGCCGAACAGCAGCATCAGCCCCAGCGTGGCGAGAAAGGCCGTGGGAATGCCCACCATCACCCAGAAGGCGATGCGCGCCGGCAGGAACAGATACAGGATCGCCACGACCAGCAGCAGGCCGCCGAGGCCGTTCTTGACCAACAGGTTTATACGGTCGCGGATCAGCTCCCACTGCGCATCGAAGACCTCGATCTTGACGGTCGGCGGCAGCGTCGGCAGCGTTTGCTCAAGCCAGCCCTGGAGCACCTTGGCCGCGCGCAGCGAGTGCCCGCTCTCGGCCCGCTGCAGCATCAGTTCGACGGCCGCATCGCCGCCTTCGGACAGGGTCAGGCTGCCCGGCCGCGCTTCGCGGCGGATGTCGGCAATGTCGCCCAGGCGAATCAGGCCACCTTCGTCCGACACCACCGGCAGGCTCTCGAAGGCCCGCGCGTCGCGCCGCTGTTCCAGCCCACGGATCTCGCGCGCGCCATCCTGTTCGCCGGCCACGCCGGCCGGCACATCGCGCGCAATCGCGGCCACTCGGTCGCCGATCTCGACCAGCGACAGGTTCAGCGTTTCCAGCGCCGCATTAGACACTTCAATGGCGATGCGCTCTTCGGGCAGGCCGGTGATGTCGACACGGTCGATGCCGGCCGCCAGCAATTCGCTCTCAAAACGCCGCACCCACGGCCGCAAGGCCTCCACGCTCTCGCCGCGCACCAGCAGGCGGGCGATGGGTTCGTAGCGCGCGATGCGACTCACTTCAGGCGTTTCAGCGTCGCGCGGCAGATTGCGGAATTCGTCCACACGCTGGCGGACCTGATCCAGCGCCAGCAGCGGGTCAGTGCCTTCGTTGAGTTCCAGCGTGATGTTCGACACGCCCTGCGCCGAGGTCGAGGTCATCTTCTTGAGGCCGTCGACCGTCTTGAGCCGCTCCTCGAGCGGAGTCGTGATGCCGGTCTCGACGTCTTCTGCCGCTGCACCCGACCACACCACGCGCACCGAAATGAAATCCAGCTCGAAGCTCGGGAAGAACTGCACGTTCATGCGCGTGACGGCCGCCATACCGGCAAGAAAAGCCAGCAGCATCAGCACATTGGCTGCGACACGGTGCTTGAGCAGCAGCGCGATGGTGCCGCCCTGCTTCATGGCGTACGCGCCTCGACCGCCAGACCGTCAATCGCGTTGGGCAGGTGCGTGACCATCACAGTGCTGCCCGGCGGCAGCTCCGGCGCGTGCAGCAGCACGCGCGGTTCGTCGCCAAGGCGGTGCTCGCCGGCACGTTCGACACGTACCGTCACCAAGCGCCCGTCGACCACGCGGTAAATGCGGTTGCCACCATGCAAGGCCGAGAACGGCAGGGACAGCACGCCATCCATTTCCGGCCGCTCCAGTTCGGCGCTCAGGAAGGAGCCTATCGGCACGCCCCCGGCCGAATCCACACGCAGCAGCACTTCCACGCCGCGCGCATCGGCCTCGCCGGAAACGCGTTCGAGCCGCGCCGTCAGCGGTGCGCCGCCGAAATCGGCGCGTGCCTGCAGGGCTTCACCCGCGGTCAGCGCGGCCTTCAGTTCGGCCACGTGATGCGCCGGCACACGCGCGCGCAGGAACAGATCGTCTGACGGATACAGCGTGAGCACGGTCGCGCCCGGCTGCACCTGATCGCCGGCCGCAACCTCGACCGTGCCGATGCGCGCCGCAAAGGGGGCGGTGATCGCGCCGCGCGCCGCATCGCGCTCGGCCACGGCCAGCGTGGCACGTGCATCGGTCAACCGCGCCGGATGCTCGGCAATGGCCTGTTCGCGCTGGTTCACGGCCAGACGCGCACGAGCAACCTCCTCGCGCGCCTGATCGGATGTGGCAGCGGAACCGAAGTTCTGGCGGGCAAGCTGCTCAAAGCGCGCGAGCTTGGCTTCGGCCAGCGCCAGCAGCGCCCGCTCCTGCTCCAGCGCGGCGCGGTCGGCCGAGGCGCGCAGCCGTTCGCGCTCGACCGCGGCGCGCGCCTGCTCGACGCGAGGCTGCAGATCACGCGGATCGAGCCGCGCCAGCACGGCGCCCGCCTGCACGTAGTCGCCGTCACGCACATTCACGTCGAGAATTCGGCCACTCACCGGCGCGGAAGCGCGCACCCGGTCCGGCGCCTCGATGCGGCCGTACAGCGTCAGCGTCGGGCGCACCGATTGCGGCGACACTTGGGCCACGGCCACCGGCCACACGCGTTCGCGCACCTCTACCACCGGCGGCTCAGGCCGCGTCGCACTCAGCACGACGAATCCGAGCACAGCCAGCAACAACACCCCTACTGCAAGCATGCGGCGCATGCGATCTCCAGATGCTCGGGGCCACGCGTCGCATGACCCTTGTTTATCAGCAAGCAACGATACTGGCTCAGGCGCGCAACAGCCCCTCGCGACCACCCAGCCAGCGCTCAAGCAGACGCTCTGCGGCCTGCGGCGCGGCATCGAGCAGGCGTTCCGCGAGGGAGCGCGCCGGCTCGACCAGATCGGCATCACGCTCCAGATCGGCATGGCGCAGCAGCGGCACTCCGCTCTGACGCGCGCCAACGAATTCGCCGGGGCCGCGGATGCGCAGGTCTTCACGCGCGATCTCGAAGCCGTCCGTGTGTTCGTAGATGACCTTGAGCCGCGCCCGCGCCGTCTCCGACAGCGGTTGCTCGGTGGCGAACAGCAGCACGCACACCGATTCGGCCGTGCCACGCCCGACCCGCCCGCGCAACTGGTGTAGCTGGGCCAGGCCGAAACGCTCGGCGTGTTCGATCACCATCAGGCTGGCGTTGGGCACGTCCACGCCGACTTCGATCACCGTCGTGGCCACCAGCAGATCCAGCTCGCCGGCCGCGAACGCCGCCATGGTGGCCGATTTCTCGGCCGACTTCAGCCGCCCGTGCACCAGCCCGACACGCAATTGCGGCAGTTCGACCGTCAGCCGCTCGAAGGTTTCCTGCGCAGTCTGCAACTGCAGCGCTTCGGACTCCTCGATCAGCGGACACACCCAGTAGGCCTGCCGCCCTTCGGCGCAGGCATCGGCCACGCGCGCAATGACCTCGTCGCGGCGCGCGTCCGACACCAGCTTGGTCAGCACCGGCGTGCGCCCGGGCGGCAACTCGTCGAGCACCGATACGTCGAGATCGGCGTAATGCGTCATTGCCAGCGTGCGCGGGATAGGCGTAGCCGACATCATCAGCATGTGCGGGTTGAGGCCCCCGGCCGCTTTCTCGCGCAGCGCCAGGCGTTGGCGCACGCCGAAGCGGTGTTGCTCGTCGACCACCGCAAGCCCCAGACGCGGCATTGCAACCGGGTCTTCGATCAGCGCATGGGTGCCGACGGCAAGCATACTCTCCCCCGCGGCGAGGCGCGCCAGCGCGGCCTCGCGATCCTTCTTGGGGCGGCTGCCGGCCAGCCATTCGACTTCCAGCCCGAGCGGCGCAAGCCAGCCGGCAAGCTTCAGGTAGTGCTGCTCCGCGAGAATTTCGGTGGGCGCCATCAGCGCGGCCTGAAAGCCGTTCTCGACCGCCTGCAGCATGGCCATGGCCGCGACGATGGTCTTGCCGCTGCCGACGTCGCCCTGCAGCAGGCGCTGCATCGGGTGTGGCGTGGCCAGATCGCGTGCGATCTCGCCGACCGCGCGCTGCTGTGCGCCGGTCAGCGCAAACGGCAGGGCATCCGTCAGCTTGCGCGTGAGCGTGTGGCGAGGTTTGAGACCCGGCGCGCGCTTGGCACGGCGGGCGTTGTAGGCGCGGCGCAGCGAGATCTGCTGCACCAGCAACTCCTCGAACTTGATGCGTCGCCAGGCGGGATGGTCGTGCGCTTCAAGCGCGGCCAGCGATACCGAAGGCGCCGGCCGGTGCAACGCATCGAGCGCGGCCGAGAAGCTCGGCAGACGCAGCTCACGCAGCACCTCGGGCGGCAACAATTCGTGCTCGACATGCGCTTCAAGCGCGCGACCGACCAGCTTGCGCAGGGCCGATTGCGCCAACCCGGCGGTGGTCGGATAGACCGGCGTCAGCGCATCCGGCAGCGCCTCACCGGCTTCGACGTTGCGCACCCGCGGGTGCACCATCTCGGCACCGAAAAAACCCTGCCGCAATTCGCCGAACAGCCGCACGCGGCGGCCTTCGGCGACCTGCTTCTGCTGCGATGGGTAGAAATTGAGCCAGCGGGCGGCGACTTCGCCGGACTCGTCGCGCACCCGCGCCACAAGTTGCCGGCGCGGCCGCAACATCACTTCGCACGACACCACCTCGCCTTCGATCTGCACCGGAACGCCTTCACGCGCGGCACGGATCGGCAGCACGCGGGTCTCGTCCTCATAGCGCAGCGGCAGGTGCAGCAGCAGATCCTGTTGGCGATGGATGTCGAGCTTGGCCAGCCGTTTGGCCAGCGCATTGCCCGACGTCGCGGCGGCGGCAGTCGGGCGGGGACTCATGCGCGCGGGCAAAAAGGCTTAGTCGAGGACCAGGATGGCGTCGGCCTCGACCACCGCGCCACGCGGCAATTCCTTGACGCCGACAGCGGCGCGCGCCGGATACGGCTGATCGAAGTAGCGCGCCATGATCTCGTTGACCTTGGCGAAGTTGGACAGGTCGGTGAGGTAGATGGTCAGACGCACCGCATCGGCCAGCGAAGCACCGGAAGCCTCGGCCACCGCCTTGAGGTTGTCGAAGACCTGCACGGTCTGCGCCTCGAAGCCGTCAACGAGCTGCATGCTCTTGGGGTCCAGCCCGATCTGGCCCGACATGTACACGGTGTTGCCGGCGCGGACAGCCTGAGAATAGGTGCCGATGGCGGCCGGGGCGTTGGGCGTGGAAATGATGCTGCGGGTCATGTTCGGTATCCTCTGCATTGCCTTCAAACGAAGCTGGATTGTACCCACGCCCCATGAAACCGATGATCGCAAACCTCGAAAAGCTCGTTGGCGGCCCGCGCGATGGCGCACTGCTGCGCCTTTCGCTGGGCAATGCCTGGCTGGAAGACGACCCGCTCAAGGCCGCCACCCACTTCCGTGATGCATTGGGTTTTGATGCGAGCTACTCGGCGGCCTGGAAAGGGCTGGGCAAGGCGCTGGAACAGGGCGGAGACGATGCCGGCGCGCTGGCGGCTTACCGCGACGGCATCCGCGCGGCCACCGCGCGCGGCGACCGTCAGGCCGAAAAGGAGATGACGGTATTCGCGCGGCGCATCGAGAAGCGGCTGGGCGCAGCCGGCTGAAACACGCTCACAGCGAGCGCAGCGTGACCTCGCAATCGACGCGGCTCATGACTTTCTGCAAGCCGCGACGGGTGTCGAGATTGACGATCAGCGGCGCCATGAAATTGGCGCGCAAGCCGGCGCTCTCGGGCGCGCCCTCGCTGTCGTCGCGGCGCAGGATGACCAGCACGGCGGCCTGAGCCGGGTCATTCAGGCCGATCTCGGCGGATTCCTCGTCGGTCAGCCGCAGTTCGTAGTGCACCGCGACGTTGGCCGGGTCGGTGACCGAAAACAGCACGTCGGGGGAATCCACCGACAACAGCAGGAACAGCTCGCGCGCGGCATCGTCCTCGTCGTGCACCAGGGCGAAGCGACGCAGTTGCTCGAAGCCGGACAGGCCGCCCGGAAAATCGATGATCTTTTCGTCGGCGACTTCGACGGTGCCGAGCACCGGACTTTCGATCTTCATGCTGTTTCCTCGGTAGAGAGAGGGTGACGCCGCGCTCAACGCACGGCGACGATGGCTGCATCACGCAGCGGCTTTCCGAATGAATTGCGCAGCCCGGCCAACGCCTTCTCGGCAGCAGCCCGGCTCGGGAACGGTCCGATCTCGGCACGCCCGTGGACAACCACCTGCTTGCCCGCCATCGACAGCGTGGCACGTTGGCGGTCAGCATTTTCGGCGTCGGAAAACACGCCGGCCTGCACCCACCACGAGCCGCCGCTTTCCACTGCGATGCCCTTGGTTCCGGCCTCGACCGCCTTGCGGGCAGCGTCGCGCGAGGCAAACGGGCCAACCAGCACCCGATGCAACAGACGGCCCGGATGCCCGGCCGAAGCGGCGGCATCCAGCAGGCTCTTCGCGGCCGGTAGCGGCCCGAAATCAGCCAGCTGGACGATATGCGGCTTGCCGCCCGACGCAGGGGCGGGCGCGCTCGGAGGCGGTGTCGAAGCCGGCTTGGCTGGCGGAGTCGGCTCGGGCGCAGAGACAGGCTCCGGCGCCGGTTCAGCGGCCACCGGCGCGGTATCCGGCATGGGCGCGGCCTCCGGGGCCGGGACTTCGATCGCAGGCGGCGCAACGAAATCGCTTGCCGGTGCAACAGCCTGCGGCATCAGCAGCGAGGGCGACGGCGCGATCACCTGGGCTTCGGGCGCCGCAGCTTCCGGCGCGGGCGGCGGCGCAGGTTCCGGCTCGGGGCTCAGCGCGAAGTACAACAGTACGCACATCAGGACGGCCGCAATGGCGGCGCGCAGCAGCGCACCACCGGGCGTACCGGACACCACGTCAGGGCTGGGTCGCATTGTCGCCCCCTTGTCGTTCGGCCATGGAGCGCACCAGCTCCGCTTCAGCCACCGAAATTCCGCAACGCTCGGCGATGGCCTCGACATCGAGTCCGCGCCGCGCGCACACCAGGGCTTCGTTGTATTCGGGGGAGATCCCCTGCGCGGCGCTGATCGATTCCAGCTGCTCGCGCAGGGTTTCGAGGCCCTGTGACAGGACGGTCAGCGCCTCGCGCTGCTGGCTCACTTCGTCGCGCAGGGCATCGACTTCCTGACGCCAGGCGCTGTTGTCGAGCGCCGCTTCGAAGGCCGGCGCCTCATCGGGCTCATACCCGTCATAGAAGCTCACACCGGCGCGCAACACACGGGCGCGGTTGAGCTGATAGACCATGTAGACGAACAGGACGCCGATGAGAACCCACAGAACTTCACGCACGCCTGTTCTCCTAGCGGGCCTGAACCGGTCGGAGCCGGAACGGCGATTGGCATGGGGCGACGACTGATCCGGGCGGCCACCATGGCCGCGGCGGAGCGCCGGACTGTCCGGATGATAATGGGCTACCTGCGGCGCGACAATGCCGCATTCTGCCGATTCCGCGATAATGGCGGCCGATTCCGCGCAATCCGGAGTGCATGATGTCCGAAACCCTGGTCGTCCTCACCAACTTTCCCGACGAAGCTGCGGCCCGTGCACTGGCCGCGCAACTGGTCGAATCCGGCCTCGCGGCCTGCGTGAATGTGCTCTCGCCATGCCGCTCGGTGTATCGCTGGCAAGGCGCGGTGGAAGAGGCCGACGAGGTCCCGCTGGTGATCAAGACCACGCGCAACCGGTACGCCGAGCTGGAACGCGCGATTATCGAGGCCCACCCCTTCGACGTACCCGAGATCATCGCCATGCCGGTCACGCACGGCCTGCCCGCCTACCTCGGCTGGGTGGCCGCCGAATGCGCCAGCCCGAACCCCGCGCGGCCATGACAGTCTCACGCTCGCAGCCCACCCCAAGGAAGTCCATGTCGCGCATCGTCACCCTGCTCATCCTGCTCACGAGCTTCATCACGGGCCCCGCACTGGCCGACCCGGTCGAGCCGGAGAAGGCCTTTCCGTTATCGGCGCGCGCGCTGACTGCGGACACCGTCGAGCTGCGTTTCGACATCCGCAAGGACTACTACCTCTACGACAACAAGCTGGGCTTCGCCTCGCTCACCGACGGCGTCACGCTCGGCCCCGCCGAAGTGCCGCCGGGTAAGACCTACAAGGACGAGTTCTTCGGCGACACCGAGATCCATCGCGGCCAGCTCAATGTGCTGCTGCCGGTGTCGGCACCTGCCGGGGTCAGCGTCATCGACATCGAAGTGAAGAGCCAGGGCTGCTGGGACGGCGGCATCTGCTATCCGCCCGAAACGCGCACGGTCAGCGTCGACCTCGCCGCCTCGCCGAGCGCCGGCAGCGGGCTGCTCGACCGTGCGCTGGTCACCCCCGCTCCGGCCGCCAGCACGGCCGCCGTCACGAACCCTCCCAGCGGGGACGAAAGCGGTCGCGTCGCACGCCTGCTCGGCGACGCCAGCGTGCCGCTGGTACTGGCGAGCTTCTTCGGTTTCGGCCTGCTGCTGGCCTTCACGCCCTGCACCTTCCCGATGATCCCCATCCTGTCCGGCATCATCGTCGGCCAGGGGCAGCACGTCAGTCACGCCCGCGCCGGTGCGCTGTCGCTGGCCTATGTGCTGGGCATGGCGCTGACCTATGCCGCCGCCGGCGTGGCCGCCGGCCTGTCCGGCACCATGTTGTCGGCCGCGCTGCAGAACGTGTGGGTGCTGGGCGGCTTCGCCGCGTTGTTCGTGCTGCTGGCGCTGTCGATGTTCGGCTTCTTCGAGCTGCAGATGCCTGCCGCGTTGCAGAGCCGGCTCAGCGAAACCGCCAGCCATCGCAAGGGCGGCGCCCTGGGCAGCGTGGCGGTGATGGGCGCGCTCTCGGCCATCATCGTCGGCCCCTGCGTGGCCGCACCACTGGCCGGCGCGCTGCTGTACATCGCGCAGACCGGCGACGCCACGCTCGGCGGCGCGGCCTTGTTCGTGATGGCGCTGGGTATGGGCGCACCACTGATCGCAATCGGGGTCGGCACGCGCTCGCTGCTGCCCAAGGTCGGATCGTGGATGGAAGGCGTCAAGAAAGCCTTCGGCGTGATGCTGCTGGCCGTGGCGCTGTGGCTGGTGTCGCCGGTGATTCCGGCTGCTGCCGGCATGCTGGGCTGGGCACTGCTTCTGCTGTTCTCGGGCATCTTTCTGCATGCACTCGACCCGCTGCCGCCCAGCGCGGGTGGCTGGCGCCGCTTCTGGAAGGGCTGTGGCGTGATGCTGCTGCTGGCCGGTGCGGCCATGCTGATCGGCTTGCTGGCCGGCTCGCGCGATCCGCTGCAACCGCTGTCGGTGCTGCGCGGTGGCACGGCACAGGCAGCCGTGGCCGCGCCGCAGTTCGAGCGGGTGCGTTCGGTGGCCGAGCTGGAAGCGCGCATCGCCGCCGCCGACCGGCCGGTGATGCTGGATTTCTATGCCGACTGGTGCGTGTCGTGCAAGGAGATGGAGCGCTTCACCTTCAGCGATGCGACGGTGGCCGCGCGCATGGGACAGATGCTGTTGCTCAAGGCCGACGTCACCGCCAACAACGCTGAAGATAAGGCCCTGCTCGCCCGCTTCAATCTGTTCGGCCCGCCGGGCATCGTGTTCTTCGCACCGGGCGGACGCGAGATCGACGGCCTGCGCGTAGTCGGCTTCATGCGCGCCGGGCCGTTCGGCGAAATTCTCGACCGCGCGCTGCGCGGCGGCTGACCCCGCTTACGGGCAGCCGATGCAGCCCGCCGTCTGCGCGCCGAAGAAGTTCGCCTGATCCAGCTTTGCGCCGGTCAGATCGGCATCCCCCAGGTCGGCACGCGTGAAGTTGGCGCCGCGCAGATCCGCGCCTTTCAGGGAGGCACCGCGCAGTTCGGCCGCACGCAGGTTGGTACGTGTCAGGTCAGCCCCGTCCAGCACGGCGCCGCCCAGTCGCGCGTTGCTCATCTCGGCGTTGGCCAGGCTCGCATCGGTCAGGCGCGCACGCGCCATTCGCGCGTTCTGCAGATTGGCGTTCTCCAGATTCGCACGACTCAGGTCGGCCTCCTCGAAGTTCACCCCCCGCGCATTGATTCGTCGCAACGAGGCATCGGCCAGACGCGCGCCGCTGAACACGGTGCTGCTCAGGTTGGCCTCGTCCAGATTGGCACCCTCGAGATTCGCGCCCGCCAGACGTGAGCGCGAGAACTGCGAATTGGCGAGATTCACGCCGGGCAGTTCAGCCCCGTTGAGGTTCATGTTCACGCAGAAGGCGCCGCGGCGGATGTTGCAGCCATCGACAGTCAGGGTTTGGGCAAACGCAGCGGTCGAAGCGAGCAGGGCAAGCAGTGCGACGGCGGTCTTGAGCGGCATGGGCGGGCGATCCGTTTCAGTGGCTGGAGCGGGTTGGACGTCGAGGCGTGAAAATAGTTGATTTCGGCATGTCAGCCAAACACACGGTACGTGAAATTTGACGCGCGCGTTCGAACGGCAGACAATGATTCAATATTATTTGAAGTGTTGAATCATGAACAAGAGCGCTGCCCTGCAGGTCTTCGAAGCGCTGTCATCCAGCGTACGGCTGAACGTCTTCCGTCTGCTCGTGCAGGCCGGGCCGGATGGGCGGGTCGCCGGTGACATTTCCGCCGCACTCGACATTCCGCCCACCAATCTGAGCTTCCACCTCAAAGGCCTGACCCAGGCCGGACTGGTCACGGCCGAGCAGGAAGGCCGCTTCCAGCGCTATCGCGCCAACATCCCGCTGATGGTCGACACCATCGGCTTCCTCACCGAAAACTGCTGTGGCGAAGGCGTGAGCTGCGAGCTCACCGGCGTCGCCGAAGGAGTGTGTAAATCATGAATGTGCTGTTCCTGTGCACCGGCAACTCGTGCCGATCCATCCTCGCCGAGGCTACCTTCAACGCGCTGGCGCCCGAAGGTTGGCGGGCCATCAGCGCCGGCAGCCAACCGGCCGGCTACGTGCATCCGAAGTCGCTCGCCTTGCTGGCACGCGAGGGCATCGCCACGGATGGCCTCTTCAGCAAATCATGGGATGCACTGCCGCTGACGCCCGATCTGGTCATCACGGTGTGCGCAAGCGCCGCCGGCGAGACCTGCCCGGTGTATCTGTCGCCGGCGCCGCGCGCGCACTGGGGCGTGGCCGACCCGGCCAAGGCCACCGGCACGGAGGCCGAGATCGAGGCCTCGTTCGTGTCGGCCTACCGCATCCTGCGCCACCGCATCGAGGCGCTGCTGGCGCTGCCGCGCGATCTGTCGGAGCGGGATCCGGCCGCCTTCAAGGCCGAGTGCGCACGCATCGGCACCCTCACCCCCGAATCCACACGGACCGCCTGAACCATGTCCTCCCCCTGCGAAATCGCCGCCAAACAATCCGCCGGTACGCCCATCAGCTTTTTCGAGCGCTATCTGACCGTGTGGGTGTTCCTGTGCATCGTCGCCGGCACGGCCTTTGGCCAGTTCGCGCCGGACGTCGCGCAGTCGGTTGGCGCGCTGGAAGTCGCCCACGTCAACATCCCGGTCGGCGTGCTGATCTGGATCATGATCATCCCGATGCTGATGAAGATCGACTTCGGTGCGCTGCACGAAGTGCGCAAACAGAAGAACAGCATCGGCATCACGCTGTTCGTGAACTGGGCGGTGAAGCCGTTCTCGATGGCGCTGTTCGGCTGGATCTTCATACGCCACGTGTTTGCGCCGTGGCTGCCGGCCGAGGAGCTCGACAGCTACATCGCCGGCCTGATCCTGCTTGGCGCCGCCCCGTGCACGGCCATGGTCTTCGTCTGGAGCAACCTGTGCCGCGGCGACGCCAACTTCACGCTGACGCAGGTCGCGCTCAATGATCTGGTGATGGTGTTTGCCTTCGCGCCCATCGTCGCGCTGCTGCTGGGCGTGTCGGCCATTCCGGTGCCGTGGGCGACGCTGTTCCTGTCGGTGGTGATGTACATCGTGATTCCGCTGGCAATTGCGCAATTCATCCGCGCGCAACTGCTCAAGCGCGGCGAGGCCTTCTTCCAGCGCACGCTGGAGCGCATCGGCCCGTTCTCGATCCTCGCGCTGCTGGCCACGCTGGTGCTGCTGTTCTCGTTCCAGGGCCGCGCCATCATCGACCAGCCGCTGATCATCGGCATGCTCGCCGTACCCATCCTGCTGCAGGTGCTGTTCATCGCCGCGCTGGGCTACTGGCTCAACCGCAAGTTCAAGGCGCCGCACTCGGTGGCAGGTCCGTCGACGATGATCGGCGCGTCCAACTTTTTCGAGCTGGCCGTGGCGGCGGCCATCGTGCTGTACGGCTTCGACTCCGGTGCAGCGCTGGCAACCGTCGTAGGCGTGCTGATCGAGGTGCCGGTGATGCTGTGGCTGGTGCGTGTGGTGAACCGCAGCCGCGGCTGGTACGAAGCCGGACTGGCGAAGGGCTGAACGCCGCTCAGTACAGTTCCAGAATGCCCACCACGTCGAGGTAGCCCTGATCGTCCGACTCGGCGACGATGGCCTGACCGTATTCGATCTGCTCGGCGGTCAGCGCGTCGATGTTCGGGAAGTGGGTGATCAGGATCAGCGGCTTGTCGCCGCGCAGCTTGCGGATCCATGCCTCGGCAGCGTCCATCGCCTCATTCATGCGTTCACCGCCGCCGGATATGAATTCGCGCAGTTCCGGGTCAAGCTCGGCCTTGCCGAAGGCCGCCAGCGCCGTGTCACGCGTGCGGCACATCGCCGACGAGACCACGTTGAGTTTTTCCGGCGGCAGACCGTTGGCTGCAAACAGCTTGCCGACACCCTCGGACTGCACACGGCCCTTGCGCGTGAGCATGTTCTCGCCGCGGCACTGGCCACTCTCGTCGAAGTGCGTGCCGTTGCGTCCGCCGGCGATCTCGCCATGGCGCATCACCACCACCATGTTGGGCTGCGTGCGCAGCGCCTCCCACAGCGCAGCCTGGTCGGCGGCCTGGGCAACGCCGCTGGCCATCAGCGGTACGAGCAGGGCCACGAGGGCGGAAAAAATGCGCAATTCCATGACAGTCGCTCCTGCAGAGCTAAATTCGGAATGGCTAATATAACCGCACTACGCGCTCAGCCTACCGGCAAACCACCGCTGATGATCGAACGCGCGAGCCAGAGCACCACCGCCGCGTAGAACAGGCGCGGCAACCAGGTTGCCAGCTGACGTGAGGATTCGGCCACCTGTTCGCGCTCGGCTCGCGCAAGGTGCAGCAGACTCGCCGGCAGCCGGCCAGCGGCCTCGCCGGCTTCGATCTGCGCCCGCAAGGGCTCGAAGGCGCGCCACGGCAATTCGGCAAAGGCCGCTGCCAGCGGCGCACCAGCGCGAACCCTGCTCTCCACCTTGCAAAAAGCCCGTCGCAAAGTGGCGTTCGACAAGGCTGCAACGGCGGTCGGCAGTGCTTCGAACATCGGGACTCCGGCCTCCAGCAACATGCCCAGGCTTTCACAGAAGTCACGCTGATTGCGCCGCAGCAACAAAGGGCCGAGCAACGGAAGATGCAGCAAGACGGCGTCCGACCTTGCCGGCTTGCCCGTCGCGGGCTGCAGCAGTGCGGTGAGCGCCGACCGCCCCAGGAACACCATGACGGCCATCAACAAGACCGTCGCCAGCATCGGAACCATGGCTTCGGCAATGCTGATGCGCCCGCCCACCAGCGCCGGCAGCGGCTGAATGAGCAAGGCCAGCAGCAGCACCAGTACCGGCATCATCATCCGTGAACGGATGGAGCGCAGATTGGCGGAACGACCGGCGTGGCGTTCGGACAGGCGCTCGAAGATGATTTCCAGCGCACCGGTGGTTTCACCGGCCCGCACCAGCGGCCAGTCTTCGGCCGCGAACACGCCGGAGTCGCGCGCCGCCACGCTCAGCGCCTGACCGCCATTCAGCCGCTGCACACAGGCCGCGCGCCAGGGCTGCACGGCGGGCGGCAGCGGAGCATGCGCCAGCGCCTCGGCCAGCGGCAGACCCGCTCGCAGCATGGCGGCAAGATGCGCGTAGAAACGGGCGCGTTCGTCGCTGCGCAGTGCGGGGCGCGCCACCTCGCTTCAACTGCCGAAGAGGTCGTCGAGCGGGTTCTTCTTCACACCCGACTCCGCCGACACGCGTTTGCCGGCGAACTCTTCCTCGACGTTGTCGCGGTAATAGCTCCACGCCGAGGACGAGTTCGACAGCCGGCGCCAGATCTCTTCGCCGACATTGGCGTAGTCCATCAACACGCCACCTTCGAGCTCAACACGCAAGGTGCGGGTGCCGGCGTCATAGCCCACGCCGCGCAGTTTTCTGGACTGGATGGGTTTCATGTTCATACGCTTCTCCGCTCGGGTTTGCGCTGAATCTTGACGCTGCCGGCCAGCGAAGACAACGCCCGCTTCCGCTGCCAGCCGACCAAGGCAAAACATGCTCTTTGAACCATATGTCTTTTGAGCCATAATCCGGGTCCCGCACGAGCCACAGGAATGTCCCTATGGGCAAGAAACGCGCTGCTGATGAGCCAGAGCTGCTGCTTCCGGGCGGCCTGCCGCGCGCCAGCCTGAAAGAGCTGCGCAAGGCCGCCGGGCTCACGCAGGACGATCTGGCGACGACCCTGCATGTTGGCCAGGACACGATTTCGCGGCTCGAAAAACGCAGCGACCTGCTGCTGTCCACGCTGCGCCATTACGTCGAGAGCATCGGCGGTGAGCTGGCGCTGGTGGCGAGCTTTCCCGACCGGCCGACGGTGGTCATCGATCACCTCGGCGACGCCACGAGCAGCGCTGGCAAGCACAGCCGCAAGCACGTGACGGCCCACGGCGAACCATGACGAATCCGATGCACGACACCCTCCCCACCCCGTATTACCTCATCGACAAAGCCGCCCTGCTGCGCAACCTGCGCATCATCGACACGGTGCGCGAACGCTCCGGCGCCAAGGTGTTGCTGGCGCTCAAGTGCTTTGCCACCTGGTCAGTGTTTGACCTGATGCGCGAGCACATGGACGGCACCACTTCCTCATCGCTGTATGAAGTGAAGCTGGGCCAGCAGAAGTTCGGCGGCGAGACGCACGCCTACAGCGTGGCGTTTGCCGACCACGAGATCGCCGAAGTCGTCGCGCACTGCGACAAGATCATCTTCAACTCCATCAACCAGCTCGAACGCTTCGCCGGCCACGCCGGCAACAAGCCGGTGGGGCTGCGCCTGAACCCCGGCGTCAGCCATGCCGGGTTCGATCTGGCCGACCCGGCGCGCCCCTTCAGCCGGCTGGGTGAGGCCGACCCGGCGCGCATCCGCGCGGTGCTGGACCGCATCAGCGGCGTGATGATCCACAACAACTGCGAGAACGGAGATTTCGCGCGCTTCGATGCGCTGCTGGGCGAGGTCGAGCAGCGCTATGGCGACATCCTTGAGCAGTTGGAGTGGGTCAGCCTGGGGGGCGGCATCCGCTTCACCGCGCCGGGCTATCCGGTGGACGCCTTCTGCGAGCGCCTGCGCAGCTTCGCGCAGCGCTGGGCCGTGCAGGTGTATCTGGAGCCGGGCGAAGCCACCGTGCGCCACACCACCACGCTGGAAGTCAGCGTGCTCGACACCGGCTTCAACGGCAAGCATCTGGCGGTGGTGGACAGCTCGACCGAGGCCCATATGCTGGATCTGCTGATCTACCGGGAGACCGCGCCCATCGGCGCCGATCGCGGTGATCACCTGTATCAGATCTGCGGCAAGACCTGCCTGGCCGGCGACATCTTCGGCGAGGCGCGTTTCGAGCGCCCGCTGCAGGTCGGCGACCGCATCTCCATCGGCGATGCCGGCGGCTACACCATGGTCAAGAAGAACTGGTTCAACGGCGTGCATATGCCGTCCATCGCCATCCGTGAAACGGACGGCAGCGTGCGCCTGGTGCGCGACTTTTCGTACGACGACTACGTCAGCAGCCTGTCCTGAGCGGGACGGCATGGATGAGGAGTAAGGGTTCAATGAAGCGCAATGTCCTGATCATCGGTGCGGGTGGCGTGGGCCACGTGGTGGCCCACAAGTGCGCACAGAACAACGCCACGCTGGGCGACATCCACATTGCCTCGCGCACGCAGGCCAAATGCCACGCCATCATCGAGTCGGTGCTGGACAAGGGCAGCCTGCAGGAGCCCGGCCTACTGCAGGCCCACGCGCTGGACGCCATGGATGTGGCCGCCACCGCCGCGTTGATCCGCGCCACGGACAGCGACATCGTCATCAACGTCGGCGCGCCCTTCGTGAACATGTCAGTGCTGCAGGCGTGTATCGAAACCGGCGCCGCCTACCTCGACACCGCCATCCACGAAGACCCCGCCAAGGTCTGCGAAACCCCGCCGTGGTACGCCAACTACGAGTGGAAGCGCCGCGAGGCCTGCCGTGAAGCTGGCGTCACCGCCGTGCTCGGTGTGGGCTTCGACCCCGGCGTGGTCAATGCCTACGCACGCTACGCGGTGGATCACTGCTTCGACCGCGTGGACTCCATCGACATCGTCGACATCAACGCCGGCAGCCACGGGCGCTACTTCGCCACCAACTTCGACCCCGAAACCAACTTCCGCGAGTTCACCTCCACCGTCTGGTCGTGGGAGAACAGCGCCTGGAAGGCCAACGCCATGTTCGAGCGTCGCAAGGAATGGGACATGCCGGTCACCGGCAAGGCCACCTGCTACCTCACCGGCCACGACGAGCTGCATTCCCTTTCGCAGAACCTCGGCGTGCCCGACATCCGTTTCTGGATGAGCTTTGGCGAGCACTACATCAACGTCTTCAACGTGCTCAAGAACCTCGGCCTGCTGTCCGAACAGCCGGTGCGCACCGCGCGCGGCCAGCTGGTCGTGCCGCTCGAAGTCGTCAAGGCCGTGCTGCCCGACCCCGCCTCGCTTGCCGCCGACTACACCGGCCAGACCTTCATCGGCGACGTCATCCGCGGCCGCAAGGCCGGCAAGGCCGAAGAAGTGCTGATCTACAACGTCTGCGACCACGCAGCCTGCTTTGAAGAAGTCGGCAGCCAGGCCATCTCCTACACCGCCGGCGTGCCGGTCGTGGCCGCCGCACTGCTCATCTCGGAAGGCAAGTGGGATACCGGCAGCATGGCCAATGTGGAGGATCTCGATCCGAAGCCGTTCATTGCAAAGATGAATCGCATGGGGCTGGTGACGCGGATTCGGGATGCGAAGGGCGACCGGCTGCTGGACCCGGTGGCGCAGGCAGTGCGCAAGGAAAGGGAAGCGCTGCGGGTGAATGCGCAGTGATGGCCGCATGTGCTGCGGCAGTGCGCAAGCTGACATTGCGTGAGCCTTTGCTGCAGCGGGCCAGTCGCGGTAGCAGCGCCGGCATGAAGCGTCACCGAAGAGGTCGCACGCCGCCTTCACCCTGAGCGCTGCGTGACCAGGCCCTCCGTCACGTCAGACCTCAGGCATCCGCCGGCGTAACCATGCGCATGGGGCGCGTCCCGATCTTTGCACCGGTGACCTCATCTATGGCCACTGCCTTGACCTCTGTGCCGGTTTCAGCGTCGAAGAAACGAGTCAATTCTCCCCCCGCCCGATGCTGGCGCCCCCACGCGCCAATCATGAAAAGCACCGGCAGAAAATCGCGCCCGGCAGCAGTCAGCACATATTCCTCACGCGGCGGATGCTCCGAGTAGCGCCGCTTCTCAAGCAGTCCCTCTTCGGTCAGCGTCGCCAGTCGGCGGGTCAGCATGGTCGGTGCGATGCCCAGACTTTTGCGGAATTGGTCAAAGCGCGTGAGGCCGGAATTGGCATCACGCAGGATCAATATGCTCCAACTGTCGCCTGCCACAGCAAGTGTGCGCGCGATCGGGCACGGGTCATTGCAACTATTTTCGTTGTTCATATCGATTTAGTAGTGACTTACTTTCGAATTGATAGTATTGTTGGTTTCAATTTGATAGTAACACTTCAGCCACCCCCGATCCATCGGCCAGGAGCTTTCGTTCATGAACAGCAACAATGCAGGCAAGCACGTGACGGCCGCGCTGTCGTCAGGCGCCGATGGGCCCTCCGCGCCGGGTCGGAGCGATACCGATGCGGATACCCCTGTGCAGCGGACCGGCACGGTGAAGTGGAAGAATGCGCCAACCCGTCACATCGATGTTGGCGGTGTGCCTTTCGCCTTTCGCGAACTGGGCCCCGCCTCTGGTGTACCGGTGGTCTTCCTGCACCACTTGATGGCCGTGCTCGATGACTGGGACCCCCGCATCATCGACGGCATCGCCGCGCACCGGCGCGTCATCGCGTTCGACAACCGCGGGGTAGGCGCATCGGGAGGACGGGTGCCGGTCTCGATCGAGGAGATGGGGCGGGATGCCATCGCCTTCATTCGCGCAATGGGACTCTCCAGGGTCGACCTGTTCGGCTTCTCCCTGGGCGGCGGCGTAGCCCAGATGGTGGCCTTGCAAGCGCCCGAACTGGTACGCCGGATGATTCTTGCCGGCACTGGCCCCAGGGGCGGCGGCGGTATCGATGAGATCAACAAGATCGCCGTCGTCGCCTACTTGAAGGCGGCGCTCACACTCAGCGACCCGCGAAATTTCCTGTTCTTTCCGCGCACGGCAGAGGGCAAGCGGGCCGCGGCGGCCTACTTCGCGCGGCTGAAGGAACGCACCGAGGACCGTGACAAGCCCATCTCCCTGCAGGCTCGACGCGCTCAGCTGCAGGCCATCCGCACGGCGGGCCGCAGTGCGCCCGACGACCTCTCCGTCATCACTCAACCCGTACTGGTGGCAAACGGCGACCGCGACCTGATGGTGGCCAGCAGCCTGTCCACCGACCTGGCCCGCCGCCTGCCGAACGCCCGGCTCACGATCTATCCCGATTCCGGCCATGGCGGCGTATTTCAACATCACCGCATCTTTGTGCCCGAGGTGCTGGATTTCCTCGCCGACAGAACGGCACTCAACTGGAGAAGCCAATGAAAGCATTCGTTCTCGAACGCTATGGAAAGGAAGGCGGCGTACGCCTGCAGGACATGCCGGAGCCTGAGCTGCGCGATGACGAGGTGCTGGTGCAGGTGCGCGCGGCCGGCGTGAATGTGCTGGATTCAAAGATCAAGAGTGGCGGGTTCAAGCGCCTCCTGCCCTACCGCTTGCCACTCATCCTGGGCCACGACGTAGCCGGCGTCGTGCTGGAGACCGGGCCGCGGGTGACGCAGTTCAAGCCGGGCGATGAGGTCTACGCCCGGCCCGATGATTTCCGCATCGGAGCGTTCGCGGAACGCATTGCGATCAAGGAAAGCTCGCTGGCGATCAAGCCCCAGGCGCTCACCATGGAAGAGGCCGCTTCCATCCCGCTGGTGGGCCTGACCGCCTGGCAAGCACTGATCGAAATGGCAAACCTCCAGAAGGGACAGAAGGTCTTCATCCAGGCCGGCTCCGGTGGCGTCGGCACCTTTGCCATCCAGCTGGCAAAGCATGTCGGGGCATTCGTCGCGACCACGACGAGCAGCGCCAATGTGGAGTGGGTGAAGCGTCTCGGCGCCGACCTCGTCATCGACTACAGGAAGAGCGATTTCGAGCAGATCCTGCACGACTTCGACGTCGT
This sequence comes from Pseudazoarcus sp. NS36, assembly GCF_059703705.1. Taxonomy (NCBI): domain Bacteria; kingdom Pseudomonadati; phylum Pseudomonadota; class Betaproteobacteria; order Rhodocyclales; family Zoogloeaceae; genus Pseudazoarcus; species Pseudazoarcus sp. NS36. Next base: position 67,260 of record NZ_BAAKJA010000008.1, on the reverse strand, counting down.
CCTGAACAGCCAGGACAGCGCGACGCTCGAGAAGTCCGTGGGCGTGCTCAAGCCCGGCGGAAAGCTGATCTCCATCTCCGGCCCACCCGATTCGGCGTTTGGCCAGCAGATCGGCGCGTCGTGGGGGATGACATCGATCATGCGCCTGCTGAGCCTTGGCATCCGCAAGAAAGCCAGACGTAGCAGGGTCAGCTATTCCTTTCTCTTCATGCAAGCGAATGGTGGCCAGCTGCGCGAGATCGGCGCACTAATCGACTCCGGCGCCATACACCCCGTCGTGGATCGGGTCTTCCCGTTCGAGTCCACGCGGGAAGCGATGGATTACGTCGAAACCGGGCGCGCCAAAGGCAAGGTCGTCGTCAAACTGTGACGAACATGGCCAGCCCAGGGCACTTGCAGCGGTTCCGGGCCGGCATTCAACTTAAAGGAAAAACCATGATCTCCTCCCAGAAAATCGCAGTGATAACCGGCGCCTCGTCCGGCATCGGAGCCGGATACGCAGATCGTCTTGCTCAGCGCGGATATGACCTCGTGCTGGTGGCGAGGCGCGGCGAGCGCCTGCAAGCGCTCGCCACAAGACTTGAGCAGGCTCATGGCATCCAGGCCAGAGCGTTCGTGGCCGACCTCGAGAAGGAGGACGATCTGGTGCGACTGGAAACCGTTCTCGCGGGCAACCCCGGCATCCGGATACTGGTGAACAACGCGGGTATCGCGAAGCTGAGCCCCGTCACCGGGACAGCGATGAAGGATCTTCTTTCGCAGATCGCATTGAATATCACTGCGCTGACCCGTTTGACGCAGGCGGTTCTGCCGGCATTCAGGGAACGCAACGAAGGCGCCATCATCAACGTGGCCTCGGCGTTGGCGGTTCATGCGCTGCCGGTGAGTTCGGTGTACAGCGGCACCAAGGCATTCGTGCTCAATTTCAGTCGCGGTCTGCAACAGGAACTGGCGGGCACGGGCGTAAAGGTTCAAGTCGTGCTGCCCGCGGCCACCGCCACCGATCTCTGGGATATCGCAGGAATGCCGCTGAGCGCGCTTCCGCAAGAGGCGGTCATGACGGTCGAGAATCTTGTCGACGCCGCGCTGGCTGGACTCGATCAAGGTGAGTTGATCACCTGGCCTTCCCTGGCGGAAGCAGATCTCTGGGAACGTTACGACGCCGCGCGCTCCGATCTCTTCGCCGCAACGCAGACCGGCAGACCCGCGCCACGGCTCCTCGCATCTTGATGCTCACGCGGCCTCGCGGTCCGTTCTCCAGTCCCGAACCATGGCACCGGCCTCATGAAGACACAGGGCGTGCCGGGCGCGGCGCAGTAGCCGGCAGTTGCGGCAGCAAACCGTTGCGTCGAAATCACCGGCTCCCTGTGAAGTATTAACTAACCTCCCCAAAACCACCGCTCAAACCCCCACAGCCCCTGCGGCATACTCGATTCGCCAGCCTGATGTTGCCTGGCAGCATTTCTTCTGACATTCGCGAGGTGGATTTGCATGAGCAAGATGCGCAGCGGGGTGATTGCGGTGCTGGTGGCGGGGCTGTCCGCCTGTGCGGCGGTGACCAGCACGGATGAGGTGAAGAAGCCGTCGGAGCAGCGCTCGGGCTTCATGGGCTTGTCGGTGGCGGACGAGATCAAGGTGGAGCGCGAGGCGCCGTTCAAGGGGGCGCAGAAAGTGGCGATTGCCTCCTTCAAGGTGGCGTTTGTCCAAAGCAAGGTCGAGTCGAAGAAGGCGGGACGCGGCTATGGTGGCAATGCGACGGCAGGCATCAAGCTGTTGGGCGTGGATGAGGCGCAGATGCAGGCCATCACGGATGCGGCCTATGCCGACTTCGTGGCGCGCATCAGCAAGGCCGGCTATACGGTGACGAGCCGCAAGGAACTGCAGGCGCAGCCCGACTTTGCCAAGGCCACGCCGGAGGAATCGCCGCAGCGCAAGACCGCTTCGTTCTTTGGCGACCAGACGGAGATGACAACCTTTGCGCCGAGCAGCCACGGCAACCTGTACTGGTTTCTGGGCGAGTCGGACAAGATGGGCGGCTTTGGCTTCTCGAACGCTTCCACCGCGGCGTCAACGCAATACGGCAAGACCGGCATCAAGGTGTTGTCGGTGTATTACGTGATCGACTTCGCCGGTTCGGAAGGCTACGGCGGCAGCTTCCGCTCCAGCGCGAGTGTGCAGGTCGGCCAGGCGCTGACCTTGGCGCCGGGCGGCGGCATTTCGATCTACGGCGGGGAGGGCATGCTGGCGGCCAACCACTCCAGCAGCATGAAGCTGGGCCAGCCGATGTACGCCGAGGAGAAGTTCGGCACGGTGGTGCAGACCACCTCGGATGTGGCCAAAGGGACGGAAATAGGTCTCAACGTGTTCCGCGCACTGGCCGGCATGGGCACCAACCAGCGGCGTGACTTTGAGGTACAGGCGGATGTCGAGCGCTACCGCACGCTGAGCCAGGACTTGCTGAGCCAGGCCAACGACCGGCTGGTGGAGCGCATGGCCAGCCTGCGCTGAGGTTTTATGGCTTCAAAAACAAAGCCCGCCAATTGGCGGGCTTTTTCATTCCAGACGGCGAAATCAGTCACGCAGCACGTAGGCAAGGATGTCGACCACCTGATCGGTGGTGGTGGCCCAAGCCTGGGCGGCGGCGTCCACTTCCTTCAGCGGGTGGACGATGTCTTCGGCGTGCAGGGTGACATAGGGCTTACCCAGCGCGGCGCAGTAGCCGGCGTCGAAGGCGGCGTTCCACTGCTTGTATTTGTCGCCGAAACGCACGACGACCATATCGGCTTTTTCGATGAGGTTGCGGGTGCGGATGGAGTTCACCATCGAGGACTTGTGATCGCGCCAGTAGCCGGCGCTTTCCGGGCCGAGGGAGTCGCCGGCGGCGTCGCTGGCTTCATGGTCGGTGACGGCGGAAGTGAAGGTCACGTCGAGGCCGCGTGCGGCGGCGCCACGACGGATCTCGTCACGCCAGTCGGTGTGGATTTCTCCGGAAAGATAGACAACGAAAGACATGCTTGCTCCAGTACTTGGCAGTCGCCACGGCGGCCGCGAGGGGGGCAAGACTAGCAAAGCACGGGGGCAAGGTACAGCCGCGGGTCAGGCCGGGGCGCGTGCGCGCAGCCAGGCGGTGCAGTCTTCGGCGGCCATGGGACGGGCGTAGAGGTAGCCCTGGCCGGCATCGCAGAGCATGGTGCGCAGGTGTTCGGCCTGGCCTTCGGTCTCGATGCCCTCGGCCAATACGTCGAGACCGAGGCTGCGGGCGAGACCGATGATGGCCTGCACGATGGCGGCGCTTTCGCGGTCGTCGGGCAGGCCGCGGGTGAAGGACTGGTCGACCTTGAGGCGGTAGATGGGGAACTGCTTGAGATAGCTGAGGCTGGAGTAGCCGGTGCCGAAGTCGTCGATGGCAAGTTTGACGCCGAGTTCGTCGAGCGCGTTGAGCTTGGCGCGCACTTCGTCGACACCGCGCATGACGACGCTTTCGGTGACTTCGATTTCCAGCCGCCCGGCGGGGAGCCCGGTGTCAGCAAGGACACGTGCGACCACATCGACGAAATCACCCTGCCGGAACTGCAGCGCCGAGACGTTGACGGCCATGGTGCCGTCGATGAGGCCTTCGGAAATCCAGCGGGCGTGGTCGCAGCAGGCCGTTTGCATGGCCCAGGCACCGAAAGCCATGATCAGGCCGCAATCCTCGGCAATCGGGATGAACTGCGCCGGCGATACCAGGCCCCGCTCGGGGTGCCGCCAGCGCATCAGCGCTTCGAGGCCGACGACCGCGCCGTTGGCGAGATTGACCTGCGGCTGATAGGCCAGGAACAGTTCATCGCGCTCCAGCGCGTGGCGCAGATCGGCTTCGAGCAACAGACGCTCGTGGGCGCGCGCGTTCATTTCGGCGGAATAGAACTGATAGCGCCCGCGCCCCTGGTCCTTGGCGGCGTACATGGCGACGTCGGCATTGCGCAGCAGGGATTCGACCTCTCGCCCGTTGTCGGGGTAGCACACGATGCCGATGCTGGCGCCGAGCACTACCTCTGTGCTGTGCAGCTCATAGGGCTCAAGCACTGCGGCGATGAGCTTTTCGGCCACACGGGCAACGTCTTCATCCCCCTCAATCTCGGGCAGCACGACCAGAAACTCGTCGCCGCCCTGGCGGCTGACGGTGTCGGATGCACGCACCGCGCCGCGCAGACGCCGCGCAACTTCCTGCAGGATCATGTCGCCGCCTTCATGGCCGAAGACGTCATTGACGTTCTTGAAGCGGTCCAGATCCATGAACATCAGCGCGAGGCGTTTGCCGGTGCGCTCGGCCTGCGCCATGGCGACGCTGAGACGGTCAGTCAGCAGCAGGCGGTTGGGCAACCCGGTCAGCGCATCGTGCTGCACCATATGCGTCAAGCGTTCGTTCGAACGCGCCCGCTCGATAGCAGTATTGAGCGTGTTGGCGATGCTCTGCACAAAACCGATGTCGTCCTGCGAGAAGCGGTGTGTGGCGCGCGAATAGGCGCCCAGAATACCGAGCGGCTTATCGGGATGGCCGATCGGGGCGTCAATGCCGCTGATGATGCCGTGCGTGGCGATCATACCCGCATCGGAGATGCGCCCCTCGCTGCGGAAGTCATCGATGATGACCGGCCCACGCGCCTCGATGACGAAGCCGACATGATTGGCGGAAGTGGCCGCATAAACGCGGTGCCCCAGCCAACCATCCTCCCAGCCTACCCCCGCGCGGACATCGAAGGCATCGTCATCAGCAGCCAGCAACAGACGCCCGAACTCCACCCCAAGCCCTTCGGCTACGGCCGATGACGCTGCGTCGAAGACCTCGTCGAGTTCGGTATCAGACAGCGCCAACCGTCCCAGTGAGGCCACCAACACTTGCTGATGCGCCCGCGCGCGTAGTGTCAGTTCATCGCGCTTTTGCGCGGTAACGTCCTGTACCGTACCGAACAAGCCGAGGACGCGACCGCTCTCGTCTTTACGCGGCACCGCCACAACACTGATGTAGCGCTCAACAGCATCCGCTCCTAGTACACGTAACTCATATTGCTGCGTCGTGCCTGTCTCAACAGCGTGAGCGATGTGTGCAGCAACGCTCGCGCTGTTGACCTCATCGAAGAGCTCCTTGTTCTCGGCGAAATTCGTGGGTGGGCCAAGCGCCGGATCGCGGCCGAATATCTCGAACACCTGCGGCGACCAACGGATGATCTCGGTATCCAGGTCGCACTCCCAGTCGCCGATGCGGCCGATGCGCTGAGCTTCGTCCAGGCGTTCGACGGTGCGCTTGAGGGCATCGATATCGGTGCAGGTCCCGAACCACTTGACGATGTTGCCCGCCTCGTCTCGCAGTGGCAGCGCGCGGCCCAGCATCCAGTGATAGACCCCGTCGTGGCGACGCAGCCGGTACTCAATCTCGTAGGGCTCCCCGCTCTCGACGGCCTGCTGCCACCGGCGTGCGGCACGCTCGCGATCCTCCGGGTGGAAAGCCGGGTTCCAGCCGAAGCCAAGGCTCTGCTCCAGCGTCAGGCCGGTGAATTCCATCCAGTGGCGGTTGAAGTAGATGTGGTCGCCGTCGGCACGCGTAACCCACACGATCTGCGGCGTGGCCTCGGCCAGCGTACGGAACTCGGCTTCGCGCGCGCGCAGGGCCTCTTCGACCTGCTTGCGTGCGGTGAGGTCGACGTCGATGCAGAACATCTCGACCTCACGCCCCGGCACATGCACGGCCACATGCGCCGAAAACACCGTGACCAGCGAGCCGTCCTTGCGCATCAGCGTGAGCTCGGAGGCCGGAATCAGCTCGCCGGTTTCAGCCATGTTATGCATGGCTTCGCGCACGATGCCGCGCATGTCGGGTGGGATGATCAGGTCGAGCAGATTGCGGCCGATGGCCTCGGCCGCAGTGAAGCCGTACAGCGTCTCGGAGGCGCGGTTCCAATAGCGCGTGGTGCCGTCCAGGGCATAACCCTGCACCGCTACCGAAGGCACGTTCTGCAGCAGGCTGCGGAAGCGTTCCTCACTCTCGCGCAGCGCCTCCTCGGTGCGGCGAGCCTCGGTGACGTCCTCAATGGTGGTGACGATGTGGTCGAGCGCTCCGTCGGACTTGCGCACGGCCTTCACGTCGAGGCTACCGATGAAGACGCTGCCGTCCTTGCGCACGAAGCGCTTCTCGAAGGTGAAACCATCGCTATCGCCGCGCTCCATGCACGCCAGCTCATCCACACCGATGCGTGCGTCGTCGGGATGGCCCAGGCGCTCCCAGGTCTGCCTGGCGAATTCACGCACGCTGTACCCGAACATCTGGCACAGATGATCGTTGTAGCGCAGCCAGCGATGCGAAACCGGCTCGCTGATGGCCATGCCGACAAAGGGCAGATCATAGAAGTGCTTGAGCAGGCGGTCGGCCTGCAGCTCAAGCTGCATGCGCTGGGTCGTGCGCTGCTGGCGAAACAACTGCATGACCACGAGCACGACGAAGATCACGCCAAGCAGCGCCACCGCGGCCGTCCACCAGGCCGTGACCCAGGCCGGCCGCAAGGCCTCGTCACGGTCAATCTTGGCTACCAGACGCCATCCCGTGGTGCCCACCGGGTTCCACGCCGCAAGCACCGTCTCGTCGCGGTAGTCGATGCCGATGATGGTGCCCGGGCCGTCGGCTGCCAGCGCCGCTGCGGCTGCACGCCGGGTGTCACCCAACGGCAGATGCAGGGACAAGGCCTTGGCGTCGCCATGGCGCAGTTCATTGAGAAACAGCACACCATCCCCGTCGGCACGCACCAGCAGCGACTCACCGGTGGCGCCCGGCAGCGGCCAGGCGCGGATCAGCGGATAGAGGAAATGCGCAGGGTCCGAACGCAGCAGGACGACCCCCACCGTGACTCCGTGCCGGACGTCATGCAGGGGCACGGCAAACGACAGGTGCACCCCTTCGGCATCACGACGCAAGTCGCCCATGCGCGGCTCGCCTGCGCGCACCGCATCGCTCATCAGCACGAGCTGCGCCGCATCCGGCATGAAAGCCCGGCCCGCTGTCAGCATCGGAACGCCGAAGGCATCCAGCAGGGTGACCGACTCGTAGTTGAAGACCGTCTGCAGGGAACTCAGTCGCTCCAGCACGGCTGCATGTTCGGGCGATTTGGGGTCGGCCTGCAGCTCGATCACCTGCCGGATGAAACCACGACTGGCCGCCAGCGTGGCGGCATCCCCCCACCGCTCGTTCAGCCAGCCTTCGATATGTTGTGCGGTCGATGCGGCAATGGCCTGCAGGCTGCCGGTGGTATCGCGTTCGACCTGACGCGCATTGAGCGCAAAGACGGCCAGACTGATCAGCGGAACCGCCAGCGAGATGAGCACGATGGTAACGGCCAACTGGCGCACATCGGAGGTGGCCGGCTCGTCGGCCATACCCGTCTGCTCGGGCGGAACGTCACGACGGGAGCGGATCAGGCCATACAGCAGCGCGCTGCTGACCAGCACGAAAACAATGCCCTTGGCGATCTCGATACGCCCCTGCAGCACCGGGTCGGAGGTGGCAATCTCGAGCACGGAGCCGGACGCAACAATCCACAAGGCCGCAAAGGCGGCGTAGATCAGCGCAATGGTGGCAGCCCCGAAGCGAGGAACAGGTGGCACGCGCCTAGCCCCCCTGTGGCGCCGGACGCGCCTGCTCACATTCTGTCGGCAGTCTGATCACCTCAAACTCCTCCTCGTTCGCAGCACCCGCTACCGTTCCGGCGGGAGAGCCTCTGCAGCATACGTCATGCCGCTGCCGGCAAGATGCTGCGGATATCCGATGTGTCGTACGCAGGCTTCACTCGCGCACATCACCATCGACATACAACCATCGCCCCTCCAAACACACGAAGCGGCCGATCTCGTGCATGCGGGCTCCGCGCCCGGCGACACGGTAACGCGCAACGAACTCCACCTCGGCGGTGTCCGGCCCGGTGCGTACATGCTTCTTCACGCTCAAGTCCAGCCAGCGCAACGGCCCCCCATCCGGCTGCAGATCGGGCGGGCAGGTATCCGGATGCCAGCTGGCGCGCAGGTAGGCCATGTCGCCAAGCACCCAGGCGCTGTAGCGCGAACGCATCAGTGCCTCGGCATCCGGTGCCGGCGCACCGGCGTGCAGGGGACCGCAGCAACGGGCCAGCGGGCGGCCGCTGCCGCAGGGGCAATCGGGTGTCTTCATGATGCAAACACTACGTTGTCGCGCCCACTTTGCTTGGCGCGATACATGGCACGGTCGGCGTGACGCGAGAGGGTGTCGACATCCTCGCCGTTGTCGGGGTACAGCGCGATGCCGATGGACGCCGTAATGGCGGCCGGCAGCCCGCCAAGATCATACGGCTGGCGCAGTGCATCACCGATCTTGGCCGCAACCGCTGCGGCGTCATCGGGCCGCTGCACACTGCGCAACAAGACCACGAACTCGTCGCCGCCCAGACGCGCGACGGTATCAGACTCGCGCACCTGCGCCGCAATGCGCTGGGCTACCTGGCGCAGCAGCAGATCGCCGGCCTCGTGACCGAGGCGGTCGTTGACCTCCTTGAAGTGGTCCAGGTCGATGAACAGCATGGCCAGGCGGTCACCGCTGCGGCGCGCGGCGGTAATGGCCTGCTCGGCCCGGTCGGCAAACATCGTCCGGTTGGGCAAGCCGGTAAGGTTGTCGTGACGGGCCAGATGTTCAAGCTCCCGGCGGCTGTGTTCGAGCTGTTCGAACTGACGCCGGATCTCGCCACGCTGTCGTTCAAAGCGGCGCGCCAGCTCGCCGATCTCGTCGCGCCGCTCAACCGGCAGACGGGCCTCAGAATGCTCGTCATCCAGGCTGGCCACCGCGCGCTCGAGCATCTTGAGCGGCCGCGTGATGGCGCGTGCCATGAGCACGGCAACCAGCACACAGACCAGGTACAGCACCAGCACGATGCGCAGCGTGACTTGAGCCAGACGGTCGGCGCCGGCCACCGCATCCGCCTGCGGCATGCCCAGCCCGATCGCGAAACCCGCCTCCTCGCTGGCCATACGGACCCGCCGGTGCACGAAGGCCGCCAACAAAGGCTCGGCAGCGTGCTCTCCGGTGCCGGCCTCGACCACCACCTCTTCGGCCTCCGACAGGAACAGCGCACGGGCACCGGGAAACTCGTCCTGCACCAGATAACGTCTGCCACGCTCGAAACCGAAGGTCCGTGATGGATCGGGATGAATCAGGTAGTCCCCTTGATGATTCGCGAAGTAGAGACGGAAGTTCCGCGGCAGATCCACGGCCAGCAGCGTAAACAGGCCGTTCAGGTCGATGTTGGCGACCACCACGCCCAGCGCGGCGCCGTCCTCGTCGAAGACGGGCATGGCCAGCACCGCCGTGGGTCGCCCGGGCGCAGATTCGGCATCGCCCACTGGCTGGATCCCCACACGCGACAGCCAGGTCTGCCCGGGCTGCAGGCGCAGCGCCTCATGCACGTAGGAGTAATGCCCCTTTTCCTGCAAGTCCTCGCCCTCGACGCGTTGCGCCTGGCCCTGCACACGGTCAATGCGCACGCGTTCGAGCCCGTGCTCTGCTGCGCTGATCAGGCGCAATTGCAGATACGAGGGGTGCGCTTCCATCAGCAGCTTGTGGAAGGCCGCCACTTGGTCGGCTGCTTCCTCATCGCCGCGCAGGGCCGGCAGCGCTGCCGGCTGGGACGCCATGATGAACAGATTGCGGCTGATCTCCCCGCGCGCCTGGGCCACCCGCCGCGCGATCAGCTGCGTGGCGCCGAGCAGTTCGCCTTTGGCGGCATCCAGCATGGCCGCGCGGCTGGCGACGTATCCGTAATAGCCGGTCGCCCCGGAGGCGATCACGCCAACCGCAGCAAGCAGCAGAGCCAGTTTGTGCGCGATGCCGAATCTCATGGGCGCAGAACCCGCTCGATACGGTCGCCCGACACAATGCGCCGCCACAACACCGTACGGCGCTCGACGTCTTCGACCGGGCGCAACCACAGCAGGCGATCCTCGTCGACGTGTCCGGCCGGGTGTTCAACCGTATTGGCCAATCCGTGCCGCTGGGTCAGCGCAGCCGAGGCCTGTTCGCCGAGCAGGTGATCGATCCAGGCATGCGCCAGCTCCGGATTGCGCGCGGCGCGCGTGATGACCCAGCAGTCGAGCCAGGCCAGTGCACCTTCTTCGGGCAACACGTAGCCAACATCCGCCCCGGCCGCGCGCAGCATATGCAATTGCTGCGTACCGTAATTCGCAAACATCAGCGCTGCGCCATGGCGCAGAAAGCCTTCGACCGACTCTTCCGGCTGTGTGTAGAAGGCCAGCACGTTGCGACGCAATTCGACCAGACGCGTCACGCCCGGCCGCCAGTCCTCTGCACCCAGCGCAAAGGGCTCGGCCAGCTCCAGCGACTGCGCGGCGAGCACGAAATTGTGCGAACCACCGTCATAGGCGAGCACCTTGCCACGCCACCGCGGATCCCACAGGGCCCTGATGGAATGCGGGGCTTCATTGAATTGCGCGCGATCGTAGATCAGGCCCATTGCGGACCACGCGTAGGGAATGGCCCAGACCCGACCGTTGCGCAGGATGCCCGGCAAGGATTCAAGAGCGCGGAATTCCGGCAGCTGGCGGGCACGCCCCGGTAAGGCGGTCAGGTCGATGGGCGCGGCCAGGTCGCGGGCAAGGTAGCGCTGCAGTTCGGCGGTATTGACGGCGAAGACGTCGAAAGAGGCCCCGCCGTCGCTGCTGATGCGCTGCCACAGCGCGTCGTCGGAATCGATGAAGCTCACTTCGACACGCGCACCGGTGCGCTGCTCGAATGCGGCCACGATGTCGGGGTCGGCATAGCCCGGCCAGGCCAGCACGCGCAGCACATTGTCCGCTTGGACAAGGGCGGGCCATGTCAGCGCGACCAGCAGGGCCCATCGCATGCACCAACCGAGATTGCGCCTGTCTGCCGCCATCCGACTGCGCTCCAGAAGGAGATTCGTGTGCACAGTCTAACGTGGCGTCAAACCCATCCCGTTCAGGGCCACCGCGATTTCAGACCACGGTTCGTGGATTTTCTATCATCTGCTGGTAAATCAGGCTGCGCAGGATCATGCGCTCTTGCGACGGCAGTTCGCCGAATTCGACGCCGTACTGGTGCGCACCCGTCTCGCCGCCAACGTTGAGAATGGCCGCATCCGCCAAAACATCGCTGACTGCATCGTGCAGCTCGACCTTGAAGGCCAACCTGAGTTTGTCGCCGACCTGGCCCAGCTCCGACGGCGCAACCACCAGCGCCCCTGTGGCACTCAGATTGCCAAGCCCGACGGTTACCGCTTGACCCGCCGCAGACGTAGCCTGCGCCTCAATGTCGGTGCGCACGCGCGTGGCCTTGCGAATGACGCTGCCCTGGATCCGATCGGGAAAGCTCAGGTGCATGTAGTCAAACGGACGGCGGCACACGTTGAGCACCGTGCATTTGAATGCGAATGCACTGTTGCGCGAGAAGGCCTGCACCACGACGACCTCGCTCTCGATGAATTCGGCGCGCACGCCGCGCGGCGAAGGCACGGTAACGATCAGGCTGACATCGTCGACAAAACCGACCACGCGCGAAATGTGTCGCGCACGGTCCGGATGCGCCGGGCAGTGAATCTGCAGACGGTCTCCCGGTTGCAGATGCATGTCGCTGAAACGTAACTGCGGGGACGATTCAGTGCTGTCGGGTGGTGGCGTTTGCGTCATGAGCGGCGGAACTCTTCTCGGGGCAGTGACATGTCACGCCCCGATTATCCATGAATCGCCGCTATTCCGCCTCCATGGCGGGTCTAGCGCAACTACCTGCCTTTTGGCCCAAGCAGGAACCAGGCGATCAAGCCGACGAAGGGCAGGAACAACAGGATCAGGATCCACAGCAGCTTGGGCACCGGGCCGGCGCTGCTCTTGGCAACCTTGACGATGGCCCAGATGACGATGACCAGCCAGATGAGGCCCAGAATGCCTCCGACTTCCATACCCATGGCGTACTCCAGGTGCGTTCGTGAAGGGCCATGGTACCTGCGGCGGGGCCATTGATGCAGGTCAATGGGGCGTCATCTGACGCATGTATTATCTCCAGGTGTGTTGGCACCGGAACGACCTGCATGAAGATTCGCCTGCTGATCGCGGCCGTTGCCGACGAACTCGAAGAGCGTGCATTTGCCATCGCGCGCAGTGAGGGCGCGCTCGGAGTCACCGTGGCCGACGCGCGCGGATTGGGCTTCCCCGAACACATGAGCTTCTTCGGGCTGACCTATGTCGGCCGCGAGAAGCTACTGATGGTGCTGGCCGAGGCGGACCGGGTGGAGCACATTGCCGAACGCATGAACGTGGAGCTGGGCCTGCTTGCCCCCTTCCAGGGACTGGCCTTCTGCATTGACGTGGAGCACCACGCGGGACTGAACCCACAAGACATCGGAGATGACGCCTCCGATGCGTGAGTTTCTCGAACATCTGAAGCACTCCTTCCGCAATCTGCTGCCGATCATCGCGGTCGTCAGTTTCTTTCAGCTCGTCGTCATGCAGGAGCTGCCCGACGGGCTGGCCAGCATGAGCCTGGGCCTGCTGGTGGTGGTGTTCGGCGTGGCGCTGTTCCTGCAAGGTCTGGAGCTGGGCATCTTCCCGGTCGGCAAAGGGCTCTCGAACGACTTCGCGCGGCGCGGCTCGCTGCCGTTGCTGATGGTCTTCGGCTTCTGCCTGGGCTTCTCGGCCGTGGTCGCCGAACCGGCGCTGATCGCGGTGGCGACCCAGGCCGAAACCATCTCCGAGGGGCGTATAGACGGACTCACGCTGCGTCTGCTGGTGGCGCTGTCGGTCGGCTGCGTGGTGGCCGTCGGCGTGCTGCGCACCATCCTCGGCCAGTCGCTGCACTGGTACATGATCGTGGGCTACGTGCTGGTGGTCTCGGTGACCTTCTTCGCACCGGAGGAAATCGTCGGGCTGGCCTACGATTCGGGCGGGGTCACCACCAACATCGTCACCGTGCCGCTGATCGCGGCGCTCGGCATCGGACTGGCGGCATCGCTGCGCGGGCGCAATCCGCTGATGCACGGCTTCGGGCTGGTGGCGCTGGCGGTGATGGTGCCGATGATCTCGGTGCAGCTCTACGGCATCTGGGTCTACAACTTCGCCGAAGTGACCGACGCAGCGGGGGCCGCCGCCGGCGCTGCGGCCTTTGTCGACGACCAGATCGTGGAGAAGACAGCCGGCAGCGTGGTGCTGGGGATGATCACCGATCTGGCGGGCATGTTCCGCGATGTGGCACCGATCATCATGGTGATTCTGTTCTTCCAGTACATGGTGCTGCAGAAGTCCATTCCGCACCTGCCGCGGGTGATGGTGGGATTCGTGCTGGTCATCATCGGGCTGTATGCCTTCGTCGTCGGCCTCAAGCTGGGCCTGTTCCCGATCGGCACGAGCATGGCCACGCAGCTGGTGGCACTCGATACCTTCCTGTGGGTCTATCTGTTCGCGTTCTCGATCGGCTTTGCCACCACCATGGCCGAGCCGGCGCTGATCGCCATCGGCAGCCAGGCCGAGGAAGCGGCCAAAGGCAAACTCAGCGGCAACCGCATCCGGCTGCTGGTAGCGCTCGGTGTGGCGGTGGGCATCACCATCGGCGTGCATCGCATCATTACCGGTGATTCCATCCACTACTACATCATGGGCGGCTACGCGCTGGTCATTGCGCTGACCGCCCTCGCGCCGAAGTACATCGTGCCGCTGGCCTTCGACCTGGGCGGTGTGACCACGTCGGAAGTCACGGTACCGCTGGTCACCGCGCTGGGCATTGGCCTGGCAACGAATATCGAGGGACGCAACGTGCTGATCGACGGCTTCGGCCTGATCGCATTCGCGTCGATTTTTCCCATCGTGACCGTCATGCTCTACGCGATCATCGCCGAGCGGGTCATGCGTACTGAAGAAGGAGCGACATCGTGAAGTTTTCCGTACTCGTTGCGATCCTCGCCGACGACCTGGAGGACAAGGCCATCGACGTGGCCAAGGAATCCGGCGCGGGCGGCGTCACCATTCTCGATGCACGCGGCATCGGGGCGAACGAAAAGAAGACCTTTTTCGGTCTGACCTACGAGGGCAGCCAGTCGGTGCTGGTATTCGTGCTGGAGAAGAAGCTGTCGCTGGCGGTGATGAAGAACCTCACGCGCGAGCTGGATCTGAAGACCAACAGTCGAGGCGTAGTGTTCACGATCCCGCTCGAACACATCGCCGGCATCGACATGGGCCAGATCACGCTGTTCGAGGAAAAACTCAAGGACGACATCTGAGGCTGAAACAGCCCGAGGAGGAAAACATGCTGGTCAAGGACATCATGGTGCGCGAAGTGGCCACCATCTCGCCGCTTGCAACCATCCGCCAGGCCATGCGGGTGATGAAGGAAAAGAAGGTCAAGGCACTCGCCGTGGAGAAGCGCCACCCGCACGACGCTTTCGGCCTGATCACCTACAACAACATCCTCAAGGCCATCGTCGCCGAGGAAGGCGACATCGACCTGCTCAACGTGTACGACATCTGCGCCAAACCGGCGCTGACCGTCTCACGCGAGCTGGAGGTCAAGCACGCCGCCAAACTGATGACCAACTTCGATATCCGCCGCGTGCTGGTCACCGCCGACAACGAGCTGGTGGGTATCGTGACCATGAGCGACATCGTCGGCGCCCTGGTCAACATCGCCGACGAAATGGGCTGAGTCCGACCTTCACGAAAAGCTCCATGGAAACAAGTGGCTTGGCGATCCTCCCGCGCAGGCGGCGCTCAGCCGGTTGCACCAAAACCGTGCATCTGAATTGATCCAGCGCAAAGCGTGACCTACGGTGAAGGGGTCCAATTGGACCTCATCAACCGCAAGGCTGTGCCGCGCTGACATGACGGTTTCAAGACGAGGATTCCTGCGCGGGCAACTCCACCCCGCCCGTAGTGACACCCGCCCGCCCTGGGCGATTGGTGCCCTTGCGTTTGAGCAGGCCTGTACGCGCTGCGGCGCCTGTATCGAAGCCTGTCCCCAATCCATTCTCAAACCCGGCGACGGCGGCTTTCCGCGTGTCGATTTCGGCGTGGCCGGCTGCAGCTTCTGCGGCGACTGTGTGACGGCCTGTGAGCCGCAGGCGTTGCGCCGCCTCAAGCTCAGCGCAGCGTGGTTTCTGCGCCCGCAGATTTCAGCAGCCTGTCTGCCGCACAACGGCGTCGAATGCCGCGTCTGCGGCGAGGCCTGCGAGACCAGTGCCATCCGTTTCCGACCGCGTCTGGGTGGCTCCCCGATTCCCGAAGTGCTGACCGAGGCCTGTACCGGCTGCGGCGGCTGTGTTGCGCCCTGCCCGGTCGGCGCCATCGCCATGGAGAACCCGCAATGAAGATCGTAAGCCTGGTGGTCAAGGCGAAGCCCGAGCACTTCCCCGAGCTGGAAAAAACCCTGCGCGCCATCCCCGGCGTGCAGCTGCATGGCGAATCCACCGAGAGCGGCCAGATCGTCGTCACCGTCGAAGACGGTGAGGGCTATTCAGTGACCGACTCGATCCTCGCGGTGAACCTCGCCCAACACGTGCTGAGCATCACGCTCGCCTACGAATACACCGACGAAGGGCAAGCCGAAGTTCCGGAACCCCAGGAGACATGACCATGGATCGACGCGATTTCATCAAGACGCAGGCCGTAGCGGCCGCTGCGGCCACCGCCGGCATCGGCATTCCGGTGGTCGTGCACGCGCAGCAGGCCGGCTCCCCAGCAACCCGTGTGCGCTGGGACAAAGCCGCCTGTCGCTTCTGCGGCGTGGGCTGTTCGGTGCTGGTCGGCGTGCAGGACAACCGCGTGGTGGGCACCCAGGGCGACCCGGATTCGCCGGTCAACCGCGGCCTGAACTGCATCAAGGGCTACTTCCTGTCCAAGATCATGTACGGCTCGGACCGCCTGACCCAGCCGCTGCTGCGCATGCGCGGCGGGCAGTACGCCAAGGACGGCGAATTCACGCCGATTTCGTGGGATCAGGCCTTCGACATCATGGCCGAGAAGTGGAAGGCCGCGCTCAAGACCCACGGCCCGCGCTCGGTCGGCATGTTCGGCTCCGGCCAATGGACCATCTGGGAAGGCTACGCCGCGTCGAAACTGCACAAGGCGGGCTTCCGCAGCAACAACCTCGACCCCAACGCGCGCCACTGCATGGCCTCGGCCGTGACCGGCTTCATGCGCACTTTCGGCATGGACGAGCCGATGGGCTGCTACGACGACATCGAGAACGCCGATGCCTTCGTGCTATGGGGCAGCAACATGGCCGAGATGCACCCGATCCTGTGGAGCCGCATCACCGATCGCCGTCTGAGCCATCCGGGCTGCGAGGTGCATGTGCTGTCGACCTTCGAGCACCGCTCCTTCGAACTGGCCGACAACGGCATGATCTTCGCGCCGCACACCGATCTGGCGCTGCTCAACTTCATCTGTCACCACATCATCTCGACCGGCAAGGTGAATAAGGAATTCGTCGCCAGGCACGTCAAGTTCCGCCGCGGCGAAACCGACATCGGCTTCGGCCTGCGCCCGGATCACCCGCTGGAAGCCAAGGCGACCAACAACGGTTACGCCGGCGCCGACGGCAAGCCCAAGGGCAACCCGAGCGCATCCGAAGAGATGAGCTTCGAGGAGTTCGCCAAATACGTCTCCGACTACACGGTGGACAAGGTCTCGAAGCTTTCCGGCGTGCCGCGCGCCAACCTGATCCGCATGGCCGAGGCCTATGCCGACCCGAAGAAAAAGGTGACCTCGTTCTGGACCATGGGCTTCAACCAGCACACCCGCGGCACCTGGGTGAACAACATGATCTACAACGTGCATCTGCTGGTCGGCAAGATCGCCGAGCCCGGCAACAGCCCGTTCTCGCTGACCGGCCAGCCCTCGGCCTGCGGCACCGCGCGCGAAGTGGGCACCTTTGCCCACCGCCTGCCGGCCGACATGGTCGTGACCAACCCCAAGCACCGCGAATTTGCCGAGAACGTCTGGAATCTGCCGGCCGGCACCATCCCCGACCAGGTCGGCTTTCACGCCGTGGCACAGAGCCGCGCGCTCAAGGACGGCGTGCTCAAGTGCTACTGGACCAGCACCACCAACAACATGCAGGCCGGCCCGAACATCAACGAAGAGGTCTATCCCGGCTGGCGCAACCCGGACACTTTCATTGTGGTGTCCGACGTCTACCCCACCGTCTCCGCGCTGTCGGCGGATCTGATCCTGCCCTCGGCGATGTGGACCGAAAAGGAAGGCGCCTACGGCAACGCAGAGCGTCGCACCCAGTTCTGGCGCCAGCAGGTGCGGGCGCCGGGCGAGTCGCGCAGCGACCTTTGGCAGTACATGGAGTTCTCCAAGCGCTTCAAGGTCGAGGACGTGTGGCCCGCCGACCTCATCGCCAAGAAACCCGAGGTGCGCGGCAAGACGCTGTACGACGTGCTGTTCGCCAACGGTCAGGTCAACAAATTCCCGCTGTCGGACGTGGCCAAGGTCAATGCCCACGCTTGGGCCGGCTACATGAACGACGAATCAAAAGCCTACGGCTACTACGTGCAGAAAGGCCTGTTCGAGGAGTACGCCCGCTTCACGCGCGGCAAGGCCCACGACCTCGCTGACTTCGACGCCTACCACGTCGAACACGGCATGCGCTGGCCGGTGGTCGACGGCAAGGAAACGCTGTGGCGCTACCGCGAAGGCTACGACCCCTACGTCAAGGCCGGGGAAGGCGTGCGCTTCTATGGCCACCCGGACGGCCGCGCCATTGTCTTTGCGCTGCCCTACCAGGAGCCGCACGAAAAGCCGGACGCCGAGTACGACCTGTGGCTGTGCACCGGCCGCGTGCTGGAGCACTGGCACACCGGCTCGATGACACGCCGCGTGCCGGAACTGCACCGCGCCGTGCCTCAGGCGCAGATCTTCATGCACCCCGAGGACGCCCAGAAGCGCGGGCTGCAGCGCGGCATGGCGATCAAGGTGCAATCCAGGCGCGGCGAGATCGTCGCCCAGCTCGAAACCCGGGGTCGCAACAAGCCGCCGAAGGGGCTGATCTTCATCCCGTTCTTCGACGAAGGCCGGCTGGTGAACAAGCTGATCCAGGACGCGACCTGCCCGATCTCCAAGGAAACCGACTTCAAGAAATGTCCTGTGCGGGTGGAGCGGGCCTGAGCCCCCACGCGACACCGAATTCACGGAGCACACCATGAAAAAGAACACCCGAATCCTGCTGGCAACGCTGGGGGCCGCGCTGGCGCTCACCCTGATCGGCATTCCGCAGGCCATCGCGCAGGCTGTGAGCAGCGTGCGCGGCGCCGACGTATCCGCGCCGGAACTGGCACCGGGGCAATACCGGGTGATGCCGGACGGCCCGCCGCTGCCGCGCGACTACATTCAGCAACCGCCGCTGGTGCCGCACAAGGTCGAGGGCTACGAGGTCTCGCTGAACTTCAACAAGTGCATGGATTGCCACTCCTGGACGCGCTACCGCGCGTCCGGTGCGACCAAGGTCAGCGTCACGCACTTCAAGGACCGCGACGCCAACGAGCTCTCGAACATCTCGCCGCGCCGCTACTTCTGCCTGCAGTGCCACGTGCCGCAGACCGATGCCCGTCCGCTGGTCGAAAACACCTTCAAGCCCGCCACCGGCGTGCGCTGAACGGCCACGTCAGGGAGACAAGCAAATGTCTGACAACAGCGTGAAGCGCCTGTGGCGCTGGCTCAAGGGACTCGGGCTGGGTGTTCTGGCGGCCGGCTTCATCGGCGGCATCGTGTTCTGGGGCGGCTTCAACTGGGCGGTCGAAGCAACCAACACCGAGCGTTTCTGCCTGTCGTGCCACGAGATGGAGAACTTCGTCTATCAGGAATACCGCCAGACCATCCATTACCAGAACCGCACCGGCGTGCGCGCGATCTGCTCGGACTGCCATGTGCCGCAGGACTGGGGCGCCAAGATGATCCGCAAGGTGCAGGCCAGCCGCGAGCTCTACGGCAAAGTCGTGGGCAGCATCAACACGCCGGAGAAGTTCGAGGCCAACCGCCTGCGGCTGGCGCAGCGTGAATGGCGCCGCATGAAGGCCAACGACTCGCAGGAGTGCCGCAATTGCCATGCCTTCGAGTACTTCGACTATTCGGTGCAGGGTCGTCGCTCGAATGTCGCACACCAGGCGGGTCTGGACGCCGGTCAGACCTGCATCGACTGCCACAAGGGCATCGCGCACCAGTTGCCGGCCGTGCATCAGAACATCGGTCTGGAGCGAGAGGCGGTATCCGACGACGTGTTCCGGCCACCGCCGCCGGCACATTGAGGCCGGTCGGCCGGCCCGCCGCAGCGTCTGATCTGGCGCTGCGGCGAACCATAAGATTTCCCTGAAACTGGGCGTGTATGGTTCAATTGCGCCCCATGCTTGACGCCTCCGAACTCGCCTGTCTGAAGGGTGATCGCCTGTTGTTCCGCGGCCTCGACCTCGGTCTCGGGCCGGGGCGCATGCTCCGCATCGCAGGCCCCAACGGCGTCGGCAAGACCAGTCTGTTGCGCATCCTGTGCGGGCTGTCACAGCCCGAGTACGGCACGGTGCGCTGGCGCGGAGAAGACATCCGCCGCTGCCGCGACGACTTCCACGCCGAACTGCTGTATCTGGGCCATGCGCCCGCGCTGAACGATCTGCTGACTCCGCTCGAGAACCTGCGCTTCGCCATCCATGCCGGAGGCGAGGCGGCGGATGACGCGCGCTGCATCGCCGCGCTGGAACGCATCGGACTCGGCGCGCAGATCGACCTGCCGGCCAAGGTGCTGTCGCAGGGCCAGCGCCGCCGCGTCGGGCTGGCGCGGCTGTTCGTGTCCGGCGAGCGCCCGCTGTGGGTGCTCGACGAGCCTTTCACCGCACTCGATGTAGCCGCCGTGGCCGACCTGGCAGACACGCTCGAAGCACATTGCGAAGCGGGCGGCGCGGTGGTGATGACGACCCATCAGGACGCACCATTCAAGCGCGCACCCGACGTCCTCGATCTGGCCGAGGTCGCATGTTGAGCGGCGCCGGCGGCGCCTTCGCGGCGGTACTTCGTCGCGATCTGATGCTCGCGTGGCGCGGGCGGGCCGATGTGCTTGTTACACTTGCGTTCTTTGTCGTCGTGGTGTGCCTGTTTCCGTTCGGCGTCGGCGCCGAAACCAACCAGTTGCGCGCCATCGGGCCGGGCGTGTTGTGGGTCGCGGCGCTGCTGTCGACCCTGCTGTCGCTGCACCGGCTGTTCGCGCAGGACCACGCCGACGGCACGCTGGAGCAGTTGTTGCTTACCCCTGAACCAGCCGCGCTGTGGGTAACCGCCAAGATCGCCGCGCACTGGATCGTGACCGGCCTGCCGCTGGTGCTGGCCGCCCCGCTGCTGGCGCTGTTGTTTGATGTAGAGCAGGAAGCGCTGGGCGTGCTGACCTTATCGTTGGCGCTGGGGACACCCATCCTGGCGCTGATCGGTGCGATCGGCGCGGCGCTGACACTGGGCCTGCGCGGCGGCGGCGTGCTGCTGGCACTGCTGGTGCTGCCGCTGTACGTGCCGGTGCTCATATTTGGTGCGGGCGCGGTCGATGCGCTGCTCGGCGGCGTGGGCGCAACGGCACACCTGCTGCTGCTCGGCGGCGGCCTGCTCGGCGCGCTGGCGCTGGCGCCGTTCGCGTGTGCGGCGGCCCTGAGAATTGCTGTGGAATGAGAAGCCCTGCATGAGAGATCTCGACAACAAGGACCTGCGCGGACGGAGCCTGCTGCGCTTTGCCTCGCCACAGGTGTTCTACCCGGTGGCGGGCATGCTCGCGCCGTGGTTCGCGGGCATCGCGCTGGTACTCACCGTGATCGGGCTATACATCGGCTTCTTCGTGGCCCCCACCGACGCCACGCAGGGCGACGTCTACCGCGTGATCTTCATCCACGTGCCGGCAGCCTGGATGTCGATGCTGGTGTATCTGGTGATGGCCTTCTGGTCGGCCGTCGGGCTGGTCATGAACACCCGGCTGTCGTTCATGATGGCGCGCGCACTGGCGCCAACCGGGGCGATCTTCTGTTTCATCGCCCTGTGGTCCGGCGCCCTGTGGGGCAAGCCGACCTGGGGCACCTACTGGGTATGGGACGCACGCCTGACCTCGCAACTGCTGCTGCTGTTCCTCTACCTGGGCTACATGGCGCTGACCGAGGCCATTGAGGATTCGCGTCGCTCGGATCGCGCAGGCGCCATCATTGCGCTGGTCGGCGCGGTGAACGTGCCGATCATCTATTTCTCGGTGCAGTGGTGGAACACCCTGCACCAGGGCGCCTCGGTGAGCCTGAACAAGGCGCCGTCGATGGCCACCACCATGCTGATGGGCATGCTCATCATGGCCATCGCAGCCTGGGCCTACACGATTGCCGTGGCCTTCTGGCGCGTGCGCAGCGTCATTCTCGAGCGCGAGCGCCATACCGACTGGGTCGGCGCCGAGCTTGAACGCGTGGGGAGCAAGTGATGCAGTGGGAATCGTGGAGCGCGTTCTGGGACATGGGCGGATCAGCAATGTTCGTATGGGGCAGCTACGGCGTGACTGCAGCGTGCGTCGCGGTGGAACTGTTCTTGCTGTTTCGCCGTCGTAACGACACCGCGCGCCGGCTGCTCAGGCTGCGCCGCGCGGCACCCAAGGGCCATCCGGCGCCCGGCGGGAACGAGGAGATTGTTCGATGAAACCGCGTAGCAAGCGCCTGCTGTTGTTGGGCGGCGCCGTATCCCTTCTGGTCGGGGCGGTTGCGCTCGTGCTGACCGCCTTCCAGGAAAACCTGGTGTTCTTCCACACCCCGAGCGAAGTCGTGGCCGGCAAGGCGCCGCAGGGCCGCACTTTCCGCGTCGGCGGCATGGTCGAGGCCGGCTCGATCCAGCGCCAGCCCGACGGCCTGACCGTGGCCTTCGTCATCACCGACATGGCGCAGACCGTGCCGGTGACCTACCGCGGCACGCTGCCCGACCTGTTCCAGGAGGGCAAGGGCGCGGTGGTTCAGGGTCAGCTCGGAACGGACGGCCGCTTCACGGCCACCGAAGTGCTGGCCAAGCACGATGAAAACTACATGCCGGTGGAGGCGCAGTACGCGCTCGACGCGGCGCAGATGAAGAAGGCCGCGGAGAGCGTGCAGCAATGATTGCCGAACTGGGACATTTCGCCCTCATCCTCGCACTGGTGCTGTCGCTGGTGCAGGCCATCGTTCCGATGATCGGCGCACACGGCAATCGCATGGCCCTGATGGCGATAGGCCGCCCGGCCGCCCACGGCCAATTCCTGTTCCTGGTCTTTGCCTACGCCTGTCTGACCTGGGCCTTCATCCAGAGCGACTTTTCGGTGCGTCTGGCGGCCGCCAACTCGCACAGCGACACGCCGCTGATCTACAAGATCACCGGTGTATGGGGCAACCACGAAGGTTCGCTGCTGCTGTGGGCGCTGGCGCTGTCGGGCTGGACAGTGGCCGTAACGGTGTTCAGCCGTCACCTGCCGGAAGCCTTCATGGCACGCGTGGTCGGGGTGCTGGGCTGGATCAGCGCTGGCTTCGTGTCCTTCACGCTGTTCACGTCCAACCCCTTCGAGCGCCTGCTGCCGGCCGCGGCGCAGGGCCGTGACCTGAATCCGCTGCTGCAGGATCCGGGCATGATCATCCACCCGCCACTGCTCTACATGGGCTACGTGGGCTTCTCGGTGGCCTTTGCCTTCGCCATCGCGGCGCTGCTCACGGGCCGGCTGGATGCGGCCTGGGCACGCTGGTCGCGCCCCTGGACGACGGTGGCCTGGGTCTTCCTCACCGCCGGTATCACCCTCGGCTCTGGCTGGGCGTATTACGAACTGGGCTGGGGCGGCTGGTGGTTCTGGGATCCGGTCGAAAATGCCTCCTTCATGCCGTGGCTGCTCGGCACCGCACTGATCCACTCGCTGGCGGTCACCGAAAAACGCGGCGCCTTCCGCAGCTGGACCGTACTGCTGGCGATCAGCGCCTTTTCGCTGTCGCTGCTCGGCACCTTCCTCGTGCGCTCGGGCGTGATCACCTCGGTGCACGCCTTCGCCACCGATCCGGCGCGCGGCCTGTACATCCTGGCCCTGCTGGTACTGGTGATCGGTATCTCGCTGGTGCTCTTCGCGTGGCGTGCGCCCAAGCTCTCGGGCGGCGGCAGCTTTGATCTGGTGTCGCGCGAAACCGCCCTGCTCGGCAACAACGTGTTGCTGGTCGTGGCCTGTAGCGCGGTGCTGCTCGGCACGCTGTACCCGCTGTTCCTCGACGCGCTGAACATGGGCAAGATCTCGGTCGGCCCGCCGTACTTCGAGATGACCTTCGTGCCGCTGATGACGCCGGTCGTGATCCTGATGATGATCGGCCCCTTCGTGCGCTGGAAGGGCGACGACTCCGCCCGCATCGGCCGCATGCTGTGGCTCTCCGCACTGGCCAGCGTCATCATCGGCGGCGGCGCGGCACTGGCCATCGACCATGTGACATGGCGCACCGTACTGGGTCTGTCGCTGGCGGCCTGGGTATTGCTGGCCAGCGTGCAGTTGCTGCGGCGTCGCCTCGGCGAGCGACCGGGCACGCCCGTCACCACCCGCCTGCGCGGCATTCCGGCGGCGTGGTGGGGCATGTGGACTGCGCACCTGGGCATCGGCATCTTCGTCATCGGCGTGACCATGGTCGGCAGTCTCGACGCCGATCTGGACGTGAAGATGCGCAAGGACCAGACCGCCGAACTGGCGGGCTACACCTTCACCTTCCGCGGCGCCATCGAACGTGACGGCCCGAACTACGACGCCAATCAGGCCATCGTGGAAGTGACGCGCGACGGGCGCGCCATCGCCACGCTGACGCCGGAAAAGCGCGTGTATCGCGCCCAGAGCATGCCGATGACCGAAGCCTCGCTGGACGTCGGCCCGCTGCGCGACATCTATGTCTCGCTCGGTGATCAGGTCGAGCCCGGCGCCTGGATTGTCAGCCTGCACTACCGCCCCTTCATCAGCTGGATCTGGCTGGGCTGCATCCTGATGATCCTGGGCGGCCTCTTCGCGGCCATGGACCGGCGCTACCGCAAACTCGCCGAGCGTGACGCGGCGCACCCGGCCTCCGTGGCCGCCGTACAGGCAGGATAAAGATCAAGATGAAAGCCAAGTTCCTCATCCCGCTGGCGCTGTTCATCGCGCTGGCCGGTTTTCTGGCCTACGGGCTGACGCTGAACCCGCGCGAAGTCCCCTCGCCGCTGGTCGGCAAGCCGGCACCGGCGTTCAGCGCGCCGCGACTGGACGCGCCGGAGCAGCAGTTCAATCTGGCCGACATGCGCGGGCAGGTCTTCCTGCTCAATGTGTGGGCCTCGTGGTGCGTGTCGTGCCGGCAGGAACACCCGCTGCTGGTACAGCTCAAGCGTGAAGGCGTGATCCCGGTGATCGGGCTGAACTACAAGGACGAACGCAACGCAGCCATCAACTGGCTGCGCGACGGCGGCAACCCCTACGCGATGAACGTGGTCGATGCCGACGGCCGCATCGGTATCGAGTACGGCGTGTATGGCACGCCCGAAACCTTCCTGATCGACAAGCAGGGCGTCATCCGCTACAAGCACATCGGCCCGCTGCACGCCGGCGTGCTGCGCGATGTGCTGCTGCCCAAGATTGCGGAGCTGTCCGGTGAGAGTTGATTCCCTGCGTCCTCTGCTGGCCGCTGCAGCGCTCGCACTGTCGGTCGGCAGTTTCGCCGCCGGCGAAGCCACCCCGGTGGCCGACGACCCCGAACTCGAAGCGCGCGTGATCGAGCTGTCGCAAAAGCTGCGCTGTCTGGTGTGCCAGAACGAGACCATTGCCGCTTCGCGTGCGCCGCTGGCCGTCGATCTGCGCAATCAGGTGCGCGAGCAGCTGGCTGACGGCAAGACCGAACAGGATGTCGTCGATTTCCTCGTCACCCGCTACGGTGACTTCGTGCTGTACACCCCGCCGTTTCGCGCCAACACGCTGCTGCTGTGGCTCGGGCCGGCCGCGCTGGGCGTATTCGGCATTGGCTGGCTGAGCCTGCGTCTGCGCCGCCGCGCCGCTGAGGCGAGTACGCCGGAACTGAGCGAGGCGCAGCGTCGGCAGGCGCGCGCCCTGCTCGGCGAACCAGACAACGAAACCCCGCCGGAGTCCCGCACGTGATCGAATTCGTCCTCTTTTCCGCCCTGCTGGTCGCCTGCGCGCTGCTGCTGCTGGTGCCGCCGCTGCTGGGGCGTGGCGCGCGCCGCCGGGTTCACGCGGCCAAGCGTGCGCAGGCCGAGGTCACGATCGGGGTCATGCGTGAGCAGTTGGCCGACCTCAAGGCCGAGCACACCGCCGGCAAGATTGATGACGCAGCCTTCGAGCGCAGTCGCGCCGAGATCGAACAGCGCGTGCTCGAAGAAGGCATGGTGGTTGAAGACGGCGCCGATCAGCGACCAGCCGCCGGCTGGGCGATCACGCTGGTCCTGGTCGTGCCGCTGTCGGCACTGCTGGTGTATGGCTTCATCGGCGAGCCGGACGCGCTCGATCCGGAAACCCACGTTGCGCAGACCAATCCCGCCGACGTCACGCCGGAGCAGTTCGCCGGGCTGGTCACGCAGCTGGCCGAACGGCTGGAGAATGGCGAAGGAGACGAGACCGGCTGGATCATGCTGGCCCGCTCCTACATGATGCTCGGCCAGTTCGAGGAAGCCTCCAAGACCTGGATGCGCCTGCGCGAACGCGCCCCGGATTCACCCGAAGTGCTGACCGAATGGGCCGATCTGCTGGTGGCCGCACGCCAGGGCGATTTCGAGGGCGAGCCACGCCGCCTGATCGAACGCGCACTGGAAGTCTCACCGACGCACTTCAAGGCCCTCGCGCTGGCCGGTGCTGCGGCTTTCGAACGTCAGGACTACAAGGGCGCTTCGACCTACTGGGAACGCATCCTGAAGGAAGTGCCGGAAGACGACCCGGCCTACGCCTCGGTCATCGCCAGCATCAACGAGGCGCGCTCGCGCGGCGGCATGGAGCTGTTCGATGTGCCGCCGTCGGCGCGCCTGCTCGGCGTCGACGGCAGCATCAGCCTGGGCGAACGCCTTGCCGACAGCCGCATGCCGGCCGACGCCGTGGTGTACATCTTTGCCCGCCCGCCTGAAGGCGGCATGCCGTATGCGGCCATCCGCTTCCCCGCTGCGGCGCTGCCGACACGCTTCGACTTCCGTAACGCGCAACGCATCAGCAACGCCCCCTTGCCCGACGAGATCGTGGTGGCGGCGCGCATCTCGATGAACGGTGATGCCGCGCCGCGCGCGGGCGATCTGGAAAGCGCCACGCTGCGGGTGTCGCCGGGCGCAACCAATATCGAACTGGTCATTGATCGGGTAGTGGAATGAACACCATGACATCCCCCCTGCGCTCCGCCCTGTTTGCCTCGCTGCTCGCAACGAGCCTGCCGCTCGCTGCGCAGGAGCCCGAGATCGTCCTGACCTGCGGGGGCGTCAGCCTCGAGGAATCGCTGCCGATGCGTCAGGCGCAACAGGCGCATGCGCTCACCGTGCTGTTCGCAACGGCCGAGGGCGGCTATGTCACCGATGTGCGCACACGCGTCGACACCCCGCTGTCCGGCGCGGTTGCCGAGCATGAACGCTGCGGCCCGGTCGCGCAGATCGACGTGGCACGCGCCGGGAGCTATCGCATCCGCGCCCAGCTGGACGGCGTCACGCTTCAGGAAACCGTGGAGCTTGCCCCGCGGGGCGGCGCACGCATCGTGCTGCGCTGGAAAGACTGAACACCGTCAGCCGGAATACTCGAAGCGCACCCGCTTGACGTTGCACAGCACCTCGTAGGCAATCGTCCCGGCACCTTCGGCAACACGGTTGACCGAAACCTGCGGCCCCCATAGCTCGACCCGGCTGCCCGGCCCGGCTTGTGGCACATCCGTCAGATCCACCGTCATCATGTCCATCGAGACGCGCCCGATCAGGCGCGTCATCACGCCGTCGACCGCCACCGGCGTACCGTCTGGCGCACTGCGCGGGTAGCCGTCGGCATAGCCCATGGCGACCAGCCCGACCCGCGTCGGCCGCTCGGTGCGAAAACGCGCGCCATAGCCCAGCGGCGCGCCGGCAGGAAGATCACGCACCGAAAGCACCTCGCTTTCCATCGTCATCACCGCGCGCAGCCCGCTGCCTTCGCCCGGCATGGGATCGGCGCCGTACAGCAGGATGCCAGCCCGCCCCCAATCCGCATGCGCCGCCGGCCAGCCGAAAATGCCGGCCGAGTTGCACAGGCTGCGCGCGCCAGGCAGGTCCGCAATGGCGGCCTCGAAGCTGCTGACCTGTTCGGGCGTGACCATCACTTGCGGTTCGTCGGCACGTGCCAGATGCGTCATGAAGGTAATCGCGCCGACCTTGCCGCTGTCGTGCAGGCGTTGCCAGGCCGCGCGCGCGTCGCTCGGCTCGAAACCGGCGCGGTTCATGCCGCTGTTGATCTTGAGCCAGACATCCACCGGATGCGGCAGATCGGCCGCCTCGATCATCTCCAGCTGACCGGCGTGATGCACCACCGGCCACAGATCAAAGGCTGCCGCGCGCAACAGTTCGTCGGCGGAGAACACGCCTTCGAGCAGCAGGATGGGCTGGGTGATGCCGGCATCGCGCAAGACCATGGCCTCGTCGATGAAAGCCACCGCAAAACCGTCCGCCTCGGCCAGCGCCCGCGCGCATTGCACGGCGCCGTGCCCATAGGCGTTGGCCTTGATGACGGCGAGCGAACGCGCGCCGTGGCGCGCTCGGGCAAGGCGGTAGTTGTGACGCAGGGCGTCGAGATCGATAAGGGCGCGGGCAGGTCGCATGGCGGACATTACTGTGCCACAAGCCGCCCCGCTGGAGACGAATCAACCGATACGAAAGCGTGACACCACGTCTTCGAGCGAACCCGAGGCGCTGCCCAGCGCCGTGGCTTCGCCATTGACGCTGCGGGCGGCGGCGTTGCACCGCTCGGCAATCTCGGCCACCGCCGTAACGCTCTGGGCCAGTCGGCGCGAGGCAGCAAGCTGCTGCCGCAAGGTCGCGGCAATTTCCTCGATGGCGTGTTCGACCTCGCCGGATTCAGCCGTGATGCGGTTGATGCTGGTTTCGGCTTCGCCTGCGTTGGCCGCTCCGGAAGTGGCACGCGCGACCGCCTCGCCGATGGAGTCGAGTGCCCGCTTGCGCGAAACGTCGATGTCCTCGATCAGGCGGGTGATGTCCACCGTGGCCGTAGACGTGCGCTCAGCAAGCTTGCGCACTTCGTCCGCCACGACCGCAAAACCGCGGCCCTGCTCGCCGGCGCGCGCGGCCTCGATGGCGGCATTGAGCGCCAGCAGATTGGTCTGAGCCGCAATGTCGCCGATGAGCTGCACCATCTCGGCGATACGCACGCTGCGCGAACCGAGTTCCTCCACGCTCACCGAGGACTCGCGGATGCTGCGCTCGATGTCGATCATGCTGTCGATGGAGGCACGCACCACGGCGCCGCCATCACGTGCCAAAGTCCCGGACCGCACGGCGATGCCGCGGGCGCGATCAGCCTCCTCCGCATGGCTCTCCATGGCGGACTCCATCTCTGCGATGGCGCCCGCCAGACTGCTGGTCTCATCCCGCTGGCGCGAGCTCATGTGGTCGACTTCGTCGGCCAGCGTCTTGAGTGAAGAGACGATGCGGGCAACGGTGTCGGAGTCGGCATGCACTTCGGCCATGGAGCGCGCGAGTTCGGCGCGCATGGTCTCAACCGCGCCAAGCAGTGAGGTCGCATCGTCCACCTCGATACGCGTGGCGAGATCACCACTGCCGATGGCACGCGAGGCAGCCGCCACATGAGCGGCCTCCATGCTGTCCGCCTGCAGTCGCACCGCCATGTACATCAGCATGCCGGCCTCGACCACGACATAGGCGGCATGCACCAGCACGCGCCCCAGCGAAGGGCCGGAATCGAAGATGTAGATGCCCAGGTTTGCCGCCTGCAGATAGTTGAAGCTCAGGTGATGTACGGCAATCAGTGCGGCTGCAGCCAAAATCGGCCGCCAGTCGCGGTAGTACAGCAAGAACGCCAGCAGCACGAAGATGCCGAAGTGGGCCTCGATGGCACCCCCGGTCTGCTGGATGGTCAGCGCCGAGAAGATCATCAGCGCACAGGCAAAGACGATGCGGCTGATCACGCTGCCGGGCGCCATGCGATAGATCAGACCGGGCACCACCACGGCCGGCACGCCGATGGCCAGTGCCACCCACCAGGAGGCGGTGGCACTGGCCACGCCAAGGCTGATCAGCAGCAACACTCCCAGACTGACCAGCATGATGCGGTCGGCCGACAGCCGCTGTTCGTGCAGCAGCTCTTCAGTAGTCAATTTCCTGTCATGCATGGTTTCGCGCTCCGCAGTACGTCGTGTCAGCGGGTGATACAGACGTCAGCAGCAGGCGAAGTCCAGGCGTGCCACCCCAGCACCGCTGCGCTGTAGCTCAACCACAGCGCAAGCAATGCAAAGATCAGCAGCCTCTTTCCGGGATGCGAAGTCATGTCCAGCCGTCCATCAGAAAATCTTGAATTACTGAAGGGATATCGGCCGGACGCGTATCGATCTTGAGCGCCTGCCACACCCGCCGCAGGAAGCGGCGGGAAACTGACATGGCAGAAAAGGGAAGGTTCCGCGCGTTCAGTTCGCGGCGAGGAACTCCAGCATGGCCTCGTAGGCGTGCGGACTGCCTCCGAGCAGGGTGTGATGCGCGCCCGGCACGACCACCAACCGGGCTCCGGCAATACCGGCAACCAGATTGCGCGCCAGCTCAACCGGCGCCTGGCCGTCCCGCTCACCGGCAATGACCAGCGTCGGCGCGACAATCTGCTGCAGACGGTCAAAGCAATCGTGCTGCGCGCGTGCCATGAGCTGACGGCGCTTTCCGGCTTCCAGCGCCGCATCGTCCGCCCGACGTGCCGCGAGGATCATGCGCTCACGGATCAGGCGCGCCGCCTCCTTGGGATTGGCCGCCTGCCACTGCGGCGTAAAGCTGTTGTCCATCACCTCCAGCCCGCGCCGGGCACGGGTCTCGGCATCGAGATCGAGAAACTCATGGATGGGATACGACGAGCCGCCCGCACCGCCCGAAGTGGTGCCGGCCAGCACCAGCCTTCGCACCTTGTCGGGATGACGGATGGCCAGCTCCTGCGCCACCATGCCCCCGAAGGAAAAGCCCACCACATGCGCCGACTCAACACCCAACGCGCCGAGGATGCCGGCCGCGTCCTCGGCATAATCGGCCATGCTGTAGTCGCACGCAGGCTTGTCGCTCTGGCCCATGCCGCGCTGATCAAACAGGATCACTTCGAACTGCTTTGCCAGCGGCCCGTCGAGCGGGTTCGGGCGGTCACGCAGATCCCATCCCGTGCCTCCGAGAAACAGCAGCGGCTCCCCGTCGCCGCGACGCTCGACGGCAAATTCGAGCTGATTGGACTGGACGATCTGCATGCACTACTCCGTTCGCATTTTGTAACGTGTGACATGGTAGCAAGCCGACTGCCCACCCCGAAATCCGGAATCGATCTCCGGAATGTGGCAAACGGGCCGCAAACCCGCGCTGTTACGAAAAAAGGTCTTGTGTGATCGATTCGCCTTGTGCAGACTGTCCCTGCCTGAATTTCAGTCGCGATAGGGTATTCGCGCTGGGTTCGCAGGGAGGCGCGCGGGGCGCCAGATCGGGATTACGGGAGAGATCTCCCAAGACATCCGAAAGTCGCTGAACACTCACCGCGCATTGCCGGAATCCCGGCGGGATAACGGTTTTAAACACTCACACTCTGATCGAGGAAAAGCATGAATAAAGGTGAATTTGTCGAAGCCCTGGCTGACCGCATGGAAGTTTCGCGCGCTCAGGCCGATCGTGCCCTGTCCGCCGTGCTGGATCTGATCACCGAGCGCATGGCCAAGGGCGAGAAAGTGGCCTTCACGGGCTTCGGTTCCTTCGAGGTTTCCGCTCGCGCTGCGCGCACCGGCCGCAACCCGCAGACCGGCGCCACCATCAAGATCGCTGCCTCCAAGGTGCCCAAGTTCTCCGCTGGCGCCTCGCTGAAGTCCGCTGTAAACGGCAAGTAAGCACGCCTCACCGATCAGCAAAAAGGCCCTGCCAACCGGCAGGGCCTTTTTGTTTGTGGCGCGCGCCGCTTGAAGCTCAGCTCTCGCGGGCCTTGCGGGCGGCATCCACCTCGATCTTGCGCAGCTCGGCTGCCAGACGGTCGAGCACGCCATTGACGAAACGATGGCCGTCGGTGCCGCCATATTCCTTGGCCAGTTCGATGGCTTCGTTGATGACCACGCGATACGGCGTCTCGATGTCGTTCTTCAACTCATAAGTGGCGATCAGCAAAATGCCGTGCTCAACCGGAGAGAGCTCCTCGACACCACGGTGAATGAACGGCGCAAAAGCCTCGCGCAACTCAACAGCGTGGTTGACCGTGCCACGCAGCACGCGCGTGAAGAAGGCCAGATCAGCCTTGTCGAAACCGCTGACCTCGGACACATGGTCTTCGATCATGGATACCGAGTTGCCCGACAAGAGCCACTGATAGACGCCCTGCAGCGCGAACTCGCGCGCGCGTCGGCGTGCCGCCTTGCCGCTCATTTCAGCCCCTTCAGCAGACGCGCCATCTCGACTGCAGCACGGGCGCAGTCCTCGCCCTTCTCTCGCATGCGCGCCAGCGCCTGATCGTCGTCCTCGGTGGTCAGCACGCCATTGGCAATCATCATGCCGGTGTCCAGACCAACGCGGTTGATGCCGGCCGCCATCTCGTTGGAAACGATCTCGAAGTGGTAGGTCTCGCCGCGGATGACCGCGCCGAGCGCGACCAGCACATCGAAACGGCCACTTTTGGCCATGGTCTGCAGCACCAGCGGAATCTCCAGCGCGCCCGGCACGGTAACGATCTGCATCGCCTCCGGCGCGACGCCGAGCTTGACCAGCTCACCGCTGCAGGCCGACAGCAGGCCCTCGCACACGTCCTGGTT
Organism: Pseudazoarcus sp. NS36; assembly: GCF_059703705.1. Taxonomy (NCBI): domain Bacteria; kingdom Pseudomonadati; phylum Pseudomonadota; class Betaproteobacteria; order Rhodocyclales; family Zoogloeaceae; genus Pseudazoarcus; species Pseudazoarcus sp. NS36. The sequence goes on along the minus strand of NZ_BAAKJA010000008.1, from coordinate 35,236 downwards.
GAAGCGGCTCATGACGATGCCGACACGCAGGCCGCGGCCGTCCAGGTTGATCTCGGTTTCGGGAATGTTATGGAAGCGGGACATTGGTTTTCCGGGTTGTACGGCTTCAGTCGTGGTCGACGAAACCGGTAATTTCGAGGCCGAAGCCGGCCATGCTCGGGATTTTCTGCGGATTGGCCATCAAGCGCATGCGGCCCACGCCCAGATCGCGCAGGATCTGCGCGCCGACGCCGAACAGGCGCGGATCCCAACGCGCAGCGGTACGCTGCTGACCCTGCAGGCCGGCCAGCAGATCACGACCCGTTTGGGAGCGATACAACATCACCACCACGCCGGCCGGCTCGGCCGCGATACGCGCCAGCGCGTCGTTGATCGGGAAACTGTGGGCGCCGCTTTCGGAGTCGAGGAAGTCGACCACCGAAATCGGCTCGTGCACGCGCACCAACGTGTCGCGGTCGGCGCGAATCTCGCCATGCGTCATCGCAAAATGCACGTCGCCCGAAGTACGGTCTTCGAAGGCGGCCAGGCGGAAGGTGCCCTGCGGCGTCACCACTTCCTTCTCGGTCACACGCTTCACCAGCGATTCATTGGCGGCACGGTACTCGATTAGATCGCGGATGGTCCCGATCTTCAGGCCATGTTCCTGCGCGAACGGAATGAGGTCCGGCAAGCGGGCCATGGTGCCGTCGTCCTTCAGGATCTCGCAGATCACCGCGGCCGGCTCCAGTCCGGCCAACTGCGCCAGATCACAACCCGCCTCGGTGTGACCGGCGCGGATCAGCACACCGCCAGGCTGCGCGCGCAGCGGGAAGATGTGGCCGGGCTGCACGATGTCGTCGGGGCGCGCGGCACGCGCCACGGCGGCCTGCACGGTGCGGGCGCGGTCGTGCGCCGAAATGCCGGTTGTCACGCCGGTGGCCGCTTCGATGGAAGCGGTGAAAGCCGTACCGTGCGGGGTGCGGTTGTTGCGCACCATCTGTTCCAGCCCGAGCTGGCGGCAGCGCTCATCGGTGAGCGTGAGGCACACCAGACCACGGCAGTGCTTGACCATGAAGTTCATGGTCTCGGGCGTGATGAACTCCGCCGCAATGACCACGTCGCCTTCGTTCTCGCGGTCTTCCTCGTCCACGAGGATGACCATGCGACCGAGACGGATGTCTTCGATGATGTCCTTGATGGGAGACAGCTCGCTCATGCTGCGGTCTCCTCACGCCAGGCCTGCATGCGCTCCACGTAGCGCGCGATGAGGTCGATTTCCAGATTCACTTGGCTAGTCGCCTTCAGATGCTTGAGGTTGGTCACCGCCACCGTGTGCGGGATCAGATTGATCGAGAAGTCCGGGCCCTCGACACGGTTCACCGTCAGGCTCACGCCATTCACGGTGATCGAGCCCTTGCGTGCGATGTAGCCGGCAATTGCCTGCGGCGCGCGGATCACCAGCTCGTGGCTCTCGCCCACCGGCGCAAAGCGCAACACTTCACCCACGCCGTCCACATGGCCCGTCACCAGATGCCCGCCAAGGCGGTCGGCCAGACGCAGCGCCTTCTCCAGATTCACCTCGTTGCCGACGGCATCGAGGCCAATCGTGCAGTTCAGCGTCTCGCGCGATACGTCGAAGCTCATGCGGCTGCCGTCCAGTGCGACCACGGTCAGGCACACGCCACTGTTGGCAATGCTGTCGCCAATGATCACATCGGACAGGTCCAGCTCGGGGGCATCGACCACCAGACGCACACCATCGGCCAGCGGAGAAAGTTCGACGATACGGCCTTGGGCGGCCACGATTCCGGAAAACATGGGAGGGGTTCGGTCAGGACGAAGGCGCGATTGTAAGCGAAAACAGGGCGTTGGCCGAGTGCCGGCGCACGCCCGCACAGATGCCGACCCGACACCACGCACCACCGCTCACGCCCTTTCTGCCCGGCTCACGCACACCAACACCCCTGTCGCCCGCACTTCGCCCTGCCCCCCCGGCCCGCGCTGCACGGATACCACTTTGGCAACATTCCACTTGTCATCAATATTCGTTACGAATATTCTTTTTGCATTTACAGAACCCGCCTTGATTCCGCAAACCGTTCCCGGTGGCGCTCACAGGCTTCACCACGGATGTTTGACGGATGCAGGCAGCACAGCGCGTTCCCCGCACTTTTCGCAGCACCCCCGCCGCACTCCCCATTGTTCTTGTTACTGCTCTGCTCGCCGCCGCTTCCGGCGCCCAGGCCCAGACCGCTGCCGAAATCGAGGCACGTCAGTTGCAGCGTCAGCAGGAGCGTGACGAGGCCCTGCGCGAACGGCTCGACCCCTCCACCGACGTGCGGCTGCAGGCCCCTGTGGCCGCCCCCGATGGCCGCATTCCCGACAACGAAACGCCGTGCTTTGCGATCGCGCGCGTTGAACTCGCCGGCAGCCCGGTCCACCCCGAGCGTCTGCTTGCCGAGGTCACCGGCGGTGCCGACCCCGCCATCGGCCGTTGCCTGGGCACGCAGGGCATCAACGAAGTCATGCGGCGCGTGCAGAACGCCCTGGTGGCCGAGGGCCTGATCACCACCCGCGTGCTCGCTCAGCCGCAGGATCTGACCACCGGCACGCTGGCGCTCACCGTGGTGCCCGGCCGCGTGCGCAGCGTGCGCTACGCCGATGACAGCAGCAGCCGCATCCACCCGGCCGCCGCCATGCCGGCGCGGCCCGGTGAGCTGCTCAACCTGCGTGACATCGAACAAGGGCTGGAGAACCTGCGCCGCCTGCCTAGCGGGGATGCCGACATCCGCATCGAACCGGGCGAAGCACCGGGCGAGAGCGACATCGTGATCGAGCGCCAGCAGAACTTCCCGCTGCGCCTGAGCCTCGCGCTGGATGACTCCGGCTCGCGCAGCACCGGCAAATACATGGGCGCGCTGAGCCTCGCCTGGGACAACCCGCTGGGGCTGGGCGACCTCTTCCACGCCAGCCTGATCCAGGATCTGGGCGGTGGCGAGCGCGGGCGGCGCGGCACCGAAGGGCATTCTCTGCACTACTCGGTGCCCTTCGGCTACTGGCTGTTCGGCCTCAACGCCAGTGCCCATGACTACCACCAGACGGTGGCCGGCGTGGTGCAGGACTATCGCTACAGCGGGCGCAGCGAGCGCTTTGACCTGCGCGCCTCGCGCGTCGTGCAGCGCAACGCCACCGGCAAGACCACGCTCTCGCTTGGCGCCTACCTGCGCAAGTCGCGCAACTACATCGACGACGCCGAAATCCTCGTCCAGCGGCGCCGCAGCGCAGGCTGGGAGGCGGGCATTGCGCACCGCGCCTACCTTGGCGCGGCCACGCTGGACCTGGAAGCAAACTGGCGCCACGGCACCGGCGCGTTCCGTGCGCAGTACGGCGAGGGCGTTGAGCGTCCGCGCATCCTCACCGCCCGCGCCAGCTTCGGCGTGCCTTTCCAGCTTGGCGGCGCGCGCCTGCGCTATCACGCCGACCTGCGCGGCCAGCGCGAATACAGCCGGCTGCTGCAGCAAGACCAGTTCTCCATCGGCGGGCGCCACACCGTGCGCGGCTTCGATGGCGAGCAGGTGCTCTCCGGCGAGCGCGGCTGGCTGCTGCGCAACGAGCTGTCGGTGGCGCTGGGCAACAGCGGGCAATCGGCCTTCATCGGCCTCGACCATGGCCGTACCGGCGGTGACGCCACCGCCAGCCAGCCCGGTCGACGCCTCACCGGCGCCGTCATCGGCCTGCGCGGCAGCTGGCAAGGACTTCAGTACGAAGTCTTCACCGGCCGGCCGATCAGCAAGCCCGGCGGTTTCCGCACCGGCTCCACCGCTTCCGGTTTCAACCTCGTCTGGACCTTCTGACGGCGCCGCTGCGCCCGGACTTCACGCACAGGCAAGAACATGAACGCAAACCTTCACCGCATCGTCTTCAACCGCAGCCGTGGCCTCTTCATGGCCGTTGCCGAGTGCGCCCGCAGTTGTGCAGGCGGCCTCTCGCGCAAACGCCGCGCGGGCACAGCGCGCCCCGCCACGGCCGCTTTGCGTCGGCTCACGCTGGCCTCACTGCTGGCATTGGCCTGGCCCGCACACGCCCAGATTGTGGCCGACCCCACCGCCCCGACCGGGCAGCAGCCACATGTGCATGCCGCCACCAACGGCGTGCCGCTGGTCAACATCACGCGTCCTACTTCGGCCGGCGTATCGCGCAACACCTATTCGCAGTTCGACGTGCAGCAGCAGGGCGCCATCCTCAACAACGCCCGTACCAACGCGCAGACGCAGCTCGGTGGCTGGGTGGAAGGCAACGCCAACCTCAGTGCAGGCTCGGCGCGCGTCATCCTCAACGAGGTCAATTCGGCCAATCCCAGCCGGTTGCTGGGCTATATCGAGATCGCCGGCAGCCGCGCCGAAGTGGTCGTGGCCAACCCCTCGGGCATTACCTGCAACGGTTGCGGCTTCATCAACGCCGACCGCGCCACGCTCACCACCGGTCAGGCCGTGATGCTCGACGGCCGCCTCAATGGCTACCGTGTGGAAGGTGGCCGCATCCTCATCGAAGGCGCCGGCATGGACGCGCTGGTCGCCGACCACGCCAGCATCATTGCCCGCGCGGTCGAGATCAACGCCGGCATCTGGGCCAGGGATCTTGCCGTCACCGCCGGGGCCGGCCTGCGCGCACCCGACGGCACACCGGGCGCGGACGTCGCCGCAACCGACGCCACGCCCGCCTTTGCCATCGACGTGGCCGCGCTGGGCGGCATGTATGCCGGCAAGATCACCCTGATCGGCACCGAGGCCGGTGTCGGCGTGCGCAACGCCGGGGAAATCGGCGCCAGCGCGGGCGAGATCGTCGTCACCGCCAACGGCCTGCTCACCAACACCGGCAGCATGGCTGCCGTCGGCGACATCCGGCTGACCACGGCCGATGCCACCAACCGCGGTCTGATCTCGTCGGCGCAGACGCTGGACATCACCACCACAACGCTCGACAACGCCAACACCCACGCCGACACCCTCGGCCTCGAAGGGCGCAACGTACGCATCGCCGCCAAGACCATCGACAACCAGCATGGCGCCATGCGCGCCGACCGCAACATCGAGATCACCAGCAGCGGCAACCTCGACAACCGCAACGGGCTGATCAGCGCGCTCGACGAACTCACCATTGAGGACACACACGGCACGCTCGCCATTGCCAACACCGGCGGCGTGCTGATTGCCGGCAACCAGCTTGATGTGGCCGCCGCCAGCCTCGGCGGCGACGGGGCGCTGCTGTCACACGGTGACCTGAGCCTGCAGCTGAGCGGCAACTTCAATAACCAGGGCGACGTTGCCGCCAACGGCAATGTCACGCTGGAAGTCGCCAACACCCTGACCAACCAGGGCCGCCTCGAGTCCGGCAACACGCTGCAGCTCACCGCCGACAGCGTCGCCAACCAGAGCGCCGGCAGCATCGCTGGCCACGCCGTAGAGCTCACCGCCGACACGCTCACCAACCGCGGGCTGATCGACGGCGACACGGTGCGCATCATCACCACCCGCAGCGACAACCTCGGCGGCGGGCGCATCTACGGCGGCGATCTGGCCATCGCCAGCGATGTGCTCCATCAGGACGAAGAAGGCGATGTCGCGCCCGTCATTGCCGCGCGCAACCGGCTCGACATCGGCGTAGGCACGCTCACCAACCGCAACGACGCGCTGCTGTTCTCGGCCGGCGATCTGTCCATCGGCGGGCAGCTCGACGAGAACGGCCGCGCCACCGGCAGCGCCACGCTGGTCAGCAACCACGGCGGCACCATCGAGGCGCTGGGCGCACTCGACATCACCGCCGCCGACATCCACAACAGCAACGCCGGCCTCGTCACCAGCGAAGAAGTGCTGGAAAGCCGCCTCATTCAGGAAGTGCAGCCCGAGGGCTGGTCGCAGCGGCTGGATGTCTCGTTCTTCCCGAGCATCTTCAACCACCGCGTCGAGAAGCAACCCTATGTGGTCGATGGCGTGGTCGTGGCCCGTTTCGAGGACTACACCTTCTACGAGTACACCGAGACCAAGTCCATCACCCGCGTCGAATCCTCCCGCCCCGGCGACATCGTGGCCGGCGGCAACCTCACCCTCACCGGCAACGTCGACAACCACGACAGCCGCATTCTCGCCGGTGGGGTACTGAGCCATACCGGCGGAGACCTGACCAACCGCTCCAGCGAAGGCGCGCGCACCACCTCCTACGACGGCTGGCGCCAGTTCCGCGACTGGGACGGCAATGACGAGAGACTGGAGTTCGGCGGCAAGCACACCTTCAGCCCCGCCCCCATCCTCGAGAGCTTCAACCTCGACATCGCGCGCCTCGAAGACGGACAGAGCGTTTCCGGCAGCGGCACCACGCTGGCGCCGCTCACCATCGGCACTGCCGGCGGCGCGGCCTACGGGCGCAACACCCTCTTCCGCCCGGCCATCGACCCCACCGCCAGCTACCTCATCGAGACCGACCCGCGCTTTGCCGACTTCGGGCAATGGATCTCCAGCGACTACATGCTGGGCCAGCTCGGCTTCGACCCCGCCGGCACGCACAAGCGCCTCGGCGACGGCTTTGTCGAACAGCAACTGCTGCGCGAACAGATCGCCGGCCTCACCGGACACCGCTTTCTCGACGGCTACACCAGCGACGAGGCGCAGTACATGGCGCTGATGAACGCCGGCATCACCTTCGCCCAGCAATGGGATCTGGTGCCCGGCGTGGCACTCACCGCCGAGCAGATGGCGGCGCTGACCACCGACATGGTTTGGCTGGTCGAACGCGACGTCACCCTGCCCGACGGCCAGACCACCCGGGCGCTGGTGCCGCAGCTCTACGCCCGCCCCACATCCGGCGACCTGCGCCCCGACGGCGCCCTGCTGGCCGGTGACATCCTCAACGTCCAGACCACCGGCCAGATCGCCAACCTCGGCACGCTGGCCGGGCGCAAGCTGGTCGTGCTCGACGCCGACCGCATCACCCACAGCGGCGGGCAGATCCACGGCGACGTGGTGCATCTCGAAACCACCAACGACCTGCACGTGATCGGCGGCAACGTCACCGCCGGGCAGTCCATGAGCCTGCAAGCCGGCACCGACCTGGAAGTGGCCAGCACCACGCGCGACACCGACAACTTCGCCGCGGGTGACTTCACCCGCACGCACGTCGACCGCCTCGCCACGCTGCACGTGCAGCAACCCGGCGGCACCCTGCAGCTCGCCGCAGCCGGCGACATCTCGCTGATCGCCGCGCAATTGCTCAACAACGCCCCCGCCGCCAGCGGCGAAGGCGGCACGGATGCCGGCACCACACGCATCCTGGCCGGTGGAAACCTCAGGCTCGGCACCGTCACCGAGGCCACCCGCAACCACACCGGCGCCGGCCGCGACATCAACAACAGCGGATCGCGCACCGACGTGGGCACGCGCATCGGCACCACCGGCGACATCGTGCTCTCGGCCAACATGGAGGCCGGCCGCATCGACATGACCGCCGCCCACCTCTCCAGCGCCGAGGGCAGCATCGCCGCACAGGCGGCGGACATCACCATCGACGCGGGCAGCGACCACCGCTACAGCGACATCTCCTTCGAGAAGTCCAAAAGCGGCTTCCTGTCGTCGTCCAGGAAGTATCAACGCGACAGCTTCGAGAGCACCACCGCAGTCGGCAGCACCCTGTCGGCCGAAACCGTCACCCTCGTCGCCGGTCAGGATCTGTCGGTGCGCGGCAGCGACGTGGTGTCCACCGCCGGCACCACCCTCGTGGCCGGGCGCGACCTGACCATTGAAGCGGCCGCGGAAACCCACCTCGAAACCCACATCCTGCAAGAGAAGACCTCCGGCATGTTCAGCAGCGGCGGCGTGGGCGTGACCATCGGCTCGCGCGCCTCCAGCAACGAGGCCGACACCACCACCGTGCTCGCCCGCGGCAGCACCGTCGGCAGCGTCGAAGGCGACGTGCTGCTGCTCGCCGGCCAGAACTACCGCCAGGTCGGCTCCGACGTACTCGCTCCGCAAGGCAACATCGACATCGCCGCCGAGCGCGTCGACATCCTCGAAGCGCGCGAGAGCAGCCTGCACACGCAGGAGACCAAGACGAAGCAAAGCGGCCTGACCATTGCATTCACTGCGCCGGTCATCACTGCGGTGCAAACTGCGCAGCAGATGCAGCAGGCGTCGAAGGACACCAGCGATTCGCGCATGAAGGCGCTGGCGGGAGCCACCACAGCGTTGGCCGCAACTGAGGCCTATCAAGCGGTGCAGGCCGATCCCGCATCCGGCGGCGGTGTGGGTATTGCGATCAGCATCGGCGGCAGCAAGAGCAGCAACACATCCACCTACACCACTGACACCGCGGCCGCTTCGAGCGTGATCGCGGGAGGCGACATCACCGTTCGGGCCAGCGGCGCGGGCGAGCAAAGCGACATCACCGTGCAAGGCAGCCACATCAGCGCTGGGCGCGACCTCACGCTGATCGCCGAGGACGACATCAATCTGCTCGCCGCCGCCAACATCGCCACGCAGCGCAGCGACAACAAGAACAGCAGCGCCAGTGTGGGCATCGGCTTCATGGTCGGTGGCCAACAAACCGGCTTCACCATCCAACTCGGCGCGAACATGGGGCGAGGCCATGCCGATGGCGACGACCTGGCATGGAGCAACACGCAACTATCCGCGGGTGAGACCCTCACGCTGCGCTCGGGCGACGACACCACGCTGCGTGGTGCGGTGGCTTCAGGCGAGCGGGTGGTGGCGGACGTAGGCGGGGACCTGGTGATAGAGAGCCTGCAGGACCTCAGCACCTACGAGAGCGAACAGAAAAGCGGGGGCTTTGGCCTGAGCCTGTGTATCCCGCCCTTCTGCTACGGCGCAACGACCACCGGCAACATCAGCGCCAGCAAGAGCGAAGTCGAAAGCAACTACGCCAGCGTCACCGAGCAGTCCGCCCTGCGTGCGGGGGACGGGGGCTTTGATGTGCGGGTGGGCGGCGATACCACGCTCACGGGCGGGGCCATCACCAGCACCGATGCAGCAGTGGAGGGCGGGCTCAACCACTTCGAAACGGGCGGTGAACTGGCGCTGGCAGACGTTCAGAACCTCGCCAGCTATGAGGGCAAATCAGTTGGCGTGAGCATCGGCACGGGCGTGAGCACCGACGGCAAGCTCGCCCCCCAAGGGTCGTCAGCCGGCGTTGGAGAAGATTCGGACAAGACCAGCAGCACCACGGTGGCGGCCATCTCGGGCATCGCGGGCAACACGGACGCACGCACCGGCGACGCGGAGACGGGCCTCAAACCCATCTTCGACGCTGACAAGGTGCAGCGCGAGATTGACGCGCAAGTGGTCATCACGCAGGCCTTCGGGCAGCACGCCAGCAAGGCCATCGGGGACTACGCCAAGGCGCGGCTAACCGAGGCTAAAGAAAAACAGATTGAAGGCCTCTTGCTCCAGCAACAGGCTGACAATGCCCGTTCGGAGGGACGCAGTGCGGACGCCGACTTCCTGCAAGCTCAAGCCGATTCCGCACTGAATACGGCAGAAGACCTGCGTAGCCAATGGGGCGAGAGCGGCTCTGCTCGTCTTGCGCTACACACCTTGGTCGGGGCGCTCACTGGAGGCGTTGAAGGCGCGACTGGGGCAGCCATAGGCACCCTCGCCACCCCCCATATCGCCCGGCTTGTCGAGCAATCCGGCCTGCCCGAACCGTTACAGCAGATTCTTGTGCTTGGCGCTGCCGCAACCGCCGGCGGAGCGGCCGGAGGCACTGCTGGAGCCGCTTCCTCGTTCAACGAAGCCGCCAACAACTACCTGACCAGTGTCCAGGCGCTCGCCTACGACAAGGAACTGGCCGCATGCGCCAACATCCTGTGCATCGCGGGAGCTACCCTCAAGTACGAAGGCATCAGCGCCATGCAGGACGCTGGACTTCTCATCGGCATCGGCGGGGGCATCGGCTATCAGGCCATCGAACAAGCCGAAGCGATCATCGATCTGATCACCCACCTGCCCGAGACCCTCGCTGCGCTGCAAGCCATCGTGACCGATCCAGAGTTTCGTGCAAAGGTCGGTGAGTCCATCGCGAACGATTACGAGCAGCGCATTGAAATGCAAACCCGTGCATACAATGACGGCGGATGGGATGGGTCAGTAGCGTCGGGTGTAGAGGCCGGACGCCTTGCCGTGGATATCGTCGGGGTCGCTACCGTCGCGCTAGGGACGGGCAAGTTGGCTGTGGTCACTGCCAAGGCGGGAGCGAGCGTAGCCACGGATGGCATCACCACGATGGCCTCGAAGATGTCGCAGCTCGGCGTCAGCGGGTTCAAGAACGCAGACGAGTTGAACGCGCTGATGAAGGCCAATGAATGGGCGCCGGCTTGGAAGTCTGGCACGCAGGTCGCCGAAACGACCTTGCCGGCGGGAACAAGGGTGAAAATGGTGGTGGATGAAGCCGCCTTCAAAGCACTTACTGATCCAACAGGCAAAGCAGACACGAGTAGAGCCTTCGGCGGCTGGGCGACATTTGATGATGTACCAAACCAAGCTTATGCCCGGAACCAGCTCGCTCTCACTCCCGAATTCAAGTCCAACGTAGGTTATGTCATCGAGATAGAGATCACTCAGCCCATTACAGCCCAAGTTGGGGTAGTAGGCGCCCAAGGATCAGCCACAGGCGGAGGTTCTCAACTGCAATTTATATTGCACGGCTCCGAACGGAGCGCAGTATTGCAGTATGTAGCTGGCAGCGGGAGGGTTTTGCCGTGAAAAATGGAAAGGTCCAAAACTTCACTATGCATGGAAGCACAGGAATTTCTGTCCTACATGAAGGCTGGATAGATTGGGTTCTTGAGCATCAGAACACGCCGGGCTTTACACATGAAAACAGATATGGGTTAGGGGAAATAACCCATCACTCTTGGTATGTCAACGACGAACGGATCGAAGTCCCGAACGATGAATGGATCTATTCACTGGTCTTACCGGATGATTCTGGCTTCATCTGCTTCGAAGACACCTTCACCCCCGACAACTGCCTCCTTCTCGATGCTTGGGGCAAGGAGCGCATGCGCCTGACGGTGCCGTGGGAGATGACCGGCTACGAAGGCGTGCCACCCGACATGCGCACGCAGGGCAAACCCATGCCCCGCAAGATGTGGTTCCGCAACGTCAGCACGCCCCATACCCATCCCGATACCGGGGAGCCCGGCCAGTTCGGTGTGAGCGCCAATCTCGAATACGGGGAGGGCGAGTACGACTACTGCGACTACTACTTCGAACTGGACTGGCGCACAGGCGAATTCCTCTGGGGTAGGCCGATCCGCTTCTGATTTCGGGTGGGCACGCGGGGTCGGATCAATGGGGTCAGGATCAATGGCGGGTGATCAATGGGGTCAGTGTCATTGATCCTTTTTTGAACCGCGCCACTCTGACCTGAATCGAGAGGAATCGCCGTGGCCCGTTTGCCCAGACTCAATCTGCCCGGTTGCGCCCAGCACGTGATTCAGCGCGGCAATAACCGCGAGGCCTGTTTTTACGCGGAGGCAGACTACAAGGCCTACCTGACTTTTCTCAAAGATGCGGCCGCCACACACCAAGCATCCATTCACGCCTTCGTGCTGATGACCAATCACGTCCACCTGCTCCTGACGCCTCACGACAAGCAAAGCGTCTGCCGCATGATGCAGAGCTTGGGGCGCAAGTACGTCCAGTACTTCAACTACACCTATGGCCGTACTGGCACCTTGTGGGAAGGGCGCTACAAATCGACCGTGGTGGATGCAGACAATTACCTGCTGACGGTGTATCGCTACATCGAGCTGAATCCGGTGCGGGCAAGCATGGCGGATCATGCCTCGGACTACCCTTGGTCCAGCTACCAAGGCAATGCCGTGGGCAAGCCTATCGAACTGCTGACCCCACACCCGCTATATCAACAACTGGGCAGAACGGACGAAGAGCGACAAAGTGCCTATCGTGCGTTGTTTCAAGGCCGAATGGCGGAGCGAGACGTGGCCGCGATCCGGGACGCAACGAACAAGGCATGGGTGCTGGGTGACGAGCGGTTCAAGGCCCAAATAGAAGCCAGAAACGGGAGGCGACCAATGCCGCTAGGGCGAGGCGGCGACCGCAAGTCGGTCGAGTTCCGCAAGGGAAAGGATCAATGACACTGACCCCATTGATCCTGCCATTGATCGAGAAGGCTGTCGGGCGCGAGGCCGCACCTGATGTGACACGATCAATTGAGGCTGGCCGTTACGAGACGTGGGTCGTCACCACGCGACCAGATGGCTCAACCCTGGTTGAAGTTCTTGATGCCGCAGGTAGGTCAAAGCCGGTCGATACGTCCAGAATACTGAATACTGGAACAAGTTTATCGGGAGCAAAATTGTGATTCGGGCGGCGTGGGGTGATAAGGATTATTGGGACAAGTGGATTGAATTTGACAAAGAAAATACTCGAAAGAACTTCGACCAGCTCGAAAGACCGTCTCGCAACCCTGCGTATAGACCGCAATTCGTTTGGGACATTGCGAAGGGCGACATTCTTCGGATCATCCTCCGCCGCTACTCCCGCGGCGACCCCATCCGCGAACTCAGCCAACACTTTCCCAGTCTGCTCGACGCATGGAAGCTGTCGAACAAGCTAGCCGGCGAATTGAACGCCCAGCTCAATCCCGGCGAGGGCTGGGATCACCGGCACCTGCTGAGTAGCCCCTTGGTCTGCGACGATCCTCGGGCCCACAACGACCCGCGCGCCTGGATTTTCCGGCTTTCGAACCTGAACCACTACAACTGGTGCTTCTGGCTGGTCGGGTTGGCGCTTGCCCTCGAAATCCCCGACGAGCAGTGGCTACGCCTGCTCGCGCTCATCGGCGGCGAAGGCGAGGATGTGCTGCTCGACCGGATCATCGCCAGCCGTCAGCCCGGTCGGCCGATTGGCTCCGCCCTGCTCCATCCGAAGCCCTATGCTCGTCTCCTGAAAACCGTCGATGCGCCGCACGACCAGCAGGCCGTTTTGCTACGTGACTTTGTCACACACTGGTATGCCGAACTCGCTCGCAAAGGGAATGAGGAACTGTGGTGGTACATCTACGGCGACCCAGTCAAGCATCCGCTGGAAAAGGGCAGCTACTTCGGTCGCTGGTGCATCGAAGCAGTGGCGGCAGTCAAGGCGTTCGACCTTGACGACAGCCTTTGCCTGGGCCACGAGCATTACCCCGGTGACCTGCTGCGCCCGGACGCTCCTACCACGCATCCGCATCCGCATCCGCATCACCCTCACTCGGCAACGGACGCAGGCTTACTGAGGCGATTGTTCAGCAAACTGCGCCGCTGATCGCCGAGGACGATATCCATCTGCTCGCCGCCGCCAACACCGCCAGCGTGGAACGCTCCAGCCAGAGCAGCAGCAGCGGAGTGGGCGTGGCCATCACCTACGGCTCGGACGGCTTTGCCTTCGGCATCACCGCCAACGCCAGCGCCGCACGCGGCAACGCCGAGGGCGACGATCTGATCTGGAGCAACACACACCTGTCCGCGGGCGACACCCTCACGCTGCGCTCGGGCGACGACACCACGCTCAAGGGGGCGGTGGCTTCGGGCGAGCGGGTGGTGGCGGACGTGGGCGGCGATCTGACTATCGAGAGCCTGCAGGACGTCAGCACCTACCAGAGCCGCGACAAGAGCGCGGGTGGCTCGGTCACCATCGGCTACGGCTTTGCCGGCAGCGTGCAGGTGGGCCAGGCCAAGGTCGACAGTGACTTTGCGAGCGTGGCCGAGCAGTCGGCCCTGCGCGCAGGTGACGGCGGCTTTGATGTGCGGGTCGGTGGTGACACCACCCTCACCGGCGGGGCCATCACCAGCACCGATGCGGCGGTGGATGGCGGGCTCAACCACTTCGAGACGGGTGGTGAGCTTGCGCTGGTCGATATCGACAACCGCGCCGAGTACAAGGCCAGCAGCTATTCGGTGGGCTTTGGCGGGGGCGTGGCCGGCAGCGGCGCGGACACGCTGGGCGGCACCAATCTGATGGCGGTCAACGCCTCCCCCACCGGCAGCGCGGGTGTGGCGAGCGATTCGGACAAGGCGAGCAGCACCACCGTGGCCGCCATCTCGGGCATCGCGGGCAATGTGGATGCGCGCACCGGGGACGCGGAGACGGGGCTCAAGCCCATCTTCGACGCCGACAAGGTCGAGCGCGAGATGAAGGCGCAGGTGGCGATTACGCAGGCCTTCGGGCAGCACGCCAGCAAGGCCATCGGGGACTATGCCGAACAGCGCATGAGGGAGGCTGACGCATTGCGCTCTGCCGCTGCACAAGAAGGCGACCCGACCCGCAAAGCAGAACTCGAAGCGCAGGCAACAAGCATTGAAGGCCAGTGGGGCGAAAACGGTGCGCTGCGCTTGATCGCGCATACGGTCGTCGGCGGGCTGACTGGGGGAGCCGAAGGTGCGCTGGGCGCGGCTGTAGGCACCCTGACGGCACCGGCCGTTTCGGATGCGCTGCGCGAGGCCGGTATCGACGGACCGCTTGCAAACGTCATCACCGGACTCGCCAGCACCACTGCAGGAGCATTGGCAGGGGGAGGCGCAGGAGGGGCTGCGGCGTTTAACGAGGTGGTGAACAACTACCTCAATCATCAGCGTCCGCGCATGCTCGAACTGTCCGAGAAGGAGCAGTACGATGCTGCAAGCAAAGCTTGTCAGCAAGGCAACGATCAGGCGTGCTCCAGACAACAGGAACTCGCACTGCTCTCAAGGCAGCGTCACGCAGCGCTTCAGGAAGCATGCATGACCGGACCGACCCTCTGCCACGCTCTGGTGCTTCAGGCGCGTGAAATGGGCAACATAGTATTCGGACAGTATGGCGAACTTGTTTGGGCTAACAGCCCGCAGGTAGGATTTCCGCTGAACGTGGCAACCATTGGGGCTCCGACACCGAACCAAGCGTATGCGAATGCATATCACTTTCGCCAGTCCAGCAGTCTTTCTGACGGACTACTGCTTACCGGAGCCGCTTTAGCTCCAGGCGCGGGCATACAGTTGCTCGGACGCGCGGGGCCTGTATTCGGTCAGGCAATTCGAACGGAAGCTCAGTTGCTTTCATTCACTTATCAGCAATATGTTGTCCCTAGCGCGTTGACAGTTTGGACATCACCAGCCGCCATATGGGTGGCCAACCCAGCGAACGTTCAGAATGCGGCCGACTTTTCGCTAGGACTGTTCAACCTTGATCCAAATGCATCCTCAACCCCCGGCGGAATGCTTGCAACTGGACTTAACAGGATTTACAGCCTGATCAATGAAAACAAAGACTAAAGACATTATAAAAAGCTCACTCCTTATAGTGTTTATGCTCCTTTTGTCATTAGTTGCATACAGCAGCAACTCGATTTGCAAAGGCGGCATATGCATCAACCCCGGAGAGTATCGATATCTTCCATCGTGGATAATATTTACCTTTTCAACGCACGTCTTAATCGACTTTAGTAAAACCTACTTCATAACCTCGAATGGAATAACGCAACGACTCCTCACGACAATAACACTATCAACACTTCCTTTTTTGTTTTTGCTATTCATATATGCGACTGTGGACAAATCCGTTTATGCCATTTATGTTCAGATTTTATTAGCGAAACTGCTTTTTTTAATTTGGGTTTGCTGGGAGGTCAAAGCTGCGTTGGCGAGAAGATGAGAATGGGATCAATGGGGTCAGGGATCAATGGGGTCAGCAATTAAATAGGGGACAGACCACGATTCACGGGAGATTCCGCCTTTGAAACCGCTTGAGAATCGCTCATGCCACGCCGCCCACGCCTGACACTACCCAACATTCCGCTGCACATCATTCAGCGCGGAAACAATCGTCAGGCGTGTTTCTTCGCGGACGAGGATTACCAGTTCTATCTGCAATGGCTGCAGGAGTATGCGGAGAAGGCCGAATGCCAGGTGCACGCCTATGTGCTGATGACCAACCATGTACACCTGTTGCTCTCCTCGACAAAGTCTGACGGAGCAGGAGCGCTCATGAAGGCCCTGGGACAGCGTTACGTGCAATACGTCAACCGCACATACCGTCGCTCCGGAACGTTGTGGGAGGGACGCTTCCGCTCCTGCATCACACAGCAAGAGCGCTATCTGCTCACTTGCCAGCGCTACATCGAACTCAATCCTGTTCGGGCAGGCATGGTTGGACATCCCGCCGAGTACCGCTGGTCAAGTTACCGTGTCAATGCGCAAGGCGAGGACAGCAACCTGATTAATGCACACTCCCTTTACTTTGCCCTCGGAGCATCGGCAACGGAGCGCCAGGCCGCATATCGTGAATTGTTCCGCTATCAGCTTGATCCTGGCGTCGCAGATGAAATCCGCAATGCCACAAACGGAAATTACGCTCTGGGAGATGAGCGCTTTACGCAACAGATTGCACAAGCGCTCGGACAGCGCACAACAAGAGGATCGGCAGGAAGGCCAGCCCGCAAAGAGACGCCTTCACTCGGACTGCTATGAGCCTGAGAAATTGTGGTCTGTCCCCTATTATTATGAGCCTGAGAAATTGTGGTCTGTCCCCTATTATTATGGACCATGACTATCCAGACCGTAGAACCAACCCACTTCGTACGCGTGTATAACAACGGCCAAGACGGATCACCACAGGCTGCCGGCTGGATGTTCCGCGCCGAAGACGTCGTCGGCCTGAGCCCCGAACAGATCGCCAGCAAATACGCATTGCCTCAGATCCCAAACATGCGCACCGACGTCACCGTGCCAGCCGGACAACAACTGCGCGTCTCCGTCGCCAACGACATCCAGATCAAGCAAGGGATCGGGGGCAATGGCGGCGGGGGCGGGGTGCAGTTTGAGGTGCTGCTACCCAAGGGAGTGGAAGCACCCACGGAATGGTTCAGCAATCCGAGATCGCTGAAATGAAAGGCGAGCGCTTCCTGGGTCTGCCGTTCCAGGCATTGATGCTGCCTGAAGGACATTCGATTCTCCGGTTGAAGAACGTTTATGGAACGGGTGACGAATGGCCCGACCTCCACACCGCCAACCACAACGTCTTCCGCCTCGACGCAGCCGGCAACGTGGTGTGGCAGGTCACGCGGGAAGAGGGGCCGCACGTGGATTGGGCTGTCCGACATGCCCATGCAAAAGCCGAGGATCCCACTGCCGAAGGCTACTTCGACCCGTTCTGGAGCATGGGGATGGATGAGCGCGGAGCGCTCAACCCCGAACCGGCCGGCGTCTTCCGGCCCGGCTGCAAGGTGTATCTGACCACCCGCTGGTGGTCCTACGAACTGGACGTGGAAACCGGCGTCGCCGCATGTACGGGCAATCAGGTCAAATAGCCCACCAAGGCTGCATTACCAGCACCTACGGCTCGGACGGCTTTGTCTTCGGTATCCCGGTCAACGCACAAGGCCTCGGCAGGACATCGCCGAGGCCTTGTGCGTTTGAAATCGCTCAGGCGGCGAGGAAGAGCGCGCCGGCCAGGGCGATCAGGCCGCCGAGTACGCGCTTGCCCCACATGGCGGCGGGCGTTTCGGGCAGGCTGCGGGCCAACACGTAGCCCGCTGCATGCAGCGCGGCGGTGGCCAGCGCAAAGCCGGCGGCGTACAGCCACACCGAGCCATGGCCCATCTCGGTGAAGTGGGCGTGACCATGGAACAGCGCGAACACGGCGACCATCGGCACGGCTGCCGTCAGCGGCAACTTCACCACCAGCGCGATGAGCAGGCCCAGCACCAGCACCGACAGCGCGATGCCGGTTTCGACTGCCGGCAGCGCTACGCCGATTGCGCCCAGGCCTGCGCCCGCGAGCATGGCCAGCACGAAGGCCACCGGCAGCGCCCAGCGCGCGCGGCCGGACTGACGGGCAGCGAGCAGGCCGACGGCGAGCATGGCCAGCAGGTGGTCGGCGCCGCCGATGGGGTGGCCGAAGCCGGAGAAGAAGCTGGCGGATTCATGGCCGCCATGGCCGGGGTGGGCAAGCGCGGCACCGGCGAAGAGCGCCAGCGGCAGGGCGGAGATGAGTCGTTTCATGGTCGGGTTCCTCGTGATGGATTCGGTCAGACGGGCTCGGGCGCGACGAGCAGGCCCTGGCGTTCGATGAAGTCGATGATTTCGGCCAGACCCTGGCCGGTTTTCTGGTTGGAGAAGATGAACGGGCGTTCGCCTCGCATCTTTTTGGCGTCGCGGTCCATCACCTCCAGCGACGCGCCTACCAGCGGCGCGAGGTCGATCTTGTTGATGACCAGCAGGTCGCTCTTGGTGATGCCGGGGCCGCCCTTGCGCGGGATCTTGTCGCCGGCCGAGACGTCGATGACGTAAATCGTGAGGTCTGACAGCTCGGGCGAGAAGGTGGCCGCGAGGTTGTCACCGCCGGACTCGACGAAGATGATCTCCAACCCCGGGAAGCGCCGGTTGAGCCGGTCCACCGCTTCGAGGTTGATCGACGCGTCCTCACGGATCGCCGTGTGCGGGCAGCCGCCGGTCTCGACGCCGATGATGCGATCCGCCGCCAGCGCCTCGTTGCGCACCAGAAACTGGGCGTCCTCGGCGGTGTAGATGTCGTTGGTGACGACGGCGATGTTGTACTTGTCGCGCAGCGCGCAGCACAGCGCCAGCGTGAGGGCGGTCTTGCCCGAGCCGACCGGGCCGCCGATGCCGATTCGCAGTGCCTGGGTGGGTGTAGTCATGATCTGAACAGCCTCGTGTATTGCGTTTCATGCCGGCTACTCGCAAGCGCGAGGCCGGGGTTGAAGTTGCTCCATTGCTCTTCCGGCAGCGCGACGGCCGCGGCCGCCAGTGCGGGAATCGTCTCGCCCAGCTCGCTCAGCAGACGCTGGCCCGCGCTCTGGCCCAGCGGCACGGCCTTCACCGCCGCCATCACCTGATTTTCCAGCCACGCCCACAGATATGCGGCGATGGCCTGCTCGCGGTCGACATGCCACGCCGCAGCCGCAGCCGTCCACGCCGTCGGAAAGGCCGGCTCATCCACCGCCAGCAATCGGTCACGCCAGCCCGGCAGGCGCGCGAACGCATCCAGATCGCCCAGCAGGCGCACCAGCGAATAGCCCATCTGCACGGTCTCGGCGCGCAGCTCCATGGTCTCGCGGCTGGCGTTGAAGTCGGAGTTCAGCTCGGCCACGCGCGCATCGTCACCTTCCGCCCAGGCCTGCATCAGCGCAGCCGCCAGCGGCGCTTCGAAGCGCGCCAGATTATGCGTCAGCGCGTCACCGATCCAGCGCGCAGCGCCGGCTTCGTTCTTCACCGTGCCGTTTTCCGCGGCCCATTCGAGGCCTTGCGAGTAGGTGTAGGCGCCGACCGGGAGGGTCGGGCTGGTGAGTTGCAGGAGGCGGATGAGGGGGAGCATCAGAGCACTCCCTGGTTTGCGTCAGCGCCAGTGAACGGTGGGCGGCTTGCGGCTGGCCTCGACCGGCCGGGTCTCGCCCCGGCGGGCGACCTACTTTCTTGGCGCACGCCAAAAAAGTAGGCAAAGAAACGTGCCCCACCGTCTCGGCCCTTCGGGCTTCCCTCGCTCCGGGCGGTTTCACCGGCCGGTCCTGAACTCGCTTCGCTCAGACAGCAGGACCGGACTGCCCCGGCGAAACCACCCTGCACTCGGCGAGCCAGAGGGGACTGGGTGCGCAGTGAACCGCCAAGGCGGTGACTGCTCATCACGGTAAAGCACGTCGTGTTTACCCCTCCCTTCTGAGCCGCTGAGCGAAGAGTGCTCACGGCGGGGCTTTCCGGCCTTGCTGTTTGAGCGACAGCGAGTTCGCAAGGCCGGCCGCCGGGGGTGCTCGCAGCGAAGGGAGCCCGAAGGGCCGGCGAGGAGGGCACGCTTCTTTGCTTCCTTTCTTGGCGTGCACCAAGAAAGGAAGTCGCCCGCCGGGGCGAAATCCCGGTCGGTCGAGGCATGAATGACCGACTCCGTCCGCACAAGCCAATGCGGCGCAATGCGCTGCGCTTATTGCGCCCTACGCTCGGAGTAGGCGGGCAGGCGTACCGCATCACGCACTCATCATGTGAATCCGCGCCCCGCTGCCATCGCCGGGGTGCTGATGCCCATGCGCATACGCCCCGGCCTCCGGCTCGAACGGCGCCGAAACGGCCTGCACCTCGGCGCCGAGGCCCACCAGCATGCCTTCGAGCACGTGATCCGCCTGAATGCGCAGCCAGCCGTCGCCGATCTGCACAGCCACGTGGCGGTTGCCAAGGTGGTAGGCGGCGCGGGCCAGCGCGACGGCCCCGTCGCAGCGCGCTTCGAGCAGGTCTTCAGGAGCGGACACGACTTCAACGATGCGGCCGTCCTTGGCGCGCAGCTTCTGCCCGCCGCGCAGCACGGTACCGCGCTCCAGGAACAGGCCGACATCCTCGCCGTTGGCGAGCTTGGCGCGCAGGCGGCTCTTGGTGCGGTAGCCGAAGTCGAGCTCCAGCTTTTCGGTAGCGGGTTCAGGACCATCGTAGATGGATTCAAGTAGCAGCATGGCCGTCTCGGATTCTCAGAACAGGTAGTAACGCTGCGCCATCGGCAGCACTTCGGCGGGCTCGCAGGTGAGCAGCTCACCGTCCGCGCGCACGACGTAGGTTTCGGGGTCGACGTCGATCGTCGGTGTGGCGCCGTTGTGCACCATGTCGCTCTTCTGCACGCTGCGGCAACCGCTGGCGGCGATCAGGGGCTTCTGCAGACCCAGCGCGGCAACTTCGGGGTTGTTCAGCGCGGCCTGCGAGACGAAGGTGACCGAGGTTTTCAGCGCCTTGCCGTAGCTGCCGAACATCGGGCGGTAGTGCACCGGCTGCGGCGTGGGGATGGAAGCGTTCGGGTCGCCCATCGCCGCTGCAGCGATCATGCCGCCCTTGAGGATGATGCTCGGCTTGGTACCGAAGAAGGCCGGGCGCCACAGCACCAGGTCGGCCAGCTTGCCGACCTCGATGGAGCCCACGGTGTGGGCAATGCCGTGCGTGATGGCGGGGTTGATGGTGTATTTGGCGATGTAGCGTTTGGCGCGGAAATTGTCCGCCCCCGGCGTAGCGGCATCCTCGGGCAGCGCGCCGCGCTGCACCTTCATCTTGTGCGCGGTCTGCCAGGTGCGGGTCACGACCTCACCCACGCGGCCCATGGCCTGCGAGTCGGACGACATCATCGAGAACACGCCGGTGTCGTGCAGGATGTCTTCGGCGGCGATGGTTTCGCGGCGGATGCGGCTCTCGGCAAAGGCCACGTCTTCGGCAATGGCGGGGTCGAGGTGGTGGCACACCATCAGCATGTCCAGATGCTCGTCGATGGTGTTCACGGTGTAGGGCCGCGTCGGGTTGGTGGACGACGGCAGCACGTTGGGCAGGCTCACCGCCTTGATGATGTCGGGCGCGTGCCCGCCGCCCGCGCCTTCGGTGTGGAAGGTGTGGATGGTGCGGCCCTTGAAGGCGTCGATGGTGGTCTCGACAAAGCCGGATTCGTTGAGCGTGTCGGTGTGGATGGCCACCTGGATGTCGTATTCCTCGGCCACCGTAAGGCAGTTGTCGATGGCCGCCGGCGTGGTGCCCCAGTCTTCGTGCAGCTTGAGGCCGATGACGCCGGCCTCGACCTGCTCGCGCAGCGGTTCCGGCAGGCTGGCGTTGCCTTTGCCGAAGAAGCCCAGGTTCATCGGAAAGGCCTCAGCCGCTTCCAGCATGCGGTGGATGTGCCAAGGCCCCGGCGTGCAGGTGGTGGCCAGCGTGCCGGTGGCGGGGCCGGTGCCGCCGCCCAGCATGGTGGTGACGCCGCTCATCAGCGCCTCTTCGATCTGCTGCGGGCAGATCCAGTGGATATGGCTGTCGATGCCGCCGGCGGTGAGGATCATGCCCTCGCCCGCGATCACTTCGGTGCCGGCACCCACGGCAATCGTCACGCTTGGCTGGATGTCGGGGTTGCCGGCCTTGCCGATGGCGGAAATGCGCCCGCCCTTGATACCGACGTCAGCCTTCACGATGCCGGCCACGGCGTCGACGATCAACGCATTGGTGATGACGGTGTCGGCTACGTCTGCGGACACGCGCTGGCTCTGCCCCATGCCGTCGCGGATGACCTTGCCGCCGCCGAACTTCACCTCGTCGCCATAGATGGTGAAATCCTTCTCCACCTCGATCCACAGTTCGGAATCACCCAGACGCAGGCGGTCGCCGGTGGTCGGGCCGAACATCTCGGCGTAGGCGCGGCGCGAGATGCGTGCGGAGGAGGTCTTCGCGGGCGAAGCATTGGCCGTACCCAGCGGCCCCATCACGTCACCGGCGAAGCCGTACACCTTGCGGTCGCCCGCCAGCGCGACCAGCTCCACCGTACGCGACTGACCCGGCTCGAAGCGCACCGCCGTGCCGGCCGCGATGTTCAGGCGAAAGCCCTTGGCCGCAGCGCGGTCGAAGTCCAGCGCGCCGTTGGTTTCGGCAAAGTGGTAGTGCGAACCGACCTGCACCGGGCGGTCGCCGGTGTTGGTGACCTTGAGCGTGATCGTCTCGCGGCCGGCGTTGAGCTCGATGTCGCCGTCCAGGGTTTTCATTTCACCGGGGATCATGTCTCGCGCCCTTTAAATAATCGGGTTGTGCACGGTGACCAGTTTGGTCCCGTCCGGAAAGGTCGCCTCGACCTGGATCTCCGGAATCATCTCCGCCACGCCGTCCATGACCTGATCGCGCGTGAGGATGGTGGTGCCGAAGTGCATCAGGTCGGCCACCGTGCGGCCGTCGCGCGCGCCCTCAAAGATGGCGCAGGTGATCAGCGCCACCGCCTCCGGGTAGTTCAGCTTCACGCCGCGCGAAAGACGGCGTTCGGCCACCAGGCCAGCGGTGAAGATCAGCAGCTTGTCCTTCTCGCGGGGGGTCAGTTCCATTCGGTTCTCCAGCGGGGGCAGCGCCCCGGTTCAGGTGTTCCAGATACGCGGCGTGGCGGGGGGCTGGCCGGTCAGCACCGGCCGCACCTGCGCCCACAAGCGCGCAAACCATTCACGCCCCGGCTCACAGGCCGGGCCCAGCCAGCGCGCCACAAGCACGCCCGGCAGCAAGCTCACGGCGCCTTCGCCAGCCTCGGGGGCAATCTCGCGCAGGGCGTCCCGCAGGGTCTCGTCGACTTCCGGGCCGATCAGCCACAGCGTGCCGCTCACCGGCTGGCCGGCCAGCCCCACCGGGGAATCCAGCAGCGCGCCGCCGCCGTCGATGCGCCCGCGCTCCAGCCACAGCGGCTTGCCGGCCAGCTGGATGCGCGTGTGCGTGGAAAAACGACCCTGCGTGAAACGCTCGCCGGAGCCGGTGCGGCCGAAGCAGCTCATCTCGGCACCGATGAAACGTGCGCCGGCTTCGAGTTCGATGGAAGTGGTCAGCGTGCCTTCTGCGCCATCGAACACGATGGATTCCTGCGGCAGCCATTCGCAAATGCCGCCGGCCGCAACCTGCAGCGTCTGACGCATCGAGGCCGGCCGGCCACCGCTGCGGTACCACTTGCCCGCACCGGGCGTGGTCAGCAGCGCATGCGCGCCCTCCCCCACGTGCACGGTGATTTCCAGCGAATCGCCACCGACGATGCCGGCCGGCGGATGCAGCACGATGGCGTGGCAGACCGACGGGCCTTCCGGGTACAGCGCTTTCTGGATACGCAGCGGTCCGAAATGACGATTCCCGGCCAACACCGTGCGCTCGCCGCGGCGGGCGAATTCGAGCGCAAGCGTCGCCTTCCAGCCCGTGGCACGCACGGCGGCGGGGGTGTCGTCGAGTTTCATGCGCGTACTGTAGCGAATGACGTGCCGGACCACACTACGCAGGATTTCGTATGGCGCGCCTCCGGCTGGCTGAGCAGCCGGCCTCACCGTTCAACGCGCTCGCTGCGCGACGTACACGGTGCAGGACGATTCACCGCCGGTGTAGGGGTTCGGGAACGGCACGACGTGCGCCGCCACCGACTCGAACACCTCGCCCAGCAGTGCCTCGAAACCGGCATGCGGCGGGTCATCCGACCACAGCGCGAACACGCCGTCGGGCTTGAGTTGCCGCGTCATCGCCCGCAGGGATTCGGCGGTGTAGAACCCCGAGTGGGAGTCGGCAAGTACATGCTGCGGGGTGTGATCGATGTCGAGCAGGATGGCGTCAAAGCGCCGGCCCGGTTCGGCCAGAAAGCCGTCATCGGCCACCGCCAAGCGGAAGAAATCGCCATGCACGAAGCGGCAGCGCGCATCGGCCGTCAGCGTTGGCCCGAGCGGGCAGATGCCGGTCTCGTGCCACTCGATCACCGGCGCGAGCCAATCGACCACATGCAGTGATCGCACCGCCGGGTTCTCCAGCACGGTCGCGGCGGTATAGCCCAGGCCGAGCCCGCCCACGATCACGTCCAGCTCTCCCCGCGTGAACGACGCCAGCCCGAGCCGCGCCAGCGCTTCCTCGCTGGCCGTGAACAGGCTGGACATCAGGAATTCGTCGTTGAGCTTGATCTCGTACACGGTCACGCCGCCCAGACGCACCTCGCTGCGGCGGCGAATGCTGACCGCGCCGATGGGGGTTTCGCGGTAGTCGAGTTCTACAAAATCGATGTTCATGTCTGTGCAGGCCGAGCGGCCTCTCCGGCACGGGGTTGGAATCAGCCGCTGGAAAGTCAATGAACCGCGCGCGCCGCACAACGCCGCGACGGAGTGCGCAGCGCTGAATCCGGTGCGCGCCTGTTCCTAGCGTTCAGCCAGGCAGTCGGCGCAGAACACCACGGTCACGTCGCGTTCCAGACGGTCGGGCTCCAACGCCACGCCACATTCGCAGCAGGTGCCGAAGCGGCCGCTGTTGATGCGGTCGCGGGTGGCCAGCAGACGGCGGCGGCGCAACTGCATGCGTTCAACACTGGAGGGGTCTTGCGGCACGGCACCGCCAAGGGCGGCTTCAATGCTGGAAACTTCGCTATCGATTCGTGCATGAAACGGGTGGGCTTGTTGTGTCATTGCTGCTCCCGCGGGCTGGCCGCGTCAATAAAGCCTGGTTATGCACTTCGTTGTGCTGCACTGCAGCGGCAGTTATCATGCCGGCCTTCCGCCGCACACCATCCTGCCGGAGCAGTCCCTTGTAACACGTTCGCCCGCTCGTCTTCTGCCGGCCCCGAAATACTTCGGCAGATATCTCCAGCCGTACCGCAAGCCATCGCGCCAGCTCCCGCGCCGCGAGCTGCCTGTGCCCGCATCCGGCACGCCCCCGGCGTGCACCCGAGCGAAGACTGCCATGTATCTGCACTCCATCCGTAAAGACTGGTTCTCCAATATCCGTGGCGACGTGCTCGCCGGCCTCGTCGTCGCCCTGGCGCTGATTCCCGAGGCCATCGCCTTCTCGATCATCGCCGGTGTCGACCCCAAGGTCGGTCTCTACGCGTCTTTCAGTATGGCCGTTGTAATCGCCTTTGCCGGCGGGCGTCCCGGCATGATCTCGGCCGCCACCGGCGCCATGGCGCTGCTGATGGTCACGCTGGTCAAGGAACACGGCCTGCAATACCTGCTCGCCGCCACGGTCCTGACCGGCGTGCTGCAGATTGCCGCCGGCATGCTGCGGCTGGATCTGCTGATGCGCTTCGTGTCGCGCTCGGTGGTCACCGGCTTCGTCAATGCGCTGGCCATCCTGATCTTCATGGCGCAACTGCCTGAGCTGATCAACGTCACCTGGGTGGTCTACGCCATGACCGCCGCCGGCCTGGCCATCATCTATCTGCTGCCGCTGGTGACCCGCGCCGTGCCGTCACCGCTGGTGACCATCGTGGTGCTCACTGCGGTTGCCATGTGGCTCAACCTGGACGTGCGAACGGTGGGCGACATGGGCGAACTGCCCGACAGCCTGCCGATGTTCCTGATCCCCGACATTCCGCTGAACTTCGAGACGCTGGCCATCATCTTTCCGTACTCGATGACGCTGATGGTGGTCGGCCTGCTCGAATCGATGATGACCGCCACCATCGTCGACGACATGACCGACACGCCCAGCGACAAGCGCCGCGAATGCATCGGCCAGGGCACGGCCAACATCGCCACCGGCTTCATCGGCGGCATGGCCGGCTGCGCGATGATCGGCCAGTCGGTGATCAACGTGAAATCCGGCGGCCGCGGGCGGCTGTCGACGCTGATTGCCGGCGTCGTGCTGCTGCTCATGGTGGTGTTCCTGGGTGATCTCGTGGCGCAGATCCCGATGGCCGCACTGGTGGCGGTGATGATCATGGTCTCCATCGGCACCTTCAACTGGGCCTCCGTCCGCAACCTCGCCAGCAATCCCCCCAGCTCCAGCATCGTCATGCTCGCCACCGTCGCGGTAGTGGTCTCCACCCACGACCTGGCCAAGGGCGTGCTGGTGGGCGTGCTGCTGTCGGGCATCTTCTTTGCGCACAAGATCGGCCGCGTGCTGAACATCCACAGCCAGCTCGACGAAGCCGGCACAACGCGCCACTACACCGTTGCCGGCCAGGTGTTCTTCGCCTCCGCAGAGCGCTTCGTGTCCAGCTTCGACTTTCACGAGGCGGTCGAGCGCGTGTGCATCGACGTGTCACCCACCCACTTCTGGGACATCACCGCAATCGAGGCGCTCGACCGCGTGGTCATGAAGTTTCGCCGCCACGGTGTGCAGGTGCAGGTGATCGGCCTCAACGAAGCCAGCCGCACGCTGGTGGACCGCTTCGGGGTGCATGACAAGGCAGGGGCTGCCGAACGGGTCTCGGGCGGGCATTGAGCGGCGTAGGTATTCGTACACACGCCAGCACCAACAAGATCTTTTTGCCTTGCGGGCGCGCGTGGAAAGGAACACGATGATTTGCCCGATCTGCGAACCCTACGCCGGGAGGAATCTTCGCGATGCGCTCCCTCAGACGTTGGACCCTGCGCAGTCTGCTCTATGCACTGAGCGCGGCGATCCTGATTCCGCTGACCCTGCTCGTGGGCTACAACATCCTCCGTCTGTACGAGACGGGACGAGACGCTGCCCAGGAGAAGGCTCAGAGCCTCGCGCACCTTACCGCCGACACCACCGAAACCTTCATTCACGATGCACATGAAGTGCTCAAGCTGCTGGCCCGTCGCCCGCAGATGGCGGCGGCAATCCGCAGCGGGGAGTGCGACCCGATCTTCAACTCCTTCAAGGAGTTTTATCCGCAGCTGACCAATATCAGCCTGTCCATTCCGGCTGGCTACCTCATCTGCTCGGCGCGAGCGCAACCTGACGACAAACCGCTTCCGGTTGCCGATCACGATTGGTTCAAACAGGTCTATGCCCGCGAGGAGTTCGTGGTCGGACCGATTCTCTTCGGGCCGATCAACCGCGGCTGGATCTCCGTGCTCGCCGAGCCAGTCCGCGACGCCAATGGGCGCATGATCGGTGCCGTCCAGACGCCGATCGACCTGCTGCGTTTTCGTCTCGTACCTGCGGCAGACAAACTGCCCGATCACGTCCTGATCACCATCCTCGACCGCGAAGGCCGCATCGTGGCCCGCTCCCGCGACGCCGAGGCCTCGATCGGACGCAGCGTGCCGCCCGACTTTCCGCTGCTCGCGCACATGAACTCAGAGCCCGGAAGCGTCACAGAGGGTGTGGACGAAAACGGCATACGCCGCTTTTACGGCTTCTCTCCGATTCTCGGCACGGAATGGACTGCGGTTGCCGGCATCGACGCAGATCACGCATTGGCAGGTGCGCGCCAGAGTGCCTTTACAAGTGCCGTGCTGGGTCTGCCGATCATTCTGCTGGTGTGGCTCTTCGCGCTGTGGCTCACACGCCGCATCCAGTCCCCCATCGAACGCGTCACGGCCGCCGCACGTGCAGGCGCTCAAGGACAACTGGATGCTCGCGTGCCCGCTCAGGGCCCGCTGGAGATCTTCGAGGTCGCCAGGCATTTCAACACCATGCTCGACGCCATCCAGCGCTCACAGGCACTCGTCCGGCGCAGCGAAGAGCGCCTGAAGCTGGCGCTGGAGAGTTCGCGCACCGCCATCTGGGACCTTGATCTGGTGAGCAAGCGCATTTACCTGTCGGAAACCTGGTCGCGCCTGATGGCGGACGGTGCCAGCGCGTGCGAAATTCCGCTGCGCGATCTGCTGCACCGCATCCCGCGCGAGGACCGGCGCGCCCTGCTCGACGCCTATCGCAACGCACTGCGCGAACACCACGAGACCTTCTCCGTCGAATATCGCATGCTCGACAGCGCCGGCCGGCCGGTGTGGATTGCCATCGAAGGCCGCATCAGCGAGCGCGACGATCATGCACATCCCCTGCGCATGATCGGTGTGGCGCAGGACGTTTCCGAACGCAAGGCGCGCGAGGAGCAGATCGAGCGGCTCGCCTACTTCGACACCCTCACCGCGCTGCCCAACCGCCGCATGCTGCAGCAGGAACTGCCCAAGGCGCTGGCACGCGCGCGGCGTTCTGGTCTGCATGGCGCACTGATGTTCATCGACCTCGACCGCTTCAAGAGCATCAACGACGCACGCGGACACGACGTGGGCGATGCGCTGCTCGAAGAAGTTGCCCGCCGGCTGGTGCGCAGCGTGCGCGAAGGCGACACCGTCGCGCGCATGGGCGGTGACGAGTTCGTCGTGCTGGTCACCGGCGTGTCATCCGACGCTGCTGCAGCGGCCCGCCAGGCCCACGCACTGGCAGAAAAACTTCGGGCCAACCTTGGAAAACCTTACGAACTCGAAGGGCAGTTGTTCAGCTCTTCAGCCAGCATCGGCGTGGCCTTGCTGCCGCAACCCGAGCAGACCGCGGAAGATCTGCTGCGCGCAGCAGACATCGCGATGTATCGCGCAAAAATGTCCGGTCGCAACCAGGTGGCGTTCTTCGAAACCACCATGCAGATCGATGTCGAACGCCGTCTTGCGCTGGAAAGCGATCTTGCGCTGGCCATCGAACGCGGTGAAATGTCGATCTATGTACAGACCCAGGTTGATGTCTCGGGGCAGGCCGTAGGCGCCGAGATCCTCGCGCGCTGGCATCACCCCACGCACGGCTTCGTCTCGCCGGCCTATTTCATCTCCATCGCTGAAGAGAGCGGACTCATCCTGCGCATCGGCGATTGGGTGCTGGAGCGCGCGTGCGAACTTGCCGTGGCACTGGAAGCCCGCTCACAGCCCGGAACGCTGTCGGTAAATGTGAGCCCGCGCCAGTTCCATCAGCCCGACTTTGTCGAACATGTGCGCAGCATCCTCCGCCGTCACGGCTGTCCCGGCCACCGGCTGATATTCGAAGTCACCGAGGGTCTGCTGCTCGACCACCTGGAATTGACCATCGGCAAGATGACCGAACTGAGCACGCTCGGCATCCATTTCTCGATCGACGACTTCGGCACCGGCTACTCCAGCCTCGGCTACCTCAAACGCCTGCCACTGTATGAATTGAAGATCGACAAGAGCTTTGTCGACGGCCTTCCCACCGACCGCAACGACAGCGAGATCGTGCAGATGGTCATCTCGCTCGCTCGCCAGTTGCACCTGCGTATTGTCGCGGAAGGCGTCGAAACCACCGCGCAACGTGACTTCCTCGCCGGACGGGGCTGCGACGTCCTGCAGGGCTATCTCTACGGCCACCCCCAACCCGCCGAGGACTGGCTCGCCCGTCTCGGACGGGTCACGCAGGACTGACGGGAACGCTGAACCCTCGGCAGCGCACTCGCCACCCCGAATACCCGTTATGCATTTATCGTGCAGACTTCCGCGCATCACTTACGGAGGCCCGCATGGTCCGTATCCTCTGCCTGCTCTGGCTCATCCTCGCACCCACACTCGCGCTGGCGGAACAGACTTCGCTACCGCCCATGCTCGCCGACCGCTATCACGACGGCATCGACCCCGCGCCCTACTGGGTGAGCGAGAAGTACGACGGCGTGCGCGCCCGTTGGGACGGCCGCACCCTCACGCTGCGTGGCGGCGGCGCCATTGTCGCGCCGGAGTGGTTCATCGCTGCCCTGCCACCCGAAACCCTGGATGGCGAACTGTGGATGGGTCGGCGCACTTTCGACCGCCTCTCCGGCCTCGTCCGCCGCAACGCCCCCGACGACCCCGCCTGGCGCGACGTGCGCTACATGGCCTTCGACCTGCCCGGCGCACCCGGCACCTTCACCACCCGCGTCGAGCGCATGCGCCAACTCGCCGCCACCGCCAACGTGCCCTGGCTGCAAGCCGCCCCGCAACGCCGCGTCGCCAATCGCGCCGATCTGCAGCAGTGGTTCGATGAAGTCGTGCAGGCCGGCGGCGAAGGCCTGATGCTCCACCACGCCGACGCCCACTGGACCCCCGGCCGCAACACTGCCCTGCTCAAACACACCCCTTGGCTCGACGACGAAGCCCGTGTGCTCGCCCACCTGCCCGGCAAGGGCCGGCTTCAGGGCAGGACCGGCTCGTTGCTGGTCGAAACCCCCGACGGCCGCCAGTTCCGACTTGGCAGTGGGCTTACCGACGCACAACGCCGCGATCCACCTGCGGTAGGAAGTCTGGTGACCTATCGATATCGCGAGCTGACGTCGAAGGGAATGCCGCGGTTTCCGGTGTTTTTGCGGGTGCGGGAATTGCCGTGAGTACTTCATGGCCCACGTCGTTCAGCATTTCTATACGTTCACGTAACGTGAACAGAGGAAGAGCCCGAACTTCTCATTGACATCCGCGTTCGATAAATACTAACGTTCACGTCACGTGAACATTTTTAATAAATGAACAATGCCTCCCGCCGGTGACAAGGAACTTCAGATATTAGATCGCGCGCTCGAAGCCCTGAATAGGGCAACGGGCGTGCGCGGTCGCGTGCTCAAGCGCGAACTGCGTGACGGGCAAGGCTATCGGGCGGACGCCACGGTCGAGATAGACGCAAACGGGCAACTTCACCCTTACGCAGCACAGATCAAGCGTGTGGATCGTTTCGCAGTCCTGCGGGAGTTCGCCCAACAGGGCGCCGTGTACGGACAAAACGCCCCACCTCTGCTGGTCACACCACGCATCACCGCCGAAGCCGCCGAACAATGCCGCGAACTCGGTCTGCAGTTCATCGACGCGGCGGGCAATGCCTACCTGCGCGGGCCGGGTCTGTACGTTTTCGTGAAGGGGCAACGCCCAACCGAAAACGACGGTCTGTTGCTTGTGGGGCAGGAAGCCCGGCGCGCAGGAACACCCGCGCATTTACGGGTCATCTTCGTGCTGCTGTGCAGGCCGGAACTGCTGAACGCGCCTTACCGCAACATCGCCCAGGCCGCCGGCGTAGCGCTGGGCACCATCGGGCAGGTGTTCGATGACCTCGCCGACCGAGGCTTCATCACCGGCGGCAAGCGCACGGGCAACCGGGTCTTGCTTGAGCGCACCAAACTCATCGACGAGTGGGCCACCAACTACCCGATCAAGCTGCGGCCCAAACTGAACCCACGCCGTTTCACAGCTGGGAACCCCAACTGGTGGAAGGAACTGGATGTCGCTCAGTACGGCGCCCAATGGGGCGCCGAGGTCGCCGCTGCCAAACTGACGGGCCACCTACGGCCGAACACCGTCACCCTCTACCTCGACACAGAAAAGGGCCAACAGAATCTGACCAGACTCGTAGCCGCAAACCGTCTACGGCCTGACCCCGCAGGCGACATCGAAATCCTCGACGCCTTCTGGGCCTTTGACGACGAACAGAACACCGCCCAAACCGTGCCGCCCTTGCTCGCCTGCGCCGACCTCATCGCCACGCTCGACCCCCGCAACCTCGAAGCGGCCAAGCTGATCCATGACCAGTACCTCGCCCCCACTG
Organism: Pseudazoarcus sp. NS36; assembly: GCF_059703705.1. Classification (NCBI taxonomy): domain Bacteria; kingdom Pseudomonadati; phylum Pseudomonadota; class Betaproteobacteria; order Rhodocyclales; family Zoogloeaceae; genus Pseudazoarcus; species Pseudazoarcus sp. NS36. The sequence goes on along the minus strand of NZ_BAAKJA010000008.1, from coordinate 3,510 downwards.
AAACCAAGGCCTGACCGCCCGATTGACCCCGTCACGCTCAAGCTGATCGGCGCAATCCAGCAGGCCGCCGACACACTGGGGGTGCCGGTGTTCGTGGTCGGCGCGGTGGCACGAATCATCCTTCTCGAAAACATCCACGGCCTGTATGCCGGCCGCGCCACCACCGATGTGGACCTTGCCCTCGCGGTCGATCACTGGGAGCAGTTCCAGCAGCTCAAAGAAACCTTGCTACAGAACCCGGCCTTCAACGCTGCAGAACACGTTGCCCACCGCCTGACCTTTCGTACTCCCGAATCAGAGCACCCGTACCGAATCGACCTGATCCCATTCGGCGGCGTGGAGACAAGCCCGAGCACCATTGCCTGGCCGCCCGACATGGTCACCTTGATGAACGTGGCCGGCTTCGCCGATGCCTCTGTCGCGGCCGTCCGCGTACAAGCCACCCCGCAGCTTGGGTTCGCAGTCGCCTCGCTTCCCGGCATCGCCGTACTGAAGCTGTTCGCATGGGCCGACCGCCGGCACACAAACATCAAAGACGCACTGGATCTTCTGGCCCTGCTCCGCGGATACCACGAGGCCGACAACCAACACCGGATCTACGAAAACACCGGCGCTCTCGCGGCGCTCGAAGCCGCCGCGTATAACCCGGAACTCGCCGGCGCATGGCTGCTTGGCAGCGACGTCTCAAACATGGTGTCCGCAACAACCCGTGCAGGCCTTCAAACGCTTCTGGCGAACAACACGATCAGACGCCAACTCACCGAAGACATGTCGCGCGCCCTGAAAGGCGGGGAAGACCCAATCGATCATGCGGCTCGTCTGCTGGAGCAATTCATCACCAGCTTCACCAACGCCGGCTGAAAACCGATCTCACGCCAAAAAAAAGACTGAACTCATCCTGAACACCACCGAAGACGGGCGCAGCCAGATCAAGCTGAGGGCCGAGCAGCAAACGGTCTGGCTGACTCAGCTTGAAATGGCGGAACTGTTCGATGCCGCCAAGCAGAACATTTCGCTGCACCTGAAGAACATCTTCGAGGACAGGGAGCTAGACCCTGCGGCAACTGTCAAGGAATCCTTGACAGTTCAAACCGAGGGCAGCCGGGAGGTGCAACGCACCGTGTCCCTCTACAACCTCGACGCGATCCTGGCCGTCGGCTACCGGGTGCGCTCGCCGCGCGGGGGCAGGTCAAACAACGCCGTCCCCTTTACTGCCGGATGGACTCCGGACCGGGAAAGGGCTAAATTTACCTTAGGTATCACCACGTAATACAAGGCTCATCATGGCAACCTCAATCAAGATCGACGACGCGCTGAAAGGCCGGGTGCAGCACCTGGCAAAGAAGCGAGACCGCTCACCGCACGGGATGATGCTCGAAGCCATCCAGCAGTACGTCGAGCGCGAGGAAGCCCGCGAGCGCTTCACGCAGGAAGCCCTGGCATCCTGGACGGCCTACAAGGAAACGGGCCGCCACCTGAGCGGTGAGGAAGTTCGAAGCTGGTTGAACACCTGGGGCACCGACGACGAAAAGGCAGCACCGGATTGCCACGAGTAATCGTCACCGCAGGCGCCGTCGAGGGCCTGGAGCGCTGTCGGCGCTTCCTGGCCGCCAAGGCCCCGGAAGCCGCCAAGCGAGCCGGTCAAACCATCCAGCGGCAACTCATGCTGCTGGAGACAAACCCCGACATTGGCCGACCGCTTGCCGATCTGCCTGAACTGCGCGAGCTGGTGATTGCCTTTGGGGACTCAGGATATGTGGCGCTGTACCATCACGATGCGCCCGAAGACGCCGTAGTTGTCCTCGCCTTCCGGCATCAGAAAGAAGCAGGCTACTGACTCCCCGATCCTCCGCATGATGCTGGATTACAAGACCTGACCCCGGTGCGCGATCCCGACTGACTGCTCGCGTACTATTGATCAATACTTTTATATGACGAGGATACGATGAACGCTACGCCTGATGGAGTCGACAAAGCCTTTGTTGCTTACTCATCCAGCGATTCGGACTTGGTCCGCGTGATTGCAAATGGCGTAGCGAAGGCGAACAGAATGCTTGGTAGGCGTTTGCGGCTAATGCCTTGGGAATTTAACGATATCGCTGGAAATCCCCTTATCTCTCCCATTCTCGATGGGATTGATTCATCAAAATTTGTTGTCGCGGACATTACCTATTTAAATCCGAACGTTGTTTATGAAGTCGGCTTCGCCATAGGTAGATCCCGTCGGTGCTTCCTTATTAGACACGCAAACACCGAGGGTGACAGACGCATCGCTAGAGAGATCGGAATATTTGACACATTGGGCTATGACACATATGAAGACGAAGATGCACTTGCCAACTCCCTCAGCGCTTACGTAGACCCGCAGCCCTTACCATTTTCTACCGCGCTCGACAGACTTGCGCCTGTATATGTTGTAGAGCCTCCCACGAAAGGCGGCGTCGGGACGGTAATGACCTCTCGACTGAAGAAGGCGAGATATAAGTACCGAAGTTTCAATCCGGCTGAGGACGCAAGACTGTCCGCCGCAGACGCCGTTAGACAGGTTGCCCGCTCTGCAGGAGTGCTCCTCTACCTTCTGGACGGCGCTCAAGACACCAACCGCGTCCACGATGTCCGAACACTTTTTGTTGCCGGCCTTGCCCACGGCATGGGGAAGCCGACACTTCTACTTGCTCACGGGAGTGCCGACGTCCCGCTGGACGTGCGAGATGCAGTAAAGCGTTATACGCGGCCAGAAGACATCGTTGATCACATTGCGAGCCTCTCTTTGGAGATCACGGAACATCTACAACAAGCAGATCCAACACCGCTCAGAGATTTAACACCGTTGCAGTCGTTGCAGATCGGCGACCCAACCGCCGAGAATGAGATGACAACACTAGGGAGCTATTTCCTTAACACGGATCAATACAGCAAAGCTGTGCGAGGAGAAGTTAATCTAGTCGTCGGAAGAAAAGGTGCGGGGAAAACAGCGCTTTTCATTCAAGTTCGCGACAAGACACGTGCGGACAAGCGGAATGTGGTTTTAGATCTTAAGCCAGAAGGCTACCAACTTCTAAAACTGAAAGAGGACATCCTTGCCCACCTAACGCAAGGGGCAAGTCATCATCTGGTAACAGCATTTTGGGAATATCTGATCTTGCTCGAGATCACGTACAAGCTTCTCGAGAAGGATCAGAACGCGCACAAATTCAATCATGAGATTCGAGACTTGTACCTTGAGTTAGAACAAACATACAAGACAGAGGGGTATTCGGTAGAAGGCGATTTCTCAGAGCGTCTCTTAGCACTCTCCCAAAGGATTGCTCAAGATTACGGCCAACGATTTGGGGATGCTGACAGCACAAAGCTAACGACAGATCAAGTCACACAGCTCGTTTATTCTCATGACGTTCGGTGACCTGCTCCCCGTTTTCAGTACCACGCTGAACTTAGTAGAGTCCGTTGTCCGAACAGGAGACGGCAGTGAAGAAGCGTTTTACGGAAGAGCAGATTCTGGATTTTCTG
>NZ_BAAKJA010000007.1:0-276650 GCF_059703705.1 Pseudazoarcus sp. NS36 | reverse complement strand
GAGTTTGCCGCCAACTGGCGCGCCGGGAAGCAGCAACAAAAGGAAGAAACACTCATCTCAACCCCAGGGCCTACTAAGTAGGCAGCGGTACTAAAACTGGGGGCAGGTCACTAGTGACTGTGACTGCCCGGCCTCAATTGCGACATGGTGGCCATGCTGCTGACGTGCCCAAGCAAGTGGGTAGTGACTCTGCGGTCGATCTTTGAGCCTTATCCAAGGTTGAAGGTCGCTCGCTGTCTCTCCTGCGAATCGCACACCGAAAAATGTCGGGCGATTCATGATCGAAATCGACCAGCGTTGGTTTTCCTTATTGCCCCCGCCACCACCGCCGCTGATTATTAGCCTCGGACGCTGCGCTCGAACGCTGAAGTACGCGCTGACGACCGCGCCGAGTATTGCGCCGACGATTAAGAAGATCACGCCGCTCAACGGGCTCTTTGAAGTAAGTAGGTCTTGCAGCGGCTCCCACATGCTGGCTGTTCTCAGTGACTGGTGCTGAGGAGAGGGTGGCCTGCGCGGCCTAACGTTTGAGCACCCTTAGGGCGCAATAACCGAAGGGCATTGCGCCGCATGATAGCGTCAATCCATGCCTGTCACCCCACCCAGTGCTCTCCTGCTGCGGGTTACGCAGGGATAGCGCTGCGCTTTGCGAGAGCAGCCGATCAGTGGGTAGAGGCGAGATTCAGTAAAGAACGAGCGCAGCCAAACTGCTTTGCTGCGCTCGCAATGACAGGGAATGCGGTGCAATGGGCGTGATGTGTTGCTCGCGGCTGGGCCGTCCCTACGCGGCGGAGCGTCAGCCCAACAGAATGACGTGCACCCGCCGCGGCCCGTGCGCGCCGAGCTGAATCGTCTGCTCCACATCCGCCGTGCGGGACGGCCCCGACACGATGTTGGTGGCGCGGGGCATGCCGCGTTGGCGCAGCTGCACCCAGGCGTCTTCGAAGTGTTCGACGATCTGGCTGGTTTCGAGCACGACGACGTGGTCGTCCGGCACGAAGTTGTGGGTGATGGGGTTGTCCGGGCCGGAGGCGAAAATCAGGCTGCCGGTTTCGGCGACGGCGCAGAAGCAGGTGGTGACCGACAGGGCTTCGTCGATGCCGGCGGCGTCGTGGTGTTTGTGCCAGCCGCGCGGCCATTTGAGTTCGCGCAGCGCACCGCCGACGGCAGCTTTCTTCTTGAGGTCGTGGGCGGCGCGGTAGGCCTCGACGGCGGCGACGATTTCATCGCGGCTGGCGATGCGTGCCACGGTGCCGGCGCGGCCTTCGAACTTGCGCACGAAGCGCTCGACCGGGTCTTCGTCCTGCGCCGGCCGGGTGTGGGCGGGCACGCGGGCGTCGAGGGCGGCGCGGCTGTCGGTGTCGAGCGTGCCCCGGTTGAGCGCGTTGCGGATGGAGCCGAGGATGGCCTGGCGTGCGTTCATTTCTGCCCCCTGCGGGCTTTCCATTGGTCGATGAAGGTCTTGCCCGGCGGGGCGGGCAGGTCGCGCGAATCGGTCCAGCCGCCGGCCAGCGGCAGACTGTGGATGCGGCTGTGCTTGCCGGTGAGTGCGAGCAGGCGGGCGGCAATGCGCTCGCCGAAGTGGTACAGGCCGGGGCGCGTGGCGGCAAAGCGCCACAGCTTGAGTGCGTGGCGCTGCATGGGCGGCGAGATCTTGCGCTCATGCTGCATGTGGCGCAGTTCGCGCAGCAGGTCGGGCAGCGGAATCTTGACCGGGCAGACCGAGCCGCAGCGGCCGTTGAGCGTGCAGGCGTTGGGCAGGTCGTAGGCGTTGTCGAGGCCCTTGATGAGCGGGGTGAGCACCGAGCCCATGGGGCCGGGGTACACCCAGCCGTAGGCGTGGCCGCCGACCGAGCCATACACCGGGCAGTGGTTCATGCAGGCGCCGCAGCGGATGCAGCGCAGCATCTCGCGGAACTTGCCGGCCAGCATCTTGGAGCGGCCGTTATCCACCAGCACCACGTGGTATTCCTCGGGGCCGTCGATGTCCTCGGGGCGGCGCGGGCCGGTGGACAGCGTGGTGTAGCTCTCGGTCTCCTGGCCGGTGGCGCTGCGCGCGAGCAGGCGCAGCAGCAGCGTGACGTCGTCGAGCGTGGGCACGACCTTCTCGATGCCGGTGGTGACGATGTGCACCTTGCCCAGCGTCTGGGTGAGGTCGCCGTTGCCTTCGTTGGTGACGATCAGCGAGGAGCCGGTTTCGGCAATCACGAAGTTGCCGCCGGTGATGCCGATGTCGGCCTGGAAGAACTTCTCGCGCAGGATCTCGCGCGCCTCGTTCACCAGATCCGGCACGGTGGTCTTGGGGCTGCGATTGTGTGAAGCCGCGAAGAGTTCGGTGATCTGCTTCTTGGTCTTGTGCACGGCCGGCGCAATGATGTGCGAAGGCGGCTCGCCGGCGAGCTGGATGATGTATTCGCCGAGGTCGGTCTCGACCACTTCCATGCCGTTGTCGATCAGCGCCTCGTTCAGCCCGATCTCTTCCGACACCATGGACTTGCCCTTGCACACCGTCTTGGCGCCGCGGCGCTTGCAGATGTCGAGGATGATGCGGCGCGCTTCGGCAGCGTCGCGCGCCCAGTGCACGTGCCCACCGGCAGCGGTGACGGCCGCCTCGTACTTCTCCAGGTAGAAGTCGAGGTTTTCGAGGATGTGGTTCTTGAGGTTCTTGGCCTCTTCGCGCAACTGCTCGAACTCGGGCAGTTCGGCGGCGCGCGCAGCGCGCGTGCCGATGAAGCCGTCGCGGGCCCGGTCCAGCGCCTGCTGCAGGTTGGCGTCGTGGATGGCGAAGACGGCGCGTTTGGGGAATTCGCGGGAGCGGATTTCCATCAGTCCAGCTCCTTTCCGTCGCCCGCAATTCCGGTGCCGTTGGCCATGCCGGCCAGCACCTCGGCGGTGTGGAATACGCGCATCGGTGCGTTGATGCGGCGTAGTCGGCCGGCGATGTTCATCAGGCAGCCCAGATCGCCGCCCAGCACCACTTCGGCGCCGGTGTCGAGCGCGTTGCGGATCTTGTCGTCGACCATCTTGGTGGAGATTTCCGGGTACTTCACGCAGAAGGTACCGCCAAAGCCACAGCACACCTCGGTGTCGGCCATCTCGCGCAGCGCCAGGCCTTCGACGTTGGCGAGCAGGGCGCGCGGCTGGCCCTTGATGCCGAGGCTGCGCAGGCCGGAACAGGAGTCGTGGTAGGTGGCGCTGTGCGGAAAGCGGACGCCGTCAGGCGTTTTTGCATCGAGCACGTCGTGCAGGAAGGACATCAACTCGAAGCTCTTGGCGGCCAGGCGCTCGGCGCGGGCCTTCCACTCGGGCTCTTCGTCGAACAGCGCCGGGTAGTCGTGGCGGATGGTGGCCATGCATGAGCCGGACGGGCCCACCACGTATTCGTACTGCTCGAAGGTGTTGATGACCTGCTTTGCGAGTGCGCGGGCGGCGTCGAAATCGCCGCTGTTGTAGCCGGGCTGGCCGCAACAGGTCTGGGCGCTCGGCACGTCGACGATACAGCCGGCCTCTTCCAGCAGCTTCACCGAGGCAAAGCCGACGCTGGGCCGGAAGACATTCATCAGACAGGTGGCGAACAGCCCTACGCGCGGGCGCGGGGCGGTGGGGGCGGACATGGGAGTCTCCGGAAGGAACGCTGGACTGCGGTCAGTGTAGCAAGGCGTCAGGCCGGGGCGAATCCGTGATATTCCGCACTTGAGGCCGTGGAGGCGGGCTGCACCGGGGTGGTGCGCTGCGCCCGATGGATGCACGTAAAGCGAGCGCAAAACCGCGCTGGAAGCGTGTTTCAGGGTGTTTCCGGCGGGCATGCGCTTTGCTGAACAGATGCTTACAGCGGCGGACATCGTGGTTCGCTGCCATCACCGGGCAATGACGCCCGCAGGGAGCCTCATCATGAAAAGACGCCAGTCTGAGCGTTCCGTGGCCGATCTGGCCTACCTCACCCGCTTCATGAGCGGCTTGCATGAGGATCAGCGCAAGCTGCGCGAAATCCAGAGCGTGTACGACAACCTCACGCTGCTGGGCCAGTTGTTGTGCGCCGGCACCGACATCACCGGCATGCGTTCCGATTTCAACGACCTCGCGGCCGAACTGCTCGACCAGCTCGCGCGCGAACTGCGCAAGAAGGCCGTGCGCAGTCTGGGTTCGGACGCGCGCGTGGCCATCGACATCCTGGTGCGCAACCTGTTCGAACGCACCGCCGACATCGGCTTTCTGGCTACCGACGAAGACGTGTGCGCGTTTGCCGAGGAGGTCATGCGCGACGCTCACGTGGCGCGTGACCGCAGCCGCGTCGCCGCGCTGGTCGAGCGCTTCGACGAGTACGTGAAGAAGTACTCCGTCTATCACAACATCATCCTGCTCTCGCCCGACGGCAAGGTGCTGGCACAGCTCGACCGCGAAAATCCGGTGGCCGAATCCACCGACAGCCTGATCCGCGAGGCACTGAAGACGCAGGAGCCCTACGTCGAGGTCTTCCGCAAGACCGACCTGCTGCCGGATGAGGATGCGCCGCTGATCTACGCCTACCGCGTGATGTCGGCCGATGGCTCGCGCCCGGTCGGCGTGCTGTGTCTGTGCTTCCGTTTCCACGACGAATGCGCGCGCATCTTCGACGGCCTGCTGGCCGAGGACGACTGGACCGTCATCACGCTGCTCGACCGCAATGGCCGCGTGATTTCCAGCAGCGACCCGTATCAGTTTCCGATTGGCGCGCAACTCGAATGCTGCGACGGCGACGAGGCGCGCATCGTGCGTTTTGCCGGACGCGAGTATCTGGCCACCACGCGTGCCTCGCAGGGTTATCAGGGTTACATGGGGCCGGGTTGGGTGGGCCATGCACTGGCGCCGCTCAACCACGCTTTCGAGATGGCGGTGGCGCACGAGCTGGAAGCCGTGCCCGCGCAGCTGCGCGAAGGCGTGCTCGAGACCACTACGCTGTTCTCGCAGGCGCTGCGTGACATTCCGCTGCGCGCCACGCGCATCCAGCACGAACTCAACCGCGCGGTATGGAACGGCACGCTGTGGCTCACCCGCGACGCGCATGCGCTCAACGGCTCGTTTGCCAAGGTGCTGCTGTGGGAGATCGGCAGCACCGGCGTGCGCACCCGCAATGTGTTCAGTGAATCGACCACCAACCTGTACGAAACCGTAGTGTCTTCGGTGCTCTACGACTGCGCGTCGCAGGCCTCGCTGGCCATGGACATCATGGACCGCAACCTCTACGAGCGGGCCAACGATTGCCGCTGGTGGGCGCTGACCAGCGCCTTCCGCGAATCGCTGGCGGCCGGCCGTGCCTTCGAGCCGGCCGAGCGCGAGCGCCTGACCGGCATCCTCAAGACCATCAATGGGCTGTACACGGTGTACTCCAACCTGCTGGTGTTCGATGCGCAGGCGCGCATCGTGGCCGTCTCCAACCCGGCCTACGCCGACATGGTCGGCGAGACGCTGCACGCCGACTGGGTGCGCGAGACGCTGGCGCTGCCGGATACGCAGAGTTATTGCGTGTCCGATTTCGTGTCATCTGCGCTGTACGGCGGCCAATCAACCTACGTGTACTCCGCCGCGATCCGCTCGCCGGACGCGGAAGCGCAGCCCGTGGGCGGCATTGCCATCGTGTTCGATTCCACGCCGCAGTTCATCGCCATGCTGCGTGACGCGCTGCCGCGTACTGAAGACGGGCACATCGTCGATGGCGCCATTGCGGTGTTCGCGGAACGCGACGGGCGCATCGTGGCGAGCACCGATGAGGCGCTGCCGATCGGTGCCAAGCTCGACATCGGGCGGTCCTTCTTTGATCTGCCGGCGGGCGAAGCCTGCGCCAACGTGGTGTCGCATCAAGGGCGCTACTACGCGGTGGGCTCACGTACCTCGGCCGGCTATCGCGAATACAAGAGCGCGGAGGATGCGTACCGCAATGACGTGGTCGCGCTGGTGCTGGTGCCGCTGTCCGACCGTGTGCTGTCGGCCGGCAGCCGCGAAGGCGAGCGCAGCGCTTCGGGCCAGTACATGACACGCCCGGCCGGTGCCGAGGATGCGCTGGAGATCGCCACCTTCTACATCGGCAGCAGCTGGTACGGCGTGCGCGCCGCGCATGTGATCGAGGCGGCGGACCGCTGCAGCATCACGCCGGTGCCGGGCATGCCGCCGTGGGTACGCGGCTGCACCATGTATCAGGGGCGCCCGATCAGCGTGTTCGACCTTACGCCGCTGCTGCCCGGCAAGCCGGGTCTCAAGGGACCGGGGCAGCTGGTGGTGCTGGGCATGCCGGAGCAGGATCTGCGCTTCGGCATCCTGGTGGATGAACTGGGGGATATTCCGGAGATTCCGGTCGGGCGCATCGACCCGGTGCCGGCCATGCTCGGTCAGTCGGGTGCGTCGATGACCGAGAGTCTGGTGCGCCCCGACCCGGCATCGCCGGGACGGGACATCCTGGTGGTGTTGTCGCTCGAAGCCATCATGCGGCGGCTGGCCACCGCCACGACGGCACGCGGCAACGGAGACGTGTCGATCCTGCCGCCGCTCCCGCTGGAAGCTGCGTGATTTAAACGCGGAAGCGCTGGACCACGCCGATCATGCGGTCGGCGGTGGCGTCCAGTTCTTCGGCGCTGGCGGCCGAGGCTTCCATCGTGCTGTTGGTTTCCTCGGCCTGCTGGGCGATTTCCTCGATGCGACGGGCTACTTCGGCCGAGGCCATGGACTGCTCGCGCAGCGCGGAATCGAGTTCCGACACGATCACGGCAACTTCCTGCGCGATGCCCTGCAGCTTGCCGATGATGTCGCTGGCCTGACCGGCTTCGTCGCTGCTGGCCTGCACGGCAGACACGCCGCGCTCGATGCCGGCCACCGCTTCGCGCGTGGAGCCTTGCACTTCGGACACCATGGTGGCGATTTCCTGCGTGGATTGCGCGGTGCGCTCGGAGAGCTTGCGCACCTCGTCGGCCACCACGGCAAAGCCACGGCCGGCCTCGCCTGCACGCGCGGCCTCGATAGCGGCGTTGAGCGCCAGCAGGTTGGTCTGTTCGGCGATTTCGCGAATCACCGCGACGATGCGCGAGATCTTCTCGGACTGCGCTTCGAGGCTGGCGATCTGGCGCGCGGCCTGGCCGACGACGTTGTCGACCTGCTTCATGTTGGCCACCAGCCGGCCCATGGTCTCGCGGCCGTCGCGTGCCTGACGATCAGAGTCGGCAGCCAGCTCGCTGGCGTCGCCGGTGCGTTCGGCCACATGCGAGATGGACACCGTGAGTTCTTCGACGTTGGCCGCAATCGCCGCCGCCGCACCGCTCTGGGCCGAGGTGCTGGACTGCACTTCGGATGCGCTGCGCTTGAGTTCGCGGGCCGAGGTGGCAACCTGATTGGCACTGTCGCGGGTCAGCGAGATGGCCTGACGCAGCGATTTCTGCATGGCCGCGACGGCATGGATCAGCGCACCGATCTCGTCGTCGCTGCCGGACGGCAGCGGGGCCTGCAGGTCGCCGTTGGCGATGTGCTCGACGGCTTCCACGGTTTCGCGCAGGCGACCACCGAGTCGTGCCGCCATCATCAGCGTCAGCACGATGGTCATCAGTACGGCCACCGCGGCTGCGCCGACACCCCAGGTGAGGGTGCTGACCACTTCGGCTTCGGCGCGCGCCGCGGCTTCATCCGCGTCCTTCTTGTTGAAGGCAACCAGTGCGTCGATGGCGTCGCGCACGCCATTGGCTTCCTGCACCCACACCGTGCGGCGCAGGTTCTGCGCGCCGTCGATGTCACCTGCGCGCACGCGCTCGCGGGCCTGGCCGACGGCGGCGTGATAGGCCTTGGCGCGGGCAACGGCGTTATCGAGCATGGTCTGCTCTTCCGGTGTGCGCACATGTGAGCGGTACTCGCCGAAGGCCTTGACCAGCTGATCGTTGAGCGATTCGAGCGAGGTCTCGATCTTGGCGGCGTTCTCGGGCGGGTCGGGCAGCAGGTATTCGAGACTGCGCACGCGGTAGCGCAGGCGCAACTGGCTGAGCTGGGAGGCGGATTCGAGGCCCGGCAGTGATTGCTCGGCGATGGCGCGGGTCTCGCTGCTGATGCGCTGTACCTGGAAAAGCGTGAAGGCGATGGCAATCGCCAGTACGCCGCCGGTGAGGCCGGCGAACCAGAACAGCTTGGCGCGCATGCCGAGATTGTCGAATGCATTCATGGTGGTGCTCTCTGAGGTGGCGGTGGAGTCGCCGGTTACTGAGTATCGGCCCGAACGGCCCAGGCTTTAGCCACTTTTGCGGCGGATGCCCACGCGCCGGCCGACATGCTCGTCCGGTGGCAGGGCTGCCTGGGCGGTGGTCAGGTGTTCGAGTCGGGTCGTGATTTCCGTGGGGAAGGGCGTGGAGCGGCGCGCGGTCATGTCGATGTGCATGCTGATCGACTCATTGGTGGCGGCCAGCCAGCCTTCCTCGCCGTGCACCATGTGGTGCAGCAGATGGATGCGTTTGTGGTCGTGATCGACGAGTCGCGTAAGCACCTTGTAGGGTGCCCGCGGCAGCAGTTCGCGCTGGTAGGTGAGGTGCATCTCGAGCGCGAAGGTCGAACACTGCGTACGTGCGATGTAGTCCGCGTTCTTGCCCAACAGGGCGTGAAAGCAGTCGGTCGCGCGGTCGAAAACCAGCAGGTAGTAGGCCACATTCATGTGGCCGTTGTGGTCCAGCCATTCGTCGAGCACCCGCCCCTGCGCGGTCAGCAGCGCCTCGGGCGGGAAATCGTCGAGCGGGGTGATGTCGGCTGCGTGGTCGGTCACTGTTTTGCGGCTGTTTGCGGCGTAGCGGCGGGGGCGGACGGCTTCTTGCGCGGGCTGATGCCGGTCACGCCGGCGGTGAGGATGAAGCGCATGGCTTCGTCCATGGTGATGTCGAGTTCGCGCACGTTGGCGCGCGGCACCACCACCGTGTAGCCACCGATCATGTAGCTCATCGGCAGATACACCAGCACGCTGTCCTCGGCTTCGCCGAAGTTCCTTGGCATGCGGTTGCGGTCGGTCTGCGTGACCAGCCCGACCACTTCCAGGCCGTTCTCCGGCAGCTTCACGGCGACGACCTGACGGAAGTCCTTCTTGCGCATCGGCGAGAAGTATTCGAAGAAGTCGCGGATGGTCGGGTACACGCTGCGGATGATCGGCAGTTTCACAAACAGGCCTTCGCTCCAGGCGAACAGCCGCTGCATGACGTAGGTGTGCATCAGCATGCCGACCAGAAAGCACAGGACGAGCCCCGCCGCGACACCCAGGCCGGGGCGATAGATGCCGTCCGGCAGCATCTGGGCGAGCTGCGTGCCCAGTACTTGCTCGCTGGACGTGACCAGCCAGTACAGCAGGTAAATGGTCAGCGTGATCGGCAGGATGGTGATCAGGCCGGTCAGGATGTTCTTGGTGATGACGCCCATGGGGGTCCTCTTCGGAGTCGGGGCCGCGTGTGCGGAGTAGCTTCCGATTGTGCAACAGATAGCCGGTTTTCGCGGGCCTCGGGGCCGCGGGCCAAACAAAAAAAGACCCCGGAGCAAGCTCCGGGGCCGGATCACGCGTGAGGGCGCGAAGCCCTGCGCGGAATTACTTCAGGAACTTGCCGAGCTGCGAGTAAATCGCCAGGCCGGTGGCCAGGGTGAACAGCACCAGCGTGATCCACGAAGCGGCACGAACCAGCGCGCTCGGGTAGTACACGGTGTCGGTCTTCTTGATCACGTTCAGGCAGAACGAATACACGTAATAGAAGATCACCGGCGAGAACAGCAGGGTCATGGCCGAAGCGATCAGCACCAGCATGACCGGGCGCTCGAAGCCGTAGATGATGGCCGACGAGCCGATCAGCGAGTACATCATGGTCATGCGCCAGATGTTGTACTCGGAGGCCAGCGACTTCTTGGCTTCCGGGCTCGGGTCTTCGATGCCGGACAGGTCCGCGGTCTTGCGGAACAGGTTACGGCAGCAGGCACCGACGACACGCGGCCAGCCGTCAAAGTAGTTGATGGCGGTCGAGTAGCAGGCGGCGAAGGCACCGATGATGAAGACGTACATCATGCCGGGGCCGATGGACTCGGTGAACATGCGTGCCAGCGTGCCCATGACGGCAGCACCCTTCACGTCGGCCGGGTACAGGTACATCGCGGCCAGCATCATGAAGATGGCGGCGATGCAGAAAGACACCCAGTGACCGACTGCGAAGTCGATGTTGCCGATCTTGAACCAGCGACGGCAGTACTCCTGCGCGTGCGGCGACAGGCGGTCCATGTGCACCGTCAGGTCTTCCTTGCGCGGGTTGAACGAGTCGAACTTGCCGGCAACGCCGTTTGCCTCCAGCGTCTTGCGCAGCATCGGCAGACCGGCTTTCTTGGCCTTGCCCCACTCGGACGACTGGAGTGCAACGTCCATACCGGTCGGCAGCAGGCCCAGGAAGGCAGCCAGGAACAGCAGCGAGCCCGGCGGCATGTAGCCGAATTCCGGATGCGGCGCGATGAAGAACTTGTAGACCTCAAGGCTCGGCGGGTTCCAGAAGAACACCACCAGCGTGGTCACGACCAGCGCGATGACGAGGAACTTGGTCGCCGTTTCGAGCGCCTTGTACTGGCCCGACAGCACCAGCGCGCAGCTGGAAAGGCCGACGAAGATGCCGTATTGCCACAGGGCGAAGCCCCAGCCCAGGTGCTCGGTAAACAGGAAGTACATCACCGCAGCGGCGGCCACGACGCGCGAGGCCTGACCGATCGCACATTGCGCGATGGTGATGAACAACACGTACCAGATGGCCCATTTGCCCTTGGTGGTGCACATGGCGTCCATCACCGACTTGCCGGTGGCGTTGGTGAAGCGGAACGACATCTGGAAGCCGTAGTACTTGATGATGAAGGCCAGCAGCACCGACCACATCAGCGCATAGCTGAAGGTGGCGCCGGCGACCGGCGCGGTCACCAGGTGACTGGTGCCGATACCGGTCATCATCAGCAGCATGCCGGGACCGAAGTGCTTGAACATGCTCAGGGGGGACATATCCGGCAGTTCGAGCTTCTCGACTTCCGGAATGTGGACGGACTTGCCGCCGGTCTGGCCGGGCGCTGCGCTGCCGCCCTGAACGACACCCGCGTCGAGGGCGCCCGTTTGGTTACTCGATGACATTGGATGACTCTCCTTGCGTTGATACGCCGGCCGGTTGCCCGGCCGGGCATCGAATCGTGGCGGCCATAGGGGCGCGCCGTTGATAACTCTTCCGCGTGCTTCCCGCGTGACGTGACACGGGAAATCATTTTTATGTGTTGTTGGCCCCGGACTCTGGCCGCAGAAACCGCGCTACCCGCTGGACGGCGGGTGAGCGAAGCTGCGGTCGAGGACAGTGGCCGATCCGGGAGGCCCCGGTTCGCTGTCGCCTCCCGGCGATGTGCAGGCGGGTTCGCCGTCTGCAGAAGGGTTCGTGGTCACCGGGTAGGCGGCACGAATCGTTCCGGTTTCGATCAGGCGGGAGCGTCTTTGCTTCGCCTGGTCGGGCTGCTTTCGGATCTTGTAAGGAAGCCGTAAGCAACGTGAGGGCCGAATTGAAACATAAAAGTTCCTTTTGTGTGTATGAAAGTCTTTGTTTCTAAAGGGCCGGTTATCCATGGATAAGCTGTGTTTATAAGAAATCTGCGTTGCCTTGTGCACGAATCCTCAAGACTGAGGCGGGGCCCGGCTGGAATTCTGGTTAAAGTTCCTGACATGTCTGCCGTAAGCGATGTTCATGAAGCGTCCGCCCGGCCACAACCGTGAACGAACCGTCGCTTGCAACAACGATTGGGAGAGGATCATGAATGTCGTAAACAACGCTCCGGTGCGCGTAAAGCTGCTGGTACCGCTGGCACTGATCACCCTGATGCTGATCGCGATCAGCGTGATCGGGGTGACGCGTCTTGCGACGCTCAACGACCGCGTCGATGCGCTGTCGCAGCGCTACATGCTGGCGCAGGACAACCTGCTCAATTCCGACCGTGACCTTCAGCAGGCGCTGGTGTCTGAGCGCAGCATCCTGTCGGTGGAGGCCGACTCGGACTTCTTCGCGACCTTCGAGAAGGACTACAACGAGAACCTTGCGCAGACTCACGAGCGTGTGAAGAAGTACGCCGAGTTGATGGGTGATGACGAGGCGCGCGCCGCGCTGGCCGAGTTTGACCAACTTGCCGGGGTGTGGGAGGCGACCTCGCAGGAAGTCATCAACACCATGCGTAACGGCACGCAATCCGACGCGATCGCCGCAATGGCCATGTCCGTTTACAAGGGCGAGCCCGAGTTCAATGCCATGCGCGAAGTGCTCAACCGTGAGCAAGAGCGCCTCGAAGCGCGCCTGGCCTCGTATCGTGAGGAAGCGGCTGCTTCCTATGTCGCAGCCCGCGCGATGCTGATCGGCGTGTCGCTGGCCGGCATTGCGCTGTGCGTGGTGGTCGGTGTGTTCCTGCCCGGCACCATCGCCAAGCCGCTGCGTGAAGTCAGTAGCACGCTGTCCGAGCTGGCCAGTGGCAATGGTGACCTCACCAAGCGTCTGCCCGATTCGCGTTCGGATGAAATCGGCGAACTGGCGCGCTATTTCAACCATTTCATGGACAACCTGCAGAAGCTGATCCGTCAGGTCTCGGAGTGTTCCGATCAGGTGTCGTCGGCTTCCACCGAGCTGTCTGCGACGGCTGCCGGCGTAGCCAGCAGCTCGCAGGCGCAGAGTGAGTCGGCTGCATCCACCGCGGCCGCGGTGGAGGAGATCACGGTATCGATCTCGTCGGTCGCGCAGGGCGCAGAGGAAGTGCTGGTCCTGTCCCGCGAGAGCATGAAGCTGACCTCCAACAGCAACCGCGGGCTCAACGAATTGCTGACCGAGGTCAATCGCGTCGAGAGCGCGGTCAAGGAAATCGCCAGTTCGGTGGACGAGTTCGTACGCAGCAGTCAGGCCATCACCAGCATGACCAAGCAGGTCAAGGACATGGCTGACCAGACCAACCTGCTCGCGCTCAACGCCGCCATCGAGGCCGCGCGCGCCGGCGAACACGGCCGTGGCTTTGCCGTGGTGGCCGACGAAGTGCGCAAGCTGGCCGAGAAATCCGGCGCAGCGGCCAGCGAGATCGACGTGGTTACGCGCACCTTGGGTGAGCAGTCTGAAGGCGTCGAGAAGAGCATCGAGCTGGGGCTGAACTCCCTGGCCAGCAGTCAGGAGCGTGTCGGGCAGGTGGTCGCGCTGCTGGCCGAGGCCACCAGTTCGGTCGAGCGCGCTACGGACGGCGTTGGCGAGATCACCTCGTCGGTCAAGGAGCAGACCGCAGCCAGTAACGACATCGCGCGCAACGTCGAGAGCATTGCGCAAATGGCCGAGCAGAATAACGAGGCCGTGCGGGAAACCTCCGAGGCGGCCCACCACCTCGAGAACCTCGCCGCGACGCTGCGCACCCTGGTTGGCCGCTTCCGCGTCTGACCGCTGGGCGTAAGCGAAGGCCCGGTATGCGCCGCAGTGGTGGCGCGTACCGGGCCTTTTTTCGTCTGGTGGGGTCAGCCGGGGCGGTTGGCGTCAGCGAGCAGGCGGGTGAAGTCGTCGGCCGGAACGGGCCGGCTGAAGTGAAAGCCCTGCATTTCGTCGCAGCCATGCAGGCGGAGAATCTCCGCCTGTTCGGCCGTTTCGACGCCTTCCGCGATGACGGTGAGACCGAGGCTGTGACCCAGTGAGATCACCATCAGCGGGATCGCCGTGCCGTTCGGACGCGTGATGTCTTCGATGAAGGAGCGATCGATCTTGATGCTGCCGATCGGGAAGCGCTTCAGATAGGTCAGGTTGGAATACCCGGTGCCAAAGTCGTCGAGCGACACGCCCACGCCCAGCTTTGCCAGCGCGGTCAGGATGCGGATCGTGCGCTCCGGGTTCTCCATCATGGCGCTTTCGGTCACTTCCACACTCAAGGCCTGCGGCTGGATTTCGTAGTGCGCGAGCGATTCGGCCAGCGTCCCCGGCAAGGTTTCGTCGGTGAATTGTCGGGCCGAGACGTTGACCGCAATGCGGATGTCGGTGTGCCCCTGCGCGCGCCAGGCGCCGAGCTGGCGGCAGGCGCTGCGGATGACCCAGTCGCCGATCGGCACGATCAGCCCGGTTTCTTCGGCCAGCGGAATGAAGGCGTCGGGCGGCACGAGCCCCCGCGACGGGCAGCGCCAGCGCACAAGGGCCTCGGCACCGGTCACGCGGCCGCTGCGCAGATCCACTTTGGGCTGGTAGTGGAGTTCCAGCTCGTCTTGCTCAAGCGCCCTGCGCAAGCCGTTCTCGAGTTCGATGCGTTCGACCACGCGGGTGTTCAGATCGGGTGCATAGAACTGGAAACTGCCACGCTGCAATTCCTTTGCGCGATACATAGCCAGATCGGCGTTCTTGAGCAGTTGTTCGACACTGTTGCCGTCGCGCGGATACAGCGTGATGCCCAGGCTGGCGGTGACGCGCAGCTCGTGCCCGGACAGCTTGATCAGCTGTGACAGCGCGTCGAGGATCTTGCGGCCGAGCATGACTGCGTCGTTTTCGGATGAGATCGACGGCGCGACGATGACGAACTCGTCGCCGCCGAGCCGTGCAATCGTGTCATCGCCGCGCACCGTGCGGCGCAGCCGCTGCGCCATTTCCTGCAACAGTAGGTCGCCGTCGGCGTGCCCCAGCCCGTCGTTGACGCGCTTGAAGCGGTCCAGGTCAAGCATCATCACGGCTACGTTCGCCCCCGTACGCTCCGCGTGCAGCAGCGCTTGCCCGATGCGGTCGCCGAGCAGATTGCGATTGGCCAGACCGGTCAGTGCGTCGTGGTTGGCCTGGCGTTCAAGCTCGACTTCGTAGGACTTGCTCTCGGTGCAGTCGTTGAAGACCGAGATGGAATGCGTGATCCGCCCGGCAGCGTCGCGTACCGAGGACAGCGCGATGTCACTCCAGAACATCGAGCCGTCCTTGCGATAGTTGCGCAGGGTGACCCGTGCGTCATGGCCGGTCCGGATTGCGTCGCGCAGTCTGGCGATGCCGGGCTGCTCGACGTCTTCTCCGAGCAGGAGGCGCAGGTTGCGACCGAGGATCTCGCTGGCCGGGTAGCCGGACATCTTCTCGAATCCGGCGTTGGCATAAATGACGGGATTGTCGTTCGTCGGATCGGTGCGACTGATCACGATTGCGTTGATGCTTGATTCGATTGCCCGTTCGCGCAGACGCAGTGCTTCTTCGGCTTGCCGGTGCAATTCCCGCGTACGCAGGGAATCGACACCGTAGGCAATGTCGTCGGCCAGTTCCAGTAGCAGGTCGATCTCTTCGTTGTCGAAGGCGCCGGGCTCCTCGCTCGCGAGGCACAGCACGCCGATCCGCTGTTTGCCGGCAAGCAGCGGGATTGCGGCGGTGTGCCGGCCCGTGCCGTCGGCATCGTCCGGGGCGCGCAGCAATTTCGGCAACCGGGTGCTCATCGCCTGCAGGGCCAGTGTGTCGGCCGGGCTGTCAGCGTCGGCTCGGCAGAGGCGCCCGAGGGTTTCGGTCTGGTCGGCACAGGCGACGACCCGGAGGTCGTCGTGTCCGGGTTTCGTCAGTGCCGTCCAGGCTTGAAGGTAGTGACCATGCTCGACGATGAGGCGGCACATCTCCCGGAGCAGGTGTCCTTCGTCGGACGCGCGCACCAGGGTGCGGTTGCACTCGGCCATGACGCGTCTTGCGCGCAGCACGCGCCGCAGCTGGTGTTCGATCTGCATGCGGCTGCGCACTTCCATGCCGAGGTCGGTCGCGCGTGCCTCGAGACGACGGTTCAGATCCCGGTTTTCGTAGATGTGTGCGGCCTGACTGGCCAGTGCGTTGGCGACCCACTCGTCGTCGTGCGTGAATTCCTGAGCGCCGATCTTGTTCAGCAGGCAGACCCAGCCGAACACCGACAGCGCGGACGCAATCGGCGCGACCATGCAGGATTCGACGGTGGGGAAGTCCGCGGGGAGCTCGATGCCCTCGTGTACGCCGTCCTGGCTGCGGCTGCGCATCGAGCGCCGCTGCGCCATCACCCTGGCAAATGCCTGGCCGGTGAGCGTGTCCGACTCCGGGCGGTCGAACGAGGCCGGCGCAAACCCTGCCCGCCACTGATTGCGACTGCGACCACCGTTCGGTTCGATGCAGACGATGGCATAGCCGGCACCCAGCAGTTCGCGCACGCCGCGGCAGGTGCTGTCCATGGCGGCCGCGACGTCCTGTTCTGCCGCGAGCTTCAGATTCAGCTCGGTCAGCGCTGCCAGGCGCTGGTTGGCGTGTTCGAGTTCGGCGGCCTTGGCCGCGAGTTTGTCGGTTAGTACGCGCTGATGAGTGACGCCAAAGGTGCCGTTGCCTGAGCCTTCCTGGGCGGGCTCGTCGTGCTCCAGCTCCGCGTCAATGGCGGCAATGACGTCGGTCGGAACGCAGGGTTTGGTGATGATGCGCCGCACGCCGAGCTTGTGAGCCAGCTCGCGCGCTTCGCGCTCGTGGTAATTCGCGGTGTAGAAGATCACCCGGGTCGTGGCGATCTCCGGTTCGGCGCGCAGCAGATGCACGAACTGGTAGCCGTCCATGGTCGGCATCAGGATGTCGCAGACAATCAGGTCGGGTTTTTCGGCGCGAGCCAACACCAGCGCTTCTGCCCCGTCGGCGGCTTGCAGCGCCTCGTGCCCGTCGTAGCCGACCAGGGTCACGATCAGCTCGCGGTTGGCGGCGTTGTCATCGACGATCAGGATCTTCGCCATGGGGTGCTCAGGTCTCCGGTGTTGCATCGTTGCGCGGCTGTGATGGCGTGCGCAGATAGGTTTCGGCGTCGTCGACAAAGGTCTCCGGCGTGATCGGCTTCGAGAAATAGCCATTGAATCCAGCCTGCATGACCCGTCGGCGATCATCGGGCATGGATGAAGCCGTTACCGCGATCACCGGAATGTCGCGCAGGGCAGGCTGCCCGCGCAGCCCTTCGAGGAAGCCGAAGCCGTCCATGACCGGCATTTCGAGATCGCAGATCACCAGGTCGGGGCGCTGTCGGCTGACCGACGTCAGTCCCTCCGCGCCGTTGGCTGCAGTCGAGACGGCATGGCCGCGCGATTGCAGCAGGTACACGAGGAGTTCCATGTTGATCGGGTTGTCTTCGATGACCAGAATGTGTGCGCTCATGTTCCTGCCTCCGGCAGAACAAGGCTGAACACGCTGCCCTCACCGAAGGTGCTGTGCACCTCGATGTGCCCGCCCAGTTGCTCTGCGAGTTTGCGGCTCAGGTGCAGGCCCAGTCCGGTGCCTTCGCTGGTCTTGCCGCGAGCGCCCTCGATTCTGGAGAACGCCGCGAACAGCCGTGTGAGGTCGTCGGGTTTGATGCCGGGTCCCGTGTCCTCGATACGGATGGTCGTGCGCTCACCCGTGCCGCCGCTCAGCGTGACCCGCACGCTGCCGCGCTCGGTGAACTTGATGGCGTTCTGCATCAGGTTGATGACGATCTGGCTGACCAGTCGGCGATCGGTGTCGATGAAGCACGGGCCGTCAGGCGACTCAACCAACAGATCCAGCCCCTTCGAAGTGGCTTGCGGCTCCAGCGTGCCCACGACCTCGTGGACCAGTTCGCTCAGGTCAGTGGGTTCCAGTGCGTGTTCGAATTTGCCCGCCTCGATCTTGGCGAGGTCGAGCAGGTCGTTGATCAGCGAGAGCAGGTGTTGCCCGCTCTTTGCCACGGTGCGCAGCTGCTTTTCCTGCTCGGCGTTGAGCGGGCCGGGCAGCTTCATCAGCAAGGTTCCGGTGAAGCCGATGATGGCGTTCAGCGGTGTGCGCAGCTCATGGCTCATCGCGGCGAGAAAGTGGTCCTTGGCCGCGTTTGCGCGGGCCAGTTCGACGTTCTTCTCCTGCAGGGCCTGTTCGAAGCGTTTGCGATCCGTGATGTCGCGGATGGCACTGGATACCAGCATGCCTTCCTCGGTTTCGAGCGGGCTCAGGCTGATCTCGATCGGAAACTCGGTGCCGTCCCGCTTGCGCCCATAGAGCTCCAGCCCGACGCCCATGGGGCGCAGGCGCGGATCGCGGAAGAAGCCGTTGCGGTGGGTCGGGTGCTGCGAGCGGTAGCGTTCCGGCATCAGCATTTCGATGGGGTTGCCGACCATTTCATTGCGCGCGTAGCCGAACAGCTGCACGGCTTGCGAGTTGACCAGCGAGATGCAGCCCTCCTGGTCGACGATGATGATCGCGTCGGGCGCGGATTCAAGCAGGCCGCGGAATTTTGCTTCGGCCTTCTTGCGCCCGCTGGTGTCGCGAATGGCACTGAGCACCAGCGCGCCTGCGTCCGTAGAGAGCGGGCTCAGGCTGATCTCGAGCGGAAATTCGCTGCCGTCGCGGCGCAGCCCGAACAGGTCGAGGTCCATGCCCATGGCACGCGTGCGCGGTTGGCCGAAGTAGTGAGAACGGTGGCCGACATGGGGTTCGCGAAAGCGCTGCGGCATCAGCTCTTCCACCGGCCGCCCGAGCAGTTCGCTCTTGTCGTAACCGAACAGCATCTCCGCCTGGTGGTTGGAGAACACGATGCGCCCGGTCATGTTCACGATGACGATGGCGTCCGGCATCGAGTCCAGCAGATCGTGATAACGGGCATCGACCAGTTGCGCATCGCGGCGCACCTTGAGTTGCGTGATGTCCTGATTGCTGACCAGCACATAGGGTGTGCGGTCCGGGGCGTCGTGCACGAGCTTGCTGGAAATCGACACATAGACCAGCGAATGGTCCTTGCGCCGGCGGATAGATTCAAACGTGACGTGTTCGCCGGCTAGTACGTCCCGGAACAGGCGTTGCTCTTCGTCGATCTGTGCAGGCGGTACGACCAGGGCGATCAGGGGCTGGCCGAGCGCCTCTTCAGCCGGGTAGCCGAAAATCGTTTCTGCACCGACGTTCCAGTGTGCGATCACCCCGTCCGGCGCAAGCACGACGAGTGCATCCGGCGAATGTTCCAGCAACAGCCTGGATGCTCTGGCTAGCATGCCTGCCTCTGAGTGGGACTCCGTCGCATGCAGCCGATTCCACTGCGGGAGGCCGCGCTTGCGGGAGGGTTTGCGGGCCGCGGAACAGCCGCATGCGCGGTGGTCCGCTCGTTGCCACTTCTGTCGCACCATCTCGGCGACGCGATTGCCGCGTCGCTCAAAAATGTAACCGTCAGTATAGGTGACATGCTGTTCAGGTAAAGCCGCAATTCGGCTACAGCAAAGGATTTGCCACACTTCGGGCGATTCCTTCTGTGCTTGGCTGCGGTGCGGTGCTTCGGCTCTGATAGCATGGCGCGCTGGACCCCATGGCAGCGCACTCCATGCAAGAACTCCTCGCTTCAGAGCCTCACCGCATCGTCCGTCTGGGTGAGGTTGAAATCGTGCTGCTTGGCACGGCCCACGTTTCTCCGGCCAGCGTGCAGGCGGTGCGTGATCTGCTCGCCACCGATTGCTTTGATGCCGTTGCCGTCGAGCTGTGCGAGAGCCGCCAGCGTGCCATGTTCGACCCCGATGCGATGGGTCGGCTCGATCTGTTCAGTGTGGTCAAGAACCGTCAGGTCGCGATGGTCGCTGCCAGCCTCGCGCTCGGGGCCTACCAGATGCGCATCGCCGAGCAGTACGGCATCGAGCCCGGCGCCGAACTGCGCGCGGCCATAGACGGCGCGCTCGACCGTGGTCTGCCGTTGGCGCTGATCGACCGCGACATCGGCCTGACGCTGCGCCGCACTTACGCGTCGATTCCGTGGTGGCGCCGCACCGAGCTGATCGGAGGCCTGCTCTCCAGCGTGCTCACGCGCGAGAAGATCGAAGAGGCCGAAATCGAGCGGCTGAAGCAGGGCGACATGCTCGAATCGACCTTCAGCGAGTTTGCCGAGCAGTCCGAATCGCTCTACCGCCCGGTCATCCAGGAGCGCGACCGCTACATGGCCGCACATCTGCGCCGGCTGGCCGCCGAACGCGGCAGTGGTCGCGTGCTGGCGGTGATTGGCGCGGGCCACCTGGCCGGCATCGAAAAGCATCTGTCCGAGACCGAGCCGGCGCCCGAGGCCGTCATCACCGAACTGGAACAGGCGCCGCCGCGCGCGCGCTGGCCCAAGGTGCTGCCGTGGGTCATCGTGGCGGTGATACTGATCGGCTTCATCATCGGCTTCTCGCGCAATACGGAAGTCGGCATGCAGATGGTGGTCGAATGGGTGCTCATCAACGGCGGGTTGGCTGCGCTGGGCGGCATCATTGCGCTGGGCCACCCGTTGACCATTCTGGCTGCAGCCGTCGGCGCACCGCTGACTTCGCTTAATCCCACCATCGGTATCGGCTTCGTCACCGCTGCCACCGAAATCTTCCTGCGCAAGCCGCAGGTCGGCGATTTCGCCACGCTGCGTCGCGATGTCATGCAGTGGCGGGGCTGGTGGAGCAACCGCGTTTCGCGCGTGTTACTGGTCTTCCTGTTCACCACGCTCGGCTCGGCCGTCGGCACCTATGTCGGCGGCGCGCGCATTTTCGGGCACCTGGTCGGCGACGGCGGATAGGTCGCGTCGAACCGGCCCCCACCGCTGCGCGTGCCCGCAGGGGTGGGGGCCGGTGCTCGCTAGACGCGCACGCGCGCCAGCGTTTCGTTCAGCCCGGTTGCTACGTCGGCCAATGAGCCCGCTGCGTTGGAGATGTCCAGTGCGGCGTTGGCGCTGTCTTCCGAGCGCTGGGCGATCTGCTCGACGTTGGTGGCAATCTCGTTGGCGGCGATGGACTGCTCCTTGGTCGCCAGTTCGATGCCGTCGATCAGTCCCAGCGTATGTTCGGCCGAAGCCTTGATCTCGGCCAGCGCCTGCGCGGTTGCCATGACTTCCTCGACACTGAGCTCGACCTGCTGCTGGCCGCGGTCGACCGCGGCGACGGCGGTGTCGGTCTCTTCGGTCAGTGCGTCGATGATGGTGGTGATTTCGGTAGTCGACTGGCTGGTGCGCTCGGCGAGCTTGCGCACCTCGTCTGCCACTACAGCGAAACCACGGCCCGATTCGCCGGCGCGTGCGGCCTCGATGGCGGCGTTGAGCGCGAGCAGATTGGTCTGTGCTGCGATGTCGGAAATGACTGCCACGATCTTGCCAATCTCGGCCGACGACTTCGACAGCTGCCCCATGGTCGTGGTGGTGTCCTGCACGTTGCTGGCCAGTTCGCGGATCTGCGCTGCCGCGCGCTCGGCGGTGGATATGCCCTGTTGTGCATCGTCGGCGCTCTTGCGTGCGGATGCAGAGGCTTCCCGCACGTTGTTGGCAACCTCGTTGATGGCCACTGTCACCTGCTGCACCGCAGCGGCGGTGGACGAAGCGGCCTCGCTGGCGAGGTTGGCGCTCTTGGACATGTCGTCAATGGAGTGCGAGACCGCTTCGGATTGGCCCTTGGTGTCGCGCGCCGCGCCCTGTACGTTGATCATGATGGCCTGCAGGTTGGCCATCATCGCGTTGTAGGCGTCGGCGATGCGTCCGATCTCGTCGCGTCGGCTCAGCCGAACGACCCGGCGCAGATCGCCGTCGCGCTGGGTCGCCGACATCGCCTCGCTCAGGGAGCCCAGATCACGCATGGTTCGCGGGATCAGGAAAACCGCGAGATAGGCCTGGATGATCAGCATCGCGCTGAAGGTCACGATCAGACCGGCGAGTTTGATCTGGCGGTCGTCTGCCTCGCTGGCGAGCAGGCCGGTCAGCCCCTGACCGAAAATCAGCAGTGCGAACAGGGCGACCACGCCGAGCGCCGTCTGCAGCCTGGCGGCCAGTGACATGCCGCCGATCTTGCCGAACAGGCCCTTGCGCACCACGCGACCACGCTCGACGGTCAGGCCGGCGCCTTCACGCATGCGACGGTAGGCGGGTTCGACCGCTGCAATGATCTCCTTGGGCGCGCGTCTGCGCACGGATTCATAGGCCACCACCTGACCGTTCTCGCGCACCGGCGAAGTGAAGGCATGCACCCAGTAGAAGCCGCCGTCCTTGCGCCGGTTCTTGACGTAGCCTGCCCACGGGTTGCCGGCCTTGAGGCTGCCCCACAGGTCGCCGAAGGCATCCGTGGGCATGTCTGGGTGACGCACCAGATTATGTGGCTGGCCGATGAGCTCCTCGCGACTGAAGCCTGACAACTCGACGAACAGGTCGTTGGCCTGTTCGATCATGCCCTTGGTGTCGGTACGGCTGTAGATGAAGCGCCCGTCAGGCACCTCTGTTTCGACGTTGGTGCACGGCTGATTGATTCGCATGGGGAGTCTCCGTATTGCGGGGTACGGAATATCTGATTGTTCTTGCCACTTTTTCGGCCGCCAATGCCCGATCTTTAGGGAAACTTTTCGGGCATGTTCAGACGGTATGGCTCACGACCCCTGCCGGGGGCAAGTTCAGCGTGTTTGGCCCGGCGCGTGCGGTATCGTCACAAAGCCACTGTGGACGCCGCGTCCGGCCCGACGGACAATCGCGTCATTCCATCCGCGTGAAGGGGGTGGCCTCGTACGGATGGCCTTGCCGATGCCTCGATCTTTTGTCCTGATTTTGCTGTGCCTGCTGCCGTCCGCGTTGCTCGCGACCGAGCGGACTGCGCGTCCGTTTGGCGAGGTCGCCGTGTACCCCGAATTCCGTGCCCCGGCCCAGGTGCTGGCCACCGACGAGGCGCGCATCTCTGCAGAGGTGTCGGCGCGTGTCGAGTCCTTGCCGGCGCGGGTTGGCGAACGCGTGGCGCGTGGCGCGGAGCTGGCCCGGCTGGATGCCTCCAGCTATCGCGTCGAGCTTGAGCGGGCGCGGGCGCAGGTTGATCTGGTGGCCAATCGGGTCAAGCTCGCCGAGGCGCAACTCGAACAGTCCGCAACGCTGGCTGCGCGCGGTTTCATCAGTGAAGACGGTCTGCGTGTGCGCCGCACCGAAGTGGCGGTATTGAAAAGCGAACTCACAGCCACCCGGCAAGGGCTGGAGGCCGCCCGCCTGCAACTGGCGCGCACGGTGATTCGCGCGCCTTTCGACGGCACGGTGCGTGAGCGCATCGCCAGCGTGGGGGATCTCGCTGCGCCGGGTACGGCGTTGCTGGTGTTCGCGGCCGATGACGGCATCGAGGTACGTGCCCGCGTGCCGGCGGCGCAGGTCGAGGGTTTGCGTGCGGCCAGCGGGTGGCGTCTGGTGGCGGGCGGGATCGAGGCCGATCTGCGACTGCTGCGGGTGTCGCCACTGGTGTCTTCGGCCGGGCAGGCGCGCGAGGTGGTGTTTGCCGCTTCGACCGAGCTGTCGCCGGGGCTGGCGGGCGAGCTACGGTGGGCCAGCCCGCAGCCGCATCTGCCATCGGCCTGGGTGCAGCAGCGCAACGGCAGTCTCGGCGTGTGGCTGATGCGTGACGGCCAGCCCGTCTTCCAGTCGCTGCCGCAGGCCGAACTCGGGCGCCCGGTGGCGGTGAGTCTGCCGGCGGACACCCTGCTGGTCGATGAAGGCCGCTTCAGCCTCGACCTGCCGCCGCGCAACGGCAACGGGGGCGCGAAGTGAGGGCTGTGTTCGAGCGGCTGATCACCAACCATCCGCTCGCCAACATCGCCTTTGCGCTGGTCATCTTCGGCGGCATCTTCAGCTATGTGACGATGCCGCGCGCGCAGGACCCGGAGATCAACTTCAACTGGGTCAACATCACCACCGCGCTGCCCGGTGCCTCGGCCGAGGATGTCGAGCGTGAGCTGACCGGCCCGCTGGAAGATTCGCTGGCACAGGTGAAGGACATCAAGTTCGTGTCCTCGTCGAGCCGCGAGGGCGTGTCGTCGATTCTCGTGCGTTTCGAGGACATCAGCGAGCGTCAGTTCGACCGTCGCATCAACGACCTGCGCCGCGAGATCCAGAACAAGGCTTCGGCCGAATTGCCCTTCGATGCCACCGATCCGGTGGTGCTCGAGATCACCTCATCGAACGGTTTCCCGACCGCGATGATGGCGGTGTACGCGCCGGCCGGTGGCGAGACCTTGCGCCGTGCCGCCTTCACGCTGAAGAAGGACATCGAACAACTTGCCGGCGTCGATCAGGTCATGGCGCTGGGGTTGGACGAGCCCGAGCTGCACGTCGATTTCGATCCCGAGCGCGTCGCCGCCACCGGCCTGTCGCCGATCCGGATTGCCGACGGCGTGAGCGGCTGGTTCCGCAACACGCTGGGAGGGCGCATTCGCGTGCAGGACAGCGAATGGCTGGTGCGCATGGAGGGCAAGACTGCCGATCCGCAGGTGCTGGCGGGCGCCGCCATCGTTACACCCGAGGGGCGCGTGGCGCTGGGTGAGGTGGGGCGTGTCGCGCGCGGCCACGAGCGCACCACGCAACTCGTGGCCTACAACGGCCAGCCTGCCATTCTGTTGTCGATCACCAAGCAGCCCGACACCAACACGCTGGAACTGGTCGGCCGGCTCGAAGCCTTCGCCGCCGAGCGCAATCCGCTGCTGCACGGGCAGGGCGTACAGCTCGTCACCGTCGATGACCAGACCTACCAGACGCGCAGCGCCATCGGCATCATGGAATCGAACGCGCTGCTGGGTCTGTTTGCGGTGCTGGGCATGTGCTGGCTGTTTCTCGGCAGCCGCATCGCGCTGCTGGTGGCCATCGGCATTCCGTTTTCGCTGGCCGGCGCCTTTCTGGTGGTCGACGGCATTGGCTCGACGCTGAACCTGACCGTGCTGCTGGGCATTGTCATCGTGCTCGGCATGGTGGTGGACGACGCCGTGGTGGTGGTCGAGGCCATCTACTACCGCCTGCAACGCGGCGAGGCGCCGCTGGATGCCGTCATCGGCGGTGTTGCCGAGGTCGGCGCGCCGGTGCTGTCGTCGGTGCTGACCACCATCGCGGCCTTTCTGCCGCTGATGTTGCTGCCCGGCATCCTTGGCGACTTCATGTTCGTCGTGCCCTTTGTGGTCACCGTGGCGCTGCTGATCAGCCTGTTCGAGGCCTTCTGGATCCTGCCCTCGCACGTGCTGGCGGTGCGTCCCGACTTCACGCGCAAGCCCAGCCGCGCCCAGCGCTTGCGCGAGCGTTTCACGCACAAGGTGCGCGTGAAGTACTCGCGTCTGCTGGTGGCCGTCATGCGCCGCCCCAAGACGGCGCTGGCGGTGGTGCTGATCACCATCGTCGCGTCGATCGGCGCGGTCGGCAGCGGCATCGTCAAGATGCAGTTCTTTGCCTTCGATTCGGTGCGGCTGTTCTACATCAACGTCGACATGCCGCCCGGCGTGGCGCTGGAACGCACGCTGGCGCAGGCCGAGCGCGCGGCCGAGATCGTGCGTGCGCGCGTCGGTGACGAGGACATGCGCGGGCTGGTGGCTTCGGCCGGCAACAAGTTCACCGAAACCGAGCCGCTGTACGGCGACCAGTACGGCCAGGTCATCGTGTCGCTCGCGCCGCGCTATGGCGACATGGCCGAAACGGGCGAGATCATCGAGCGCCTGCGCCCCGAAATCGAGGCACTCAACGGCGAGGCGCGCTTTGCCTTTCTCGAACTCAAGGGCGGGCCACCCACCGCCAAGCCGATCAGCGTCAAGATCAAGGGCGACGACTACGCCGAATTGCGCGCCGCCGCCGATGCGCTGATCGAGGCAGTGCGCGGCATCTCCGGTACGCGCGACGTCACCGACGATGACGTGGCCGGCCGTAACGAACTGCGTCTGGTGCCGAACCGCGAGAAGCTCGCCCGCGCCGGCGTGCCGGCCGGCGATGTGGCGCGGTTGCTGCGTCTGTACGGCGAGGGCGAGGTGGTGGGCGTGACGCGCGATCAGGGCGAGAAGATGGAAGTCATCGTGCGTGCCCGCCCCGAGTCGCTGATCGACGTCACCGAAATCCTGCAGCGCCCGGTACCGCTGCCTGATGGCCGCAGCGTGCAACTGGGTGAGTTGGTGGACGTGCAGACGCTTGTCTCCAAGGGCTACATCCGCCACTACCAGTTCAAGCGTGCCATCACCGTCGAGGCCGATCTCGACCGCGAGCAGATCGACACGCTGGCCGCCAACAACCAGCTCAAGGCGCGCTGGGCCGAGCTGCAGGCGAGCTACCCGAACGTGACGCTGGATTTCTCGGGCGAGCTCGACGACATCCAGGAGAGTCTGGACTCGATGGCGCGACTGTTCGCCTTCGGCGTCGGGCTGATCTACCTGATTCTGGCCACCCAGTTCCGCAGCTACTGGCAGCCGATGATGATTCTGGCCACCGTGCCGCTGGCCTTTACCGGCGTGATCCTCGGCCTGCTGATCTCCAACAATCCGCTGTCGCTGTACACGCTGTACGGCGTCATCGCGCTGACCGGCATTGCCGTGAACTCCGCCATCGTGCTGATCGACGCCGCCAACGAACGCGTCCGCCTCGGCATGAGCGTGCAGCACGCTGCGATCTACGCCGCGCGCCGCCGCGTCGTGCCGATCCTGATTACGTCCATCACCACCATCGGCGGCCTGTTTTCGCTGGCGGTCGGGCTGGGCGGCAAGTCGCTGATGTGGGGGCCGGTGGCGGCCAGTATCGTGTGGGGGCTGGGCTTCTCGACGGTGCTGACGCTGTTCGCGATTCCGCTCATCTACCGGCTCGCGATGGGGCGCAAACGCAAAGGACCTGCCCCCGCCTGAGCGCGTAAAAACCGCGTAGAATCACGGCCTTGAATCCCGCAGCAGGTCTTCCCGTGTTTCCCGACAGCAGCACTCCCGCGCCGATTCAGTCGCGCGCCCGCCCGCCTTCCCGCCCCGCGCCGTTCCTGCCGATGTCGCGCAAGGAGATGGATGCGCTCGGTTGGGACCAGTGCGACGTCATTGTGGTCACCGGCGACGCCTATCTCGACCACCCGAGCTTCGGCATGGCGCTGGTCGGGCGCATGCTCGAAGCGCACGGGTTTCGCGTCGGCATCATCAGCCAGCCCGACTGGACCAGCGCCGAACCCTTCCGCGCGCTCGGCAAGCCGCGGCTGTTCTTCGGGCTGACTGCGGGCAACATGGATTCGATGGTCAACCGCTACACGGCCGACCGCAAGATCCGCTCGGACGACGCCTACACGCCGAACGCCGAGGCCGGCAAACGGCCCGACCGTGCCGTCACGGTGTATGCCCAGCGCGCGCGCGAAGCCTTTCCGGACGCCAGCATCGTCATCGGCAGCATCGAGGCGTCCTTGCGCCGCATTGCGCATTACGACTACTGGTCGGACAAGGTGCGCCGCTCGGTGCTGCCGGACTCCAAGGCCGATCTGCTGATCTTCGGCAACGCCGAGCGCGCGCTGGTGGATTTGGCGCACCGGCTCGATGGGGGCGAAGACATCAAGGAAATCCGCGACCTGCGTGGCACGGCCTTCATGGTCAAACCGGGCTGGCTGCCGGGCGATGACTGGGCCGAGGTGGATTCGCTGGCGCTCGACCGCCCGGGGCGCATCGAGCCGCATGTCGATCCCTACGCGATGGAGCCGGAGCCCAAGAGCGGTGCGTCCTGTAGCAGCGAGGGCGGCAGCACGGCCGCCGCGCAGCCGGTGCGTATCGTGCCGCTGGCCGAGCGCGTTGCCACGCGCCGCGCGGCCCGCGCCAAAACCGCCATTCGTCTGCCGTCCTTCGAGCAGGTCACGGCCGACCCGGTGATGTACGCCCACGCCTCGCGCGTGTTCCACCTCGAATCCAACCCCGGCAATGCCCGCGCGATGGTGCAGGCGCACGGCGAGGGGCCGGGCCGGCGCGACGTGTGGCTCAATCCGCCGCCGATTCCGCTGACCACGCCCGAGATGGATTTCGTCTACGGCCTGCCGTATGCCCGTGCGCCGCACCCTGCTTACGGCGATGCGCGCATCCCGGCGTGGGACATGATCAAGTTCTCGATCAACATCATGCGCGGGTGTTTCGGCGGCTGTACCTTCTGCTCCATCACCGAGCACGAGGGCCGC
Organism: Pseudazoarcus sp. NS36; assembly: GCF_059703705.1. Classification (NCBI taxonomy): domain Bacteria; kingdom Pseudomonadati; phylum Pseudomonadota; class Betaproteobacteria; order Rhodocyclales; family Zoogloeaceae; genus Pseudazoarcus; species Pseudazoarcus sp. NS36. The sequence goes on along the minus strand of NZ_BAAKJA010000007.1, from coordinate 248,794 downwards.
ATCATTCAGAGCCGCTCTGAGGAATCCATCCTCAACGAGATCAAGGACATCCGCGACAAGATCGCCGACTTCAAGGGCCACATCAGCGACATGGGCGGCCCCACCGCCAACATGTACCGCATGGCCTGCAAGGACGAGAAGATCGAGCAGTCCTGCCGCCGTCTGTCCTGCGTGTATCCGGGCATCTGCGAGAATCTGAACACCGACCACGCGCCACTGATCTCGTTGTACCGCAAGGCGCGCGCGATTCCGGGCGTCAAACGCGTGACCATCGGGTCCGGCCTGCGCTACGACCTTGCGGTGCGTTCGCCCGAGTACGTCAAGGAACTGGTTACCCACCACGTCAGCGGCCTGCTCAAGATCGCGCCCGAGCACACCGAGGAAGCCACGCTCTCCAAGATGATGAAGCCGGGCATCGGCAGCTACGAAGCCTTCCGCAAGATGTTCGACAAGTACTCGGCCGAGGCCGGCAAGAAGCAGCATCTGGTGCCGTACTTCATCGCCGCGCACCCGGGCAGTACCGACGAAGACATGCTCAACCTCGCGCTGTGGCTCAAGAGCAATGGATTCCGGCCCGATCAGGTGCAGACCTTCATGCCCACGCCGATGGCCATGGCGACCACCATGTACCACTCGCGCAAGAACCCGCTGCGCAAGGTCACGGCCGATTCGGAAACCGTCGAAACCGCGCGCGCCGGCAAGACCCGCAAGTTCCACAAGGCGCTGCTGCGCTGGCACGACTCCGACAACTGGCCGCTGATCCGCGAGGGGCTGAAGGCCATGGGCCGCGCCGACCTCATCGGCAACCGGCCGGATCAGCTTGTGCCGCACCACCAGCCGGTGGGCGCGCGTCCGCTGCCTACGCCTGCCCCGCGCAAGACGCAGAGCAAGAATGCGGCGCGCCCGCAGTCGGGTAAGCCTTCGGCTCGCCCGAACGGCGCCCGTAGCACCGGCCCGCGTACGGGCTCACGCCGCTCGGGTTGAGGTGCAGGCTTTGCCCCGCCAGCATGGGCACCTTTCTGTCCTTTTCACTGGAGTTGCCATGAAGTCCGTGTCCCGCCTGATCGTGCTTGGTCTGATGATGCTGACGGGTACGGCGCCGCTGATGGCTGAGGACTCCACCGATTACGCACAGGAAGGCGAGCGTCGCGCCGTCGCGGCCGGTGCGTCACTGATCGGGCAGCGCTTGCCGGCTCTTACGCTGAAGACCATTGATGGCGGGAGCATCGACCTCGGTGCCTACCGCGGCAAGCGCCCGGTGTACCTCAAGTTCTGGGCGACATGGTGTGTGCCCTGTCTGGCGCAGATGCCGGACTTCAACGCCATTCACGCCCGCCTTGGCGGCGATATTGCTGTCATCGCACTGAACACCGGTTTCAATGACGATCTGGCTGCGGTACGGCGTTTCCGCGAAGAACTGAACATGCGCATGCCGGTCGTGATCGACGACGGTCGCCTGGCGCGCGCCCTGAACCTTCGGGTCACGCCGCAGCACGTGGTGGTGGGGCGCGACGGCCGCATCCTGCATGTCGGGCACCTCGACGACGCCAAACTGCACGCCGCGCTCGATCAGGCTATCGCGCAGTCGGCGGCCGGGGCTGCGGGCGAAGTGCCCGCATTGCCAGTGGCGAAGACCTACACGCCGGGCGACGACGTGCAAGGCGTGGAGCTGACCACGCTCGATGGCATGCGCCTGCGGCTGGGTTCGGCGCGGGCCGGCAAGCCACGTGGGGTGGTCTTCACGGCGGCATGGTGCGAGTGGTACGTGGCCGAGCGCCGCCCGGAAACCGCGCAGGCGTGTGAGCGGGTGCGGCGTCGCGTGGATGCCCTCGCGGCGCGTGGTGACGTGCTGTGGGTCACCGTGGCATCCGACCTGTGGACCACGGCTCAGGATCTGCGTGAGTACGGCACCGGCAACCAGCTTCGCACGCCGCTCGTGCTGGACGAAGGCGGCGCGCTGTTCGCGGCTTTTGGTGTGCGCCAGGTGCCGAGCGTGGCGCTGATCGGAGCGGATGGACGGCTGTTGCAGCTATTGGGGCCGGAGGAGCTTGGCGTGGAAGCCGTCGAACGGCTGGGAGCCGGCGCTCGCTGAGCGCATACCGCAAATAAAATTCATCCGCGCGCGCAGGCGCGTTGAGTGCTGCGGGAACGGAAAAAAAAGAAACCCCGGCGATCGTGCGGGATCAGACCAATGATGCGCACGAGGCCGGGGCCAGGGGAGGACAACCGCACAGGTTGAGCAAAACCTGTGACTCAACAAGCCGTCGCCCGACGGAGGAGGGAGAATCGGGCGCCGGCAGGAGTTCGTTACTGAACCGCGCCTGCTCAGGCGTGGTAGTGCTTCAGGCCGGGGGCGGCGTTGCGGACGGCGTCACGCACACGCTGGACGGCAGTGCGGAGCAGGTCCGCGATGATCTGGTTGCGCATGTGGTGCGCGGCGACAATGATGCGGGTCACGTCGATGTTTTCGTCGTACATGTCTTTTTTCTCCTTTGAGCTCATCGTGTAAGCACGGGATGAAATGTACAAAGCATGACGCGGCGCAACAAACGATGTATTGTCACTCGACGGATGAGCTCAATTCATCCATGACAGAGAACACATGAGCGACCGCCTGCCTGCCCTCAACGCACTGCGCACCTTCGAGGTTGCCGCCCGTCACCTGAGCTTCAAGGACGCGGCGGAAGAACTGTCCGTCACGCCGACGGCGGTCAGTCACCAGATCCGCGGGTTGGAAGAATTCCTCGGCGTCGAGCTGTTCCGCCGCCTCACCCGTGCGCTGGAGCTCACCTCCGAGGGCGAGGCCATGCTGCCCAAGGTGCGCGAAGGCATGGACTGCTTTGCGGCCGCCGTGGCCGAAGTGCGCAGCATGAAACCCGGTGCGCGGCTGCGGGTGGTGGCGCCGCCGTCCTTTGCCCAGCGCTGGCTGATGCCGCGCCTGTGGCGATATAACGAGCGCGAGCCCAACGTCGAGCTGTACATGCGCGGCTCGATCAAGGCCATCGACTCTTCCGCCCAGCAGAGCACCCATCACAGCGATGACGCCGATCAGCGGCGCGGGCGCAACCGCGACGTGCCGCAGGTGTGGGTGCGCTACGGGCGCGGCCACTACGTCGGCGTGCGCACCGACCGCCTGTTCGAGCCCGAATACACCGCCGTGTGCAGTCCGGCGCTGCTGCAGCGGCGCATCCCGCTCAACAAGCCCGAAGACCTGCGCCACTTCGCGCTGATCCACGACGAGACCATTCCCGACCGTGCGCTGCGTCCGCGCTGGGAAGCGTGGCTGGCTGCAGCCGGCGTGCACGGCGTGCGCGTGGCCGGCCCGCATTTCTCCAACTCCGGGCTGGCCATTTCGGCCGCCATCGACGGCCTGGGCGTGGCGCTGCTGGCCAAACAGATCGTCGAGGGCGAAATTGCCACCGGGCGACTGGTGGCGCCCTTCGACGTCAGCATCCGCTGCGGCTTCTCGTATTACATCGTGTCGCCGAAGAACGTCGCCGACACCCCGCAGGTGGCGAGTTTCCGTGATTGGCTGATCGAGGAGGCGGCGGCTGAGGCGTGATCGGCCATGCACGCCCCTTGCGGCTTGCAGCAGTGCGTACGCATGGAATAATCGGGACGTGTCGAGATTTTCAGCCCGATTGAATTGATGAGCACTTCCTACGCTGTCCTGAACGAAGCCATGCTCTCCGAGATCGCTCTCGGTGCGCTGCTGATGTCCGAGCAACTCGGCCACGACGAGTTCGACGAGCGTGTGATCGACGCCATGCGTGCCACGCCGCGTCACGAATTCGTGCCGACGGAGTTGCAGCAATACGCCTATCTGCTGCGGCCATTGCCGATCGGTTTCGAGAAAACCATTGCCAACCCGTTGATCATCGCCGCGATGACCGACCTGCTGCAGCTGGGGCCGCAGCACACGGCGCTGGAGATCGGTACAGGGCTGGGTTACCACGCCGCGATTCTGTCGAAGCTCGCGCGCAAGGTGTATTCGATGGAGTTCGTTGATGCGCTGGCAAAGCAGGCGGCCGAGCGTTTGGCGCGTGTGGGCTGTGGCAACGTCGAGGTGATCGCCGGAAACGGCGCCAACGGTCTGTCGGCGCATGCGCCGTACGACCGCATCCTGGTCACCTGCGCGCCACAGATGATTCCGCACACCCTGCTCAATCAATTGAAGGCGGGCGGGCGCATGGTCATTCCGGCCGGGCTGGATGGGGCGCAGATGCTGATGCTGGTGAGCAAGAATGCCGCCGGGCGGACGTCGGTGCAGGACATGATGCCGGTGGATTTCGGGCCGATGGAAGCCCAGGCGGCCGTGCTCCATTCCTGAAACGCGAAGCCTCGGCCCGCCGACAAAGCCTTGAACGGGCCGCCTTGGGGCGGCCCTTGCATTTTGTGCTTGACCTTCCCATTGTGGGAAGGAAGAGACTGGTCTCGTCTCAACGAGTGGAGCACCGGAATGCAGAGCTACAAGGTCACCGGAATCGGCTGTGGGTCCTGCGTACGCAAGATCATTGCCGCCATCAACAATATCGATGACGAGGCGAAAGTCGAGGTCGATCAGGCCGCCGGCATTGTGCGCGTGGAGGCCGATCTGGAGCCGCGCGAGGTGGTGCGCGCCATTGAGGATGCGGGCTACGCCGCGCAGGCCGTGTCGGAGGCGCAGCGATGAACACGCAGACCCTGCACGTGGGGGGTATGACCTGCGCTTCGTGCGTTGCTCACGTCGAAAAGGCGCTACTGAAGGTGCCGGGCGTGGAAGCGGCGAGCGTGAATCTTGCGACCGAAACGGCCACCGTTACCACTGCAGCAGAAGTCGAGTTTGACGCGCTGGTGCAGGCGGTGGAAAAGGCCGGTTACGAGGTGGTGCGTGACGAGACCGTGCTCGACATCGAGGGCATGAGCTGCGCGGCCTGCGTCGGGCGCGTGGAGAAGGTCTTGCTGCGCGTGCCGGGCGTGGTCTCGGCCAGCGTGAATCTGGCGGCGCGCAATGCGCGCGTCGAGAGCGCCGGCGATGTGCCGGTGGCGGCGCTGGTGGCGGCCGTGAAGAAGGCCGGCTTTGACGCGAAACCGGCGGCCGAAGCCGCCGAGGGCGCGCGCGAGGCCGCCGCAGCCGCCGAGGAACGCGAATTGCGCCGTGACGTATGGATTGCCGTGGCGCTGACGCTGCCGGTGTTCGTCCTGGAGATGGGCTCTCACCTGATTCCGGGCATGCACGAGTGGGTGATGGCCACGATTGGCCACACCGCCAACGGTTGGATCCAGGCGGTGCTGACCACAGCGGTGATGTTCGGCCCCGGCCTGCGTTTCTTCCGCAAGGGCGTGCCAGCCCTGCTGCGCGGCGCACCGGACATGAATGCGCTGGTGTCACTTGGCACGGGCGCGGCGTGGGCCTATTCGCTGGTGGCGCTGATCGCGCCGAGGCTGTTGCCGGAGGGTACGGCCAACGTCTATTTTGAGGCGGCGGCGGTGATCGTCACGCTGATCTTGGTCGGCCGATTGCTGGAGGCGCGCGCACGTGGCCGCACGTCGGAAGCCATCCGCCGCCTGATGAAGATTGCACCACGCACCGCGCGCGTGCGTCGAGACGGCGTCGCGGTGGAGCTGCCGATTGGCGAGGTCGTGGTGGGCGACGTTGTTGAAGTGCGCCCCGGCGAGAAGATTGCGGTGGATGGTGAAGTGGTCGAGGGCTCGTCCTTCGTGGATGAGTCCATGATCACCGGCGAAGCCGTGCCGGTCGAGAAAGCGATCGGCGCGCAGGTGGTCGGCGGCACGCTCAACACGCGTGGCGCGCTGGCCTTTCGCACCACGCGGGTCGGCGCTGACACGGTGCTGGCGCAGATCATCCGCATGGTCGAACACGCGCAAGGCGCCAAGTTGCCGATCCAGGCGCTGGTCGACAAGGTGACGATGGTGTTCGTGCCGGTGGTGATGGGCGTGGCGCTGCTGACCTTCGTGGCGTGGATGATCTTCGGCGCCTCGCCCGCGCTGAGCTTTGCGTTGGTGTGCGCGGTGGCGGTGCTGATCGTGGCCTGCCCCTGCGCGATGGGTTTGGCCACGCCGACGTCGATCATGGTGGCCACCGGCCGTGCCGCGGCCATGGGCGTGCTGTTCCGCAAGGGCGACGCGCTGCAGGAGCTGTCGCGCGTCGACGTCGTGGCTTTCGACAAGACCGGCACGCTGACGCTGGGCCGCCCGCAACTGACCGATCTGGACGCGGCGCAGGGTTTCGCGCGCGACGAGGTGCTGGCGCTGGTAGCCGCAGTCGAGCGGCGTTCCGAACACCCGATTGCCGAGGCGATTGTTGCCGCTGCGCGCGAAGCGGCCCTCGACATCGCGGAAGCCGAACGTTTCGAAGCCACGGTCGGCCACGGCGTGCGTGCGCAGGTCGCGGGACGACGCGTGGAAGTCGGCGCCGACCGCATGATGCGCGGACTGGGGCTGGATATTTCCGAGTTTGCCGAAACCGCCGAACGCCTCGGTGACGAGGGCAAGAGCCCGCTGTACGCCGCCATCGACGGCCAGCTCGCCGCCATCATCGCCGTGGCCGATCCGCTCAAGGACACCACGGTGGAGGCCATCCGCGCCCTGCACGCGATGGGCCTGAAGGTGGCGATGGTCACCGGCGACAACACCCGCACCGCGCAGGCCATCGCCCGCCTGGCCGGCATCGACGACGTCGCCGCCGAGGTGCTGCCGGACGGCAAGGTCGAGGCGCTGCAACGGCTCCGCGGCGAGGGCCGGCGCATCGTGTTTGTTGGTGACGGCATCAACGATGCGCCCGCGCTGGCCTCGGCCGATGTCGGCATGGCCGTCGGTTCGGGCACGGACATCGCCATCGAGAGCGCCGACGTGGTGCTGATGTCCGGCGATCTGGCTGGCGTGCCGCGCGCCATCGCGCTCTCGCGCGCGACCATGCGCAACATCCGCCAGAACCTGTTCTGGGCCTTCGCCTACAACGCGGCGCTGATCCCGCTCGCAGCCGGAGTGTTCTACCCGGCCTTCGGGCTGCTGCTCTCGCCCATCTTCGCGGCGGCCGCGATGTCGCTGTCGAGCGTGTTCGTGTTGAGCAACGCGCTTCGGTTGCGGTGGTTCGCCGTGGCGTCCGACCGCAGGGCGCTATAACCGAAGGGCATTGCGCCGTATGAGGCTTACATCCGGCGGATTACGCTGCGCTAATCCGCCCTACGAGAATCGGGATTCAGGGGAAAGCATGAACATCGGCAAGGCCGCCGCTGCCTCCGGCGTGTCGGCGAAGATGATCCGCTATTACGAGTCAGTGGGTCTGATCCCGCCGGCGCGGCGCACCGACACCGCCTACCGCGTGTATTCGGACGCGGACGTGCATGTGCTGCGCTTTATCCGCCGCGCGCGTGATCTGGGATTCTCGGTCGACGCCATCCGCGATCTGCTCGCGCTGTGGCGCGACAAGTCGCGCGCCAGCGCGGACGTGAAACGCATCGCGCAGCTGCACATCGACGAGCTGGAGGCGCGCATCCATGCCTTGCAGGACATGGCGGACACGCTGCGCCGGCTGGCCGAGTGCTGCCACGGCGACGACCGGCCCGACTGCCCCATCCTCGGGGATCTGGGCGGCGACCGCCCTACGGAGTGATCGCCACCTTCAGCACGCCGTCGCGCTGGTTGGCGAACAGTTCGTAGGCCTCGACGATGTCGTCCAGGCGGAAGCGGTGGGTGACCAGCGCCTGCGTGTCGATGCGCCCGGAGGCGATGACACTCATCAGGCGACGCATGCGCTCCTTGCCGCCGGGGCACAGCGTGGTGATGATGCGATGGTCGCCCAGTCCCGCGGAGAAAGCGTCGAGCGGGATGCGCAGGTCGGTCGAGTAGACGCCGAGCGAGGACAGCGTGCCGCCCGGGCGCAGCACGCGCAGTGCGGCTTCAAAGGTTGCCTGCAGACCCAGCGCCTCGATGGAGACGTCCACTCCGCGCCCGCCGGTGAGCTTCATGATCTCGTCGACCGGGTCGACGCGGCTGAAATCGACCACATGATCCGCCCCCATGTTGCGCGCGACCTGCATGCGCGCCGGCACGGACTCGACCGCGATGATGGTCGCCGCGCCCATCAGGCGTGCGCCGGCCGTTGCGCACAGGCCGATCGGCCCCTGCGCGAATATCGCTACCGTGTCGCCGATGCGCACGCTGCCCGATTCCGCGCCGCTGAAGCCGGTGGACAGGATGTCCGGGCACATCAGCACCTGTTCGTCGGTGAGCCCGTCGGGCACCGGCGAGAGGTTGGCCATGGCGTCGGGCACGAGCAGGTATTCGGCCTGTGCGCCGTCGATGGTGTTGCCGAAACGCCAGCCGCCCAGCGCTTTCCAGCCGTGTTCGGTTCCGGCGCCACACTGCGAATGTACGCCGCACAGCGAGGCATTGGAGTGGCCCGACGGCGTGATCGCGCCGGCGATCACGCGCTGCCCCTCGCGGTAGCCCTGCACCGCCGAGCCGAGCTTCTCGATCACGCCGACCGGTTCGTGACCGATGGTCAGGCCGGGCTGCACCGGATACTCGCCCTTGAGGATGTGCACGTCGGTGCCGCAGATCGTGGTGGTCGTGATGCGGATCAGCGCATCGAGCGGACCGATATCGGGAATCGGCTTGTCCACCAGTTCGATGCGTCCCGGGGCGGTGAATACGGTCGCTTTCATCATGGCGGTCATCGGGGTGTCCTCGGTTGCAGGTGGTGGCGGTGGGCGGCGCGCGTCACAGCGCGTCGAGCCGCGACATGTCGCGCACCAGGCGGCGCGTTTCCGCCTCATGGCTGGCGGCCAGCGCGGCGAAGAAGTCACGCTCGTCGCCGATCGGTGCGGTCTCTGCGCGGTGACGGTAGAGGTCTTCCATGGTCTTGTGGATGGCCAGCGCGTTGGCCAGCAGATCCTCGACCGCCTTGTCGCCGACCGCATCGCACAGGCGTGCGACGACTGACGGCTGCGGGAACTCCGTGGTGTCGTCGAACCAGGTCTCGAGCACGTTGCGATGCTCGTTGCCCTCGGCCAGATAGCGCGACAGCGCAGTATGCATCTGGCGTTCGTGCTCGGCCAGATAGCGCAGTGCCATGCGGGTGCGCTCGTCGACGCACTCGCAGCCGAGCCGCTCGTACGCATTTGCCAGACCGTCGTGGGTCTCGACGGCCCATTCGATGAGTTCGCGGACTCGATGAAATCGCATGTCGTCCTCCTCTGGCTGATTGCGATCGATCATGTTCAGGATGGAGCACGGCAGGTCGCTCGGTGTTGACGCGTGTCAACCGTCGTGCCGACACGCCTGGTTCACTTGTGCCCGCGGTGCATGAACAGATGCAGCAGCGGGCAGGCCGCGACGAGGAGCCAGGGCGCGATGTCGGCCCAGTGTTCGCGGTGCTCGAACAGCAGCATCGCGCCGACCAGCCCTGCGGCGGCGAGCAGCACCGATTTGACCGAGCCGGCGGGCTTGGGCGGGGGCGTGTCGGGATCGGCCGCTGCGCGGCGTGGCGGCACGAATTTCTCGTGATCGCACATGATCGTCTCCATTCGAGAAGCAGTCTTCGCGGTCGATGTGGCCCGATCGTTTCAGCCCTTACCATGGCAGGAAGCCTCGCCTGGAGAACGTCGGCTTCCGAAACGCGGGCCGACTTCGAGGTGTCCGACCTCGCACTCCTCGGTGAAATGCACGAAGCCGCGTTTCAGGGTGCTGGCCCAGCCTTCGCCAAGCTTCGCGCCGGCCACCATCAGGGCGGATTCGATACCTTCTGCGGTTACTTGCAACAGGTCGTAGGTGATGCGTACACAGGAGCCGTCGACCTCCAAGGCCTTGATGCCCATCAGAGTCCTGACGTGCTCGACGACGGTGTGTGCCTGATCTGCATCCAGCGGAGAATCGAGTTCGAAGCTGCGTTGCTTGAGCACGCTGCGCCCTTCCTGCTTGGGTGCCGGGCGCCCCGGCAGGCCGATGAACAGATGGGGGTGAGCCAGGAAACGGTCGCGGCATTGTGCGGAGCAGAATGCATATCGGATACCGACGTAGTCGTGCGCAAAACTGGCGGCATCCACTTCCATGCCGCAAACGACGTCCTTCAGTTTTTCAGTCATTTTGTTCTCCGTTAGAGTGTCAGTTCGGCGACGTGAACGGATGTCGCTTGCCGAGTCGCGGGACAAAGGCAGGGGTACGTGCCATGTAGTCGCGGTATGCGTCGCCGAACGCCGCGAGTGAGTCCGCCTCTTCGCGGCGTGCAAGGCGGGCGTAGACGATCAGCAGTACCGGGAACATCGCGAGCGTGATCAGGGTCGGCCACTGCAACAGGAAGCCGAACATGATCAGCACGAAGCCGATGTACTGCGGATGGCGGATGTGGGCGTACGGGCCGGTGACGGCGAGGCGATGTTCGCGCTGTGCCGCGTACAGCACCGGCCAGGCTTTTGTGAGCAGCCAGAAACCGCCGATGATGAAAGCCGTGCTGAGGATGTGGAAGGGGCCGAAGTGCGGGTTGGACTCCCAGCCGAAGGTCATTTCGAGTAGATGCCCGGCATCGTGCGAGAACCAGTCGATGCCCGGAAAGCGTGACGAGAGCCAGCCCGACAGCAGATAGATGGTCAGCGGGAAGCCGTACATCTCGGTGAACAGCGCCACGATGAAGGCCGAGTAGGCCCCGAACGAGCGCCAGTCGCGAGTCGTCTGCGGCCTCGCGAAGCTGAACGCGAACGCAATGAACAGTAACGAGTTGAGCAGCACGAGCGACCACAGGCCGTAGGCTTCGCCGTTCATTTGCGCTCCTCCTCGTGATGGTCATGTGCGCCGTGGGAATGGCCGCGGTGCATGAAAACGTGCATCAGCGGGCAGGCGAGCAGGATCAGCCAGGGGAGCGCGCCGAGTACATGGACGCGGTGCTCGGCGACGAGCAGTGCGACGGCCAGCGCCAAGAAACCGAAGAAAACCCATTTGGCGCGGCCATGCTTGTCTCGCCGTGGCGCTGTGCCGTGAGTGATGGTCCTGTCGGTGGGTTCATGTGTGCTCATGAGTTGCTCCTGAAGGGGGCGTGCGTTGCATATTCGCCGCGCCGAGTCGAGCGCGCTTGAGCAGCAGCGAGTTGCCGATCACAGACAGCGAACTGGCCGTCATCGCGACAACGCCGACCATTGGATGCAGCAGTCCCAGCGCAGCTACGGGAATCGCGGCGAGGTTGTAGAACCACGCCCAGAAGAGGTTCTGCACGATCTTCGAGAAGGTCGCGCGGGACAGGCGGATGGCCTCGACGACGCGGCTCAGTTCGCCGCTGACCAGCGTCACGTCGGCCGCCTCGATGGCTACATCGGCGCCGGCGCCGATGGCGATGCCGACGTTGGCCTGCTTGAGCGCGGGCGCGTCGTTGATGCCGTCTCCGACCATCGCGACGTGATCGCCGTGCTCTCGCTGCAGCGCGCGGATGGTGTCCACCTTGCCCTCGGGCAGCACGCCGGCCATGACTTCGTCGACGCCGACCTGATCGGCGACGAAGCGCGCTGTGCGCTCGTTGTCGCCGGTGACCATCGCGACGCGGATGCCCAGCGCGTGCAAGGCTGCGATCGCCTCACGCGAGTCGGGCTTGACGGTGTCGGCGACGGCGACGATGCCGGCTGCGCGATCGTCGATGGCGATCAGCATGGCGGTCTTACCGTCGTTTTCGAGCTGCTTGAGCGCATCTTCGAGCGCGGCGTGGTCGATGCCCGCCTCGTCGAGCAGCCGGCGGCTGCCGACTCGCGTCAGACGACCGTCCACCTCGCCCTGTACGCCGCGCGCGGTGATCGCCTTGAACGCGCGCACGGCCGGCACGTCGATGCCGCGCTCGCGCGCGCCGGCGACGATGGACTGGCCGAGCGGATGTTCCGAACCGGCCTCGACCGATGCGGCCGCGCACAGCACCGTCGCCTCGTCGAAGCCGTCGGCTGCAACCACGTCGGTGAGCGCTGGCTGGCCGCGAGTGATGGTGCCGGTCTTGTCGAGCACCACGACCTTGATGTCCTTGAGCGTCTGAATGGCTTCGCCCGAGCGGATCAGCACGCCGCGCTCGGCGCCCAGCCCCGAGCCGACCATCAGCGCGGTCGGCGTGGCCAGCCCCAGCGCGCACGGGCAGGCAATGACCAGCACGGCCACCGCCGACAGGGTTGCGACGGTGAGTCGACCGAGTGTCGGATCGATCCACGGCAGGAAGCTCGCGCCCCAGTCGAGCACCGGGCGCAAGGTGTCGAAGAACACCAGCCACAGCACGAAGCTCGCCAGGCTGACGACGATCACCGCCGGCACGAAGCGGCCGGTGACGCGGTCGGCGAATTCCTGGATCGGCACCTTGGAGCCCTGTGCCTGCTCGACCAGACGGATCACCTGCGCGAGAAAGGTGTCCGCGCCGACGCGCGTGGCGCGCACGCGCAGCACGCCTTCCTTGTTGATGGTTGCGCCGATCACCGCATCGCCCGGACCCTTCTCGACCGGCACCGATTCGCCGGTGGCGATGGATTCGTCGAGGTGGCTCGCGCCGTCGACGATCTCGCCGTCGGTCGGCACCTTTGCGCCGGGTCGCACGATCATCACGTCGCCGATCTGCAACTCCGCTACGGCGACCTCGACCTCCGCGCCGTCACGCACCACCGTCGCGGTCTTCGCGCCCAGCGTGACGAGCTTGCGGATGGCCTGCGAAGCGCGGCCCTTGGCGCGGGTTTCCAGATAGCGGCCGAGCAGGTGAAAGGTCATGATGGTCGCGGCCATCTCGATGAACGAGGTCATCGGATAGAAGAAGCCGAGCAGCCCGATCAGGTAGGGCGGCAGGCTGCCCAGCGAGATCAGCACGTCCATGTTGGCCGTGCGGTTCGTCAGCGAGCGCCACGCCGAGCGGTGGGTCGCCAGCCCGCCGCAGGTGAACACCACCGGAAAGGCGAGCAGCGCGACGATGGCTAGATAGCCCGGTACCGGCTGCCAGAACATGTGCGGCACCATCAGCAGCATGATCAGCGTGGTCGGCACCGCCGCGATCCACAGCCGCTTGCTTGCCAGCGCTAGGTAACGTTCCTCCGATGCGGTCTCGCTGACGGCGGCGTCCTTGCCGTGCGTCTGGACCGAATCGACGTCGTAGCCGGCGCGCTCGACCGCGTGCCGGATGGCTTCCGGAGCAGTCGTCGCGGCATCGAATTCGACGTTGACGCGATGACTGGCGATGCTGGTCTCGATGCGCCCGACCCCGTCGAGCCGACGGATCGATTCGCTCACCAGGCCGGCGCAGTGATCGCTGCCCATGCCCGGCACGATCAGGGTGAGTCGGGCGTCGCTTCTGGGGGAGGTGCTTGCTGCATTGTTCATGGCGGTTCCTGTGCGCTCGGGCTTGTCGGCTGGTCACGGCGCGCGATCGTCAGTGCGTGGGGGAGAGTCGGCACTATTATTTTGTGACCGTGCCGCTTAGTGGCGGATTACGGGAAGGTTACGGATTTGTCATCTTGCGCGACCTCCTCCGAAGGGTACACAAGCGCGCATGCCCGCCTGCCTGTCCCCGGGGCCCCCTGCCACGATCCGGACGTCCGGACCGCTCGTGCCCTGGTGCGTGCCGATGCTCAGTCATTCCGATCTTGAGCCTGGGCTGCCGGCCAATCCGCAAACGCGATGAAATAGAGGAAAAGGAGATTGACCATGGGAATCAGTATCAGCAGCCCCATCCATCCCGGATAGCCGACGCGCTGACAGATGCGCCAGAACGGAATGACGATCGCAATGGCGACAAGAAGCATCCACAGCCAGTGTCCTGCCCACATCGTGTTGTCGAACATGTGATTTCCGATCATGGGGTTGTGCTCCCGGTCAGTTGCTGTTTTCAGTGGTGGTGTTCATGAGATTCCTGATCGCCTGATTGTCTGGCGCCAGCCGATTTTTTCAGGAAGATCTGCTCCGCAATCGCTATGACCATCATCGCGGAGACAGCAACACCAATCACGAAAGGGTCAGAGTTGAGTTTGACCCAGACGAATCCTCCAAGCGCGAGCAGATCGAGGAAGATTGCGGTGGCTGGCACCCATGCCCTGGCCTGGATGTCCTCGCGGAGATAGCGAATGACGCCCCAATGAATGGCGATATCCATGATCAGGTAGAACACGATGCCCAGCGCCGCGATTCGGGAAAGATCAAAGAATGCGGTCAGGATGACGCCGAGAATCACCGTGTAGACCAGAGTGTGTTTCTGGATGCTGCCTGGCATGCCGAAGTGGCGATGGGGAACCAGCTTCATTTCCGTCAGCATTGCGAGCATGCGTGAGACTGCAAAGATGCTGGCCAGAATGCCGCCGGCAGTGGCCATCATGGCGAGTGCCACCGTAAACCAGACGCCATAATCGCCCAGCGCTGGCCGCGCTGCAGCGGCAAGAGAGTAGTCCTGTGTCTCGATGATTTCGGCGAGCGAAAGATTGCTCGCAACCGCAAAGCCGACCAAGGTGTAGAGCACCACGCACGCAGCGATGGAAATCACGATGGCACGACCAACGTTGCGATGCGGGTCTTTCACCTCCGAGCCACTGTTGGTAATCGTCGTGAAGCCCTTGAATGCCAGTATCCCCAGAGCGGTTGCACCCAGGAAGTTACCAACCGCGCCGGCCTCTCCTGCGTCGGAAAAGTCGACAGAGATGCTGTCTGCAATCCAGACACCCACCAGACCGAAGATCAGGATGCCGCCGATCTTCAAGACTCCGATGAACGACGCCACGTTCTCGATAAGGCGATTGCTCATCAGATTGATCAAAAAAGCCGCCAGGATGAGTGACACCCCGAGTATGGGCACCATGCGGCCACTTTCGTCTCCGCCGAAAAGCTGCATCGTATAAGCACCGAAGGTGCGGGCAAGAAAGCTTTGCGCGATCACCATGGAGAAATACATTAGCAACGCATTGAAGGCCGTCGGCAATCGGTCACCGTAGGCCTTGTGCAGATACATGCCGATGCCACCAGCGGACGGATAGGCGTTGGAAATCTTGATGTAGGAATAGGCGCTGAAGGCAACGATCACGGCGGCCGCCAGAAACGCCAACGGGAACAGAACGCCTGTCATCTGCGCCATCTGCCCGGTCAACGCGAAGATGCCGGCGCCGATCATGACGCCCGTCCCCAGCATCACGGTACCTGCCAAAGTAAGACTGCCTTCCCTGTAATGCGTTGTCCGGTCTTCTTCCTTCACCATGAACCCTCCGGTGCTTGTTTGCACGATCTGGAACCACATGCGTGCCCGCGCGATGTCGCCGTTTGGCTCTCATCGCGTCTGGAGCACGAATCCGATCACCCGTGTCAGGCTCGGATCGACTCCAACGATCGCCTGTGTAGGGAAGGTAGACGTCTCTGGACGTTTCGGACGTTCCACACATATGTCGATGAATCGGGTACAGCGATTCATGATCCGCTGCGTCATCGGTCTCGGTCGATGCCGCGTCCATCACGGGCGATTGCGCGCCAGCTACTGCCCGCATCAGTGCTCACGAAGACGTCACGACGAAACGTCGCGATCGCGTATTCGTTTGGTTGCTGCGGATTCTGCGTGACATAGGCGACGGCGTCCTGCCCGGCTACCGGAATCTCGATGCGGTCGAGTTCACCCGTCCGCGTGCGAAGGCGCACCAGCTCGGCGCCATCGGCGTAGCGTCCGACCCACAAGGCGTCGTCGGCCAGATCGAACCACAAGGCCGTGACGCGGCCGTCGGCGATTCGCCGCAGGGCCTTGCCTTCCTGCGCGACGTAGACGCCTTCGCCGGTGCCGAGTGCGAAGCCGTCAGGGTCGGCCGGGTCGGCCGCCAGCGCTGTGGCTTCGCCAGTGACGCCATCGAGCGCATGCTGGCGCCACGTGAAACCGTCGTTGTGACTTGAGAATACGCCGACGGCCTTCATGCGCGAATTTGGTGCCGGGTTGAACACGTAGATCGCGTTTGTGCGGTAGCCCGTCGCGAGCAGATGGAAGTCGGTTTCGCCGGACATTCCGAGCGAGTCCCACTTTCGGCCGCTGTCGGTGCTGCGGATCACCCCGAACGGGTTGGTGAGCCTGCTGCCGCGCGCGGGGTGACCGCTGCTGTATAGCGCTTCGGCGGTGGCCGAGAAGCCCATGTAATCGTGCGCCGGCCCCTCGGCCTTGCTCCAGCGCCCGTTCTCGAACACGGCCAAGCCATGATGGCTGGGAACCATCAGGCGCTGACCGTCGGGACTGTAGGCCAGGCCGTGAACGTGGGTCAGCGTGACCGCGTCCGGAGCGGCGATGGCGGGCGAAAGCGCGGCAACAAGGGCAAGCGCGGCGGAAAAATGTCGGAACGCGGTCATCGGAGTTTTCCTGTGGCGGATCCAGTCAGTCGCGTCGTGACAACGCGCGGGCCTGCTCTTCGACGCGTGTCTGGTGCGCCCGCTCGCGCGGCCCCCAGGTGCTCTTGATGTAGGCCAGTACGGCGCGGATGTCGACATCGTCGAGCACGCCGTCGAAGGCGGGCATGTCGCTGCGGTAGCCGGGCGGAGCGTACTTGCCGGGCACCAGACCGTACTTGGTGATGCCGAACAGCACTTCGTCGGGGTGGTGCCAGGTGTGGCCGCTGGCGTCGTGCGGCGGGGCCGGCATGCGTCCGTCGGCGCGCGGTGTGCGCCAGTCCGCCTGTCCTTCCAGCTTGGCGCCGTGACAGGCGGCGCAGTGGTCACGGTAGATCTGCGCACCCTGTGCGACCTGCGCCGGATCGCCGGGGTCGATGCGCGAGCGCGCATTCCACTGTGCGACGATGACCGCGCCGACGAGGAACAGCGCCGCGGCGCCGAGCAGCCAGCGGAAAAAACGCCCCGGGAGCGGTTCGGACAAGCTCTTTCTCTTGAATGGCGGCGCCCGACGCGAGTCGGGCGCCGCGGAGCCTTACTTGCCGGACTCGATGCGGTCGGCGTAACGCACCGCGATCTCGCCGATCCTCTGCATCATCTCGGCGTGCATGCGGAACTGCAATGCGTCGTTTCCGGCCGGCAGTTGCGGCAGTGCGAGTTGCGCGCCGCCCGACATCATCTTCTGGCAGCCGGACATCATGCCGCCCATCATCCCGCCGCCCATCATCCCCGGACCCATCATCCCGCCCATGGGGCCGCTACCCATGGTTTCTCCCTGCTTTGCATCGCCGCCCATCATCGGTTGCCCGCGCATGGTGTCCGACTGCGCCAAAGCCGGGGCGCCTGCCGATGCAATGACGATGCCGGTGAGTGCCGCCAACATGAATCGAGTGCTCTTGCTCATGACCTGCTCCTTGCCGTGGTGGATTGAGGTGGCGGTCTCCCGCCCGCGGACCGGTTCGCCGGTCACTTTGTGTTGCGTAACCTGTTGGTGCGCAGGGCGCCCGGCGGCGGTGACGAGCAGCATGGCGAGACGGGCGCATCGCGGTGGGCCCGCTCGTTCTCGCGGCACCAGGTGCGCAGGCGGCACAGCCAGTTGCGAATTCCCTGCATGACTTTCATGTTCGCGTCTCCTTTCACGATAGCCCGGCCGCGGGCGTGTGGCCGGCGGGTGGATGCGAGCGTCGTGCATTCATCGTGCGCCCTGGTGGCTGACCTACGGATTGCACGACGATTACGATCGCGTCATCCGGACGGGCGTTCGGAGGCGTCGGGCGACGAGCAGCGTTGCGGCCAACGGCACGATCACCCACTGCGCGAGCGGCGACAGGCCGATGTCGAGAACCGTCGGCATCGATGGGGCATAGGCCCAGGAGCCTAGTACGTGAACGTTTCGCCACTCGCTGAAGAACGTATAGCCGACGCCCGTGACGATCAGGATCGTCAGCGCACGCGCCGGCCGCGCGCCGGTGGGCCAGGCAGCGTCGCGTGACGCGAGGGCCGCGGCGGCATACGTGAGTGACGCGATCAGGAGGTCGCCACCCGTGCAATGGACAACGGCCCAAGCGATCGCCCGGGGAGGTTCGGTCGTCCACAGCGTAAACAGCGGAAGTTGCGCGACCTCCCACACGAGGTGCAGGCCCACCGCATATGCGAGCCACCGGAGAGGGGTGAGGCAAGGCTCCATGCGTGCCGCCACGGCGATCGGGTCGGGATGCCGCGGCGGAATCCGTGGCTCAGGGTTGTGCGCGCTGCACCGACTGTACGGTGTAGGCGCCGTTCACCTCGTCGATGGTCACCTTGAGCTTGTCGCCGGCCTTGAGTCCGGCCAGCAGGTTCGCGTCCTTCACCGCAAACACCATGCTCATCGGCGGCATATCGAGGTTGGGAATCTCGGCGTGGCGCAGCGCGAGCTTGTTCTGTGCGGTGTCGACGCGACGTACCTCGGCGTCGACCAGCGGAAGGTGGGTGTCGGCAATGGCGGCGGTGGCGCACAGGGCGAGTGCGGCGAAAACGGTTTTGCGCATCGGGTCTCTCCTCGGTTCGGGGGGGTTCAGTGGGCGTGACCGCTGCCGTGCGGCATCGTGGCCTTGTCCGGGTTGGCGGCGATGGCGGGGCCGCCAACCGCGACCGCGGCCTTCATGCCGGCCTCGTAGTGGCCCGGGATCAGGCACGCGAACTCGAATTCGCCCGCGCGGTTGAAGGTCCACACGATCTCGCGCGTCTCGCCCGGCGGCACATGGGTCATGTAGGGTTCGTCGTGTTCCATGTTCGGGAACTTCTTCATCATCTGGGCATGTTCGGCGAGCGAATGCCCGTCGCCGATCACCAGTTCGTGCATGACCTTGCCGGAATTCTTTACGACCAGGCGCAGCGTTTCGCCAGCCTCGACGCGGACACGGCCGGGGGAGAAGCGCATGTCGTCGGTCATGACGACCTCCAGCGTGCGCGTGGCCTGACGGGCGTCAGCGGCGATGCCCCATGCGGTCTGCTCCTTCACCACCGGGGCGCTCGATTTTCCGTGGCCGCGTTCGCCGTGGGCCAGGGCGGTCGCCGGGGCGCCGAGTACGAGGGCCGCGGAAAGTGCGAGCAGGGCCTGCGTCTGCGAAATATTCATCGTTGTTCTCCTGATGTTGGGGCCCCGTCCGGCGGACGGGGAGTCAAACTCAATGATGCCCGGCGTGACCGCCGCCCTGCGGCTTGCGCACTTCCATCTCGATCTTCACCGGGGTGCTGCCGGCTTCGCGTTCGGCCTTGAAGCGCGCCGGTTCGGGCAACTCGCCGGTCCATTCGAAGGCCTGTGTTCCAGCGGGTTGCGGGTACCAGCCCGGGTCGGAGTAGTCGCCCGGCTTCTGGTCGCGGCGCACCTTGACCATGGTGAACATGCCGCCCATCTCGACCGGACCCCACGGGCCGGTGCCGGTCATCATCGGCAGGGTCTGCTCGGGCAGCAGCATCTGCATCTCGCCCATGTCGGCCATGCCGCGCTCGCCCATCAGCATGTAGTCGGGCGCCGCCTTCTGGATGCGGCCGACCAGCCCGCGGTGGTCGACGCCGATCATGGTCGGCACGTCGTGCCCCATCGGGTTCATGGTGTGGTGGCTCTTGTGGCAGTGGAAGGCCCAGTCGCCTTCCTCGTCGGCGAGGAATTCCACCTGCCGCATCTGACCCACCGCGATGTCAGTGGTGACCTCCGGCCAGCGCGAGCCCGGCGGGGTCGGGCCGCCGTCGGTGCCGGTGACCTCGAACTCGTGGCCGTGCAGGTGGATCGGGTGGTTGGTCATGGTCAGGTTTCCGACGCGGATGCGCACGCGATCATTGTGGCGCACGTTAAGGCTGTCGATGCCGGGGAAGGCACGGCTGTTGAAGGTCCACAGGTTGAAGTCGGTCATGGTGTTGACCTTGGGCACGACGCTGCCCGGATCGATGTCGTAGGACGACAGCAGGAAGCAGAAATCTCGATCCACCTCGGCAATCGCCGGGTGCGGCGCCTTCGGGTGCGTGACCCAGAAGCCCATCATGCCCATCGCCATCTGCGTCATCTCGTCGGCGTGCGGGTGGTACATGAAGGTGCCGGGGCGGCGTGCGACGAATTCATACACATAGGTCTTGCCGACCGGAATCGCGCGCTGGTTCAGCCCCGCCACGCCGTCCATGCCGTTGGGCAGGCGCTGGCCGTGCCAGTGGATGGAGGTGTGCTCGGGCAGCTTGTTGGTGACGAAGATGCGCACGCGATCGCCCTCGACCACCTCGATGGTCGGGCCGGGGCTCTGGCCGTTGTAGCCCCACAGCCGCGCGACCATGCCCGGCGCGATCTCGCGCTCGACCGGCTCGGCGACCAGATGGAACTCTTTAACGCCGTCGTTCATGCGCCACGGCGCGGTCCAGCCGTTGAGCGTGACCACCGGGTTGTAGGGGCGGCCGGTGTCGGGCATGTGCGGCGGCGCGGTGGCGGCCGAGGTCTGGATGACCGGCTCGGGCAGGCGTGCCAGCGCGGATTTGGCGACTCCGGTGGCGGCCACGGCGCCCAGTGCGGCGTGGCCGAAGAATTTGCGACGATCCATGTTCAGTGTCCTCCGGGATTGCCGGCCGCGGCACGCTTGCCGCCGGCCTCGGGCGCGGCGAATTCCCCGCCGGCCAGTACGTTCTGCAGTTCGGTATGCGCCAGCCAGAAGCGGCGCAGGGCGTCGTTGGCGGCGGCGCGCGCCATGGCCTGCGCGGCGGCGCCGTCGAGCACCTCCCAGGTGCTGGCGAGCATGCCGTTGTAGCGCAGCAGGGTTTCTTCCTGCAGCGCGTCGGTGGCGGGCACCACGGCTTCGGCTGCCTGCTGCGCCAGCGTCCAGGCGTCGTGCGTGGACAGCCAGGCCGCACGCACGTCGTTGCGAATGCGCACGGCCAGACGCTCGGCGGCGGCGATGTCGCGCGCCGCGGCGGGGGCTTCGTGGCCGATCTGCAGACGGCGCTGGTCGATCATCGGCGCGTGTGCGGGCAGGGTCTCCAGGCCGGCATCGGCGGCCGGCAGTTCGGCTGCGACGGCTTCGCGCCATATTTGCAGGCTGCGCGGCGGGATGCCGCGTTCGGCCCAGCGTGCGGTCTGCGCGGCAACGGGCAACTCAGGGTGCTTGAGCAAGGCGCGCGCTTCAAGGCCGTCGAAGGCCGGAGCTTGGGTCGGCAGCGGCGGCAGCGCGGACGGCAGCTTGAGCATCTCGGCAGCTTCGCCCCACAGGCCAAGCAGCGTGGCCAGATGTGCCTGAGCGGCACGCGCGGCGGTGCGTGCATCGATCAGCGCAGCCAGTGCATCGGCCCGCGCCAGGCGGGAGCGCAACAGGCGGTCCTGCCCCCAGTTGCCGGTGCGCATCATGCGCGTGGCCAGTTCGTAGCCGGTATCGACGGCTTCGAAGGCGTGGTGGGCTTCCCGAAGTGCGACCTGTGCAGCGACCGCCTCGATCCATGCGCGCTGCACGCTGCGTCCCAGCTCGCGGGCATCGGCGTCTGCCCGGCGGCGTTCCTGTTCGCCGGCTTCGGTGGTGATCACCAGATCCGGTCGGGCGCCGAGCGCCAGGCGCATGGCCGTGCCTGGGGTGAGTGCTTCGCCAGCAGGCGTGGCGGCGGGTTCGGCCTTTGGCTGATTGCGAGCCTCCCAGCGCAGTACGTCGATGTGGCCGCGGGGCATGGCGCCGACCCGATCATTCGCGCCGCGCCAGTCGTCGGCGCCAAGCGATGGCATTTCGGCGTCGGCTTGCGGCAGCGGCGCCGCAACGGGTGGCGGCACGCTGGCCGTCGGATCATAAGCGGGAGCTGCGAGCGCCAACGAGCCGAAGCTCGAAGCGATCACCAGCGCGATCTTGGAAAGTCGTCTCATGCGGGAGTTTCCTGTCTTGTGGCGTAAGTCATGGCAGGGAAGACGTGTCTTGCGGGATGCATTCTGCGGCGCTGCGGGTGACTGCAGCCTGACCTGCACATTACAAGCCCGTAATGTATGAGACGGCTATGGACCCGCGTCCTTGCGCCGTGACAGCGACGATAGTGGGTGATAGGCTCGCCATCCCGTCGTGCGCGATTGCGCCGGAATTCACGATGCGACTGAACTCTCTGTGTCGTCTGCTACTGTGCCTCGTGCTGGCCCTCCAAGGCATTGCGAGCGCCCAGTTCGTGGCCGAACCTTGCCCGATGATGGAGATGTTCGAGACCACGGAAGGCGGGGGCACGGTCTCGCACGCCTGTTGCAACGATGACGACACCCGTTCGACGACCGGACAATCATGCAAGAGCGGCCAGGAGTGTCCGTCCGTGGCTGCGCTGACGGTTGTTTCTGGCGCGGTGTTTCCGGTGCCCCGCAGTGCGGGGCGGCCTTTCGTCGATCCGCCGGACGAAAAATCCATCGACACACTCGAGGTCTGGCGCCCTCCGATCCTCTCCTGACGCTTCCGCTTTCCGGTTGCGCGTAGCGTGGCTGTCCGCCCGCTGCGCGAGGTCCGTGCGCGGATCATCTTGATTCGCGCACTCCGTCAGGAGTTCGATCATGCATGCCCTGTTCCAGTCTTCGCCGTTCCCGGCGTGGTGTCGCGCCTTACGCGTGCACTTCTTCCGTTTTCCCCTGCGCGCCGTCGTTCTGCCCTGCGTGCTGCTTGTCTGGTTTTCGTCGGCGTTCGCTGCGCCGGATGTGCGTGCGTTGTCGCTCGCTGCAGCGCTGAATCTTGCGGAAGCGCGTTCGTATGCGCTCAGCGCGCAGGATCATGCCGCGTTGGCTGCGCGTGATCTCGCGGTCGAGGCCGGGCGGCTGCCCGATCCGGTGCTGCGCATGTCGCTCGACAACGTGCCCATCGACGGGCCGATGCGCTACAGCCTGTCCGAGGATTTCATGACCATGCGCGCGGTCGGCATCACACAGACCTTCACCGGTGCTGACAAGCGCGCTGCGCGCAGCGCACGCTACGAGCGCGAAGCTGATGCCGCCTACGGCGAGCGTGTGCGTGCGTTGACGGCATTACGTCAGGCCACGGCTTGGGCGTGGTTTGAGCGTCATCTTGCGCAGGATCGCCTTGACTTGCTGCAACGTCGCGCCGATGAAGCTCGGCTGCAGGTCGAAGCGGCCGAAGCAGCCTATCGCGGTTCGCGAGGTGCGCAGGCCGATGTTTACCTGGCCCGCTCGTCCAGTGCCCGCATCGAGGATGCGATCGTTCTGGCACAGGCGCAGCTCGATGCGGCGACGCATCGCCTGGAACGCTGGGTAGGCGCTGATGCCGCGCGTGCGACGGACGGCGTATATGACCTGGGGCGCACGCGTTTGGATCTGCGAGCGCTCGACGCGTCCCCGAGCGTACTGCCGGAAATTGCGCTGATCATGGCGCGTGAGAACGTCGCTCGGGCCGCAGCCGAGGTTGCCAGACACGAGCGCAGCGCGGACTGGAGCGTGTCGCTGATGTACAGCCAGCGCGGTTCGTCGTACTCCGATATGGTTTCGCTGGGGGTCTCCATTCCGCTGCAATGGGATCGTCGCAACCGTCAGGATCGGGTGCTCTCGGCGCGTCTCGCCGAGGTGGAACAATGGCACGCAGAGCGCGAGGAGGCTGTGCGCGAGGTGCTCGCCCGCGTACGCGGTGACCTTGCGATCTGGCGCGGCAATGTGCAGCGTCTCTCCGACTACGACCGCTCGCTGATACCGCTCGCCGACGAGCGCATCCAGGCCGCGCTCGCGGCCTACCGCGGGGGCAAGGCGCCGCTCGCAGCGGTGCTGGATGCACGCGCGGCCGCGCTCGATACGCGTCTGGAGCGCCTGCGCATCGAGGCCGAGACGGCGCGCGCGTGGATCGCGCTGGAATACCTGCTGCCCGACCCGCCAGCGGCGGGCGCTCAGTCATCGCGGGTGGATCTGCTGGAGGCTGCGCGATGAAGATCCGTCAAACGATTGTGGCGCTCGCGGTTGCGGGCGCGGTGGCGGCGGGCGGTTACGGCCTGTACCGGCTGGGCGTGGCGCAGGGCATGAGCGCGAAGGGCGGGGCGGGGGCGCCCGCGGCGATGTCGGCGGAGGAGGTAGTCGATCCGTCGGGCTGGGGCATTCCCGAAGGCGAAGAGGCGACCCGCCGGCATCTGCGCGAAGGACTCGCTGCGGGGCGCACGGATCCCGTCACCGGTCGCGAGATCCTCTACTACCACGACCCCATGGTGCCGGGGCAGAAGTTCGAGGCGCCGGGCAAGTCGCCCTTCATGGACATGATGCTGGTGCCTTCCTATGCGGGCAGCGAGGGCGCGGACGCGGGCACGATCACGATCAGCCCGCGCATTGCGCAGAACCTCGGCATGCGTACGGCCGAGGTCGTCAGCGCGCCGATTGCGTCCGCCGTGACCGCGGTGGGTGTGGTCGACTGGAACGAGAACGAGCGGGTCGTCGTGCAGGCACGTGCGACGGGCTTCGTCGAAAAGCTCCATGTGCGCGCGGCCCTCGACCACGTTCAGGCGGGAGATGCGCTGGTCGGCCTCGATGTGCCCGAGTGGGTGGCGGTACAGGAGGAATTCCTGGCCTTGCGCGGCATGCAGGCAGATGGGCTCGACATGCTCGTGGCCGCCGCGCGTCAGCGCATGCGCCAGGCCGGCATGAGCGACGCCCAGATCCGCGCGGTCGAGCGCGGCGGGCGCGTCGAGGGCACCGTCACGCTGCGGGCGCCCCGAGCGGGCGTGGTGACCGAGCTTGCCGTGCGCGAGGGCATGACGGTGATGGCAGGTGCGACGCTCGCGCGCATCGACGGATTCGCGTCGGTATGGGTGCATGCCGAGGTGCCGGACAGTCAGTCGTCGATGCTGCGGCCGGGCGCGCCGGTGAGTGCACGCACGCAGGCGCACCCCGACCGCAGTTTCGAGGGCACGCTGCAGGCCGTGCTGCCTCAACTCAGCGCCGCTACCCGTACCGTGCGCGCGCGCGTCGTGCTCGACAATGCCGCGGGCCTGCTCGCGCCCGGCATGGTCATGCAGCTGCGACTGGACGAAGGCGTGCGCGGCGACTTCCTGCAGGTGCCGTCCGAAGCGGTGATCCGCAGCGGGCGGCGCAACCTCGTGATGGTCGCCGAGGAAGCGGGGCGCTTCCGCCCCGTCGAGGTCGAGACCGGCATCGAGGCCGATGGCGTCACGCAGATCCTGGACGGGCTCGAAGCGGGCCAGAAGGTGGTCGTCTCGGGGCAGTTCCTGATCGATTCCGAGGCCAGCCTGAAGGGGGTGGAGGCGCGTTCCGGTGCCGCCGCCATGGACCCGGTCGAACCCGTCGCCGACACCTATCGCAGCGACGCGCTCGTCGAGGCGGTGGACGGTGACATGCTGACCCTGACCCATCCGCCGATTCCGGCGCTGAAGTGGCCGGCGATGACGATGGACTTCCGCCTCGCGCCGCAGCTCGACGCGAGCGGCATTGAGCCGGGGCAGGCGGTGGAGTTCGAGTTCCGCATGCAGGACGGCGACGTGCCGAGCATCGTCGACCTGCGTCCGGTCGAAGGAGCGGCCCGATGATCGCCCGACTCATCCGCTGGTCCATCGACAACCGGCTGCTGGTGCTGCTGGCGAGCCTGATGATCACCGCCTGGGGCACGCTGTCGCTGCTGCGCACGCCGCTCGACGCGCTGCCCGACCTGTCCGACGTGCAGGTCATCGTCAAGACCACCTGGCCGGGGCAGGCGCCGCAACTGGTCGAGGACCAGGTGACCTATCCGCTGACCACGACCATGCTGTCGGTGCCGGGTGCGCGCGTGGTGCGCGGCTATTCCTTCTTCGGCGACAGCTACGTGTACGTGCTGTTCGAGGACGGCACCGACCTGTACTGGGCGCGCAGCCGGGTGCTCGAATACCTCAACCAGGTGCAGTCGCGCCTGCCGCCGGGCGCGGTCGCGACGCTCGGGCCGGATGCGACCGGCGTCGGCTGGATCTACCAGTACGCGCTGGTCGACCGCAGTGGCTCCCATGACCTGTCGCAGCTGCGCGCGCTGCAGGACTGGTTCCTGCGCTTCGAGCTCAAGACGGTGCCGGGCGTGGCCGAGGTCGCGACCGTCGGCGGCATGGTGCGCCAGTATCAGGTCGTGCTCGATCCCGAGCGGCTGGCGGCCTTCGGCATCGCCCACGGGCAGGTCATCGAAGCCCTAGGCCGCGCCAACCAGCAGGTCGGCGGTTCGGTGCTGGAGCTGGGCGAGGCCGAGTACATGGTGCGCGCCTCCGGCTATCTGAAGACGCTCGACGACTTCCGCGCGATTCCGCTGCGCACCACCGCGGCCGGCGTATCCGTGCGGCTGGGGGATGTCGCGCGCATCGAGGTCGGGCCGGAAATGCGGCGCGGCATCGGTGAGCTGGACGGCGAGGGCGAGGCGGTCGGCGGCGTGATCGTGATGCGCTCGGGCGGGAACGCGCTGAGCACCATCCGCGCCGTCAAGGAACGACTCGCCGAGGCGCAGCGCGGGCTGCCGGCCGGCGTCGAGGTGGTGCCGGTGTACGACCGCTCGGGGCTGATCGAGCGCGCCGTCGACAACCTCACCCACAAGCTGATCGAGGAGTTCATCGTCGTCGCGCTGGTGTGCGCGGTCTTCCTGTTTCACCTGCGCTCGGCGCTGGTCGCCATCGTGTCGCTGCCGCTGGGCATTCTCGCGGCCTTCATCGTCATGCACTACCAGGGCGTCAACGCCAACGTGATGTCGCTGGGCGGCATCGCGATCGCCATCGGGGCGATGGTCGATGCCGCGGTGGTGATGATCGAGAACGCGCACAAGCGGCTCGAACAGTGGGGCCATGCCCACCCGGGCGAGACACTGGCGGGCGAGGCGCGCTGGCGCGTGATCGGCGACGCCGCGGCCGAGGTCGGGCCGGCGCTGTTCTTCTCGCTGCTGATCATCACCTTGTCCTTCATCCCGGTATTCACCCTCGAGGCGCAGGAGGGCCGGCTGTTCGCGCCGCTGGCTTTCACCAAGACCTATGCCATGGCCGCCGCGGCCGGGCTGGCGGTGACGCTCATTCCGGTGCTGATGGGCTATCTCGTGCGCGGGCGCATCCCGGCCGAGCACAGCAATCCGCTCAACCGCGGGCTGATCGCCGTGTATCGGCCGATGCTCGAGGCGGTGCTGCGCTTTCCGCGCTCGACCATCGTCGCGGCGGTGCTGGTGTTTGCGGCCAGCCTGTGGCCGCTGCAGCATCTGGGCAGCGAGTTCATGCCGCCGCTCGACGAGGGCGATCTGCTGTACATGCCCAGCGCATTGCCGGGCCTGTCGGCCGGCAAGACCGCCGAGCTGCTGCAGCAGACCGACCGGCTGATCAAGGCCGTGCCCGAGGTCGCGAGCGTGTACGGCAAGGCCGGCCGCGCGGTGACCGCGACCGACCCCGCGCCGCTGGTGATGTTCGAGACCACCATCCAGTTCAAGCCGCTTGAGGAGTGGCGGCCCGGCATGACGCCGGACAAGCTGGTCGAGGAACTGGACCGCACGGTGCGTGTGCCGGGGCTGACCAACATCTGGATCCCGCCCATCCGCAACCGCATCGACATGCTCGCGACCGGCATCAAGAGCCCGGTCGGGGTGAAGGTGCTGGGCGCAGACCTGGAGGTCATCAACCGCCTGACCGGCGCGATCGAGGCCGAGCTCAAGCAGGTGCCGGGGGTGACCAGCGCATTCGCCGAACGGCTCACCGGCGGGCGCTACATCGACGTCGACATCCGCCGCGAGCGGGCCGCGAGCTACGGGCTCAACATCGCCGACGTGCAGTCGGTGGTGGCGAGCGCGATCGGTGGCCAGAACATCGGCGAGACGGTCGAGGGCCTGCAGCGTTTCCCGATCAACGTGCGCTATCCGCGCGAGGTGCGCGATTCGCTGGCGGGCCTGCGAAGCCTGCCGATCGTGACGCCGCGCGGCCAGCAGCTGGTGCTCGGCGACGTGGCAGACATCCGCATCAGCGACGGCCCGCCCATGCTGCGCAGCGAGAACGCGCGGCTGGCGGGCTTCGTGTATGTGGACCTGCGCGGGCGAGACCTGGGTTCGGCAGTGCGCGAGATGCAGCAGATCGTCGCCGAGCGGGTCGAGCTTCCACCGGGCTATGCGGTGTCCTGGTCCGGCCAGTTCGAGTTCCTCGAACGTGCGGTGGCCAAGCTCAAGATCGTCGTGCCGTTCACGCTGATGATCATCTTCGTGCTGCTCTACCTGACCTTCAAGAGCCTCGGCGAAGCGCTGCTGATTATGGCGACGCTGCCGTTCGCGCTGGTCGGTGGCATCTGGCTGCTGTGGGCGCTGGGGCACAACCTGTCGGTCGCTGGCGTGGTGGGTTTCATCGCGCTGGCCGGGGTCGCCGCGGAGTTCGGCGTGATCATGCTCGTCTATCTCAAGCAGGCGTGGTTCGCGCGCATCGACCAGAACCGCACGAGCGAAGCCGATCTGCGCGACGCGATCCGCGAAGGCGCGGTGCTGCGTGTGCGGCCGAAGGCCATGACCGTGGCGGTGATCCTCGCCGGCCTGCTGCCGATCATGTGGGGGGCGGGTACCGGCAGCGAGGTCATGCAGCGCATCGCGGCGCCGATGGTCGGCGGCATGATCTCGGCGCCACTGCTGTCGATGTTCGTCGTGCCGGCGGTGTATCTGCTGATGCGGCGTCGGCGCGCAAGCGGGAACGGGACGTAATCGGGCTCGGCAGCGCGGCGAACGGGAAAGCCCGATGCGCTCCGTTTTGCGGGGCGTATCGGGCGTCCGGCCGATGTCGACCGGGGCTATTGAGGCGTTCGTTCAGCCTTCGTGGTCCTGCTGCAGCAAGGCTTTCAGGCGGGCGACTTCGTTCGACTTGACCTGAACGGGTTTCCCGTCAACCGTCTGGAGCGTGGTGCCGATCTGCAGTGACTCGCTCTGCCCGAAACGGTTTGCCTTGGCCATCTTGCCGTCCGGAAAGATGTAGAGCGTTCCGCCGTCGGCGAGTGCGACGGTCTTCGAAGCCGCCTTTTCGGCGGCGTTGTCGGCGAGCGCGGGGAGGGTGGTGAGCGCCGCTGCAGCGGCGAGCAGAATGGATGCGGTAGTTGCTTTCATGACGGACTCCTGTTTTTGACCAAAAACACGCATGCATTGGAGCAGGCGCGATGCCATGGGGCATGTCGGTCACTATGGGGAGACGATGCGAACAGCACGCTGACGCCCGCGTTACAAAGGAGACAGGCTCCCGTCATCTGCGCCCGCTTCGCCGTGTGCCGCGTCGAACAGTTCGCGCAGGATGCCGCACTGGTCGGCGCGCCTCGGCGTGCCGCAGCAGCCGCGCAGCGTGTCGAGCTGGGCTTCGAGGCGGCGCAGTGCTTCGATGCGGCTGCGCACTTTGGCGAGCTGCGTGTCGATCAGCCGGTCCACGTCGACGCAGACGGCCTCCGGGCGGTCGGCCACGGTGAGCAATCGCGCGATGTCGGCCAGCGCGATGTCCAGCGTGCGGCAGTGGCGCACGAAGGCGAGCCGTTCGAGGTGCGCTTCCGTATAGCGGCGCTGGCCGCTGTCGCTACGCGCCGGTGCGGGCAGCAGGCCGAGGCGTTCGTAGTGGCGGATGGTTTCGACCGAAGTCGCGGTGATCCGGGCGAGTTCGCCGATGCGCATGGTGGGGTGCTCCGCTCGGTTGTGGGACGTGGGACGGGGTTGACCCTGCAATCGTTGCAGGGTTTCCAATGGCACCGGTCAAGACTTCGGAGAGGCCGTCATGGCGGGTTGTTGCGATGCGGGATGTTCCACGCGGACTGCGGTGAGCCCGCAGTTTCGTCGTGCGCTGTGGATTGCGCTGGTGGTCAATGCCGCGATGTTCGCGGTCGAAGTGGTCGGCGGCCTGAAAGTGGGGTCGACGTCGTTGCTGGCCGATGCGCTGGACTTCGCTGGTGATGCGGCGAACTACGGCATCTCGCTGGCCGTGCTGTCGATGGGTTTTATGTGGCGTTCGCGCGCGGCACTGGTGAAGGGCGCGACGATGACGGTGTTCGGCGTGTTCGTGATCGGCAAGACGGTCTGGGCAGCCTTCAACGGCGTACCGCCGGAGGCCTTCGCGATGGGCGCGATTGCGGTGCTGGCGTTGATTGCCAACGTAGCGGTGGCACTGCTGCTGTACGCCTATCGTGACGGCGACGCCGACATGCGCTCGGTGTGGCTGTGCAGCCGAAATGATGCGATCGGCAATGTCGCGGTGCTGATCGCGGCCTTCGGCGTGTTCGGCACCGGCAGTCAATGGCCGGATCTGGTGGTGGCCGTGGTCATCGCTGCGCTGGCCATTACGTCCGGGCTGGCCGTCATCCGGCAGGCACGGGGCGAACTGTCGGCGCTCCCGGCGGCCGCTGCGGGTCGCACTACCGGCTGAGCGCAGGATTACATCTTTGACAGCTTGGTTCGGGCTTGTGTGGCGCTGGCACAATGCCGGCATGCTCAAGGGGGTGAAGACGATGAAGGTCCTGATCGTCGAGGACGAACCGAAGACCGGGGACTATCTGCGTCAGGGGCTGACCGAGGCCGGGTTTGTGGTCGATCTGGCGCGCGACGGGCTCGATGGCCTGCACGCCGCGACTACCGGCGAGTACGACCTGGTCGTGCTCGACGTGATGCTGCCGAGGCTCGATGGCTGGGGCGTGCTCGAGACGCTGCGCCGCGCCGGGCGCGAGACGCCGGTGCTGTTCCTGACGGCGCGCGACCAGGTGGAGGACCGCGTACGCGGGCTGGAGCTGGGGGCGGACGATTATCTGGTCAAGCCGTTCGCCTTTTCGGAGTTGCTGGCGCGGGTGCGCACGCTGCTGCGGCGCGGTCGCAGCAAGGAGCCCGAAGTGTTGCGTGCGGCCGACATGGAGCTCGACCTGCTGCGCCGGCGCGTGCTGCGGGCCGGCCAGCGCATCGACCTCACGGCCAAGGAGTTTGCACTGCTGGAGCTGCTGATGCGCCGGCAGGGCGAGGTACTGCCGCGTTCGCTGATCGCCTCGCTGGTGTGGGACATGAACTTCGACAGTGACACCAACGTCATCGAGGTTGCGGTGCGGCGTCTGCGCGCCAAGGTCGATGAACCGTTCGAACCCAGGCTGATCCGCACCGTGCGTGGCATGGGCTATGTGCTGGAGGCGGACGAAACGACATGAGCGTGCGCCGCCCCTTGTCGCTGACGGCGCGTTTCGCGCTGATCTTCGCCGCCTTCGCGGCCAGCGTGCTACTGATGGCGGGCATGATCATCGAGCGTGCGGTGGCGACGCACTTTGATGAGCTCGACGAGCACGATCTGGGCGCCCAGATTTCGGTCGTCAGCAATCTGCTCGCGCACACCGCGTCGGAAGCGCAGTTCGGTGCCATGGGCTCGCGGCTTGATGACATGTTGGGCGGAAATTCGATGGTGGCGGCCGTCGTGACCGACTCCGCCGGCCGCGTGCTCCATGCCGTGCGTGGCGACGTCTTCCCGCCTGATACCCGAGTTGCCGTCAACGGCTCGCCGCGTAAATGGACGCGCGACGGGCGAGAGTTCATCGGCCGCGTCGCGGCGTTGGAGTTGCCGCTCGATCCGCCGCGCCGCATCCACCTGCGCGTTGCGCTCGACATCTCGCACCATAGCCATTTTCTTGACGCCGTGCGGTTGCGCCTGTGGCTGGGCATCTCTCTGGTGGCGCTGCTTGCGGCAGGGCTGGCATGGTTCGCCGCAAGGCGTGGGCTGGCGCCGCTGCGCCGGGTGAGCGCGACGGCGCGCCGCCTCTCCGCCGAAGGCCTGGGGGAACGGCTCACGCTGCGTGATGCGCCGGCCGAGATGCAGGAGCTGGTGGAAGCGTTCAACGGCATGCTTGAGCGGCTCGAGGCTGCTTTTCGCCGGCTAGATGCGTATTCGGCCGATATTGCCCACGAGCTGCGTACACCGGTGTCCAACCTGATGACGGCTACCGAGGTGGCTTTGTCGCGCGCCCGCAGCGCCGAGGAGTACCGCGATACGCTGCACTCGAACCTCGAAGAGTTCGAGCGTATGGCGCGCATGATTTCGGACATGTTGTTCCTGGCCAAGGCCGACCAGCGCCGTCTGCCCCGCGCCGCCGAGGCGGTGGCGCTGCAGGACGAGGCCGCCGCGCTGGCGGAGTTCTATGAGGCGTTGGCCGAGGAGCATGGCGTGGCGATCCGGGTGGCCGGCGCCGCGACCGTTACCGGCGACCGCTTGATGTTGCGCCGCGCGCTATCCAATCTGTTGTCGAACGCCGTGCGCCACGCCCGGGCCGGAAGCAGCGTGGACATCATCATCGAGTCGGACACGGCTGAAGTGCGGGTGTCGGTGAGTAATGCCGGTGACGATATTCCGCCCGAGCGCGCGGCCGGGCTGTTCGAGCGCTTTCACCGCATCGAAGACGAACGCCCGCGCCGCGGCGAGGGTGCTGGCCTGGGCCTGGCGATTACGCGCTCGATCGTCGAGACGCACGGCGGCGGCGTATCGCTGCTCTCGGGCGAAGGGACGACCCGCTTTACATTGCACTTGCCGTGTCGGCGTGCGGAACCTGACGACATGATTTCGACTCCATGACCAATCAGGGCGCGGCCTCACAGCCGCTCGCGATCCGCCACCCCGACTGCCATGGTCACCGTGAATACGCCCCAAGGGAGAAACAGGATGCTTTCCAGGAATGCTTTCGGCATTATTGCGCTGTGCGCGGGCTTGCTCGGCTCGTCGGTCGGTTTTGCCGCCGGCGAGGAAGTGGTGGTCTATAAAGATCCGAATTGCAGTTGCTGCGGCAAGTGGGCCGACCACTTGCGCGAGAACGGATTCGAGGTGCGCGAAGTCGCCGCGCGCGACATGCCGCTGGTCAAGCGCGAAGCCGGCGTGCCGCGTGCCCTGGGGTCGTGCCATACGGCGCAGGTGGGCGGTTACGTTGTCGAAGGCCATGTGCCGGCGTCGGATGTTCGCCGGCTGCTGACCGAAAAGCCGAAGCTGGTGGGTGTCTCGGCGCCCGGCATGCCGCTCGGTTCGCCGGGCATGGAAGGCCCGTATCCGGCCGAGCGTTACGATGTTGTGGGCTTTGACGCGCAGGGCAATACCACGGTGTTCTCGCGTCACTGATTCGGGTTTGCTGAACTCGTAGGGGACGCGATGCGCCGATTGCCCGTTCCGCTGTACGCATTGGCCGCCACCGGCGCGCTGTTGCTCGTCGGTTGTGGTGAGCCATGGCCGGAACGTGGCATCGACCCGACCAATCCCGCCAAGCTTGCCATCGGCCAGGAGGTCTATGCGGACCATTGCGCCGCGTGCCACGGCGGGAAGCTCGAAGGCCAGGCCGATTGGCGCATACGTCGTGCCGACGGCCGTTTGCCGGCGCCCCCGCACGACGCCAACGGCCATACCTGGCACCACTCCGACGAGATGCTGTTTGCGATGGTGCACGACGGCCTGGTGCCGCCGCTGGCGCCCGAGGGCTATCTGAGCGACATGCCGGCCTACGGCGACGTTCTGTCCGACGACGAGATCCGAGCGGTGCTGGCCTACATCCAGAGCACATGGCCGCAGGAGATCCTGCAGGCGCGGCGCCAGATGGCGCAAAGCGGGCGCTGACGGCTAGCAGCAAGAGAATGATTTGCAATTACAAATGAGAGTAACTATCATCTTCTTCTGATTTCTGCATTCATGGCCGGTATCTCAAGAGCGGCCAGCACGCACAGGAGAAGCAAGTGTCTCGTCTCACCGGTCCCCGCCTCAAAGTCATGCGCGCGCTGGGCACAGCCCTGCCGGGGCTGTCGCGCAAATCCATGGAAAACCGCGATTACCCGCCGGGTCAGCACGGCCAGAAGAACCGTCGCCGTTCGGACTTTGCGCTGCGCCTGATGGAGAAGCAGAAGCTGCGCTTCAACTACGGACTGACCGAGGGTCAGATCCGCAAGCTGTTCCGCGAAGCCAAGAATTCAAAGGCGCCGACTGGCGAGAAGCTGCTCGAACTGCTCGAGCGTCGTCTCGACAATGCCGTGTTCCGCGCCGGTTTTGCGCCGACCGGCATCGCTGCCCGCCAACTCGTCAGCCACCGGCATGTGCTGCTCAACGGCAAGTCGGTGAACATTCCGTCGATCCGCATCAAGCCGGGTGACGTGATCACGCTGACCGACAAGGGGCGCCGTATCCCCGCGACGGTGGAGTGCATTGAGAAGCCCGAGCTGGAGCGTCCGGAGTGGATCAGCTTTGATGCCACGACGGTCACCGCCAGCGTCACGCGCGTGCCACACCACGACGAAGTTCCGTTCCCGGTGGAAGTCCAGCACGTCGTCGAATACTACGCAGTGAGGATGTAATCATGAGCGACGCCCTGCGCTACGAGGCCCGCCCCGAGCTTGCGCTGGCGGCCGTCATGCAGTTGATGTCGCGCTTCCCGGCACGTCGTTCGCCGGTGGTGGCGGACGCTGTCGTGAAGCATCTGGAAGTCATTGCAGCCGATCCCCGGCTGGCGGACGAAGTGCGCACCTGCGCTCGCGAGATGTGCGCCGAATGGGATGGATACCGTTCGCTGTGTGCGGACATGCCGTGTCTGCCCAAAGGCGCGTTGGCGTCCTGACCTGGCTGCGCCGAAGCAATATGAAACGCCCCATGCGCTTGCTGCACGGGGCGTTTCGTTTTGTGGGCTGGGTCTGGAGCCCTAAAGCAGCCACCATGCGATGCCGAACGCCATTATCAGCAGCGGCAGCGACCACAGGTGAAACTCGCGCCACAGCCCGGGCTGGCGCGACAGGCGCAGTGCGATCAGATTGGCGAGCGAGCCGAGCGCCGTGCCGAAGCCACCAACCGCCGCAGCCCATGCCAGCGTGCGCCAGTCCTCGGTAAAGCCGTCCAGAAAGATCGTCGCCGGTACGTTGCTGATGGCCTGCGACAACAGCGTGCCTGCTGCCAGCAGGCCACCTGGAAACGCCAGCAAGGCCGGCATCCGCTCAGCAATCCATGGCAGTCCCGCGAGCAAGCCGAGGTCGATGAACATCAGCGCGAATACCACCAGCAGCAACCAGTCCACTCCCCGCAGTACCCGCGTCGCAATGGCCAGATACAAGGTGATCACTGCGGCCGCCCCCCACAGCGTGTAACCCGCTTCGGCTACCAGCAGGAAAGGCGGATACAGCGCCAGTGACAGCCACATCAGACGGGCGTCGAGCGGCGGGGTGACCAGCGGAGCCGCCATGCCGATGCGGCGGGCCGGAAAGGCCAGTGGAATCAGCACGAGAATCAGCGTCAGCAAGGCGGCCGCGAGCGGCAACATGGCGAGCGCGAACTCGACGAAGCCGGCGCCCGATGATTGCCAGAGGAAGAGGTTTTGCGGATTGCCGACCGGGCTCAGTGTGGAGCCTGCATTCACCGCCAGGGCTTCGAAGATCACCAGCCGTCCGACAGACAGTTGCGCCGCAGCGTTCAGGCTGATGGTCAGCGGTACGACGATGAACAGCGCTACATCGTTGGTGACCACTGTCGACAGCGCTGCGGAGAACAAGACCAGCGACGCGGCGAGGCGGCGCTCCCCGTGCGCGTGCGTGAGCAGCCATTGCCCCATGCGTGCCAGCAGGCCGCTGTCCTCCAGCCCGCGCGAAAGTACCAGCAGGCCGGCCAGTGCAGCGATGGTGTCCCAGTCCACCAGCGCCGGCAGTTCGACCGCGCGTTCGGGGGCCGGCAGCAACAAGGCCGCCAGGCCGATCAACAGCGCCAGCAACAGGCGGTCTTCGGTCAGTCGGCTCAGAAAAAAACGGACGGTGGGCATGGCGCGTATTGTGCCGTGTCCACCGTCCTCAAGGAGGGCGGGAGGAGGCCGCCCCGGGGGTTGAATCGATGATCTGAAGGAGGATCAGTTCATCATCGATTCAACGCGCATGCGCAGGTCGGGATCCGACTGCAGCGCGATGGCGATACCGTTGTAGGTTTCGACCTCGAGGCCGGCTTCATTCACCGTTTCGACCATTTGCTGGACGGCTTCGGTCTGCAGGCTGGCGGCCTTTTCGGGGTCGTTCACGTCGAGCAGTCGTTGCGAGTAGTCCGCGCGGATGGTTTCGATGGCCGGTTGGACCTCGGCGAACTTCTCCAGATCCTCTTCGGTGAAGTCCGCCGACTTGGCCGCGGGCTGGGCCGCTGCCGTGCCTTGCGGCGGCGGTGCCGATTGCGCGAGGGCTGCGGTGGAAACGCCGAAAGCAAGCATCAGGCTGGCCAGTAGCGGAGTGATCTTGGTCATGTGTATTACCTCCATTTGTGGGTCATGCCAGCCATACAGTGCGAACTTCGTGCCAGTTTCAGGCGTATTCCGGAAAGTCGCTTTAAAACAGTCGGATGCGGAGGTGTGTTGTCCGCGCTGCGGGGGCGATTGGATTGACCTTGTGCGCAAAAGTGTGTCATTTTGGCGCATGTGTCACATCTCCCGTCGGAGCTCATCATGCAAGCCCCTGCCGTTCTAGGCAGCCTGCGCAGCGTGCTCGCGCTGCAGGTTGTTGCCCCTGTGCTGGCCGTGCTGGCGCTGATTCTGATCGTGCTGCTGGCGGTGCTCGGGCAGTTCGTCGAAGGCCGAATGCAGCGCGACCTGCAACTGGTCGCGCGGGCGGTGCATTTCCCGGTCACGCAGGCGTTGGCGCGCCGCGACATCGGCGAGATCGAGTCCAGCCTGGCGTCGGTGTTCGGCATGAGCGAGGTGTATGGCGCCTATCTTTTCGATGGCGACGGCAACCGCGTTCTCACCTTCGGCACCGGTGAGCCGACCCGCGCGCAGGCCGGGGATGCGCTCAAGCTTTCGCGTGAGGGCCAGTTCGAGCAGTACGAGACCATTCGTGGCGAGAACGTCTATTCCTTCTTCCTGCCGCTGTTCGACGCGGGTGGTCAGCCCGACGGTCTGCTGCAGGTCACGCGCCGTCGCAGCGACATCGAGGCCGAGCTGCGCAAGCTGCATCTGCGGATCTGGGGCGGTTTCGGGCTGGCGGCACTGATCGTCTTCGGCATGCTCGGCTTCACGCACCGGCGAGCCATCGGGCGCCCGCTCGAAGAGCTGCTGCACAGCGTGCAGCGCGTTGCCGCCGGTGAGCGTGAACACCGCGTTCTCCCCGGCGGCCCGCTCGAGCTGCGGCAGTTGTCACACCGTTTCAACAACATGCTCGATGCCATTGACGAGGCCGAGGCGCGCGAGGCGACTGCGCGCGAGGAGCGCGGCCGTATCGAGGCGCAGTTGCGCCGCAGCGAGACGCTGGCGGCACTGGGCCAGCTCTCGGCCGGCGTGGCGCATGAGCTGGGTGCGCCGCTGTCGGTGGTGGACGGACGTGCGCGCCGGCTTCAGCGCACCGCGCGCAGCGACGAGGATGCGCGCGAACTGGGCGAGATCCGCGATCAGGTCGCCCGCATGACTTCCATCGTGCAGCAGTTGCTGGCCTACGCCCGCGGTGCGGGCAGCGGGCACGATCGGGTTGTCGTGGCCGATCTGGTCGCCCGCGTGCATGCGCAGGCAGAGGGCGAGGGCGTGGTCTCGACGTTGCGGCAAGGTGCCCCGGCGACGGTGCGAGGCGATCCGCTGGGGCTGGAACTGGCGCTCGTCAACCTGCTGCGCAACGCACGCCAGGCCTGTCCGGATGGCGTAGTGGAGCTGGGTTGGCGTATCGAGGACGGACGCGTGGCGCTGTATGTGGACGACGCCGGGTCGGGAGTACCCGAGGCCGAGCGCAAGCGCGTGTTCGAGCCCTTCCACACCACCCGCCTGCCGGGCGAAGGCACCGGGCTGGGGCTGGCCATCGTCGAACGCATTGCGCGCGAGCATGGCGGCGAGGCCGCTGTCAGCACCTCGCCGCTGGGCGGTGCGCGCTTTGAACTGGTGCTGAAAACCCTGGAGCAGCCACATGACTGAGCGCGCAAACATTCTCGTTGTCGAGGACGATCCGGCGCTGTCGCGGCTGGTCGTGGACGAGCTGGAAGCCTCCGGGCGTCGCGTGGTGGCGTGCGCAACGCTGGGCGAGGCGCGCACCGCGCTGGGCCGCAAGCTGCCCGATCTGGTGGTCACCGATCTGCGCCTGCCCGACGGGCATGGCATGGAGCTGGTCCGCGAGCTGATGGCGCGTGAGGAGCGTCCGGCCATCATCGTCGTCACGGCCTTCGGCAGCGTGCGTCAGGCGGTCGAGGCGCTGCAGGCCGGCGCCGACGATTTTCTGACCAAGCCGCTCGATCTCGACCACTTCCTGATCTGCGTCGACCGTGTGCTCGAAACCCGCCAGTTGCGCGACGAAGTCACGCG
Organism: Pseudazoarcus sp. NS36; assembly: GCF_059703705.1. NCBI lineage: Bacteria > Pseudomonadati > Pseudomonadota > Betaproteobacteria > Rhodocyclales > Zoogloeaceae > Pseudazoarcus > Pseudazoarcus sp. NS36. The sequence goes on along the minus strand of NZ_BAAKJA010000007.1, from coordinate 210,771 downwards.
TTTCCGCCGTATCAGCAGCGCTGGCGAATCCTTTCACGGCCTGTTCGGGCGCAGCGCGGCGATGCGCACCCTGTTCGATCAGATTCGTGTCGTGGCGCGAGCCCAGGGGCCGGTGCTCGTCAATGGCGAGAGCGGCACCGGCAAGGAGCTGGTGGCGCGTGCTATCCACGCCGAGAGTGAACGCGCCGAAGGGCCGTTTCTGGCGGTTAACTGTGCCGGCGTGCCGCAGGAGTTGATGGAGAGCGAGTTCTTCGGCCACGCCTCCGGCGCCTTTACCGGTGCGCGCAGCGCGCGCCGCGGCCTGCTGCAGCAGGCGCATGGCGGTACGCTGCTGCTCGACGAGATCGGCGAAATGCCGCTGGCGCTGCAGGCCAAGATGCTGCGTGCGCTGCAGGACGGCTCGATCCGCCCGGTCGGGCAGGACACCGAGGAGCAGGTGGACGTGCGCATCGTCGCCGCCACTCACCGCGATCTGGCGCAGCGCGTGGCCGACGGCGAGTTTCGCGAGGACCTGTACTACCGGCTGGAGACCTTCGCGCTGAGTGTGCCCGCGCTGCGCGAACGTGATGACGACGTGGAGCTGCTGGCGCAGCGCTTTCTGGCGAGTTTTGCGGCCGGGCAGAGTCGTCCCGCGCGCGGCTTCTCGTCGGACGCGCTGGCGGCCCTGCGTGCCTATCCCTTTCCCGGCAACGTGCGCGAACTGCAGAACGCCGTGGAGCGCGCGGTGGCCTTCTGCCCGACCGAGACGGTGGAGCTTGAGCACCTGCCCGAGCGCGTGCTCAAGCCGGCTGCGGCGGCCACGCCGAGTGCACCGCGCGGCGATGGCGGGCTGCTTGACGGTCCGATGCTGCCCACGCTTGACGAAGTACAGAAGCGCTATGTGCGCCGTGTGCTGGCCGAAGCCGGCGGCAATCGTCGCCGCGCCGCCGCGTTGCTGGGCATCGGGCGGCGCACGCTGTACCGCTGGCTGGACGACGAGGCGTCCGACTGAAACCGCTTACTGCGGCGGCAGCAGCGGGGCGATGCCCTGCAGGTAGGCGTTGCCGTACTGGATGACTTCGTCGCGGTTCAGGCCTTCGCTGTAGAAGTGCATGGATTCGACCTCGCCCTGCAGGTTTTCGATCTCCTTGCGCAGCTTGGCCAGCGACTCTTCCAGCGTGTAGGACAGGCTGTGGATGTCGTGGATGTCGTACTCGCCGACTTCGCCGCCCAGCAGTTCGGCGAGCTTGACGTTGGCTTCGCGCAGGTTGGCGACGGCTTCGGCCAGTCCGGCGGCCTGCTTGCCCTGATAGTGCGCAACGCGCTCGGGTGCTTTCTCGTCGGCGAAAGTGGTTGTGGAAAAGGTGAGCGCCACGGCGAGGGCGATCAGGCTGAGGGTCTTCTGCATGGAAGGCTCCGTGGTGATAAATCGGTCAGTAGAGGTCGCGACGGTAGCGCCCGTCGCGCATGAGCTGCGCGAGGGTCTCGTCGCCAAGGATCTCGCGCAGTGTTTCGTGCACCGCTGGCCCCATGCCCACGGCGTTGCCGCAGACGTAGATCGCCGCATCGTCGGCAACCCACTGGCGCAGCGTGTTGGCGCTGTGGGCGAGGCGGTGCTGCACGTATTCGCCGGGTCCGTCGCGCGAGTACACCCGGTCGCAGCGCGCCAGCAGGCGCTGTTGCTTGAGCTGGTCAAGTTCGTCGGCGTGAAAGGCATCGTGTGCCGCGTTGCGCTCCCCGAACAGAAGCCAGTTGCGGCCATCGCCCTGGCGCGCGCGCTGGCGCAGGTGGGCAAGCAGGCCGGCCAGACCGGTGCCGTTGCCGATCAGGATCAGCGGGCGTTCAGCGTTGTCGCCCAGACGGAAATTGTGATGCGGGCGGATGCGCCCGCGCAGCACGCTGCCCACCGGCGCTTCGCCGCACAGCAGTGCCGACATCAGGCCGGGGCAGCCTTCAGCGTCAAACACGGCGCGCACCAGCAGATGTACCGCGCCGTCTTCCGGCAGAGAGGCCATCGAATAGGTGCGCGGCCGGTGGTCGCCGCCGGGGGGCAGCAGTTGCAGCAGATCGCCGGCCTCCCAGGCGGGGGGCGACACCACGGCAGCATCGGCCTGCGGCCCGGCCACGGCCTCGAATTCGACATGAAAGGCCGCAGCGCCGGCACTGCCGGGGTTGAGGTGGTGGCGTGCACGGATGCGCCACCAGCTGGTGGGTGCCTCCGCCACGGTCTCGGCGGCGTTGGCGAATTCGGCCAGACGGTGGCGCCAGACCTGCAACCCGGCCGGTTCGGCGCCGTCGAGATCAATCCGCGGAAACAAGGCCTCGGCGCCGCAATCGCCGAGCCAGGCATCCAGCTCGCGGCCGAAACCGCAGAAGCGCGGGTAGTGACGATCACCCAGCGCCAGCACGGCATGGCGTACGCCGCGCAGGTCGGGATGGGTGTTCATGACGCGTTCGACGAAGCCTGCCGCATTGTCGGGCGCATCGCCTTCGCGGCAGGTACTGGCAATGAACAGCACCTGTCCGGCGCGGCGCAGACGGGCGGCGTCGACCTCGCCCAGCGCGACGACCTCGCAGTCCGCGCCACCGGCGCGCAGTGCGAGCGCGGCTTCATTGGCGAGTTCGTGGGCAAAGCCGGTTTGGCTGGCGAAGGCGACCAGCACCGGGCCATCCGGCCCGGCAGTGTCGCCGGAGGCAGCGGGGGCTGCCACACGGACAGCCCACCAGGCGCGCAGGCACAGACCGAGCCAGCCGGCGAGCAGGCCGGCAGCGCCGGCCAGTCGGGGCAGCTGGTCGGTGATCATGCGCCGGGTCTCACTGCGGCAGCACTTCCAGCGTGCCCATGTAGGAGGCGCGACGTTCGACATTGCCTTCCGCAGCGCCGCTGATCGAGGCGCTCAGGTAGTACATGCCGGCCTGCGGCCACTGCAGCGTGACGCGGCCTTCGGCGTCGGCGGTCAGCTTGATCTCGTCTGGCGCGTTGCGATAGCGCATCGCGCCGGGGAGGACGTGCACCTCGATGCCGGCGGCGGGCTGGCCGTTGTAATGGAAGGCGAAGGTGGCTGCCTCTCCGGCGTACAGGTCGTTGGGGTGGGTCACCGGCACCAGTTCCAGGCCTTCGCCGGTGAGCTGCGGCGCGGCCGGGCTGCCGACCGTGACGAAGGTTTCGACCCGGCTGGCGACTTCGCGCACGGTCAGTTCCGCAGCGTCGGCCGGCACCTTGCTCGCCAGTTCGGCGCGCGTGCCACGCCAGCGCTTGGTCTCGCTGCCTTCTTTCCAGCTCGCCATCACGCCGGAGCTGACCATGGCCAGACGGTAGGTGCCGTCGGCCGTCAGGTTCAGGTCGAACACCGAGCGCAGCTTGCCGGTCTGCACATTTTCCGGCGCAAGCTGGCTGCCGTCCGGCGTGGTGATCACGAGGCTGTCGTTGATCTGCAGCGGACGGTGGTTGAAGTAGAAGACTTCATTCGACGAGGCAGCGTCGACGGTGATGTAGCCGGCCTTCGACAGCACGGTGGACGACGGCAGCAGCCAGCGCTCGTGGGCACCGGCCAGCGGTACGGCCAGGGCCGTAGCAAGGGCGGCGAGGGCGATGCGGGTACGGAGTTTCATCGTGGTGCTCCTTCGGGTTGAATCAGGGGATGAGTTCGACTGCGACGCGGCCGAGCTCGCGCTCGCCCTTGGCCGATTCACGTTTCTGCGCAGCCGGCGGCCACTGCAGCGGCAAGGTGATGACCTCGCGGCCTCCGTGCTCGCGCGAGGCTTCGACCACCAGGCGGTACTCGCCCTTGGCGAGCGTGCCCAGCGGGGCCTGACCGGCGCTGAAGCTCAGCGTGTGTACGCCGGCGCCGCGCGTGGCCGAGGTCACGCCGTCGATCGGCACCGGCGTGTCGCGGCCGATGCGGCGCCACCACTGGCGGATGTCCTTGAGCCAGGTCTTGCCTTCGTCGTTGCGCATGCGTCCGTCGTACCAGACGGCCAGGTTGGCGGCCACGCTGTTGTCGGGGCGTTCCAGCCAGACCGCCACATACGGTCGCGGCGTGAGCTCGGGCAGTTCGATCTCCACGCGCAGGTCGGCGGCACTGGTCAGACCGGAGAAGGCGGCGCACAGCGTGCACAGCAGGGTTCGTTTCATCGGGCGATTCCTTTCAATGGATGAACAGCAGGACGAGCAGGGCCGGCAGCACCGCGCCGAGCGCCACCAGCGGCCACACGCTGACGCGTTGGCGTGCATGCAGCGCGAGAATGAACAGGCCGGTCAGCGAGAACACCAGACAGGCTGCCGCGAACACGTCGATGAACCAGCTCCAGGCGGTGCCGGTGTTGCGGCCCTTGTGCAGGTCGTTCAGATACGCCACGGCGCCGCGGCTGGTTTGCTCGTACTCGACCTCGCCGCTGCTGCGGTCGATGGCCAGCCAGGCGTCGCCACCGGGGCGCGGTAGCGCCAGATAGATCTCGTCGGGCGACCACTCGGCCGACAGGGCCGGTACGTGGCGTCCCAGCTCGGCGCCAAGCCAGCGCCGCAACGCGCGCGGCAACGGCGCTTCGTCTGCCTCGTTGTTCTCGAGCTGTACGCGCAGCTCGGCCGGCAGCGTGCGTGTCACGCTGCTGCGTTGTGGCGCAGATTCGAGGCTGCCGGAGTGATTGAGCGTGAAGCCGGTGATGGCGAACAGGATCATGCCGACCAGACAGATGGCCGAGCTGATCCAGTGCCATTGCATGAGATGGCGCATCCACCAGGCGCGACGAGCCTGAGGGGATGTGCTTGGAGCTGCGGTCGGGCGTGCCGGCAGGTGTTCGCTGTGCGTCGTCATCAATCAGCAAGGACGGCCGCCCTCGCGAGCGGCCGTCCTCGAGTAGGTCAGAATTTCAGGTTGGCCGAGACCCACAGATTGCGGGACTTGTCCTTGTTGTTGTAATCGTCGCGGTAGCTCGGCTGCCATCCGTTGATGCAACTGCTGCCGCTGGAGCATGTGACGAAGGTCGTGCTGTACGTGGTGAAGTCTTCGTCTAGCAGATTGTTGATTCGGGCGTTGATCGTGAGCATGCTGGTCACTGCGTAACTAGCGCCGAGGTGGAACACCTCGTAATCCTTGTAGTAGGCAGCCTTTCCGTCGATCTGTCCGCGATAGCGTTTAGAGCGGGCTTCCATGGTCAGGAATACGTTGAGTTTCGGCATGGCGCGCCAGTCCACCGTGGTGTTGAGCATGTGCTTGGCGCTTTGGGTCATCGGCTGGCCTTTGTTGGTGCCGCTCTTTTGTTCGCTGTCGGTGTAGGTGTAGTTGCCGCGCAGCATCCAGTTGTCGGCGATTTGCCAGCGGCCCGCCAGCTCCAGACCCTGGATCACGACTTTGTCGATGTTGGTGCTGCGGTTGGACGAGCTATAGCCAAGGTCGGAGTATTCGCCGGTGCTGGTGCAGCTGACGCTCGTTCCGGGGCCGCAGGGCTCGTTGGCGATCTTGTCCTTGAAGTCATTGCGGAACAGCGTTGCATTGAAGTTATGTCCGCGCGGGTGACTCCAATAGACGGCCACTTCTGCGTTGCGACTGGTTTCCGGCTTGAGATCGGGGTTGCCGTACATCGGAGAGGTGCCTTGACCACCGAAGCCCGTGATGCCGTCATAGAGCTGGGTGGTTTTTGGCGTTTTGTAGCCGGTGCTGATGCCGCCCTTGACCGTCCATTGCGGGTTGAAGCTGTAGACGCCATAGAGGCGGGGCGATACCTGGCTTCCGAACACCTTGTGATCGTCGTGGCGGACGCCGGCCGTGAGCGTGAACTTGTCCGTCGGCATCCAGTTGTCTTCGACAAACAATGCCCACATCTGGTGCTTCTGCGCTTTGCCCGGGGTGCCTTCCTCCATACCGAAAACGCCATCGATCAGCTCGCCGTCAATGACTTGACCGCCAACGACCAGCAGGTGATCTCCGGCCAGATTGGCCAGGGGGATATCGACTTTGGCGTCCAGCGTGTACTGGTTGCTCTGCAGTGTGCGTTTGCCGCGGGGCAGGAAGGTGGCCTCGGCGGCTGCACGGCGGTCGGTCTCGCTCATCCCTGCATAAGCGCCGGTGCCGTCAATCATGGCCAGCAGTTCCTCGCGTTCTGCCACCGTGAACGGCAAGGTCCGGCCATTGTTGTCGGTTTCGATATAGGACAGAGATACGTGGCTGGTGCCGAAATCCCACGTGCCCTCGTGGGAGAGCGACCACGATTTACGCGTGAACTCCTGCTCATCCGCGTAGCCAACGCGGGGGTTCGCACGACGTCCCGTAATAACCGAGCCACCACGATCTTCGCAGCCGGACGCTACGCCGCCATCGTCACAAGCGGACCAGTTTCCGGCCGACCAGATGGTGTCAATGCTATCGACGGTCCCGAGCGGGAAATTGCCATCCACAGGCTTGTTGTCGTAGACCTGCTTGGACGTGTCGTAATCGAAGGTGATGCGCTGGTTCTCGGTGGGTGTCAGGAAAAGACTGAAGCCGAGCGCCTTGTTGGTGTTTTCGACCGTTCGCCCGCCACCGCCAAAGCCCAGGGTGCGAGGGTGGGGAGTGCCGTCCGGTGCAGTCGCGCCGGCATACTGAGGGTTTGATGCGTCGCGATCATATTGGCTGCCGCGCACGCTCATGCCGAGCAGGCCTGGCTTGATCGGACCGCGCAGACTGAAGTCGATGGTTTGATCGTCGCCGAAATCGCTGTTGCTTTGGAACGTACGTCCGGCTGTAACCGAACCGCTCCATTTGGTGATGTCTTTCTTGGTGATGATGTTGATCACACCGCCAAGTGCATCGGCGCCATACAGGGTGGACGCTGGGCCGCGGATGACTTCGACGCGCTCGATGGCGTCGAGCGGTGGCACGTGGTTGAACTGGTTGCCGCTGAAGCTGTTTGGGTAGATGTCGCCGTGGTTGTTCTGGCGTTTGCCGTCGATCAGGATCAGCGTGTAGTCCGACCCCATGCCGCGCATGCTGATGGTGCGCTGACCGGTCTTGTCGGTCGTTTCCCCCACGTCGACCCCTTCAAGGTCACGTACTGCGTCGATCAACGAGGTATAGGGCTTGCTGGCCAGTTCCTTCTGCGTCACGACCGAGATGCTGGCCGGCGCGTCGGTGATCTTCTGTTCGAAGCCGGAGGCGGTGACGACGACGTCGTCAAGGAGGGCGTCGGATTGTTGCGCGAAGCCAAGCGGCGCAGTAAAGCTCAGCGCGAGCGCACAGTGCAGGGGGCGCAAGGCAAAAGCGGAGCGCATGCTCCGCAGGCGGCGAGCCATGGTGAATCTCCAGTCAGGGATGGGGCGATGGCTGGCTGACTGGCTGGCGTTGTGAGGACGCACGCAGATGGCTGGCTACGAATCAATAAATGATAATGACTCGCATTAAAATTTGCAACAAATGTGTCAGGTCGGACTCAGGGTCGGGCGGCCGCATCGGGGCGCCAGCCGCCGCCCAGGGCCTTGTACAGGTCGGTGGCTGTGGTGAGACGCGCTAGGCGTTGCTGGGCGAGCTGATCCTGGGTCTGGAACAGCGTGCGCTGTGCGTCGAGCACGGCAGCGAGGTCGTCCGCGCCTTCGCGGTAGCGCAGTTCGGACAGGCGCAGGCTGCGTTGCGCCTCGTCCCGGATGGCGCGTTGCGACTGTTCCAGCTCGTTGGCGCGGGCGACGTTGCCCAGTGCGTCCTCGACTTCCTTGAGGGCGGTCAGGACGTTCTGTCGATAGGTCTCGATCAGTTCACGCTGACGTGAGCGGGCGGTGTCGACCTGCGCGCGCAGCCGTCCGCCGTCAAAGATTGTCTGCGCCAGTGCGGCGGCGATGGCAGTGCTGCGCGTCGGGTCCGCCAGCGAAAGCAGTGCGGCGCTGGCCAGGCCGCCCGACCCGGTGAGCTGCACGCTGGGCAGCAAGGCCGCGCGTGCGGCGGCCACGTTGGCATCGGCCGCAGCCAGCCGTGCTTCGGCGGCAGCAATGTCGGGGCGGCGTGCGAGCAGCTCGGCAGGCAGTCCGGCCGCTACGGCGGGCACAGACAGTGCTTCGAGTGCGCTCTCGGGCGACTCGAACGCCTGCGGGAAGCGTCCGGCCAGCAATGCGAGGGCCGAGCGGGTCTGGCGCAACTGCACTTCGAGGGGTGTGATGGTGGCGCGCTGCGACAGCACCGTGGTGCGCTGGCGCGAGACGTCCAGCGCCGAGGCTGCGCCGTTGCGGTAACGCACCTCGACCAGCGACAACAGCCGTTCGGCGATGGCGAGGTTCTCCCGCGCGATGCGCAGACGCTCTGTCAGCGCGAGCGTCTCAAACCACGTCGATGCAACGTTGGCGTCCAGACTCAGGCGCACACCGTCGAGGTCGAAGCGGCTCGCTGTGAGGCCGGCCGAGGCGGCATCCACGCCGGCCGCGAGGCGCCCCCACAGATCCACCTCCCACGAGATCGAGAGGCTGGCCGAAGTGGCTTCGGTGGTGCTTGTCGATGCGCCGTCGGGCTGGCTGCGACGCTCGCTGGTAGTGGCTCCCAGGCTCACGCCGGGCAGGCGCGAGGCGCCGGCCGTACGCAAGGCCAGTTCGGTCTGCACCACGCGTTCGGTGGCGATGGCCAGGCCCGGATTGTTGTCGCGCGCTTCGCGCACCAGAGTGTCGAGTGCCGGAGCGTTGAAGGCCTGCCACCATTGGGCGTCGACTGCAGCGGCGGTGGGGTCGGCGGTTTCGTTCCAGCCGCCCGGCAGAGCGTAGTCAGGGCGAGAGGACGGCTCGGTGATGGCGCAGCCGGCAAGCACCAGCACGGCAAAGGTCGGCAGCAGGAGTCGGACGGACAGGGTGTTTTTCATTCGGAAGCCAGTGCGGCGACGGGGTCGAGACGGGCCGCTTTGCGGGCGGGCAGGAAGCCGAAGATCAGGCCGGTGGCGAAGGCGCAGCCGAAAGCCAGCACCACCGGTGCGAGTGAATACACCACCGGTGTGCCCAGCCACTCGATCAGCGCGGTGGTGCCCAAGCCGACGCCAACGCCGATCAGGCCACCGAGCGCGGAGACGGTGAGCGCCTCGATCAGGAACTGCTGCAGGATGTTGCGCGTGCGTGCGCCGGTGGCCATGCGGATGCCGATTTCGCGCGTTCGCTCGGTGACCGACACCAGCATGATGTTCATCACGCCGATGCCGCCGACCAGCAGCGAGATGGCGGCAATCGACCCGAGCAGGATGGTCATGGTGTTTTGGGTGGCCGACACGCTCTCGATGATCGAGGCCATGTTGCGGATGTTGAAATCCTCCAGTCCATGGCGTGCCAGCAGCAGTTCCTGCACGCGTTGCTGGGTGGCGTCGATGTCCTCGCCGTCGGCCACTGCCACCGTGATCGAGCGCAGATAGCGCTGGCCGAACAGGCGCAGGCTGCCGGTGGTCCAGGGCACGAAGATCACGTCGTCCTGGTCGCGGCCCCAGCCGGTGGCCCCCATCGGGGCCATGACGCCGACGATCTGGAACATCACGTTGTTGATCACCACATATTCGCCGATCGGCGAGCGCGAGCCGAACAGTGCATTGGCCACCGTTTTGCCGAGTACGGCGACCGTAGCGTAACGCTCGTCGTCCTCGGCGCTGAAGAAGCTGCCCTCGGCAACGTCCCAGGTGCGCGCCACCACGAAATCGGCCGACGTGGCGCTGGCGGTGGTGCGATGGTCGGCGTTGCCGTAGCGGATGGTGACGCTGCCCTCTTGTTCGGGGACAGAGGCCAGCACGCCAGGCAGAGCGCCGACGGCGCGCATGTCTTCCAGCGACAGCGTGGCGGTGACGTCGCGGCCGCGCTGGTTGGGTGCGCCGGGGCGCACCGTGAGCAGGTTGGAGCCCATGGCGCTGATGCGGTCCACCACGGCCTGTTTGGCGCCGTCGCCGATGGCCAGCATGGTGATCACCGAGGCCACGCCAATGACGATGCCGAGCAGTGTGAGGATGGTGCGGAAGACATTGGCGCGCAGCGCGCGTACGGCGGTCAGCGTGGCTTCGATGAGCTCGCCCAGCGGCGAGCTGCGGTCGACATGGGGTTCAAACGCCACCGGCACTGCAGGCAGTTGCGGGCCGGGGTCGGACAGGATGCGACCGTCGCTGATCTCAATGATGCGGTCGGCGTGCGCAGCCACCTCGCGATCGTGCGTGATCAGGATGACGGTATGGCCCTTGGCCGAGAGCTCGCGGATGAGCTGCATCACGTCGGCGCTGCTGCGCGTGTCGAGCGCGCCGGTGGGCTCGTCGGCGAGGATGATGCGGCCACCGTTCATCAGCGCGCGGGCAATCGACACGCGCTGCTGCTGGCCGCCCGAGAGCTGGCTGGGGCGGTGGTGCGTGCGCTCGTCCAGCCCCAGTTCGCCCAGCAGTGCGGTAGCGCGCGCGTGGCGTTCGGAGGCCGGGGCGCCGGCATAGATGGCCGGTACTTCGACGTTCTCGGCCGCGGTGGCCGAGCCGATCAGGTTGTAGCTCTGGAACACAAAGCCGAAGTCTTCGCGCCGCAGGCGGGCCAATTCGTCGCGGTCGAGCTGCGACACGTCCTGCCCCATGAAGCGGTATTCGCCGGTGGTCGGGCGGTCGAGGCAGCCGAGGATGTTCATCAGCGTCGACTTGCCCGAGCCGGACGCGCCGATGATGGCGACGAACTCGCCGGCATGAATGCTGAGGTCGATGCCGTGCAGCACGCGCGTTTCGATCTCGCCGTTGTGATACGTGCGTGTGATGCCGCGCAGTTCGATCAACGGCGTGCCGGCCGTCCCGGCGCCGTCGGGCATGGCGAGCGGGGTTTCGGCCTTCATCGCGGGTGCGCCGGCATGGGCGGATTGCGCGCGCCGGCCGCACCCGCCGCACGGCCGCCGACCACCACGCGTTCGCCGGCTTCCAGGCCGGAGACGATCTGTGCCGCAATGCGGCTGGTCAGGCCGACCTGCACCGCGCGTTCGCTGATCGTGCCGTTCTCTTCAACAACACGCACCGTGGCCTTGCGAGCCGGCGGACCGCGGCGTTCGACACCCTCGGCGGGGGCCTCGGCCGTGCGCGCAGGCCGCTCCCCGCGCGGCGAGCCGTCGCCGGTGCCGCGCACGGGGCGTTGGCCGCCTGCTGCGCCGGAGGGGCGGGAGGCCAGTCCCGCAAGGGCGGCGATGGGCACGCTCAATGTGTCCTCGGCACGTGCGACGACAAAGAACACCTGCGCGGTCATCTGTGTCATCAGCCGGCGGCCGGCGTTGGGGACTTCGAACAGCGCGTTGTAGAGCACGACGTTGTTGGTGACGGTGGGCGTCGGGTCGATCCGGCGCAACTTGCCTTCCCAGCGCTGGCCGTTGGCGCCGAGCGTGGTGAACCACACGTCCATGCCCACGCGCAGGCGGCCGACGTCGGCTTCCGAGACCTGGGTCTCGACCGTCATCGTCGACAGATCGGCAATGCGCAGGATGGTCGGGGCGGACTGGTTGGCGTTGAGGGTCTGGCCCTGACGTGCGGTGATGGACACCACGGTGCCGTCCATCGGCGCGGCGATGCGGGTGTATTCAAGGTTGGCTTCGTCGGCGCGCAGGCTGGCTTCGGTCTGATCGATCTGCGCCTTGAGCGCTTCGATCTGGGCCTGGGCCGCAAGCAGGCCGGCCTCGGCCGTCTGCAGAGCGTCACGCGTGGTGGCGTCCTCGGCCATCAGATTGCGCTGGCGTCGGGTCTGCAGCTCGGCCAGCTGGAGATTGGCCTGGCGTTCGAGCAGCTGCGCACGCTGGCTGCGCAGTTGCGCACGCGTGGCGTCTACGCGGCTGGCCAGCACGCGTGCATCGATCTCGGCGAGCAACTCACCGGTCGATACATCGTCGCCGACTTCAACGTGAATGTGGTTGAGCAGCCCCGATACCTGCGCGCCGACATCGACATAGTCGCGCGGCTGCAAGGTGCCGGTGGCCGTGACGATGTCTTCGAGCGTGCCGCGCTGGACCGGTGCGACCACCAGGCCCGCCGTGGCGTCATTGCCGCCAAACAGGGTGCCGCGCGCCAACCAAAGGCCCGCAGCCAGCGAAACAACGAGCACACAGGCGACCGTGATGCGGGTGGTGCGGGAGCGGGGCGGGATGGCGATCATGGTGTCGGCTGGAGAGATTGGGCGAGCGGTGGAGTGGCTACATGGACAAGCTTAGGCTGCCGGGCGTTCTTGCTTTGTATCGCATTGCAGCAGTGCGGGGTGCCTGCAAAAACAAGCGGCGCTTCTTGCCGAAGCGCCGCTGCCGCGATCTGCCTGCGTGGGCGAGTGCACCCGCTAGCGCTTCGGTACGGTGATGAAGCCCATTTTCGCGATGCCGGCGTTGCGTGCTTCAGCCATCACCTCGGCCAGGATCTGGTAGCGGGTTTCGCGGTCGGCGCGCAGATGCAGCTCCGGTTGCGGCTCCTGCTGCGCGGCTTCGCGCAGGCGGGTGGAAACCTCGCTGCGCTCGACCGGCTGGTCGTTCCAGTACAGCTTGCCGTCACCGTCCATGGCCAGCGTGACCGTTTCCGGCTTCTGGTTGGTGGCCTGCGTGGAGGCTTTGGGCAGATCGATCTGCACGGAATGGGTGAGCAGCGGCGCCGTGATCATGAACACGATGAGCAGCACCAGCATCACGTCGATGAGCGGGACCATGTTGATCTCGCTCATCTGCGGCGTGCCGCCCTGCTGGTTGAATCCGCCGAAAGCCATTACGCAGCTCCTTGATCGGCGGTGCGTAGTTCGGCAGCCGCGGGTTTGCGGGCGCGGGCATTCTGTGCGCCGCTGGCCAGGCGCGAACCGGTGCAGAACCACGCGTGCAGATCGTGCGCGAAGGCGTCGAGCTCGTTCAGTTCAAGCCGGTTGGCACGGTTGAAGGCGTTGAAGGCCAGCACCGCGGGGATCGCGACGAAGAGGCCGAAGGCAGTCATGATCAGTGCCTCGCCGACCGGGCCGGCGACGGCGTCGAGCGTGGCCATGCCGGAGACGCTGATGCCGATCAGCGCGCCGTAAATGCCCCACACCGTACCGAACAGGCCGACGAAGGGCGCCGTGGAGCCGATCGAGGCCAGCACCGTCAGGCCGGACTCAAGTTTGGCCGTGGAGATGGCGATGGATTTGCGCAGTGCGCGCGTCACGAACTCGTCGGCATCCAGCCGGCCGCCAAGGGTCTCGGAGGCGGCGTGATTGCGCACGTGCTCGGCGGCTGCCACGCCTTGGCGCGCCAGTGCCTCGAAGGGCGAATCGGGCGCAGCCTGCGACAGGCGTTCCAGCCCCTCGCTGAGGTTGGCCGCCTTCCAGAACGACTCGACTGCGCCTTCGTGACTGCGCGCGCGCAGTTGGCGCACGGTGCGCAGCACGATGAGATACCAGCTCGCCACCGACATCACGACCAGCGTGAAGGCGACCAGCTTGATGACGATGTCGGACTGGGCCCACAGGTGGGCCAGGCCGAAGGTTTCATTCGGGGTCATGGGCGTTATCCCTCAAGTTTGAATACGACGGGTACGAGTACCCAGGATGCGACATTGCGCTCGCCCTTCTTGGCAGGAACGAAGCGCCAGCTCGAAACGGAGGCGCTGGCCGCCCGGTCGAGGCGCGGTGAGCCGGAGCTCTCCGAAATCTCGACCTTCTGTGCGCGGCCTTCGGCGCTGACGAATACACGCAGCATGACGCGTCCTTCCTCGCGCATGCGCTTGGACAGCGCCGGATACGGCACATCCGGGTTGTTCAGATAGGCCGCATCGTAACGCGCCTCGACAACCGGCTGGCTGCGCTGAGCAGGAGGCGGTGGCGCGGGTGGCGTCACCGGCGGAGGCGGCGCGGGCGGTGTGGGAGGTGCGGGCGGTTGTGCAGGCGGAGCGGGAGGCGCGGGCGGTGGCAAGGGTTTGCGCACTTCCGGCGGCGCTTCGGGGCGCGGTTCGGCCTTGGCGACGGGCGGCAGAGCCGGCGGTGCCGGCGGCGTGGGTCGGGCGGGCGCGGCAGGCAGCGGCACCGGTTGGCGTTCCGGCTTGGGCAGCGGCGGCAGTTCGGCCAGCGGGGCCGGCTTGGGTACAGGCAGTGGCTCTGCCCGCGGCAGCGGCATGGGTTCGGGCAGGCGCACAGGCTCGGCGCGCGCGGCGGCCTGCGGCACAGGCACTGGTGCAGGCAGCGGCTCCGGGAGCGGCAGGGGGTCGATCACCGGTTCAGGCGTCGGTGTGAGCTCCGCGATGGGCTCGGGGACGGGTACCGGTTCTGGCAAGGGCATGGGTTCCGGCGCCGGTTGCGGCGGCGGCTCGGGCACAGGCTCCGGCGGCATCGGCTCGGGCAGCGGAGGCGGCGGCTCGGGTGTGGGCTCGGGGGGCGGCAGCGGTTCGGGCTTGGGCGCCGGGGCAGGGGCCGGCTTCGGAGTGGGTTCCGGGGCCGGCGCAATCGGCTCGGGTGCCGGCGGAGACTCTGCGACGGTGACGGGCTCGTCCAGCAGGGTGACGGCCATGACCGGTTCAGGCAGCACGTCCGGGCGCTGCTGCACACGTGCGAGCGCAAACAGCCCACCAATGTGCGCAATGATCACGGCGCCGAGCAGAAGACGCCGCTCACCGCCGGAGCCGGCAAAACGGGACAGGGGGCCGGCGCTCATCGCAGCATCAGGTCAAGCAGTACGGCCACCAGCGCTACAACGACAAGGGTGCGCAGCGGCGCGAAAGCCTGTCGTCGGGCATTGCGTTGCGCAGAGGGGTGCGGGGCCGGTGTGTGGTGCATGTTTCCAGTTCTTAGGTGACCCGCTGGCTGGCTCGTTCCGCGCGAGAACTGGCTGGCTGGAGTGTCGGAGGCGGCGCCGCGCAGGCGCGGCGCCGGGGCAGGGTCAGCTGCCGACCTCCATCTGTGATTGCAGATAGTTCTGCAGGCCGACCTGTTCGACCAGGCTGATCTGCGTCTCGAGGTAGTCGATGTGTTCCTCGGTGTCTTCGAGAATATGCTCGAACAGCTCCCGCGACACATAGTCCTTACAGGACTCACAGTAGGCAACTGCGTCGATCAGGTGGGTGCGGCCGCCGGTTTCGAGCTTCAGGTCGCCGGCCAGGCACTCAGGCACGTTCTCGCCGATCAGCAGCTTGTCGAGGTTCTGCAGGTTGGGCAGGCCGTCGAGGAACAGGATGCGTTCGATGAGCATGTCGGCATGCTTCATTTCTTCGATCGATTCGTCGTACTCGTGCTTGCCGAGCTTGGTAAGGCCCCAGTTCTTGTACATGCGGGCATGCAGAAAGTACTGGTTGATTGCGGTCAGTTCGATGGTGAGCTGACGGTTCAGGTGCTGAATGACTTTCTTGTCGCCTTTCATGATGCCTCCAGGGCAAGGGCGACGCTGCCAGCGCAGGCCGGCACGGGGGTCCATGAGCGGTCTGCGCGATTCTCGAGCGCGGTGGCGAGGCAGCGCCGCGCGGATTCCGCGCAGCACGCGCAATCGGCGGCCACCCCGAGTTGCTGGCGCAGATCGCGCATGCGGCAGGCGCCCTGCTCGACTGCTTGCTCGATGTGCTTTTCGGTGACCGCGTTGCAGATGCAAATGTACATCCCGGAGGCTCTCAATGAAACCGCGTGTCCAGCCAGACTCGCTTATTTGGTGAGGATGAGTTTCCCGGCGCGCGTTGCGCGCAGGACGTAGCGCGTGCCGAGGTGGTCGATGGCAATGCAGGAACCGCCTTGCAGCAGCGCCGCACTCGATAGCGCTTCAGCCTGCAGCGCCGCGTCATCTGACGGCGGGGCGGTGCAGGCAGTGCGGTCGGGGCAGTCTGCGGAGGCACTGTTATGCATGATGAAACTAACGCAAATGAAAACAATTCGTATTTAACAGCCAAAGCAGGCCGCGGGTCAAGCAGGAATTGTCCGGGGCGTCGAAAACTCAGTGCTTGCGGCGTGTGCTCAGCAGCCAGATGCCGGCAGCCACCATCGGTACGCACAGCCACTGGGCGGTCGAGAGTCCCAGCGACAAGGTGCCGAAAATGCCCGGGTCGGGCGTGCGGAAGAACTCGGCGAGAAAACGCAGGCTGCCGTAGCCAATCAGGAATACGGCCGAGACCGCGCCGGTTGCGCGGGGTCGGGCCGAGTACAGCCACAGCAGGACAAACAGCAGCAGGCCTTCGCCGGCAGCCTGATAGAGCTGCGAAGGGTGGCGCGGCAGATTGTCGACCCACGGAAAGACCATCGCCCACGGCAGGTCGGTCGAGGCAACTCGCCCCCACAGCTCACCGTTGATGAAGTTGCCGATGCGCCCGAGCGCCAGCCCCAGCGGCACCAGCGGAGCGATGAAGTCTGTGATCTGCCAGAAGCCACGTCCCTGCGTGCGGCCGTACCACCACATCGCCACCAGCACCCCGAGGAAGCCGCCATGAAAACTCATGCCGCCCTTCCAGATCATCGGAATCTCCAGCGGGTTGGCAAGGTAATGACCCGGCTGGAAGAACAGCACTTCGCCCAGACGGCCGCCGGCAATCACACCCAGCATGCCGTAGAAGAGCAGGTCGTCGATCTGCTTGCCGTCCCAGCCCGACTCGGGGCGACGTCGCGCGTGCACCCGACCTAGCGCCATGAACAGGGCAAAAGCCAGCAGATACATCACGCCGTACCAGTGGATGGAGACGGGGCCGAGTGACAGGGCGACAGGGTCAAACTGGGGATGGACGAGCATTCGGCGTAGTTCCGTAGGGCGTGTGCCCGTTTGCCACGGGCGGCAGCATTGAGGCAAAAAGCACCTCAGGCGCGGGCTTGTGCGGCGAAGAGACAGGTTTGACGGGCGTTGAGCGGCAATCCACTGGCATTCTTGACCGTGCCGAGGGCGGACACTACCATGCCGCGCATGGATGCCGAAATCGCCCGTCTTGAAGAGCAACTCGACAAGCTCATCGCGCTGTATGAAGCGGGGCGTTCGGATCTTCGCACGGCACGTTCCCGTGGCGTCGAACTGGAGGCCGAGAACAAGGCCTTGCGCGAGCGTCTGTGTGGTGCGACAGAGCGACTCGAAGCCATCCTCGGGCGCTTGCCTCAGACGGAGGCGGACGATGCCTGACGACGCAATTGACATCAATCTGAATGGCCGCGAGTACCGCGTGGCCTGCCCTCCGGAAGAGCGTCAGGCGTTGATTGACGCGGCGACCTATCTCGACGAGCAACTGCGCAAGCTGGCCGCAAAAACCGGCGCTGCGGGTGAAAAACTGGCGGTCATGACGGCGCTCAACATCACCCATGAGTTCATCGCTTTTCAGCGCTCCGGCGGGTTTGACATGCCTGACTTGAAGCGTAGAATCGGGGCCATCACAGCCCGTTTGGACGAAGCCATCGACAGCCAGGAACGGCTGTTCTGAGGCGCCTCCCAGGCGTGTGAACAGGTTCAATCCCCTGCCGTGTTTGTTGAAGTCGTAGTTCCTTGAACCAATGCTTGCGAGCATGGTTGCCGAATACTTAACCGCTGGTGTGCAAGCCCCCTCGAGGGGAAGCCTGATGCGGAAGTCAGGCGACCGCCCTGAACCCTCGGTTCAGGATATCGATGGAGACGGCACAGGCGGGGGGCCAGATGCTTGAAAGGCGCGCAGATTCTGCGCGCCTTTTTGCATTTTTGACGTGGGGTTGGCGGCCTCTGGAGGGCGGTGCTTTAGCCCTATAATGGCCAGACACCCGACGTAACAAGGAAGAGCGCAACGTGAGCGAAAAGTCATCCACGGCATCGACCGAACCGCGCATCACCATTCTTGAGGCGCTCAAGTCGCCGGCAACGCTGCTCTCCACGCTCAAATCCTATTTCGGCCTGTCACGTCGCGGTAGCGAGCCGGTGCATGATCGCGCCGCATTGCAGCGTTTTCTGGAAACCCGCGCGAGTTTTGTTGCACAGACCTCCTTGTACGGCTACCTGCGCACCCGCGCCGGTACGCGCTATCCCGAGCTGTTCGATGACGACGGCTTTGTCGTCAGCATCAACGTCGCCAAATGGCAGATCTGGCTCGATTGCCTCGGCGATCTGGCCTGCTTTTCCGGCGGAGTGCTGGTGCGTGCGGGTTATGAGGCCGAGCAGGTTGGTGTGTTGATGCAGCAACTGGTCGGCGCGATTCTCGATGCCACGGGTGTGCCGGCCGATTGCGGTGAGGAATTCAGTGCGCATGCGCAACGCGTGCGCGAGCGCCTCGCGGCGTGTGACTGGACGCAGATGACGGATGACGAAGGTCCGTTTTCGGCGAGCCCGGAGTCGCTGGTGCACTGGGCGCCGGTGGTGCAGGAGTTCAAGGACCTCGACGCTGAAATCGTGCAGAACTCGGTGCGTTTCCGCTGGCAGGAAATCCGGCGTGATCTGCGTGCAAACCTCGATCCGGCCGGCGTCATGGCCGGCACGGTCGAAGCCTGAACCTCCCGGAAGTGACCGGCCCTAGCGGACGACCATCTCAAACAGGTGGTTGATACCGCGGGCGATCTCGCCCTCCAACGGAAATGACAGCATGCCCAGCACGGAATAGCCGAGCAGCCAGGGCATGAGGTAGAAGCGCGCCATATAGAAGAACCATGCTACATACAGCGGGATCATGGCCGGCACCAGAAAACCCGGTGTGATCGGCGCAAACAGCTTCAGCAGCGGGTCCGTGACCCGGATGAAGAAGCGGCTGAAGAAGAACTTGCTCTCTTCCGGCAGAAACAGACGCATGCCGAAACGGCCGATCAGGGTCCACATGATCATGCCCAGGACGTAGTCCAGGGCGATTGCCCAGCCGGGAATTCCTTCGATCATTCAAGCACTCCGAAACGGGCGCGGTGGCCCATGTTCTTGAGGGGGCTGACCCCAAAGAAAAGCCGGGGCGAGTTGCCTCGCCCCGGCTTGATCATTTCACCACGTACTCATCAAGAGCTGGAGATGATGGTCGCGCCTTTCGGGATGCGAACCTCATCGACCATGCGCTGGATTTCCTCGTCCGGCGCGGGCGTGAGCAAGCTTACCACGACCATTGCGACGAGGCTGGCGGTGATGCCGACGATGCCGAAACGCAGGTGGTCGAGGCCGAGCCACGGGTCCATGCCGCTGCGCACAGCGATCAGGTACCACCAGCCGACACCCAGACCCACGATCATGCCAGCCAGTGCGCCTGCGCGGTTGGCACGCTTCCACCACACGCCAAGCACCAGCGGGAAGAACAGGCCGGACATCGCGAAGCAGAAGGCCCAGGCCACTGCGCCCAGAATGCCGGTCAGCTTCATCGAGGCCACCAGCGCGCCGCCTGCACCGATGATCAGCAGCAGGATGCGAGCGGTCAGCAGACGCTTCTTGGTCTCCGCCTTCGGGTCGATGATCTTGTAGTACAGGTCATGCGACAGGGCATTGGCCATGGCCAGCAGCAGGCCGTCAGCGGTGGACATTGCGGCAGCCATACCACCGGCAGCAACGAGGCCCGAGATCACGTACGGCAGGCCGGCGATTTCCGGCGTTGCGAGCACGATGATGTCCGGGTTCAGGAAGAACTCGTTGATCTGCAGGATGCCGTCAGCGTTGCTGTCACGGATTGCGATCATGCCGATCGCGCCCCACTTCTGGATCCACTCCAGCGTCATGACCGTTTCGATCTTGTCACCGATGATGGAGGTGGCGAGGTTCGGGTCGATCAGTTGCAGCTTGCTGAAGGTAGCCAGGGCCGGAGCCGAGAAGTACAGCAGGAAGATGAAGAACAGCGACCAGGCCACCGAGTTGCGCGCAGCACGCACAGACGGGGTGGTGAAGTAGCGCATCAGGATGTGCGGCAGCGAAGCGGTACCGATCATCATGCACGCGACCAGGGTCACGAACTTCCAGGCAGCCAGGCCACTTTCGGCCGGGGTGGCGTGCAGTGCCGTCAGCACCGACAGGCCCGGCACGGCTTCTGCGGCCTTGGTGCCAATGCCGATCACCGGCTCCAGCTCCATGATGCGCTCTACAGCGCCGCCATAAGCCAGCTGCGGGAACCAGCCGAAGCCCTGCGAACCGGACATCCAGAAGATCGGGATGAGGTAGGCAAAGATCAGCACGATGTACTGCGCAACCTGGGTCCAGGTCACCGCACGCATGCCGCCGAGCATCGAGCACACCAGGATGCCGGCCAGACCGAACCACACACCGGCCTCGAACGGAATCTGGAAGGCGCGTGCCGCGATCGTGCCGGTAGCGGTGATCTGCGCGGTCACGTACGTGAAGGACGCAACCACCAGCACCACGATGGCCATGAAGCGCGTGGCCTTGCCGCCGTAACGCGTACCGATGAAGTCAGGCACCGTGTAGCAGCCGAACTTGCGCAGGTACGGCGCCATCAGCGTTGCGACGAGGATGTAGCCGCCCGTCCAGCCCACGATGAACGCCATGTAGGCGTGACCGGACATGAAGATGCCGCCCGCCATGGCTACGAAGGACGCGCCGGACATCCAGTCCGCCGCAGTGGCCATGCCGTTGAACACCGGCGGTACGGAACGGCCGGCGACGTAGTACGCGCCGACCTCCATCGTTCGTGAAAGGATGCCGATGAAGGCATAGATCACGATCGTGAAGGCCACGAACAGGATGCCGATGGTGTCGGCACCTACGCCCATGGTTTCCAGCCATGCCATCAGCGCGAAGAACGCGAAAAAACCACCCGTGTAGATACCGTAGATCTTCGGGAGATTGTCGATGAAGGACTTTCCTTCCCATTGCATACCCATGATCGGTCCCCCTTATTCTTCTTCGTCTACGCCGAACTCGACGTCGATCGCGTGCTGTTGCTTGTTGAACAGGAACAGCTGCACCACGAACACGATCAGCGAGCCCTGCGCGGCGAAGTAGTAGCCGAGCGGCCAGCCAAAGAAGTTGATGCTGTTGAGCTGGAAGGCAAACAGATGTACGCCGTAGGCGAAGACGAACCAGACACTGAGGTGTCCGATCATCAGGTTTCGCGTACGCCGCCAGTGCGCAACGCGATTCTCTGCGGTGAGTTCAGTCACGGGTGATCCTCCTTTGATGGTTTGTTGCGCGCACGTGTATTCCGGCGCTACCGGAAACATGAGCAAGGCGCATGCCAAAACAAGGAGGGTTGCAGGCCGGGGGATGTAGGCCTGCGGGGGTCGAAACGGACGTTACCTTGGGTAACACCTGTTACCCGGGGTAACGCCCGTTTTATGCAATGTAAGAAGTCTGAAAGCTCGCGTAAGAAAGCTGAAAGCCGCTACGGAAGCGGCTTAGCGGGATTCCGCCCGCGGTCGCGGAATGCCCATGCGTGCGCGCCGCTCCCACAGCGCCTTCCGGCTGATGCCGAGTCGTCGGGCCAGCTCGGTTTCGGTCAGCGAGCCCTGGTGTTCGATCACGAACCGCTGGAAGTAATCGTCCAGACTCAGCTCGCGCGTTTCGCCCCGCGCATCGGTGTGCGGCTGCAGGGCCAGCAGCTCGGCCGTGATGCGGTCGTCGGCCAGAATCACCGCGCGTTCGATGGCGTTGCGCAGCTCGCGCACATTGCCTGGCCAGGTGTGGCGCTGCAGCGCCTGCATGGCCTCGGGCGTGAAGCGCAGCTTCTGGCGTTTGACGCGGTTGCAGGCCTCGTCGAGCAGGAATTCGGCCAGCAGCGGAATGTCGTCGCCACGCTCGCGCAGCGGCGGCAGGTGGATCTGCACGACTTCCAGCCGGTAATACAGGTCTTCGCGGAAGCGCCCGTCGCGCACCATCTGCTCCAGGTCGCGGTGGGTTGCTGCCACCAGTCGCACATCCACACGCCGGCTGGTGGTGGCGCCGACGCGGCGGATCTCGCCGTCCTGCAGCACGCGCAACAGGCGTGATTGCGCGGCGCTGGTCAGCTCGCCGATCTCGTCGAGAAACAGCGTGCCGCTGTCGGCCGCTTCAATCAGGCCGCGGTGGCTGGCGGTGGCGCCGGTGAAGGCGCCTTTTTCGTGGCCGAAGAGTTCGGATTCGAGCAGGGTTTCGGGGATGCTCGCGCAGTTCACCGACACCAGCGGCACGTCGGCGCGCGGGCTCTTGGCGTGCAGCGCACGCGCCACCAGCTCCTTGCCGGTGCCGGACTCGCCACGGATCAGCACCGTGGTGTCGGTCGGCGCCACGCGCGCCAGCGTCTCGCACACTTTGGCCATGGGCGACGAGCGGCCGACCATGCCCTCGATCGGGTAGACCTGCGCGAGGTCCTTGCGCAGGTGCGCGTTGTCGCGTTCGAGCACACGCTGCTTGAGCAGGCGCGCCACGATGACGAGCATCTCGTCGTGATCAAAGGGCTTGGCGATGTAGTCGGCCGCGCCCTGGCGCATGGCCTCGACCGCCGAACGCACGCTGGCAAAGCTGGTCATGATCAGCACCGGCGTGTCCGCGCAGTCGGGCAGCAGCTCCATGCCGTCGCCATCGGGCAGTCGCAGGTCGCAGATGACCAGATCGAAGCTGTCGGCGATGCACATGCGGCGCGCCTCGTCGAGACGGCCGGCCTCGGCCGTGGCATAGCCTTCGCGTTCGAGCAGGCGCCGCAGCGCCCTGCGGATCACGTCCTCGTCATCGACGATGAGAATGCGGTTCATGCGGTGGAATCCCCCGTGTGTTGCGTGTCGTCGGCCGCGGCTGGCAGGCGCAGTTCAAAGCGCGTGCCGCGAGGCGGCCGGTTGCTGGCGGCCACCGTGCCGCCATGTTCCTCGATGATGCTGTACACCACCGACAGCCCCAGCCCCGTGCCCTGGCCCGGCGGCTTGGTGGTGAAGAAGGGTTCAAAAATGCGTTCGAGCAGCGCCGGCGGGATGCCGTGGCCTTCGTCTTCGACCGCAACCTCGATGTCCGCGCCGTCCTGCCTTGCGGTGATGCATACCCGGCTGCCACCCTCCGACGCGTGGATGGCATTCGACAGCAGATTGACGAAGACCTGCAGCAATCGCTGTGAATTGCCATGCACGGCCAGCCCGGCAGAGACCTGGTTGCAGCACTCAATGCCGCGCCCTTCGCGGCCGAGCTGTACCAGGTGGACCGCTTCATCCACGCATTCGCGCAGGTCCACCGCCTGACGCGCGGCCGACGGGTCGTTGCCCGCATGGCTGAAGGTCACCAGCGACTGCACGATGTCATTGATGCGCCGCGTCTGAATCAGGATCTGCTTGATCGCCGTTTCCTGCTCGGCCGGGTCGGTTTCGAAATGCAGGTTCTGCGCGAGTGACGCAATGCCCGTCAGCGGGTTGCCGATCTCGTGGGCCACGCCCGCCGCCAGCCGTCCGATCGAGGCCAGCCGGTCGTTATGCGCGACCTCGCTCTCCAGCACATGCAGTTCGGTCAGGTCTTCCACCAGCAGCACCGTGCCGTCGGCACTGGCGGCGTCGAACTCGCCCGAGTCGATGGCCGCCTTGTGCAGGTTGATCCAGCGGTTGAGCCCGCGCACGCTGCACTGCTGCTTGTAGAGGTGGCTGTCTTCGCCGCGCACGAAGGCGCCCAGCACCCCTTCCCAAGGCGCATCAAGCTGGTCGATGCGTCGCCCCAGCGCGTCGAGCCCGGCAATGCCCGAGATGCGCGCCATGGCCGTGTTCCAGATCAGGATCTCGCCCTCCGGGGTGAGCGAGCACACGCCCAGCGGCAACTCGTTGAGCACTTCGCGGTGGTAGCGGCGCAGCGTGTCCAGTTCGGCCGCCAGACCTTGCAGGCGCACGTTGGAATGCTCCAGCCGCGCCTCGACAAAGCGCAGGCTGTCGGCCAGCGCGCGGCGGGCGGGCGGGGCGACTTGCAGCCGGTTGTCGACGATCATGCGCGAGAGCTGCGCGCCGATCAGGCCCGAGAGGTTGCGCTCCAGCCGCTCGCGCAATCGCCCCAGATCGGCAGGCCGCGAGGTCTCGTGATCCATGCCCAGATCAAGCAGGGCGCGCTCCAGTTCAACCTTTGCGGTCTGCGGCCCCACGGCCTGCGCCAGCCGTTCCTCGAATTCGCCCACGCTGCGCGCCTCCGGCACGATGGGCGGCGCGTCGCTGATGTTGTCGCGCGGGCGTGCCGCGGCGGCAGCCGTCACCTCGCGCACCGACGGACGCGTCAGCAAGGATGCCGCCACGAACAGTGCGCCGTTGATCGACAGCGACCAAAAGGTCGAGAAGGTCCAGCGGTCCTGATCGCCCGCGCCCACCCAGTCCTGCAGGTTGAAGCCCGTCACCGGCAGGCCCGACTGGTGCAGCAGCGGAATGATCAGCGACAGGCTCCATACCGTGATGCCGCCCACCAGCCCGGTGATGAAGCCAAACGTGGTGGCGCGCGGCCACAGCAGCATGCCGGCCAGACCGGGCAGGAACTGCGTCACCGCCACGAACGAGATCAGCCCGATCTGCACCAGCCCCTGATGCACCTCCAGCAGCCGGTAGAAGCCGTAGCCGAGCGCAATGATCACCACGATCAGCGTGCGCCGGCCCCACAGCAGCCAGTTGTAGAGGTCGTCCTGCGGAAAGGTCTGCTGGCGGAAATGCGCAGGAAGAATGAGGTGGTTCATCACCATGCCGGCCAGTGCCAGCGTGGTCACGATCATCATCGCGCTGGCTGCAGACACCCCGCCGACAAAGGTCGACAGCGTCAGCAGGCGTGAGCCGTGCTCGGCCGCCAGACCCAGCACGTAATAGTCCGGCGGTGTTTCCAGTGCGCTCGCCGAGCCGGCCCACAGGATCAGCGGAATCGGCAGATTGAGCAGCAGCAGAAAAGCCGGAAACGCCCACGCCGCAGTCTTCAGCGCGCGCGGCTCGATGTTCTCCACAAACAGCATGTGAAACTGGCGTGGCAGCAAAAAGCCGGCCGTGAAGGCCAGCAGGATGAAGGTAAACCACGGCCCCTCGCGCACCGGCTCGTAAAGCGCCTGCACCGCCTGCGGGTTGAGTTCCAGCCAGCGGCTCAAACCCCCGAAACCGCCAAACACGCCGAACAGCGCCAGCGCGCCCACTGCCAGCAGCGCGAACAGCTTGATCACCGACTCAAACGCAATCGCCACCACCAACCCTTCGTGCTTCTCGCGCGGCGTGACGTGGCGTGCTCCGAACAGAATGGCAAACAGGCTCAGCGTGGCGCAGAAGCCCAGCGCCAGCAGATGCGGCGGAGCTTCCTGCGTGATGATCGCCACCGACTCCGCCACCGCCTTGATCTGCAGTGCGATGTAGGGCAACACCCCGACCAGCATGAACAGCGTCACCAGCGTGCCCGTCCACGGGCTCGGGTAACGGAAGGCAAACAGGTCGGCAATCGACGTGAGCTGGTGCTCGCGCACCAGTCGCAACAACGGCGCCAGCATCAACGGCGCCAGCACAAAGGCCAGCGTCACGCCCAGATAGATGGTCAGGAAGTTGTAGCCCTGCGACTGCGCAAACCCCACGCTGCCGTAAAAGCTCCACGACGTCGCATACACCCCCAGCGCCAGCGCATACACCATCGGATGCCGCACCAGCTTGTCCGGCAGCCAGCGGTTGTCCGTGGCGTGGGCAATGAAGAACAGCAGCGCCAGATACGCCACACCCACCGCATAGAGGGTGCCGATCTCACTGGTCACGGCGCTGCACCACGGCAATCAGGGCGATGACCAGCGCCCACAGCAGATAGGGCACGTACCAGGGCAAGCTGCCCGATGCCCACCAATGCACCCACGGCGACGCGAACAGTAGGGCACCGAACAGGAACAGGATGACGATCTTGTCCAAGCCGAGGTCTCCGGTGGTGGGTGCAGGGGTGTTACGAACTGTAGCACCGACTGACTGCTTCGGAGAGTGGCTTCAGGCGTCGTAACCGATGAGTGTGGGGGCCGCCGCTCGGGCATCGTTCATTTGAGTTACCCGCCGCTGGTGTCTTCTATGCACTCCTGAAGCCATTAAGAGTCGATTAACAGCGTTGCCTATGACGTACGGCTTTCGCTATGCTAGGCATTCCTATATAACTTGATTGGCGTTGGTTGTGTGTCGGCGGAAGACGTTCGATAAACTTTATTTACGGAGTGTGATGCGTGAAATTCAGCGAACGCATGGGGTTGGTTGTAGTAGCGGATGCCATTCAAACGGAAGGTATGTCAGAAGCTCTGCGGCATTCACTCTGGAATTGCTTGGATAGGCACTATTTTAGTCGGGGAGGATTTCTTACCTCCAGGAATGGTGTTGGTAAAGGAGATATCGAGGCGTTCAGTCGCGAATTATGGGCTAACTTCTTTAAGCGCCGCGTTGATGGACGGCCGGCCTATGGGCATCAGATTCTTAAGGCTATTCGCGATTACTATTTTGGTGCGGAGTGGTATCAGGTGTACGATTTTGTTGAGCATATTGTCGCTACGTATAAGAATGAGCGGCTAGTCGAAGATCTCAATAAAGTGCTGGAGCGAGAGCTGTCTGGGTTTCGGCTCATTGATTGGAGCTTGATCCCTGTTACCGATGTCGCAGAGCGGGATGCAATTGAAAAGGCGCTGGAGCCAGGCCCGTATGCGGGAGTGCAGGTTCATCTTCGTCAGGCGCTTCAGCATCTTGCGAGCCGAGACCACCCCGATTACCGAAACTCTATTAAGGAGTCAATTTCGGCGGTAGAGAGTCTAGCGTGCGAGCTTACGGGAAAGAAAAGTGCAACCTTGGGCGACGCATTACAGATTCTGGAGAGAAAAGGGCAGCTGCACGGCGCATTAAGAAGGGGATTTTCAGCCATCTATGGTTATACCAGCGACGCAAATGGAATACGGCACGCCATGCTAGAAGAGGCTAATCTTGATTTTTCAGATGCGAAATACTTTCTTGTTTCATGTGCCGGGTTCGTGAATTACCTTATGTCCAAGCATGCGGCAGCTGCTTAGCATTGCTATCAATTTATCGAATCACTAGTATTCTCAACGTGCGCATCAATTGTTCCATATGAATCGGGGTCGGGTCATTATCCGACTGGCCCATAGTTTAGACCTGACTTCGAGGCCCTCAGAGTGGCCGTCGCTTCGAGTTTCAAGTGGATAGCGGATTTTTGTGCGCCGTTGAGGTCAGTTGCATGGTTGCTGTGTCACTCAGCGAGTTATAGGGTGTGGGATAACCTATCATTTGAGATGGACTGCGCGACGACGAGCAGTACCTCAATCTAAGCGTTCCGCTTCAGGGGCTTCGCTATGCCGGCTACCGCTTGGGAATTCGAAGAGGCCATTGAGTGCTTTCGAGTAATCGAGTCTTCTCTGCGCTGCATTTACGCTGGCGAGCACTACATGTACCGTGCACTTTCCACTCAGCTTCGAATATTGCTTTGCGACTCCCCCAAGCCACTGCTTGCACGGCTGTTCGACAATCTTGAGCTACAGGCTCTTCAGCCAGTGAAGTCGTACTCGCCTGGTGCTTTCCCGCCCGAACTGGAGCATCTCAATTCGCTCGCAGTGATTGGTCCCGGGCAGCTGGTCATCTCCTGCATGCCGTTCGAGGCGCGCGTCTACTTCAACGGGATCGAAGATTGCCGTCCGCTACTTTCAACGAATGGCTTCGTGCTTCCAATCGAGCATTGGGTTGATCAGATTGTCTCAGTTCATCCAGTGCCAGTTACGATCCGTCAGGTCATCAGGACGGTTGCTGATCGGGGCGGTGGCGCGCATGTCCATAAGTCCAAGGATGCATTGCTCGCAGGCCTGCAAGGTATGTCGCCGGGAAAGTTGCACTTGGCCGCTTTGGTCTTAATTGCAGTCTCCAAGGTCATGCAGCACCTTGGGCTGTCCGTGATTCAGCTGTACGAGAAGAACGGGGCGCAGGGCAGCCTTCCGCTTGCAGACTTCGATAACAATCACCCGAGCGTTCTTGCTTCAGCGAAAGTGCCCGGAGAATGCTTCGAGAATGCCTGCCACGCCTTCAATCTGCTGTCAGTTGGGCGCGTCTGAAGGTGCGTCCCGCGCATGCTAACCCGCCGCGGCAGGCGCTGGCCGTGCAGGGCGGATGCAGCCATGGCTCAAACGGTTGAGTCACGCGCGCTTGCTCGCACCCTGTCGGTTCGCCGATATTACGTACTCCGGTCGCACACCGCGAATGTGAGTAGGCAGACCGCAGCTATGGAGAGCCCATGCCTTACTGGCTGATGAAATCCGAACCCGACGAATGCTCCATCGACATGCTCGCAGAGCTGCCCGGCCAGCGCGTGCCGTGGTTCGGCGTGCGCAACTATCAGGCGCGCAATTTCATGCGCGACGTGATGCAGGTCCGCGATCTGGCCTTTTTCTACCATTCGAGCTGCGCCGAGCCGGGGATTGCCGGCATCGTGCGGGTTGCGAGCGGGCCGTATCCGGATGAGACGCAGTTCGATCCGGCCAGTCCGTATTACGATGCCAAGGCGCGGCTCGAAGATCCGCGCTGGGTGCTGGTCGACGTGGAGCTGGTGACCAAGACGCCGCTGATCGGCCTGCCCGCACTGCGGGCAGCGCCGCAACTGGAAGACATGCGTGTACTGGCCCGCGGCAACCGGCTGTCGATCACCCCGGTCGAGCCTGCAGAGTGGCGCTTTATCACGCGCGAGATGATGGGAATGGATGCATGAGCTTCGACGTGTGGTGGATGGCCTATCTTGCGCTCGGCGCGGTGGCCGGCTTTCTGGCCGGACTGCTGGGAATTGGCGGGGGCGGCATGATGGTGCCGATTCTCACGTCGATCTTCGTTGCGCAGGGGGTGCCGTTGGCCAACGTGGTGCATCTGGCGCTGGGCACTTCGATGGCGGTGATGGTGATTACCGCCATCTCCAGCCTGCGCGCACATCACCGCCTGGGTTCGGTGCGCTGGGATATTTTCCGCAGCATTACGCCGGGCATCATGATCGGGGCGTTCGCCACCACCTTCTTTGCCGCGGCCGTGCCGTCCAAGCCGTTGGCGCTGTTCTTCGCGATCTTCATGGCGTTCATGTCGGCGCAGATGATGATTGACGTCAAACCCAAACCCACGCGCGAACTGCCCGGCAAGTTGGGCGTGTCGGCTGTGGGCTTCGGTATCGGCGGGGTCTCGTCGCTGGTGGCGATTGGCGGCGCAGCGATGTCGATTCCGTTCATGGTGGCGTGCAACGTGAGGTTGCAGCACGCCATCGGCACCTCGTCGGCAATCGGCTGGCCGATTGCGGTGGCGGGTGCCATCGGCTATCTGGTCAATGGTCTGGATGCGCCGGGCATGCCGGAGCACAGCGTGGGCTTTATCTACCTGCCGGCGCTGGCCACCATTGCGGTGGCTGGCGTGCTGACCGCACCGCTGGGTGCGAAGCTGGCGCACCGCATGCCGGTGAAGCGGCTGAAAAAGGTATTTGCGGTGTTCTTCCTGCTGCTGTCCGCCAAGATGGTGCACACCGTCTTCTTCTGATTCCTAGGGCCGGATGCCGGCGAGGATGGTGTCGGCGTTGTGACGCATCATCGCCACATAGCTGGCGGCGGGGCCGTCCGGCCCGGACAGGGCGTCGGAATACAGCGTGCCGCCAACCCGTGCGCCACCCTCGGCGCCGATGCGCTCGATCAGACGCGCGTCATTCACATTCTCGATGAACACCACCGGCACCTTCTCCTTGCGCAATTGGCGGATCAGGCGCGCCATGGCCGCGGCGGAAACCTCGCTGCGGTTGCCGACGCCGGCTGCGGACAGGAAGCGGATGCCGTAGGTCGCGCCGAAGTAGGCGAAGGCGTCATGCGAGGTGACGACCTTGCGCGCGGCTTCCGGCAGCGCGGCGAAGCCCTGGCGGATGGCGGTGTCGAGCGCGGCAAGCTCGGCGTCGTAACGCGTCAGCCGCTCGCGGTAGTGCGCTTCGCCGGCCGCGTCGGCGGCGATCAGCGCGGTGGCGATGTTGCGCGCGTAGATGCGCGCATTGGTCACGCTCTGCCATGCATGCGGGTCCACCGGGCCGTGGTCGTGTCCGGCATGGCTGTGGTCATCGTGCTGTTCCAGCGGTTTCACGCCGTCTGCGGCGAGCACCACGCTGCGGTTGCCGGCCGAGGCCGCGAGCCGTTCCATCCAGGTGTCGAAGCCCAGACCGTTGGCGATCACCACGTCGGCTTCCATGACCGTGCGTGCATCGGATGGGCGCGGCTGCCAGGCGTGGGCGTCGGCGTCGTGGCCGACCAGGGCGGTGACGGAAACCCGTTCGCCGCCGATCTCGCGGGCAAAGTCGGCAAGGATGCTGAAGCTCGCCACCACCTTCAGCGGGGCGGCGTACAGCGTTGAACTCAAGGCAAGCAGCAGGCAGGCAAGAACGTGCTTCATGGCAATTAGGCTTCGAGGTGATGGCGGCGGTAGAGCCTTGGGCCGAAAGCGCCGCCCGGTGCGAGCAGGATGGAGGCGACGTGCGCCAGACCGGCGGTGAGCACGATGGCCGGGCCGGCCGGCACGTCGAGGTGAAACGAGGCCAGTAGCCCGATCAGGCCGCTGACAAAGGCCAGCCCTGCGGCGCAGGCCAGCATGGCGGGCAAGGTCTTGGCCCACAGCCGTGCGGCCGCCGCCGGCAGGATCATGATGCCGACCGCCATCAGCGTGCCGAGCGCATGAAAGCCGCTGACGAGGTTGAGTACCACCAGCGTGAGAAAACCGTAGTGCGCCACCGGGCTCCAGCGCCCGATGCTGCGCAGGAAGCTGGGATCGAAGCATTCGAGCACCAGCGGGCGGTACAGCAGCGAGAGCGCGAACAGCGTGACGCTGGTGATGGCGGCGATCAGCAGCAGTGAGCCGTTGTCGAGCGACAGCACGGAGCCGAACAGCACGTGCAGCAGGTCGAGGTTCTTGCCGCGCAGCGACACGATGAGCACGCCGGCAGCGAGCGACATCAGGTAGAAGGCGGCGAGGCTGGCGTCTTCCTTGAGGATGGACGAGCGCGCCACGAGCCCCGCGGCCAGCACCACCACCAGACCGGCGACAATGCCGCCGACCGTCATGGCGCCCAGCGACAGGCCGAAGGCCAGGTAGCCCAGTGCCGCACCGGGCAGGATGGCGTGGCTCATGGCGTCGCCCATCAGGCTCATGCGGCGCAGCAGCAGGAATACGCCCACCGGCGTGGCGCCCAGCGCGAGTGCGAGGCAGCCGGCCAGCGCGCGGTGCATGAACTCGAAGTCCACGAAGGGGGTTACGAGCAGATCGATCACTGCGCGGCCTCCGCGTGGCGGTGGCACACCGGTGCGTCTTCGTCGAAGGACTCGGCCAGTGTGCGGGCGCGGGCGAGCAGTTCCGGCGTCAACACCTCGGCCGTCGGGCCGAAGCCGAGTTGCTCGCGCGCGAGCAGCAGACAGTGCGGGAAGATGCGTCGCACCAGCTCGAAGTCGTGCAGCACCGCAACGATGCTGCGGCCTTCGGCGTGCCATTCCTGCATGATTGCGGCCAGATCTTCGGTGGTGCGGCTGTCGATGGCGTTGAAGGGCTCGTCGAGCAGCAGTAGGTCGGCGTCCTGCAGCATCAGGCGGGCAAAGCGCGCCCGCTGCAACTGGCCGCCCGACAGCGTGCCAATGGCGCGTTGCTCCTGCCCCGACAGGCCGACGCGTGCCAGCGTGGCACGCACCTGCGCCGCCTGCGCCGGGCGCAGCCGGCCGAAGGCGCCGATCTGGCGCCACAGGCCCATGGCCACCATGTCGAAGACCGAAACCGGAAAGCCCAGATCGAGTTCGCCGCGCTGTGGCAGATAAGCGATACGTTCGCGCGGCACGCCGAGGCGGTAGCGGCCTTCGATCGGGTCCAGCTCGCCGGCAATCGCCTTGAGCAGCGTGGATTTTCCGGCGCCGTTGGGCCCGACCACGGCAACCAGGGTGCCGCGCGCAAAGCTGCAATCGAGGTGGTGCACGGCCGGATGGCGGTCGTAGCCCAGGGTCAGGTTGTCGCAGGCGAGCGCGAAGGTCTCCGGCGCGTTCATGCCAGCGCCCACCAGAGGGTCAGCCACAGCCCGATGCCGGCGATTCCGGCCACGGTCAGGCGTAGTGCGATGCCGGATGACAGCACCGACAGGGCGGGTGTCGAATGCGCATGATCGTGGTGGTGTGAATGCTCGTGGGACATGGTCAGCATGGCTTGTGGCAAAGAATGCAACATTGTAGCATTTTGGCGGTCGCAAGCATGTGCCAGCGCCGCCGGCCGTGATTACCTTCAGGAGACTGCAGTGAAGCCATCCATTTCTTTCCTTGCCGCCGCACTTGCCCTGGGTGTGGCCTCCGGCGCGTCCGCCCAGCACGCCCATGAGCACGGTGTTGCCGAATTCCGCGTGGCGCTTGAAGGTTCGACGCTGCTGGTCGAGTTCGATTCGCCGCTCGCCAACCTGGTCGGCTTCGAGCATGCTGCACGTTCTGACGCGGACAAAGCCGCCATGGCCGATCTGGAAAAAGCGCTGCGTGCCCCCGACCGCCTGTTTGCACTGCCGGCCACGGCCGCTTGCGTGCTCAAGGATGTTGAACTGGAGCTGCCCGGTGTTGATGAGCACGACCACGGACACGACCACCAGCATGATCACAAACACGACCACAAGCACGATCATGACCACAAGCACGGGGACGACCATGCCGATGCTTATGCGGCTTGGGAGTTTGCCTGCAAGCTTGCGCCGGAATCGGTCGAGGTGAAGGTGATTGAGGCTTTCCCCGCGATTCACGTGCTCCGCGCCGAAACGGCCGGTCCGCGCGGCCAGAAGGCCTCGCGCATTGAGTCGCCCAAGGCGCAGCTCGCGCTGTGACTGAGGCCACGACGTCGGCTGCGGCCGTCACCCTCGACGGCGTCGTGTTTGCCTGGCCAGGCGCAACCGCGCCTTGCCTGGAGATTCCGCAGCTGGTCATCGCGGCCGGAGAGCACGTGTTTCTGCACGGCCCCAGCGGCAGCGGCAAGTCCACGCTGCTGTCGCTGATCGGCGGCGTGGTGTCACCGGATGCGGGGCGCGTCGCGGTGCTGGGGCAGGACCTCGGCGAATTGCGCGCACCGGCCCGCGACCGTTTCCGTGCGGCACATATCGGCTTCGTGTTCCAGCTCTTCAATCTGCTGCCTTACCTCTCGGCGCTCGACAACATCCTGCTGCCGTGCCGGTTTTCGGCCGAGCGTGCTACCCGTGTGAGCGGTTCGTCCGTCGACGAGGCGCGGCGGCTGGCGGGTCGGCTGGATCTGGATGCTGCGTTGCTTGAACGTCCCGCCGCACAGCTTTCGGTCGGCCAGCAACAGCGCGTGGCGGCGGCGCGTGCCCTGATCGGTCGCCCCGGACTGATCGTGGCCGACGAGCCGACCTCGGCACTCGATGCCGACCGGCAACGTGACTTCGTCGATCTGCTGCTGACCGAATGCGAGGCTTCCGGGGCAAGTCTGCTGTTCGTCAGTCATGACGCCCGGCTGGCGCCCCGTTTTGCACGCCGCATCGCGCTGCCCGAGATCAACCGGGCGGGTGTCGCGCAGGAGGCGGCATGACCCCGCTGTGGTTTCTGACCCGACGCAGCATCGCCAACCGCGGCCTGACGGTGGTGCTGACCATTGTTTCGGTGGCCTTGTCGGTGGCCTTGCTGCTGGGCGTCGAGCGGCTGCGTTCGGACGCACGCGAAGGCTTCGCGCAGACCATTTCCGGTACCGATCTGGTCGTCGGCGCGCGCAGCAGTGCGGTGCAGTTGTTGCTGTACTCGGTGTTCCACATCGGCGACGCGACCAACAACGTGTCGTGGAAGAGTCTGCAGAGCATTGCCGAACATCCGCAGGTGGATTGGCTGGTGCCGCTGTCGCTGGGAGATTCGCACCGCGGTTTTCGCGTGGTCGGCACCACGGCGGAGTTCTTCGAGCGCTATCGCCACGGCGACGATCGCGCGCTGCGTTTTGCAGACGGCAAGCCTTTCGATGGCGTGTTCGACGCGGTGATCGGGGCGGAAGTGGCGGCGCGGCTGGGCTACGCGGTGGGGGAATCCATCGTGGTCGCACACGGCGCGGGCGAAGTGAGTTTTGCGCAGCATGACGACAAGCCCTTCACGGTGGTGGGGGTGCTCGCGCGCACCGGCACGCCGGTGGACCGCTCGGTGCTGGTCAGCCTGCAAGGCATTGAGGCGATCCATCTGGACTGGTCGGGCGGCGCGCGCATGCCGGGACTCAACATTCCGGCTGAACAGGTGCGCCGTTTCGATCTGGAGCCCAAGCAGGTCACTGCCGCGCTGGTCGGGTTGAAGTCGCGCGTGGCGGTGTTCCGCGTGCAGCGCCACATCAACACCTTCCCTGACGAACCGCTCACCGCGGCCTTGCCGGGCGCGACGCTGCAGCAGTTGTGGGGCATCATCGCGATCGCCGAGCGTGCGCTGCTGGCGGTCTCCGCGCTGGTGGTGCTGGTCGGCTTGGCGGGCCTGGTGGCGGTGGTGACCGCGAGCCTTGGGGAACGAAGACGCGAACTGGCGATCCTTCGCTCCATGGGGGCCGGCCCGCGTCACGTGTTTGCGCTGCTGGCGCTGGAAAGTCTGGTGATCGGCGTGGCGGGGTGCCTGCTCGGCGTGTTGGTGGTGCAGGCTGCAGCCTTCTTTGCGGGCCCTTGGCTGCAGGCGCACTACGGCATGTTGCTGACGGTGCGCGGATTGTCGGCGACGGAATGGATGTTGCTCGGTGGCGTGCTGGTGGCCACGCTGGTGGCCAGTCTGGTGCCGGGCGTTCGGGCTTACCGTCAGTCGTTGGCGGATGGAATGACGATACGGATGTGACATGAAGAAAATGGCGGTGTTGCTGTTTGCCCTGATGATCACGGCCGCTCCGGCGGTGGCGCAGCAGGGCGACTATCAGGTGGGCGACCGCGTCGGCGCGGCGGCCGGCAAGATGGTGGACGGCTATCTGGAAATCGAGTGGGACGACCTGATTCCCAAGGACTGGATGCCCGAGAAGCTCTTCGAGGATCTGTTCAACGACGTGAACCTCGATAAGCTCGACGACACCGATCCGCGTGCCGCCGAACTGATGCAGAAAGTGCGTGAGGCCTGGGACAACGCGCCGCTGGTGTCCGATTTCAACGGCAAGCGTGTGCGCATTCCGGGCTTTGTGGTGCCGCTGGAAGGCGACGCCAAGACCATCCGCGAATTCCTGCTGGTGCCGTATTTCGGCGCCTGCATCCACGTGCCGCCGCCGCCCGCCAACCAGTTGATCCTGGTGAAGCCGGACAAGCCGATCAAGGCCGATTGGAACATGGTGCCGGTGTGGGTCAGCGGCGTGATGACGGTCGACCGCAAGACCTCCGATCTGGGGACTTCGGGCTACCGCATGACCGGCATGCGTGTGATCGAGTACGAGTGAGTGCGATCAGGCGACGATCATCGCCGCCAGTTCGCGTTCCAGCAGCGCCGGATCGCCTAGGTTGAGTTCGAGCAGGCGACGCAGGTGGGTGATGCTGTCGAGGTCGATGTCCTCGCAGGCGACACCGATGTGTGAGCCTTCGATGTGGGCGACATGCCCGCGCATGCGCACCACCGCATCCTCGCCCAGATCCAGTTGCAGCTCGCAGGCCTGTCCGCTGCAGTCAGGGTGGTCGGGCAGTTTCAACAGCGCGCCCTTGAGCGACAGGTCGAGCAGCTGACACGGCTGAGTCTGGCCGTCGCAGGTGAAACGGGCCGCGCATTCGAAGGCGATGCGCGAGAAGTGTCGGCGCTGGCTATCCATCGGTATGGGCTCCTTGCAGGCGCACGGCCGAACCGGTCATGCCGTCAAAATCCAATGTACGAATGACTTCCAGATCGTCCTGGTGATCCACGCCTTCGGCAATCACCTGCAGGCCGATGGCGCGCGCAAGCTCGCAGATGCGAGCCAGAAAACCCTGCTTGTCCTGATTGGTGGCGATGTTGCGCACCAGCCCGGCGTCGATCTTGACGTAGTCCAGGCCGACATCGTGCAGCCCGCCCAGTTGCCCGAATTCGCGCCCGGCGTGTTCGATGCCGAGCCGGCAGCCAAAGGGTCGAGCCAGCCGGCACATCGCACGAAACGCCGCCAGGTCGGCCACGACACCTTGTTCCGGCAGTTCGATCCACAGCAATTTGGCGGCTTCCGGCTGTGCCTCCAGCGCATTGCGGACGGCATCCAGAAAGCCGGGATCGCGCAGCGAACTGGCCGAAACGTTGATGCCGACCGGCCGGCCTTCGGCGGTGATGCGCTCGAGCGCCAGATGCAACGCGTTGAGGTCGATGCGCGCCGTCAGGCCAAGCCGCTCGGCCCAGGCCAGAAAGGCCTCGGCCGAATACCACAGGTCGTCGATCAGGATGCGCGACGGAGCCTCGTAGTGCATCAGCGCGCCGCGTTGGTCGAGCACCGGGAAGGCGTCGATGCGCACCCGGCCATGATCGAGCGCCGATTCCAGCGCCTCACGCCAGCCCGCAAGATCGGTGCGTGCCGGCATCACGGTTTCGGGGTCTCCGATATGCGCCGCGCCGCGCCGCGCGTATTCGGCGGATGCCAGCGCGCTGTCGAGCCGCGACAGCAGCCGTTCGCGTGGTTCGCCGCCGGCGTAGCCGACGACGCCGATGGGCAGGCGTTTCATCAAGCCTTCGCCGTGCATGCTTTCGAGCGGGGTGAGCGCGCTCGACAGCTCGTGAGCCAGCACCGAGGGGCGCTCGACGTCCGGTGCGATCAGCGCGAAGTCGCAGCCGTTGAGCCGCGCGACGCTGCGGCCCGGCCGCGCCGAGGCAATCGCGCGCAGCCGCGCTGCGACGTCGACCAGCAGCTTGTCGGTAGCGCTGCGCCCGAAGCTGCGATTGAGCCCGTGCAGGTTGGCGACGCGCAGCACCGCCATCGATCCGCGCAGCTCCGGGTTGGCGGTAGCCAGATCAAGAGTGGTCTCGAGCAGCGCCAGAAAGCGGTTGCGGTTGGGCAGGCCGGTGAGTTCGTCATGTCCGGCGAGATGGTCGAGCTGCCCGAGGCGTACGGACTGCTCTTCGCTGTCGGCTTCAAGCCGCGCAGCCAGCGCATTGGTGGCGTCTGCCAGGGGCTTGAGCTCGCTTGCCGTGGGTTCGGCAACGCGGTTGAAGCGGCGTTCGGCAAAGCCTCGGGTCTGGGCCTCCAGCGCCGAAAGCGGAGCGAGCAGACGGTGGATCAGTGCGCTCATGGCCAGGCCGATCAGGGCTGCGGCCAGCGCCAGCCAGAGCATCAGCCCCTGCAACGTACGCCACAGTGCGGCGTGCGCCTCGGCGCGGGACCCAACGACGGTGACGACGGCGATCGGTCGGCCATCGGCGGCGATCTCGAGGCTGGCCGGCGAGACCTCGAGCGGGTGCAGCGCGGCAAACCAGTACGGAACGAGTACGCTTTCCTCTGCGGTGCGCTGGACGATGATCTCGCCGTTGGGGCGCTCGATGCGCACCAGGGCGTAGTCGCCACTGTCGGACAGGGTCTC
The DNA here is from genome assembly GCF_059703705.1 of Pseudazoarcus sp. NS36. Taxonomy (NCBI): domain Bacteria; kingdom Pseudomonadati; phylum Pseudomonadota; class Betaproteobacteria; order Rhodocyclales; family Zoogloeaceae; genus Pseudazoarcus; species Pseudazoarcus sp. NS36. Next base: position 173,593 of record NZ_BAAKJA010000007.1, on the reverse strand, counting down.
GACCAGCGGTGAAAGGGTTTCGCGGGTGGGCTCACTGCGGGAGGCGAGCAGTCCGAGCAGGGTTGCGGCATCGCGGTCGCGCGCCTGCATCTGGCGTTCGAGCTCGCTTCCGGCAATCGACAGGCAGATCAGGGCGCCGCCGGCGAATACGACCAGCGCGCCCAGCGCAGCCCCGAGCCAGGACAGCATTTTCAGCGACACCGCTGTTCCATGCCGGGCCGTTCCGGTTGCGACGGCCTGATCAGCGCGCGGGCTGCGGACCGGGCTGGCCAGCGGGTTGTCGTGCTTCTGTGACAGCGTATCGGGCATGTGCGTGTGCTCATCCTTGCAATCTGTCCGGTAGATGCAATCCGGCAGGGCCGGGAGGCCGTCTTTTTGCCTGTATCGGATGCAACTTACACCATATCCCTGAGCAGCTTTACCGAAAGGACGCATCCGGCGGTGGGTCCGGGCGCCGGTTGTTGCGCCTGACGTACAATCGGCCCATGAACCCGATTGTCTCCCCTGGTGCCGAGGATTCCCCGCTCGGACGCCCCGTGGCCTACCGCGATTGCTACGCGCCCGAACTGCTGTTTCCGATCCCGCGCCAGCCCAAGCGGGATGAGATCGGGTTGCGCCCCGATGCGCTGCCCTTTGTCGGCGAGGATGTGTGGAACGCATACGAAGTGTCGTGGCTCAACCCGCGTGGCAAGCCGGTGGTGGCGCTTGGCCGCTTCACGGTGCCGGCAAGTTCGCCGCAGCTGATCGAGTCGAAGTCGCTCAAGCTCTACCTCAATTCATTCAACCAGACGAATTTCGATTCGATCGAGGCCGTGCGCGAGGTCCTGGTGCGCGATCTGTCGATGGCAGCCGGAGCCGCTGTGACGGTGGAGCTGCAATCGCTGTCGGATGCGCCGCAGCGCGTGTTCGGGGTGCCGCAGGGAACGCTGATCGACGAACTGGACCTGGCCATCGACGCCTATGCGCCGCAGCCCGGTGTGCTGCGTGCCGAGGTGGGCGTCGAGGTCGAGGAGACGCTGTACTCGCATCTGCTCAAATCCAACTGTCTCGTCACGGGCCAGCCCGACTGGGCCATGATCGTCGTGCGTTACGCCGGCCCGCGTATCGACCGCGAATCGCTGCTGCGTTACATCGTGTCCTTCCGCACCCACAACGAATTCCACGAACAATGCGTCGAACGTGTGTTCTGCGATGTGCTCGCCGCCTGCCGGCCGCAACGGCTGGCGGTGTGGGCGCGCTACACGCGACGTGGCGGGCTGGACATCAACCCCTTCCGCGCCACGCCCGGCGAAGCCCCTGCCAGCAACCTGTTTGAAGTGAGACAGTGAAGGGCGAAGAGTGGAGGCGCTTAGCTCCACTCCCGGCCTTCACCTCCGATACGCCCCATGCCCAATCGACTTTCCACTGAAACCTCCCCGTATCTGTTGCAGCACGCCGAAAATCCGGTCGATTGGTGGCCGTGGTGTGAAGACGCCCTGGCGCTGGCGCGCGCGCAGGACAAGCCGATTCTGCTGTCGATCGGGTATTCCGCCTGCCATTGGTGTCACGTCATGGCGCACGAGTGTTTCGAGGATGCCGAAGTGGCCGCGGCAATGAACCGCGACTTCGTCAACATCAAGGTCGACCGCGAGGAACGGCCGGACCTGGACCACATCTACCAGGCAGCGCACCAGCTACTCAAAGGTCGCCCCGGCGGCTGGCCGCTGACCATGTTCCTGACGCCCGACGGGCTGCCGTTCTTTGGCGGGACTTATTTTCCGAAGGTCTCGCGCTACCGGCTGCCGGGTTTCGTCGACCTGATGCGCGATGTCGCGCAGGCCTTTGCGAGCGAGCGGGCTGAACTCGAGGCAGGTGGCGTGAGGCTGCGTTCGGAACTGCTTCGCCTGTCTGCGCCGGCAGATGCAGCGCATCACTCCGATCTCAATGAACGTCCGTTCAAGGTGCTGCGGGACGGCCTGAAAGCGGCCTTCGACCGGCGTCACGGCGGTTTTGGCGAAGCCCCCAAGTTTCCACGCGCGAGCGATCTGGAATTCCTGTTGCAGCGTGCCGCGACCGAGGGTGACGAAGCCGCCGGCGAGATGGCGCTGACCACGCTTACACGCATGGCCGAAGGCGGGCTGTTCGACCATCTGGGCGGAGGCTTTTTCCGCTACAGCACCGATGCGCAATGGCGCATCCCGCATTTCGAGAAAATGTTGTGCGACAACGCTGCGCTGTTGCGGCTGTATGCCGACGCCCATGTGTACAGCGGTACGGCCGTTTTTCGCGCTGCGATCGAGCGCACGGCGGAGTGGGTGATGCGCGACATGCAGTCGCCCGACGGGGGCTATTACTCCGCGCTCGACGCCGACTCCGAGGGGCACGAGGGGCGCTTCTACGCGTGGGACCGCAAACACGCCCAGCGCGTTGTGCCACCCGAAGCCTGGAAGGCCTTTGAACGCCACTATGGACTGGGCGAGCGTGCCGGCTTTGATGGCGCCTGGCATCTGTATGTGGCCGAGCCACTGGAGCGCACCGCCAGAAAAACCGGGCTTGGTGAAGACGAACTCGTATGCCGGCTGGAGCAAGGACGTCAGGCCTTGTTTGCAGAGCGCGAACAACGTGTGCGGCCGGGCTGCGACAGCAAGCATCTGGCCGGCTGGAACGGCATGATGATTGCCGGCATGGCGCACGCGGGCAGGGTGTTCGGACGGGACGACTGGCTGGCGTCCGCGCGCAGCGCATTCGCTTTCGTACGCAGCCGCTTGTGGCGCGGTGGTCGGTTGTTGGCCACCAGCGACGGAGGTCCGGGGCGTCTCAATGCGTATCTGGATGATCACGCCTGGCTCATCGATGCGGCACTCGAATTGCTCCAGTGCGGCTTCGATGCCGAGGTGCTGACCTTTGCCGAGGATCTGGCCGAGGCCCTGCTGGATGACTTCGAGGACCGGCAGCACGGCGGCTTCCATTTCACCCGGCATGACCACGAGCCACTCATCCTGCGACCCCGGCCGCTGCACGACAATGCGACTGCGTCGGGCAACGGTGTGGCTGCCCGCATGCTGGCGCGCCTGGCACAGCTGACCGGTGAGGTGCGCTATCTCGACTCGGCCGAACGTACGGTGCGGGCGGCATGGTCGCTGCTGGAGCGCAATCCGCAGGGCTGCGCGAGCCTGTTGCTGGCCTTGCAGGATGTGTTGCAGCCACCGGCGGTGGTGGTGATGAGCGGCGAGGCCGTGGCACTCGCCCCTTTGCGCGCCAGTCTGAACGAACACTATCGCCCGTGCGTGATGGGGGTTGTGGTGCCGGGGGACTCGGCGGGGGTGCCGCCGGTGCTGGCCAAACGGGCGCCGACGGGCGCGGCCGCTGCCTGGGTGTGCCGTGGACGCACCTGTCTGCCGCCGGTGTCGGAGGCTGCGGAACTGTCACGAATGCTGACAATGCCGGGTTTCCACGAGTAGGCAAAGCGCGCGGGAGTCGGGTAGTATCGGACCACCTTGAAAAGGTCCGCTTTTATATCACTAGAGGGAAGAGGGAAACATGAAGGCAATTCTGTCCATCGTCGCAGCAGCCAGTCTCCTCTGCGCAGCCCCCGCCTTTGCCGATGCAGCGCTGGCGAAGTCCAAGAACTGTATGGCCTGTCATGCGACCGACAAGAAGCTTGTCGGCCCTGCATACAAGGATGTCGCTGCCAAGTACGCCGGCAAGGGCGACGCCGTTGCGATGCTCGCAGGCAAGATCAAGAATGGCAGTTCCGGCGTGTGGGGCCCGGTCCCGATGCCGCCCAATGCCGTGAGCGAGGATGAGGCCAAGAAGCTGGCCGCCTGGGTCATGAGCATCAAGTAAGCTTCCCCGCGAAGCTGATAAGAAAAGCCGGCGATGCCGGCTTTTTTGTTGCTGGCGCCCCAAGACAAGAAACGACCCTGGGGGGCGCCGCCACGGAGCGGCAAGCGTGGGGTGTTTTTGTTTTCTGCGTTGCGAGGCTCTAGTTTGATACGGCGCGTGGTGGCATCGAGAACAGGGCCTCGGCGTCGTCGGCGCGAACTGGCCGCGCAAAGTAGTAGCCCTGCATCACATCGCAACCGAGTGCGCGCAGCATGGCGGCCTGCTGCGGGTGCTCCACCCCCTCGGCGATCAGCTCCAGATCGAATCCGCGCGCGATGCCGATGATGGCCGAGATGATCGGGTTGGTCATCAGGCCGCCCATGTCCTTGACGAAACTGCGGTCGATCTTGAGCGCGCTGATCGGCAGCTTCTGCAGATAGGCCAGGGCGGAGTAGCCGGTGCCGAAGTCGTCGATGGCAATGCCCACCCCGGCTTCGCGCAGTCGGCGCACCTTGTCGGTGACGCCGGGTGTGTCCTGCATCATCATGTGCTCGGTGATTTCCAGCGTGACCTGCCCGGGCGGGAGCGTGTGGCGGGCGATGCATTCGGTGACGCTGGTGACGATATCGCCGCGCTCGAAATCCTTGGCCGCGAGGTTGAGCGACATCTTGATGTCTTCATGCCCGCGGCTGCGCCAGTGCGCCAATTGTGCGCAGCTTTGCTCCAGCACCCAGTGGCTGATGTCGCCGATCATGCCCAGTTCCTCGGCCAGCGGCACGAAAGTCGACGGGCTGATCAAGCCGTTCTCGGGATGGTTCCAGCGCAGCAGTGCTTCAACGCCGACGACCCTACGCCGCGACAGGCTGACTTGCGGCTGGAAATGCAGCTCGAACTGGCCGCGATCAAGCGCCACGCGCAGGTCGTTCTCCAGCGCCAGCCGTCCCTGGTGGCTGGTGTTGAGTTCGGGTGCGAAGAAGCGGAAACCATTCTTGCCCGAGCGCTTGACCTGGGCCATCGCGATGTCCGCGTGCTGCAGCAGCGTCTCGCAGGTTTCGCCGTCGGTCGGGTACATCGCAATGCCGACGCTGACCGTTGCGCGGAAGTCGCCATGACTCAACGCGAGTGGCGCCTCCATGGCGGCCAGAATCTTGTGGGCGATGGCGTCGGTGTCTTCGGCGCCGCGCACATCCGAGAGCAGGATGGTGAACTCGTCCCCGCCGACCCGCGCGAGGGTGTCGCTGCGTCTCAGGGCGCCGGAAAGGCGCGCGGCCACGCCGCGGATCAAGGCATCGCCTTCGCTGTGGCCGTAGGTGTCGTTGACCAGCTTGAAGCGGTCGATGTCGACGAACAGTACGGCGAGGGCCCGACCGTGGCGGCGCGCGTGGGTCAGCGCCAGTTCGAGACGTTCGCGGAACAGGCTGCGGTTGGGCAGACGGGTGAGCTGATCGTGATAGGTCTGGAAGCTGATGATCTCTTCCGCACGCTTCTGGTCCGAAACGTCACGCGCGATGCCGTAGAGTCCGGCGTAGCCGCTGTCGGAGCCGTCGCCGCGGCCGAGCATCGGGATGCCTTGCAGCACCACGCTGACATACGGCTCACCCATCGGGTGGGCACGCCGCAGGCGAAGTTCGAGGGTGAAGCTGGCTTCCGGTCGCAACTGCTGGGCTTCGAGCATCTTGGCAACGCGACTGGCGTCTTCATCGACCACCAGTTCTGCAAACGGCGTGTCGAGCAGGTGGTTGCGCTGAAAACCAAGCAACTCTTCGATGCGTGGGTTGACGAAGCTGAAGCGCCCCTGGGCGTCGAGGGTGAAGATCAGATCAGGTGACTGTTCGACCAGAAAACGATGCAGGCGCTCGGACGCGCGCAGGCGTTCGCTCATTGCGCGGTTGGCGCGCTCGAGCACGGTCTTGTGCAATGCGTTCTGAACGGCGCGTTGCAATTGCGCCACATGATAGGGCTTGCGCACGAAATCATCGGCGCCGCGACGCAGTGCGCCGATGACGGCGTCAATGGCGTCTTCACCGCTGATCATGACAACGGCTTCTTCGCGTTGATGCTCGGACAGCCAGTCGAGCACCATCAGTCCGGTGCCGTCGGGCAGGCGGTAGTCGAGTACGACAAGGTCATACTGCTGGGTGCCGAGGCGGACCAGCGCTTCGCCTACATCGCAGGCCAGATCAAAGTTGCGGCCCGGGTTGGCGAGGATCTGCGGCAGGGTGCGACGCAGCGAAGCGTCGTCATCGACAATCAGAATGCGGGTAGTGGTCTCGGCGCCGCTATGGGACTCGGAGAACTGATTCTGGAAGAAAGCGTCACCAGGTATGACCATATGCCCCGTGCTGCGTCGCGGAATGACGCCCTAATCTATTCGGAAACGATTGGCACAAGCAACTGAAAGCTTGTGCCAACGCCATTCTGGCTGCGGCACAGGATGCGTGCATGCCAGCGTTCCAGGATGTCACGCGTGATCGACAGCCCCAGCCCCTGATGTTGACCACCCTTGCGGCTGGGTTGCGGTGAGAAGAGGTCGCCGAGCCGTTCGGGCGGCAGCCCCGGGCCGTTGTCGATGACCCGGATCTCGATGCAGCGCCTGCCGTCGGCGATCAGTTCGCCGGCCAGCGCGACGGTGCAGCGCCCGCCCGGATGCAGGATGTCGGCGGCATTGTGCAGCAGGTTGAGCATGACCTGCCGCAGGGCCGAGGCCGGCATCGCAACTGCAGGCAGCGCGGAAAGGGTGCGCAGTTCGAGGTGGATGCCGCGGCTGCCGAACAGGGATTCCTCGAGCATGGCCTGCATGTCGCGCAACAGCGTCACGATGTCGCAGAACGGGGGCTCGGCGGGCTCGTCTGGCGGCAGTGTGGCGTTGTCGATGAGGCTGCCGAGGCGTTCGATCTCGTCGTGCACGATGCGCAGGTCATCACTCAGCCCGGCCACATCGCCATGGCGTTGTGGAATCAGGTGCAGGTAGCTGCGGATCACCGACAGCGGATTGCGCGCTTCGTGGGCGATGCGACGTGCATGTTCGCGATGGCGTTGTTCGATCTGCGCCCGCAGCCGCTGTTCCAGTGCATCGCGCGTATGGCGCTCGATGGCGACTGCGGCGGCAGCCGAGGTCAGCGACACCAGCATGCGTGCAAGGTCGGTGGCCGGCAGCGGAGAGCGCTCCGGTGCAACCACGATGGCGCCGGGCGTCGTACCGGTACTGAACGGGATGCACACGAAACCGCTGCGCCCGATCCAGCGGGAAAGCTGCCAGTCGCGCACCGAACGGCCGGGACCGTCGTCGTCGCGATGCCATGAGGTGGGTGTCTGACTGCGCACGGCCAGGGCCAGCACGCTGGCTTCGTCGTCGAGCGGTTGCGCGGATTCGCCGTGCCACTGTGCCACGCTCGTTTCACGCGTCAGCGACAGCACATTCAGACGGCCCTCCTGCGCGGCCACGACGATGAACGGGTGTTGGTCGCACAGCAGGCGCGCAGCCGCTTCATAGCGCATGCACAGCGCGCCGGCCTCGAGTCCGGCAAACGCCTTGTGCGCGAAGCCGGCCAGGGCTGCCTCAACGAGGCTGGGCGATGTCGGGGCGGGCGCGACGGGCAATGGCGGCTCGGTCTCGGTCACGTCGTCCACGACCGGGAGGCTTGCAGCGTCCTGCGCGGCGACGATGCCCATGAGCTCATCGCGGGACAGTCCGCTGACGCGTGAGCAGGCGTCGAGCCAGTGGTCGGGGTTGGCGGCCAGACGGTTGGCGCACCAGGCCATGGCGGCCAGCGGGTGCGCCTGGGTAATCTGCTCCTCGGCGCTGTCGGCGAGCATCAGCGCGTCGCAGATCAGCGGGGTGCAACCGCACTCGTCAGCGAGGCGGGCATTCAGTTGTCGGGAGGGTGCTTGATGGCCACCACCGGGCAGCGGTCCGATGCGCAGCAGCTGTGCGAGCCGCGACCACAGCGCGACCAGTGCTGCGTCGTCGGCGAAGCGGTAGCCGGCGGTGTGCGTGATGGCCCGGGCGATGCTGGCTGCATGCTGGGACTGGCTGCGCAGCGCGATGTCGGTGCGGGATGCCCGCGCGTGGTGGGTGCGTGTCAGCAACCACGCCGTGAGCAGATCCGGGCCGAGTGCGGTTACGCGTGTTTCGACGATGTCGGGCAGGCGGTCGTCCAGGCCGGCGCCGTTGAGCGGCATGGCGCGCAGCAGGGCGTGCAGCAATACGGGGTCGTCGAGAAAACACTGCGCGACCGCGCCAAGGTCGGGTGGGGTCGCGCCGAGCAGTCCGAGCAGCGCATCGCGTTGTGCGGGGGAGGCTGCATCGTGCAGGAGAACCTGCGGATGGAGCATGCTCGATCCCATGGGTGTCAGCCGGGCGGTTGCGAATGCCCGATTGTACCCAAGGGCTGAGCGGGCTTGCCGGAAAGTTTGCCTGCGGAGTGGTTCAGGCCGTGAGATTGTCGGCGAAGCTGAGCGCGGACAGCAGCGCGGCGTTGACCTGTTCCGGGCGCAGTTGCAGCTCTTCGACCTGTTTGGCCAGCGCGGCGCCGTCGAAGCCTTCGGTGAGATAGGCCAGACGCAGCAGCGGGGCATATTCGCCCATGTCGTGCACAAGTGCGTCGACGATGCCTTCCGGCAAGGTCATGGCCTCGACGATCTCTTCGATGCTCGACCCCGTCAGCAGCGGCAGCAGCGAGAAGGCGCCGGTGATGAAGAGGTTGTCGTGATGGCTGTTGTCGAGCCAGGACGCGCCGAGGATTTCCATGAAGCGGCCACGCACGATGGCCGTCTGCATCAGCGCCGGCGCGGAGGGATCGCGGCTGGCCGTGACCAGCAATAGCGACAGCCACTTGTTGAGTGCGTCGTAGCCAAGAATGCTGACCGCGTGGCGGAAGGACTGGATCTCGACCATCAGGCCGAAGCCGGCCGAGTTGATGTAGCGCAGCAGCTTGTAGGAGATCGCCACATCCTGCTTGAGCAGCTGCTCGATCTTGCCGATGTCGGCGTTGTTGCGGACCAGGTTGAGCAGCTGGACGATCTGGCCGTGGGCCGGTGCCAGCGCCTTGGGAGCCGGATGGCCGCGCAGGAAGAACCAGCCCGAGGCACCTTCGTAGCCCTGCTGGATTGCACTCTGGAATGCGGCGAGATCGTTCAGGCCCCAGGCCAGCGGCACGCCCGGTGGGTTGCCCGGAGCCGGGTGTTTGCGGGCGTCGGAGATCGCGAAGCGCCAGTCGGTGTTGGGGGGGACGGACGTGTCCGGGGCATGCCAGGCAAGGCAGGTCTGCACATTGGCCGAGCGCAATTGTTCGAGCAGCTCCAGCGTGCGCGGGTGATTGATGGCCTGGGCAGGGATTTCGACCATGGCGTTGGGCGGGGCCTGCCAGTCCATCAGGTCGGGCGTGGGCACCAGCCGGGCCAGCGAGACGAACACCGGATAGTGACTCGGCCATACGTCCTGCAGGGCGTTGAGCGTTTCGACCACCGACGCAACGTCGGGCCCGTGTGCGATCAGTCGGTTGGCGGTGATTGCCCGCTTGCGGTTGACCACGGGTTCGCGAGTGAAAATGGTCGTTTGGGGCATGGCTCAGGCGCTGGCGAAAGTGAATGCGTCGGCGAAGAACGCGTCCGACGGCAGGGCGCATCGACTCACCAGATCATCGCGCGCGGCGTCGATCATCGCGGGAGAGCCGCAGGCATAGGCTTCAAAGCTGGAGAGGTCGGGCAAGTCGGCCATGACAGCATGATGTACGAGGCCGGTGCGCCCTGTCCAGCCATCTGCAGGCAAAGCTTCGGAGAGCACCGGAACGTAGCGGAAGCCTGGCAGGCTTTGCTCCCAGCTACGGGCGAGATCGTCCATGTACAGACCATCGCGGGTGCGCGAACCCCAGTACAGCGTGAGCGGGCGCTGCCGGCCGGAGGCAATGAGATCCTCGACCATGCTCTTGATCGGGGCAAAGCCCGTCCCGCCGGCGATCAGGACGGCGGTACCGCTGCCTGAGCCGAGCCCGAAACTGCCCAGTGGGCCTTCGAAGCGCAGGATGTCGCGCGGCTTCATCTGTTCGAAGACGTGGCCGGTGAAGCTGCCCCCTTCGATGCGACGGATGTGCAGTTCGAGCTGATCACCCACCGCCGGTGCATTGGCAATCGAGAAGCTGCGACGACGACCTCCGTCGAGTACGAAGTCGATGTACTGCCCGGCGCGAAAGCGGAAGGGCTCCGAAGCGGGCAGCTTGACCTTCAGTACCGCCACGTCGGGCGCGGCGAAGTCTATGCTCTGCACCCGGCAAGGCAGCTTCTTGATGGGGAGGTCTCCGGCGCGTGTCAGGCTGCGCACGGTGACGTCGAGATCGCTCAGGGCATGGGCCTTGCACAGCAGGGCCATGCCGTCGGCGCGCTCGGAAGCGCTCAGGGCGGTGGCCGAAACCGCCCCTTGTTCGATCTCGCCCCGCTCCACGCGTGCCTTGCAGGCACCGCAAGCGCCGTCGCGGCAGCCATAGGGGACCACGAAGCCGGCTGCCAGGGCGGCCTCGAGAATGGTCTGATCGGATGTGATGGAGAACTGCTGCCCGCCGGGCTGGAGTGAAATCGTGAAGGGCATCGGACGTGGGATAATCCTGCGATGAAAAGAATCCTGATCGTCGGTGCCGGCGACGTGGCCGGTCGTGCGATCCCGTGGCTCGCGCGGCGTTTTCGCGTATTCGCGCTGACGCGCCGCCCGGAAGGCCGCGAGCGCCTGCGCCGGCTGGGTGCGGTGCCGCTGCTGGCCGATCTGGACGACCGGGCCAGTCTTGCGCGGCTGGCGGGTATTGCCGACGCGGTACTGCATTTTGCACCGCCGCCGGCCGAAGGGCCGGGCGACGCGCGCATGCAGCGTTTGCTGGCGGCCTTGGCGGGCGGGCGGAGTCTACCACAGCGCCTGATATACATAAGTACGACAGGGGTTTACGGTGATTGTGCAGATGCGCACATCGACGAGACCCGGGTGTGTCGGCCGACGACGGCACGCGCGCGCCGTCGTGTCGATGCCGAGCGCCGATTGCGCAATTTCGCGGTTGACAACGCGCTTTCGGTGTCGATCCTGCGTGCGCCGGGCATCTATGCAGGGGATCGTTTGCCGCTCGACCGCCTGCGCCGTGGTGATCCGGTGCTGGCGCCGGACGAGGATGTTTTCACCAATCACGTCCATGCCGAGGATCTGGCGCGCATGGCCTGTCTGGCGCTGTTCCGCGGACGCTCAGGTCGCGTCTACAATGCGGTCGATCAATCAGACATGAAGATGGGCGAATACTTCGAGTTGGCGGCAAGCATGTTCGGCGTCGCTGCGCCGCCACGGCTGAGTCGGGCCGAACTTGCGCAGAAGCTCTCGCCGATGGCCTTGTCCTTCATGTCGGAGTCGCGTCGTATCGATGGTTCGCGCGCGCTGCGCGAGTTGCGCATGCGGCTGGTCTATCCCACGGTCGAGGACGGTTTTGCCGCGGCCATCGCCCAACAAGGAAGCGCTGCGTGTTGATCGTCAAATCGCTGCACCTCGTGTTCGTCGTTTCGTGGTTTGCCGGGCTCTTCTATCTGCCGCGGCTGTTCGTGAACCACGCCATGGTCGAGGACGCCGCAACGCGCGAGAGACTGGCCCTCATGGAGTACAAGCTCTACCGTTTCATGACGCCGCTGGGCGCGCTGGCAATGGGCCTGGGGCTTTGGCTGTGGTACGGCTACGGGTTCTCGGGAGGATGGCTGCACGCCAAGATGATGCTGGTCCTCGTGCTGGTGCTCTATCACCTGTATTGCGGCAAGTTGCTGCGCGACTTCGCGGCGGGGCGCAACACGCGCAGCCACGTGTGGTATCGCTGGTTCAACGAAGTGCCGGTGCTGGTGCTGTTCGCAATCGTATTTCTGACGGTACTCAAGCCGTTCTGATCCGGAGGGCCTGATGGCCGAAGCGTTTTTCTCCCCTTGTCCGCGCGGCCTTGAAGCCGCACTGGCCGAAGAACTCAATGCGCTGGGGGCGCAGTCGGTCGAGCCGACGCATGGCGGTGTCGGCTTCAAGGGCGACTGGCTGACCTGCTATCGCGTGAACCTCGAGTCACGCATTGCCACGCGAGTGCTGTGGCGCATCACCGAGGGGCGTTATCGCGGCGAGGAGGACATCTACCGCATCGCCTACGCGCCGACCTGGGCGCGCTGGTTTACGACCGATGAGACCATCCGCGTATATGTCACGGCCCAGCGCTCGCCACTCAAGAGCCTGGAGTTCGTCACGCTGCGCATCAAGGATGCGGTGTGCGACCACTTCCGCACCGTGTCGGGCAAGCGTCCGAGCGTGGATACGGCCAACCCGGACGTGCGTATCCATGCCTTCCTGACCAAGGATGCGGTGACCCTGTATATCGACACCTCGGGCGAGCCGTTGTACAAGCGCGGCTTCAAGCGCGCCGCGGTCGAGGCGCCGCTCAAGGAAAACCTCGCCGCCGGCATCCTGCGGCTGACGGGTTGGACGCCGGACGAGACGCTGATTGACCCGATGTGTGGCAGCGGCACCTTCCTCATCGAGGCGGCGCAGATCGCGCTGGATGTGGCGCCGGGTCTGGGCCGCAGTTTTGCCTTCGAGAAGATGCGCAACTTCGACCGCGCCGGCTGGGCTGCAATGCGCAAGGCCGCGGAAGGGCGCCGCAAGCCGGCGCGCCAGCTGGATATCTATGGTTCGGATCTGGTTGCCGAGCAGGTGCGGCGTGCCCGCGTGAACCTGGAGGCAGCTGGTGTGGCCGATTGCGTCCGCCTGATGAGCGCGGACATCCTGGAGGTCGATCCGCCGGCCGAATCTGGCGTGATGGTGACCAATCCGCCGTATGGCGTGCGCCTTGGCGAAGAGAGCGAGCTAGCGGAGTTCTACCCCGAGATGGCCGACGCATTGAAGGCGCATTGGGCCGGATGGCGCTGCTACTTTCTGAGTGCGGACCCGGCCTTGCCCAAAGGCATGCGGCTCAAGGCCACGCGGCGTACGCCATTGTTCAACGGGGCGCTGGAGTGCCGGCTCTATGAGTACCGCATTTTCCAGGGCAGCGGGCGGGACAAGCCGGCTGCCTGAGCCGCAGGGTCAGACGATATCCAGATTCTGCGTGCCGGCGAGGAAATCCTGGTCGCCATGGCGGCTGTTGAGCTTGATCTGCAGGCGCAGGTCGTTGACGGAGTCGGCGTTGCGCAGCGCGTCCTCGTAGGTGATGAGCTCGTCTTCGTAGAGATCGAACAGTGCTTGGTCGAAGGTCTGCATGCCGAGCTCGCGCGAGCGCTTCATGATCTCCTTGATGCCCGGCACGTCGCCCTTGAAGATCAGGTCGGCAATCAGCGGCGAGTTGAGCATCACCTCGATGGCTGGCACGCGACCCTTGCGATCCTTGAGCGGAAGCAGGCGCTGGGAGATCAGTGCGCGCAGGTTCAGAGAAAGGTCCATCAACAGCTGCTGACGGCGGTCTTCCGGGAAGAAGTTGATGATCCGGTCGAGCGCCTGGTTGGTGCTGTTGGCGTGCAACGTGGCCAGACACAGGTGACCGGTTTCGGCGAAGGCCACCGCGTAGTCCATGGTCTCGCGGTCGCGGATCTCGCCCATCAGGATTACGTCGGGTGCCTGACGCAGGGTGTTCTTCAGGGCAGATTCCCAGCCATCGGTGTCAATGCCAATCTCGCGCTGCGTGATGATGCAGTTCTTGTGCTGGTGCACGAATTCGATCGGGTCTTCGACGGTGATGATGTGGCCGTAGGAATGCTCGTTGCGGAAATCCACCATCGACGCCAGTGAAGTGGTCTTGCCGGTGCCGGTGCCGCCGACGAAGATCACCAGGCCGCGCTTGGTCATCGCGACTTCCTTGAGGATGGTCGGAAGCCCCAGATCCTCGAAGGTCGGAATAGTCTGCGAAATGGTGCGTAGTACGAGCCCGACGCGGCTCTGCTGCAGATAGGCGTTGGCACGGAAACGGCCGATGCCCGGCGGGGCGACGGCGAAGTTGCATTCCTTGGTGGCTTCGAACTCGGCCGCCTGCCGGTCGTTCATGATCGCGCGGGCCAGCTCGGCAGTGTGTTGCGGGGTGAGCACCTGGTTCGACTGCGGGAGAATCTTGCCGTCGACCTTGATGGCAGGCGGGAAGCCTGCGGTGATGAAGAGGTCCGAGCCGTTCTTCTGCACCATCAGCTTGAGCAGATCGTGCATGAATTTGAGGGCCTGATCGCGTTCCATCTACGTGCTCCGCTGGCAGTCTTCGACGGCCTCAGCCGGCAAAGGCATCCTTGTTTTGGGCGCGCATGCGCGCTTCGGTGACCGACACAATGTTGCGCCGCACCAGCTCCTGCAGGCACTGGTCGAGCGTCTGCATGCCCATGGACTGACCGGTCTGGATGGACGAGTACATCTGGGCTACTTTGCCCTCGCGGATCAGGTTACGGATGGCGGGTGTGCCGAGCATGATCTCGTGCGCCGCGACGCGGCCACTGCCATCCTTGGTCTTGAGCAGTGTCTGCGAGATGACCGCGCGCAACGATTCGGACAGCATGGCGCGCACCATTTCTTTCTCGTCGGCAGGGAAGACGTCGATGATACGGTCGATGGTCTTGGCGGCCGACGAGGTGTGCAGCGTACCGAATACCAGGTGACCTGTTTCGGCGCCGGTCAGGGCCAGGCGGATAGTTTCGAGGTCGCGCATTTCGCCGACCAGGATCACGTCCGGGTCTTCACGCAGGGCCGAGCGCAGGGCATTGTTGAACGACAGCGTGTCGCGGTGTACTTCGCGCTGGTTGATCAGGCAGCGCTTCGAGGTGTGCACGAATTCGATCGGGTCCTCGATGGTGAGGAGGTGCGAATACTGGTTCTCGTTGATGTAATCGACCATCGCCGCCAGCGTGGTCGATTTGCCCGAGCCGGTCGGGCCGGTGACCAGCACGATGCCGCGCGGCTGCTCGGCGATGTCCTTGAAGATCTTCGGCGCGTTAAGCTCTTCGAGCGTCAGTACCTTGGACGGAATGGTCCGGAATACGGCCGAAGCGCCGCGGTTCTGGTTGAAGGCGTTGACGCGGAAGCGCGACAGATTCGGGATCTCGAACGAGAAGTCGCATTCGAGTTCGTCCTCGTACTGCTTGCGCTGCGAGTCATTCATGATGTCGTACACCATGGCGTGTACGTCTTTGTGCTCCATCGGCGGCAGGTTGATGCGCCGGATGTCGCCGTGCACCCGGATCATCGGGGGCAGACCGGCTGACATGTGGAGATCCGAGGCCTTGTTCTTGACCGCAAACGCGAGCAGTTCAGTAATGTCCATGAGTGGTATGGGCTTGGTTGGGTCGGAAGGAGGCCTCAGGCGCGGTGCTATACTCGGCGCCTGCTGGGATGACGGGCCGGACGCAGGTATATGACATCAATCGCTGCCAACTTGCAAGCCGTGCGCGCCCGCATTGCCGCCGCCGCAATGGCTGCGGGACGTGATCCCGACGGAATACGCCTGCTCGCGGTCAGCAAGACTTGGCCGGCCGAGCAGGTGCGGGAAGCGGCAGCGGCCGGACAGTCTGCCTTTGGCGAGAACTACGTGCAGGAAGGTGTGAGCAAGCTCTCAGAGCTGTCCGCATCGGGGCTTGAATGGCATTTCATCGGCCCGCTGCAATCCAACAAGACCCGGCAGGTTGCTGAAACTTTCGACTGGGTCCATTCGGTCGAGCGCGAGAAAATCGCCCGGCGTCTTTCCGAACAGCGCGGCGCCCATCTGCCGCCGCTGCAGGTGTGCATTCAGGTCAATGTCAGCGGCGAGGCCAGCAAAAGCGGTGTCGATCCGGAAGGGGTTCTGCCGCTGGCGAAAGCCGTTGCAAATCTGCCACGGCTCAGCTTGCGCGGACTGATGTGCATTCCTGAACCGACCGCTGACCAGGCCTTGCTGCACGCGCGCTTTGCGCGTCTGCGTACGCTTCGCGAGCAGCTTGCGGCTGAAGGCATTGACCTCGACACGCTGTCGATGGGCATGTCCGATGATCTTGAGGTGGCTGTTGCCGAGGGCAGCACGCTGGTGCGTGTCGGTAGTGCGATCTTTGGCGCGCGCGATTACACACGATCTCCGACGGAGTGAAAGGCAGTATGAAAATCGTATTTTTAGGCGGCGGCAACATGGCGGCCGCGCTGATTGGCGGAATGCTTGAGCGTGGCTTTGCCGCGTCGGATGTGGTCGTTGTGGAGCTTGCCGCGGAGCGCCGTGACTGGCTTGTGCGGACATTCGGTGTGGGGGTGTCGGAAGATATCGGTCGTGCCGCGGATGCCGATGTGGTGGTGCTGGCGGTCAAGCCACAGCAGATGCGCGGAGCGTTGGCGCCTCTTGCCGGGCGCCTCGGCAAGGCGCTGGTGATCAGTGTGGCGGCCGGGCTGCGTGTTGCGGATCTGTCGCGTTGGCTGGGTGGGCACGAGCGCGTGGCACGTGCGATGCCCAATACTCCGGCGCTGATCGGGGCGGGGGTCACCGGCATGTATGCCCCGAATGCCGTAGATGATTCCAGCCGCGAAGTGGCTGAGCGCATTCTGTCGGCAGTCGGCAGTGTGGTGTGGGTCGGAGACGAAGCGCGCATGGATGTGATAACGGCCGTTTCGGGCAGTGGTCCGGCCTACGTCTTTCATTTCATCGAGGCGCTGGAGGCTGCTGCAGTCTCGCGTGGCTTTGACGGTGCCACCGCGCGCCGTCTGGCACTTGAAACAGTGCTGGGTGCAGCCAGGCTTGCGGCGGGCTCAGAGGATCCTCCCGGTGTGTTGCGCGAGAAGGTGACTTCCAAAGGCGGGACGACCGCCGCTGCGTTGGCGGTCTTGGGTGACGGCGGTTTCGTCGAGCTGATCGGCCGTGCCGTTGCAGCCGCAGAGTTACGTGGTCGCGAGCTTGGCGACGAGCTGGGAGGTCGCTGAGATGTCCACGCAGATTCTGTTCCTGCTCATCAACTTCGTATTTGGCGCGTTCACCTTGTTGCTGCTCGCGCGCTTCTTCATGCAGTGGCAGCGTGTGCCATTCCGCAACCAGTTGGGCCAGTTCGTGCTGCAGACGACGGATTGGGTGGTGAGGCCGCTGCGTCGCGTGGTGCCGGGGCTGTGGGGGCTGGATATGGCCAGCCTGCTCCCGGCCTGGCTGGCCCAGGTGGCGTTCGTTGCCATCGAACTGGCGCTGCGGGGTATTCCGTTTGGCGGAGCGGGCGGTCTTACGCTGGGCTTGGCCGGCATGGGCCTGGTCGAGCTCGTGCGCATGGCCGTCTATCTGGTGTTCGCACTGGTGCTGGTGTCGGCCGTGCTGTCGTGGGTGGCGCCGCACGCACCGGCTGCGCCGGTGGTGCGCCATCTTGCCGAACCTTTTCTGCGGCCGTTCCGTCGGATCATCCCGGCGATTGCCGGGGTAGACCTATCACCACTGGCGCTGTTGTTGCTGTTGCAGATTTTGCTGGTGGTGCTGGCCGGCCTGCGCGGGACGTTCATGCCGCTGATCGTCGGCAGTCTCTGAGGCGGTCAGCCCTCGAACATCACCTGACCTTCGACCATCGTGTAGCGCACGATGCCCGGTAGCTCGTACCCCAGGAAGGGCGTGTTCTTGCCCTGGCTGCGCAGGCGGTCGCGTGTGATGGTACGGCGCGTAGCGGGGTCGAATATGCAGATATCCGCGCGTGCGCCCGGCGCCAGATGGCCGGCCTTGGTGATGCCGATCAGTTTCGCAGCATCGCAGGTCACGCGCGACAGCGCTGCCGGCAGGCCCAGGCCGCAATCCTCGCCCCATTTCAGCGTCAGAGACAGCAGCAGTTCCAGGCCGGTTGCGCCGGCTTCGGATTCGCTGAAGGGCGCCAGCTTGCCGTCGTCGTCCACCGGTGTGTGATCCGAACACAGCGCGTTGATGCGGCCGTCGGCGAGGCCCGCGCGCAACGCGTCACGGTCGGTCGCGGCGCGCAGCGGCGGTACGAGATGGCAGTTGGCGTCGAAATAGCCGATGTC
Organism: Pseudazoarcus sp. NS36; assembly: GCF_059703705.1. Lineage (NCBI taxonomy): Bacteria > Pseudomonadati > Pseudomonadota > Betaproteobacteria > Rhodocyclales > Zoogloeaceae > Pseudazoarcus > Pseudazoarcus sp. NS36. The sequence goes on along the minus strand of NZ_BAAKJA010000007.1, from coordinate 155,826 downwards.
CTGATCGCACAGGTGCAGGTGGTTGATCGACACGTCGCAAGTCACGTCCATGCCGTCGGCGCGGGCCTGTTCGATCAGTGCCAGCCCTTCGGCGCTCGACAGGCGCGTGATGTGCAGCCGTGCGCCGGTGACGCGGGCCAGCCGCAGATAGGTGAACAGCGCCACGGTTTCGGCTTCGACCGGGATGCCGGTGAGGCCCAGGCGCGCGGCGAATTCGCCGTCGTGGGCGTAGCCGCCGCGCGACAGGAAAGGGGCCAGCGGTTGCAGCCAGACGCGGAAGCCGAAGGTCGCAGCGTACTGCATGGCACGCATCAGCACGGAGTTGTCGACGATCGGCACATTGGCCTGGCTGAAGGCAAAGCAGCCGGCTTCGACCAGCTGTGCCATTTCCGACAGGCGTTCGCCGTTCAGGCCGATGGTCAGTGACCCGACCGGATAGACGTGGGCGCGGTTGAGCTGTTTGGCGCGGTAGCACAGCATCTCGACCAGGCCCGGCTCGTCGAGCGCCGGGTCAGTGTCGGGCGGGATGGCGAGACTGGTGACGCCACCGGCCATCGCCGCATCCATTTCGGATTCAAGCGTGGCGCGGTACTCGTAGCCCGGTTCGCGCAGGCGCGCCGCCACGTCGATGAGACCGGGGCTCACCACCAGCCCGTTGGCGTCGATGACGCGCTGGGGCTCGAAGCCGTCCGGCGCCTTGCCGAGCGCGACCACGCGGCCGGCGGCGATGTAGAGGTCCTGTACTGCATCGACGCCGTGGGCGGGGTCGATGACGCGGCCGTTGCTGATCTTGATTTTCATGTCTGGGGTGGGCTCCGGTCGGTCAGGCGGCGAGCATGCTCATCACGGCCATGCGCACGGCAATGCCGAAGGTGACCTGGTTGAGGATGACGGCCTGGGCGCCGTCGGCCACGGAAGAGTCGATCTCGACGCCGCGGTTCATCGGCCCCGGGTGCATCACGATGGCATCCGGCCGCGCGCGCGCGAGCTTCTCGGCGGTCAGCCCCCATACCTTGTAGAACTCCTGCGGAGTCGGCAGCAGGGCGCCGTTCATGCGCTCGTTCTGCAGGCGCAGCATCATCACCACATCCACGTCCTTGAGGCCTTCGTCCATGTCATGGAAGACGCGCACGCCCCAGGCTTCGAGCCCGGTCGGCAGCAGCGTCTTCGGGCCGATGACGCGGATTTCCGGTACGCCCAGGGTCTTCAGCGCGGCGATCTGCGAGCGGGCCACACGCGAGTGCAGCACGTCGCCGACGATGGCCACCACCAGGCGCGTGAAGTCGCCCTTGAAGTGGCGGATGGTGTACATGTCGAGCAGGCCCTGCGTCGGGTGGGCATGGCGTCCGTCGCCGGCGTTGACCACGTGGATGTCATTGCGGCCGTTGGCGATGAGATGCTGCGCGATCAGGAAGGGCGCGCCGCTGGCGGCATGACGCACGACGAACATGTCGGCCTGCATGGCGCACAGGTTGTCGATGGTGTCGAGCAGGCTCTCGCCCTTGGTGGTCGAACTGGTCGATACGTTGAGGTTCACCACGTCGGCGGAGAGCCGCTTGGCGGCGATCTCGAAGGTGGTGCGGGTGCGTGTGGAATTCTCGAAAAACAGGTTGAATACGCTCTTGCCGCGCAGTACCGGCAGCTTCTTGACCTCGCGTTCGGCCACCTCGGTGAGCGGTGCCGCGGTGTCGAGGATGGCGGTGAGGATCTCGCGCGGCAGACCGTCGAGCGTCAGCAGGTGACGCAGACCGCCGTTGGGGTCGAGCTGGGGGTTATGCATCGATCAGCCTCAGGGAGAGCTTGCCGGTGTCGTCTCGGCTCAATTCGAGTGTGCGCGAAGCCGGCAGGGGTTCAGGCAGGGTGTGGGCACAGTAGCGCGCGGCGATCGGCAGTTCGCGCCCGCCGCGGTCGACCAGTACGGCCAGCTCGACACAGGCCGGGCGTCCGTAGTCGAACAGTTCGTTGAGCGCGGCGCGCGTGGTGCGGCCGGTGTACAGCACGTCGTCGACGATGACGATGTGCGCGCTTTCAACATCGAAGGGGATGTCGGTGCGCTGCGGGTTTGGCGGCAGGCCGCGCGCACCGAGGTCATCACGGTAGAAGGACACATCAATCGAGCCGATGGGGCCGGTCAGGCCCAGCGCGGCGTGCAGGCGTTCGGCCAGCCATACGCCGCCGGTGCGGATGCCGACCAGCGCGGTGTCGGGCGTGACCTGTGGGCGCATTTGCGCGATCAGGGTCTCGAGCAGGGTTTCTGCGTCAGGAAGTTGCATGGTCGGGTCCGTTCAGGAAGTCCTGCAGGATGATCTGCGCGGCGACGGCGTCGAGTTGCGGTTTGCGTGTCTGCCAGTGGGTGGCACCGGCGTCCGACAATGCGGCGTCGGCCGCTGCCGAGCTCAGGCGCTCGTCGATGTGATGTACCGGCAACGCGAAACGACCGTGCAACTGGTTGGCGAAGCGGCGGCAGCGTGCCGTCATGTCGTGTTCGGTGCCGTCCAGGTGGCGCGGAATCCCGACCACCATGGCGACCGGGCGCCATTCGGCGAGCAGTGCGCTGATGGCGCCGAAGCGGCGCTCGCGGGATTCTTCGGCAATCGTGGTGAGTGCGTTGGCCTGACGGGTCTCCAGCTCACCCACGGCCACGCCGATGCGCGCCAGACCGAAGTCGAAACCAAGCACGGTGCCGCGGGCCGGCAGCGGCGGCGTGGCCGCGGCCGCCTCAGGCATGTCCGGCGACCTCGCTGAGGTTTGCAAAATCCACCCCGAGTTGCTGCAGCGCGGCCGCAAAGCGCTCTTCCGGGGGGAGATCGAAGATGATCGACAGTTCGGCCTGTACGGTCAGCCAGGCGTTGTCGACGAGTTCCTGTTCGAGCTGCCCGGCCGACCAACCGGCGTAGCCGAGCGACACCAACACCTCGCCGGGTTCGCCGCGCTCGCCGAGGGACTGCAGGATGTCGCGCGAACTGGTCAGGCCGATTTCGTCACTGACCTTGAGGGTTGAGTGCCACTCACCTGCCGGACGGTGTAGCACGAAGCCACGGTCCGTCTGAACCGGTCCACCAAAGTACACTGGCTGCCCGGCGAACTCTGCGGAGTGCAGCGGCAGATCGATGCGTTCGAACAGCGTCGCCAGCGTCATGTCGAGCGGGCGGTTGACGATGATGCCGAGTGCGCCCTGATCGTTGTGCTCGGCGACGTAGGTAAGCGTGCGCGAGAAGTTCGGATCGGCCATGGCAGGCATGGCAATCAGGAAGTGATTGGTCAGGTTTGCGATGATGGCGCTCATGCGCGGCATTTTACGCTTTCACGGCGCCTGCGTTGCAGGAACCTGCCCGACCGGCTTTCGTCCAATTGCACCTTCACCGGCTGACTTGCTGACATGACTTCTTCTGCTCTTGTGTGGTTTCGGCGCGATCTGCGCAGCTTTGACCACGCCGCGCTGCATCACGCGCTGCGTCGTTTCGGGCGTGTGCATTGTGTCTTCGTGTTCGATCGCGACATTCTTGACGCCCTGCCGTCGCGGCGGGATCGCCGCGTGGAGTTCATTCGCGAGAGTCTGGTTGAGCTAGATGCCGGTCTGGACTGCCTGTCGCGTGAGGCGGGAGGGGCGGGGGCCGGGCTGATCGTGTGCCATGGTGTCGCCAGTGAAGAGATTCCGCGTCTGGCGGCAGAGCTGGGCGTCACGGCGGTCTTCGCCAATCGCGACTACGAGCCGGTCGCGATCGAGCGTGATCGGGTAGTGGCCGAGAAGCTCGAAGCGAGCGGCATCGACTTCGAGGACTTCAAGGATCAGGTGGTGTTCGAGCGTGCGGAAGTGCTCACGCAGGACGGGCGTCCGTTCAGTGTGTTCACGCCCTACCGGAATGCCTGGATGCGGCGCCTGGAGGCAGCCGACCTGGCCGCGCGGACGACGGCGCCGCATGGCGCGAATCTCGCGCCTCGATCGCCGCAGTGCGGCGTGCCGGAACTGGCACAGATCGGTTTCGAGGCCGGCACGCTGGAAGGTCTGCGCCTGCCGGTCGGCATGAACGGCGGGCACGCGCTGTTCGAGGACTTCGCGTCGCGCATCAACGGCTATCACGAGGCGCGCGACTATCCGGGGCGCAAGGGCGTGTCCTACCTCTCGGTCCACCTGCGTTTCGGCACCGTGTCCATCCGCGAACTGGCGCGCTTTGCGTGGAGCCAGGTAGGCGACGGCGCGCGTACGTGGCTCAATGAACTGATCTGGCGCGACTTCTACCACATGATCCTGTGGCACCACCCGCGCGTGGTCGGCAACAATTTCCGGCCCGAGTTCGACGTGGTGAGCTGGGACGATGCGCCGGCGCTGCTGGCGGCCTGGAAGGAAGGGCGCACCGGCTATCCGCTGGTGGACGCCGGCATGCGTCAGCTCGCGCAGACGGGCTATATGCACAACCGCCTGCGCATGGTCACGGCGGCATTCCTGACCAAGGATCTGGGGGTCGACTGGCGTGAGGGCGAGCGGCATTTTGCCGAGCTGTTGAACGACTTTGATCTGGCCGCCAACAACGGCGGCTGGCAGTGGGCGGCGTCGACTGGCTGCGATGCCCAGCCCTGGTTCCGGATATTCAATCCGGTGACGCAGTCCGAGCGCTTCGACCCGCAGGGCGGCTTCATTCGCCGCTACGTGCCCGAGCTGGCAAAGGTGCCGGAGCGCTACATCCATGCGCCATGGAAAATGGACGCCGCGCTGCAGAAGCAGTGCGGCGTGGTGATCGGTCAGGATTATCCGGGGCCGGTGGTCGACCACGCCGCAGCGCGAGCGCGCACGCTGGCGCGCTTCGAGGTCACGAAGAGCTCACGCGCCGAGCCCTGAGGCTCAGTGCGTGGTCGTGGTCGGGATGTACTGCTGCAGCAGACGCAGCAGTTCGTCTTCGTCGTAAGGCTTGCCGAGGTACTCGTTGGCGCCGAGCTTCTGCGCGTACTCGCGGTGTTTGTCGGCCAGGCGCGAGGTGATCATGATCACCGGCACCTCCTTCAGACGCTCGTCGGCGCGAAGGTTGCGCACAAACTCGAAGCCGTCCATGCGCGGCATCTCGATGTCCGACAGGATGACGTCGGGCAGCGATTCTTCCAGCTGGTCGAGCGCATCCGCGCCATCCTTTGCGGTAACCACGCGATAGCCTTCGCGTTCGAGCAGTCGACCGGTGATCTTGCGCACCGTCAGCGAGTCGTCGACGACCATGACGGTCGGCAGCTTCACGCTGTCCGCGAGCGCAGCGCCTTCTGCAATATCGCTGGCGGAGGCCGGCTCGGTCAGCGTTGTCGGTGCGGTAAAGCGGCTGGCCAGCGCGATGGGGTTCAGGATCAGCATGATCTCGCCGTCGCCAAGCACCGTGGCGCCCGACACGCCCACGATACGCAGCAGCTGCGGCCCGGCCGACTTCACGACGATTTCATGGTTGCCGCGCAGCGAGTCGACATGCACCGCAAGGCTTTCGCCGCCGGCGCGCAGCAACAAGACCCAATTGAAACGATGAATCTCCGGGCGCGTACGGCGATCGCCCAGTAGTTCCGGCAGATAGCGGTAGTTGAAGCGCTGGCCTTGCCATTCCACGAAGCCGTCTGCGCGCACACGTTCAATGGCGTCTGCGCGCAATTCCATGGCTTGCGCAATCATGCTCGACGGGATGGCGTAGCTGGCCGTGCCGGCACGCACCAGCAGCGCCTGCGTTACGGCCAGCGTGAGCGGCAGGTAGATACGGAAGCGGGTTCCCTGACCTCTTCCGGCGTCGACGTCGATGCGGCCGCCGAGCGCTGCGGCCTCGGCACGCACAACGTCCATGCCGACACCGCGGCCGGCAATCGTCGACACGCTTTCTGCGGTACTGAAGCCGGACGTGAAGATCAGGTTGGTGAGTTTGCGCTCATCTGCCTCTTCGTTGGCTTGAAGCAGGCCGCGCTCGATACCGCGTGCGCGGATGGCAGCGTAATCGAGGCCGCGCCCGTCGTCGGAGAGGTCGATGGCGATTTCGTTACCGATCTGCAGCACGGTCAGCGAGATCTGGCCGATGTCATCCTTGCCGGCGGCGCGGCGTTCCTCAGCGGATTCGATGCCGTGTGCGACCGCGTTGCGCAGCATGTGCTCGACTGCGATGGTCATGCGTTCGAGCACGCTGCGATCGATCTCGATGCGGCCGCCGCGGATGTCGAGGTTGACGCGCTTGCTCTGATCTTTCGCGCTCTGGCGCACGACCCGGTGCAAGCGGTCGGCGAGGCTGTCGAAGGGCACCATGCGCACTTGCATGAGTGCCTGCTGCAGGTCACGTGCGAAGCGCGCCTGACTGTGCAGCGCCAGTTCGGCTCCGTCGAGGTTGCGCAACAACTGCTGCTGAACCGTGGTGACGTCGCCGACACTCTCGGCCATCATCCGCGTCAGTTCCTGCAGACGGGTGTAGCGGTCCATCTCGAGCGGGTCGAACTCGCCGTGCGCCGAGTCGGCCTGGGCAATGCGCGACTGCATCTGGGTTTCGGCCTGCAGTTCGACTTCGCGTAGCTGGTTGCGCAGGCGGATGACGTTTTCGGTCAGGTCCAGCAGCGAACGGCGCAGTACACGCAACTCACCTTCGATGCGGGTGCGTGCGATGCCGATTTCGCCGGCCGTGTTGATAAAGCCGCCAAGCGTCTCGGCTCGTACGCGCAAGGTGCCGCCGGATTGCATGGCTTCGGCCGCGACTTCACCGGTGTCGATGGCGATGGCGGTAGCCCGCGCTTGCTGGGCCGGATCCGCCGTGACGGGCGCGGCTTCGGCGGGCGCTTCACCGCTGAGCGTGGCAATCAGGTGGGCCGCCTGGTCCAGACCGGTGGTCAGGTCCTCGATCAGCCGCGAGGCGTCGTGCTGCCGCGCCAGGCTGTTCTCGAGACGCGACTCAATGCGGTGCACGTGCTCGCCGAGCTGCATTGCACCGGCCATCCGTGCGCTGCCCTTAAGGGTATGCAGCTGGCGCGCGGCAAGCCGGGCGTGTTCCGGGTTGGCATGGTCGGTCTGCCACAGCCGCAGGCGCTCACTGAGACCGGACATGAGCTCTTCTGCCTCTTCCAGGAAGATCGGCAGCAGTTGTTCATCCAGGTCGTCATGGACCGTGAGGGCAGATTCCTCGTCGTCTACCGTCGCGCTGGTCTGGTGGCCCGGGCGTGCAGCTTCGGTCGGCGCAAGGAGTGTCTCGACGCCGGACTGAGGGGCCTCCAGGACGTCCGCCTCGGCGGCGGTAACGGGCTCTTCATTGACCGGCGGGCGGCCAACCGCGTCGAGCTGCTGTTCGAGTTCAGGAACTTCAAGCGGCAACTGCTCGCGGGTGACTTCGGTGAGCATGGCCTGCAGCGTGTCGACGGTCGTGCTCAGCAGGTCGATTTGTTCGACGGTCGGCGTTTGCTCGGTCTGGCGCAGGCGGTCAAAGGCAAATTCAAGGGCGCGTGCAAGATTCTGCAAGGCAGGGATATGCGCCGTGCCCGAGATGCCGGAAAGCGTGTGGGCGGTGCGTTGAAGCTTGTCAGAGGGCTTTCCCGGGTTGCGGCGCAGGGGCTTGAGTTCGCTGCCAAGTACCTCAAGGTGATCGCGTGCTTCGTTCAGATAAAGGTCGTAGAGCTGGCGTGACAGTTCGTAGCCGCCGATGTGCACGGTCTGCGCGGCGCTCGTTTCCGACGTGTCGGTACCCTCGGCAGCCGCAGATTCAGCTTCGGCGTCCGTCGCGGGCAGCTCGTCCAGTTCCAGCGCGATAACGTCTTCAGGCGCTTCGGCTTCGACCGCCTCTGATTCGTCCTCTTCCGGCTCGCTCAGCGAAATCTCTTCGATCGCAGGGAGCTCGGCAGGAGGCGCAGGCTCGTCGAGTTCAAGCGACGGCAGATCGCCGAAGTCGAAGCTCGGCAGCTCGGGGGCCACGAAGCTCTCTGCAGGGGCCTCTTCGGCTGGCGTCTCGTCTTCCTGTGGCGGGCGGACGTCGAGTTCGGCGAGCGGGGCGGACTGGGGTGGCTCGGCCTCGGGTGTCGGTGGCGCTGCCGCGGTGTCGGTGGCGCCGGCATCCAGCTCGGAGCCGCGCAAGCGCTCGGCCTCGGCGGCCTGGGGGGCGAAATCGAACGCGTGACTTCCGCCGTTTTCGATCTGCTCGACCCAGGTCTCGAAGGTCTGATGCGCGGAGGCGATCAAGCCATGCAGGTCTTCGGTTACGGGGAGTTCAAGTTGCAGCCAGCGGTTGAGCGTTTGCTCGATCGCCCATGCGGCTTCACCGAAGTCGGTCAGTCCGACCATGCGGCCGCTGCCCTTGAGGGTGTGGAAGCCGCGCCGGATGTCGACCAGTGCATCCTGGTTGCCATGCGGCATCACCGTTTTCAGGCCGTCGCCGATATTGCCGAGGACATCGTGCGCCTCTTCGATGAAGATCGAGAGCAGCTCGGCATCGACTTCGGCATCGGTTTCCGGGGCTGGCGCAGACAGGGCGGGGGCAGCCACCCGTTGCGGTGCTTCCGGCTCGTCTTCTTCCAAGTGCAGGTCCTGGGCTTCGACCGTTTCATCGAAGTCGAGCTCGAAAGCAGGATCGAACTCGGAGGCCTGTTTGCGTTGGTCGGGCGGCAGGAAATCGTTGAGGTCGGCTTGTCCGTGCTGCAGGGCGCTGACGAAGAACCCGAGCGTGGACAGTTGGTCGGCGAGGCGGTTGAGCTGGTCCTCGTCGGGTTCCAGCTCGCTGTTGGCCAGGTCGTTGATGCGCTTGATCGCCTCGCGCACCAGCGGTATTGCCTGTTCGCCCTCAATTACGGCCAATGCGCCTTCGATCTGGCGCATCGGAGCAGCCAGTTGCGCAAGCGGTCCGCGCTTGGCGTGATTGCGGAAAAAGTCGTCGAGGGTTTGCTCGATGTGTCCCAAATTGGAGGCGATCTCTCGCGCCACCTGTTGGCGGGCATCCCACTCGTGGGTGCTGCGAGTGCCGTCGAGCGGTTGTTCCGTAGCTTCCGGCAGCGCACTCCCGGCCATGATGGCGTCCAGACGGGCGAGGCAGGACCTGCTCTGGGTGGCCAGTTCGTTGTCGGCAATGCCGCCTTCAATGCTGAGCTCGGCCAGCAGCAGTGCGGTGGCGACTTCAACGGCCAGCGTCTCACCGCCGTTCGTGGCGGGATCGGAACGCAGCCATTGGGAAACCTTCGCCGTGCCCGACAGCAGTTCCAGCAGGGCGGGGCGCCCGAGGCGCCCGGCTTCGGCCGTGATCGACTGGATGCGGGTGTCGAAATCCTGCAGGGCGGAGGCCTGCCCGCTACCGAAAGCGTCCCAGTCGTTCTTGGCGGCGGAAAGCTCGGTGCGCAGCTTGCGCAGCAGCGGCCCCAGCGGGATATCGGTCACGACTTCGCCTGGATCCGCCCACCAGGCGTCAAGGTTCCAGGCTTGGCGAACCTGACGCTGGGCGGGCGTGCGAACGGGTGCCTGTCCGATCTCGAACAGGATGTCACGCAGCAGGCGTTCGGGAATGCGGTGCGAAGTGCTGGCCTGGTGGCGAACCTCTTTGGCCATGCCGGTGCACAGCTGCTTGATGCGGACCTCGGAGGCGGGCAGGTCCTGATGGGCGAGCGCATCGAAAAAGGCCTGGGCCACGCGCCACAGCGTGTAAAAGGCGGGACTCGACTGCAGTGCCTCAAGGGCAATGGCGGCGTCGCGCATGGTGTCCGGGCCGGCCGGATCGGAAGGCGACTTGAGCCACTGCAACAGGCCGCGTTCGAGGGCCGCACGCGCACCGCGCATGCGCTCGGTTCCGGCCGGTGTGCCCGGCCTCGGAGCGTTGCGCAGCTTGCGGCGCGGCAAGCGGAGGCTGAGGTCGGGGTAGAACAGCTCGGCCGGGCTGATGTCGTCGCGACCGCTGGCGGTGGCGATTTCCCGATACAGGGCGAACAGTCTCAGGGGCTGGTCGCCCGAACCGCTGACCAGATCGCTGAGGTAGTTGGCGACGGCAGAGCAGCCACGGCGTGCGAGTCCGGTGTGTGCTTCATCCGGCGGGATGCTTCCGTCGGCCATGCCGGCAAGTAGCGTGTCCAGCGTGTCGGCGAAGTGACACAGGCCATCGAGCCCGACCATGGACAGTGCGCCTCGGGCCTGGTGCAGATGGTTCCGGGAGAACTGGATCTGGTCAGCCGGATCGGACTCGTGACTGACCCGGCCGACTGCCTCAGCCGCCAGCGTAAGCGCTTGGTCTATCTCACCACGAACCCAGCTGAGGGGGCCGATATCCAGTTCCTGCGATTGCGTCATGAGCTTGCCTCGTTCAGACCTTGAAGCCGGACACGGAACCCTTCAGTTCGACTGCCAGGTCGGCGAGTTCGCCGACCGACACGGCGGTTTGCTGGGTGCCGCGGGTGGTCTGGTCGGTAATCGCGAGAATGTCCTTCATGGTGCCGGCGACGCGGCCGGCGGTGGCGGCCTGTTCCTGAATGTCGCCGGAGATCTGCTCGATCAGCTCGGCTGTTTCGGTCGAGACGCGTTCGATTTCGGCCAGCACCTGACCGGCGGCGTCGGACAGCTGGGCGCCCTCGACCACGTCGCGGGTTGCGGTTTCCATCGCCACAACGGCGTCTTTGGTATCGGTCTGAATCGACTTCACGATGGATGCGATCTGTTTCGTCGCTTCGGCTGAACGTTCCGCCAGGCGCTGCACTTCTTCCGCAACCACGGTGAAGCCTCGGCCGGCCTCACCGGCCGAGGCAGCCTGGATAGCGGCGTTGAGCGCCAGCACGTTGGTCTGCTCGGTAATGTCCGAGATCAGTTCCACGATTTCGCCAATCTCCTGCGAGGATTCGCCCAGTCGCTTGATTCGCTTGGAGGTTTCCTGGATCTGCTCACGGATGTCATTCATGCCGCGGATGGTGTCTTCCACCGCGGTCGTGCCCTTCTGCGCGGCGTCACGTGACTGGCGCGCGACCTGCGCGGACTGCAGTGCGCGCTCGGAAGAGTCGGTCATTGACATGGCCATGCGTTCGACGGTGGAGCCGACCTCTTCGATCTCCTGCGACTGGCGCTGCGTGGCGTCGAGCAGTTCGCCCGAGATCTTCTGGGCGGACTCGGTTGCGGCCGTCACGCGGGTGGCGGCGTCGTTGATCCGGCGAACCAGCACCGAGAGTTCTTCAATGGTGTAGTTGACCGAGTCGGCGATGGCGCCGGTGATGTCTTCCGACACCGTTGCGCGGATGGTGAGGTCACCGTCGGCGAGGTCGCCCATCTCGTTCATCAGACGCAGAATGGCCTGCTGGGCGAGGTTGCGCTCGTCCTGAGCTTCCTGACGCTGCTGTTCGGCTTCTGCGCGGCGACGCGTAAGGTCGGCGTTGTAGGCCTTGACGATGAGCGCGATCACTGCGAGGGCCGCAAGGCTGGCCGCGATGATGCCGGCGATCAGCGGGTCGAAGCCGCGGTAGTTGTTGTCGATGGCCGCCGAGACCGCGCGCGTGTCTTCCAGCAGGCCGGGAGAAGCGCGGAACATGCGCACGCCGGTTTGCTTGGATTGGGCAAGGTTCTGGATGTTGTCGTTGATGCGTCCGACCGCTGCCAGGGTTTCCTCGGCATACCACTCGATGTCGCGCAGACGTTGCTCTGAGGCCGGCTCGTTGGCCGACAGGCGCAGCAGTTCGGCCAGGGTGGTGTTGAAGTTTTCCGGGTCCTGGCTCATCTGGAAGGCAGCTTCCGGGTCGATGGTTTCACCGGCGAGCAGGGCGTTGGCGTTCTTGGCGATGCGCTGCGTGATCAGCACCGCGTTGTTCGACAAGGAAATTTCACGAATCGATGAATCGCCTTCGGTCTTCAGGCGTGCGATGGCTTGCGTGAGGTCGAACAGCAGCGGGTTGAAGGCGTTGATCATGGCTACCGAGCGGTCGAGGGTGGCGATACTGTTTTCGCCTTCCAGCAGCCATTGCACGTCCTGCTCGATCGGAACCCAGCGTTCGGCCAGGGCAGCGAGTGCCGGCTGCACCGACTCTGGGCTGGGCGGCACGGTACGGTCCTGCAGCTGCCCACCTGTTTTGAGTGTCTGCAGCACGTTGGTGAAGCGTTGGGATGCGGTGCGCAGCTCGGTGAAGGCCTGACGATCCCCCTGGATACCTCGCTGCGCGGCCTTGGCAATCTGCTGCGAGAGTGTCTGCAATTCCCCGGCCGCCGCGACGTACAGCGTGGCGAAGGTGGATTGGCGGTTCTGCAGGGTCAGCAGCACGGCGGCAGCGATGACCAGCAGTGCGAACAGGATGAAGTGTTTCTTCATCCGCTCGGACACCGGGCGCTCATCCTGCGCTTCGGTTGCAGCGGGTGCGGCGCTGGATTGAGTACCGGTTTCGAGAATGGTCTCGTCGGACGAATCGGCGTCTTTGTTCTTCTTCGCGCCGCCCAAGGAGAGTGTTGAAAGATTGAATCCCATTTTTATGCTCCGCAGCGAGAAAGTTAACCGGTGGTGCCGGTTTCCTCAGACTTCAATGACGCCGGCTTCAAGGAAAGCCGGGGTGCGAACTAGGGCGGCGATGTCCAGCTTCAGCCAGCGGTGGCCCTGGACGTCGCTGAGAATGGCTTCGACCCATGGTCTGGGGTCGGATGCCTCCTCAGGGGTGAATTCTTCCGGACTGCGCAGCCCGGAGGCGCGCGAGAACAGCAGGGCGGTGCCGCTGCCGTGGCGTGCGCCGACCAGCAGCACGCGTGCGCTTCCGCCGGTCGGGATGGCTTCGCCCGAATGGAACAGCGAGAAGTCGACTACGCCACACAGGCTGCCTCGCACGTTGACGAGGCCCCTATACCAGAGTTGGGTCATCGGCACGTTGGCCAGCGGCGGAACGGGCAGGACCTCGCCGGTGTCGGCAAGGTCGACCAGCCAGTTTTCGGTCGGGGTCTGCAGGCCAAGCAGGGTCCGGTGTTCGCCTTCGCGGGATTCCGCTAGACGCCGGGCAAGGCTTTCCTGAAACTCACGCAGGCTGACACGACGTGCCATGCGATCAGCCCAGTCCCTTGATGCGGGCAAGTAGCTCGGCGTGGTCGAGCGGCTTGACGAGATAGTCGTGAGCGCCTTGACGCATGCCCCAGATCCGATCGGTTTCCTGCCCCTTGGTGGTGCAGATAATGATGGGAATGGCGCGGGTGGCTTCGTCGCGCGAGATGGTGCGGGTGGCCTGATAGCCGTTCATGCCGGGCATGACCACGTCCATGAGGATCAGGTCGGGCATTTCTGCCTTGCTTTTGACAATGGCTTCCTCGCCGTTCTCGGCGATGACCACTTGATAGCCGTTGGCGGTAAGTACTTCGTTCAGTGCGAAGCGTTCGGTCGGGGAGTCGTCGACGACGAGAATTTTCTTGATCGGCATTTTCTGGGTCCCACTGCTGGCGTTCAATCGGGTTGTTTCTGGCCGGCATGCTGAGCGACGGTCTTCAGCAGGCTGTCCTTGGTAAAGGGTTTGGTGAGGTACTCGTCGGAGCCGGCCATGCGGCCGCGCGCCCGGTCAAACAGGCCGTCCTTGGAGGACAGCATGATCACGGGTGTTGATGCAAAGCGGTTGTTGCGCTTGATCAGGGAGCAGGTCTGATACCCGTCGAGGCGGGGCATCATGATGTCCATGAAGATTACGTCGGGGTGGTGGTCGGCGATCTTGGCCAGCGCGTCGAAACCGTCTTCGGCCAGCACCACTTCACAGCCGGCCTGGCCAAGAAAGATCTCCGCGCTGCGGCGAATGGTGTTGCTGTCATCAATGACCATCACCCGCAAGCCGGTCAAGTCCATGAACAGTTCCTCGTTGCTGATGGCCCGCTGGCGGTCCGGATCGGCCTGCATATGCGGGAGTTTGTCGCGACTATGCTGCAGAAATGCCTCAGCCGCAATGCCCCTTCAGAGGCTGCGGCTTATTCGCAACGCGTATTGAGGCATGCCGATGTCAGATCTCGACCATCTCGAAGTCTTCCTTGCGCGCCTGGCATTCCGGACAGGTCCAGTTTGGCGGAATGTCTTCCCAGCGAGTGCCCGGTGCAATGCCTTCGTCGGGAATTCCGGCGGCCTCGTCGTAGATGAAGCCACAGATCAGGCACATGTATTTCTTGTACTCGGGGTTGCTCATCAGTCGGCGTGCTCCGTATGGTTTGACGGTAGAATCCGGGTCATCTTACCGTATTTTCCTGCCCCCGCCAGCGCGCCCGCCAGTCCGGAAAAGCGCTGTTTTCGCGGGGTTCCTGGAGTTTCCGCATGACCGAAAAGCTCTCCCGGGGTCTTTACCTCGTGACCCCTGACTGCCGTGACACCGGTGAACTTCTGGCTGGCCTGCACGATGCCCTGGCCGGCCATCCGGCCATCGTTCAATACCGCAACAAATTCGCCTCCGCCGAAGCCCGGCGCGAACAGGCCGCCGCCGCCGCCGCGCTTGCGCATGCTGCGGGCGCTTTGTTCATCGTTAACGACAGCGTTGAACTGGCACTCGATGTCGGTGCCGACGGCGTGCACGTCGGTCGCGAGGATGGCGACGTCGCCGCGGTGCGTGCGGCGCTTGGCCCGGGACGCATTCTTGGCGTGTCGTGTTATGACGAGTGGTCGCGCGCCGAGCAGGCCGTCGCTGCGGGCGCCGACTATGTGGCCTTCGGCGCGATGTTCGCGTCGTCGGTCAAGCCCGAGGCCGTGCAGGCCCCCATTGATCTCGTGCGGCGTGCGAAAGCCGAACTGAACGTTCCGGTGTGCTGCATCGGTGGCATCACGCTCGATAACGCGCCATTGCTGGTCGAGGCGGGCGCCGACATGCTGGCCGTGATCTCCGACGTCTTCAAGGCGACCGATCCGGCTGCCCGTGCGGCCGCCTTCCAGGCCCTTTACGATTGAAGCGAGACTTATGAGTCATCACAACGAATCCCTGTTCGAGCGCGCCCAGCGCACCATCCCTGGCGGCGTGAACTCGCCCGTTCGTGCCTTCCGCTCGGTCGGCGGTACGCCTCGCTTCATCGAGCGGGCGCAGGGCGCGCGCGTGTGGGATGCCGACGGCAAGGAGTATCTGGACTACGTCGGCTCCTGGGGGCCGGCGATTGCGGGGCACGCGCATCCGGCGATTGTCGAGGCGGTGCGCGAGGCTGCCTTGCGCGGTCTGTCGTTTGGTGCGCCGACCGAAGGCGAGATCGAGATGGCCGAAGCCATCTGCGAGCGCCTGCCGTCGGTCGAGATGGTGCGGCTTGTCAGTTCCGGCACCGAGGCCACGATGAGCGCCATTCGCCTTGCGCGCGGCTTCACCGGGCGGGACGCCATCATCAAGTTCGAGGGCTGCTATCACGGCCACGCCGACAGCTTGCTGGTGAAGGCCGGTTCCGGCCTGCTGACCTTGGGCAACCCGTCGTCGGGCGGTGTGCCGGCGGACTTCGCCAAGCACACCATCGTGCTCGACTTCAACGACCTCAACCAGGTCACCGAGGTGTTCAAGGCGCGGGGTGACGAGATTGCGGCGATCATCGTCGAACCGGTGGCCGGCAACATGAACCTGATCAAGCCGCATCCCGGCTTTCTCGAAGGTCTGCGCGAGCTGTGCACCCAGTACGGCGCCGTACTGATCTTTGACGAGGTGATGACCGGTTTCCGCGTCGGACCGCAGGGCGTGCAGGGGCTGACCGGTGTCACGCCGGATCTGACCACGCTGGGCAAGGTCATCGGCGGCGGCATGCCGGTGGGGGCCTTCGGCGGGCGGCGCGACATCATGCAGTGCATTGCGCCGCTCGGCAGCGTGTACCAGGCAGGCACGCTGTCAGGCAGCCCGGTGGCGGTGGCTGCGGGGCTGGCGTCGCTGAAGATTCTGGGCGAGCCGGGCTTCTACGAAAGTCTCACGGCGGGCACGCAGCGTCTCGTGACCGGACTGCAGGCCGCGGCTGACAAGGCCGGAGTGCGCTTCTGCTCCGATGCGGTGGGTGGCATGTTCGGCTTGTATTTTGCCGAGACCGTGCCGGCGTCGTTTGCCGAAGTCATGACCTGCGACAAGGAAGCCTTCAACGGCTTTTTCCACGCCATGCTGGACGCCGGCCATTACTTTGCGCCGTCGGCCTTCGAGGCCGGATTCGTGTCAATTGCGCACAGTGATGCGGATATCGACGCAACGGTGGCGCAGGCTGCGCAGGTGTTCGCTCGCATGGCCGGGTGAGGGCTCGAGTGGCGAGGCTTACAGCAGGAAGAGCGTCGCCAGTCCGAGGAAGATGAAGAAGCCGCCCGAGTCGGTCAGGCCGGTGATCATCACCGAGCCGCCCAGCGCCGGGTCCTTGCCCATGCGCATGCGCAGCATCGGAATCACCACGCCGGCGCTGGCGGCGAGCAGCAGGTTGAGCATCATCGCGCTGGTCATCACGGCGCCGAGTTGCCAGCTGCCGTAAAGCCACCAGGCCATTACGCCGAGCAGACCGCCCCACACCACGCCGTTGAACAGCGCCACGCCCACTTCCTTGCGCAGCAGGCGGCGCATGGCGCTTTGTTCGACCTGACCCATGGCGATGGCGCGCACGATCATGGTGATGGTCTGGTTGCCCGAGTTGCCGCCGATGCCGGCGATGATCGGCATCAGTGCGGCGAGCGCGACCAGCTTCTCGATCGAGCCCTCGAACAGGCCGATCACGCGCGAGGCAAGGATGGCCGTGGCCATGTTGATGGCCAGCCACGCCCAGCGGTTCTTCACCGAATCCCATACCGAGGCGAAGATGTCTTCCTCTTCACGCAGACCGGCGTTGCTGAGGATTTCCTGTTCGGACTCCTCGCGGATGTAGTCCACCACGTCGGCCACCGTGAGGCGTCCGATGACGCGCCGTTCGGAGTCGACCACCGGCGCGGAAACCAGGTCATAGCGTTCGAAGGCCTGGGCGGCGTCGCTGGCGTCGTCTTCCGGCATGAAGCTGATCACCGGCTCGGTGCCCATGACCTCGGAAACCTCCATCTCCGGATCGTGGATGAGCAGGTTTTCCAGCGTCAGGATGCCGCGCAGATGATCGTCGCGGTCGACCACCAGCAGCTTGTCGGTGTGGTCCGGCAGTTCTTCGAAGCGGCGCAGGTAGCGCAGCACGACTTCCAGCGAGACGTCCTCGCGCACCGTCACCATGTCGAAATCCATCAGCGCACCGACGGTGTCCTCGGGGTAGGACATGGCTGCGCGCAGCTGCTCGCGGCCCTCGGTGTCGAGTGACTGATAGACGTCCTGGATGATCTCGGGCGGCAGGTCCGGAGCGAGGTCGGCCAGCTCGTCGGCGTCCAGGCTCTCGGCCGCGGCCTTGAGCTCGTCGCTGTCCATGGTCTCGATCAGCGACTCGCGAACCGCGTCGGAGACTTCGAGCAGGATCTCGCCGTCACGCTCGGCCTTGACCAGATTCCACACGAACAGGCGGTCTTCCAGCGGCAGCGCTTCAAGCACGAAGGCGATGTCGGCCGGGTGCATGCCTTCGAGCAGATCCTGCAGCTCGCCCAGGTGCTGGCGGTGGATCAGCCCTTCGACGATGTCCTGACGCGCCATGTCCTGCCGATGCACCAGGCCCTCGACCAGCCGATGGCGCGCGAGCAGCTCCTGCACTGCGCGCAGATGCTGCTGGACGTCGTCGGGCGGGTGCTGCTGCTCTTCAGCGGACATGGGCGGTCTCGGCGCGGGCTGGGTGCGTGGAACGTGCTTGCCGCGCAGATTTTACGGGCTTGTGCGTTGTGAAGCGACCGCAGTTTGTGCGGGCCGCATGCTGCCTCAGTCGGGGATGCGGGTGTACATCATGCGGCCCCGAACACTCTCGGCGATGGCCGCCAGTCGCGGGCCGAAGGCATCCGCGTAGTGTCGCGGGTTGGGCAGCATGACCGCCATCTGGGTGCCCTCGACCGGCCCCAGACGGCTTGCCGAAATGCCGTAGTGCTGGCGTGCTGCGGCCTCTGCGCCGAACACGCCGTCGCCCCATTCGACGACGTTCAGATACACCTCGAGGATGCGTCGCTTGCTCCAGGTGGTCTCGATCATCACCGTGATGATGGCCTCCTGCGCCTTGCGCACATAGCTGCGACTGGGCGACAGGAACAGATTCTTGGCGAGCTGCTGCGTGATCGTGGACCCGCCGGAGGCGCGCTCGCCGCGCGCACGGTTGCGTTCGATGGCGCGCTGGATGCCGCTCCAGTCGAAGCCATAGTGGTCCATGAAGGCGTCGTCCTCGGCGGCCACCACGGCGCGCTTGAGGTGGACGGAGATGCGCTGGTAAGGCACCCAGCGGTGATCCAGCTCGGCGCGTGGGTCGCGTTCGCGTAGTTCGTTCAGGCGGAGGTGCATGAAGCTGGTCATGGCCGGGTCATGGTTGCGCCACCACAGCACATGCGCCAGAAACCAGCCTTGCACCAGCGCAAAGGCCAGCAATACGGCGCCCAGCGTCAGCGCCAGGCGGCGCATCGTGCGCTTCATCCCCTGCCGAGTCCGGCGCGCAGGGCTTCGAGCACCGGCGCGGTGACCGGGCGCACGCCGCGCCACAGCAGAAAGCTTTCGGCGGCCTGTTCGACCAGCATGCCCAGTCCGTCGGCCAGCCGGGCCGCACCGTCCGCGCGTGCGGCGCTCAGAAAGGGGGTGTCGCCGCGGCCGTACATCATGTCGTAGGCCAGTGACTGCGGTGCATGGATGCCCGGCGGCAGCGCCGGTGCCTGATCCGAGAGACTGGCTGCAGTGGCGTTGATGATGAGGTCGAACGTGCGTCCGGCTAGCGCCTCGAAGCCGCAGGCGTCGAGCTCGGTCACCACTGCGCGCGGCGCAAAGCGTGCGACCAGTTCCTCGGCGCGGGCCGGTGTGCGGTTGGCGATGGTCAGGCTGGCCGGATGTTCGTCGAGCAGCGGCAGGATGGCGCCGCGCGCCGCGCCGCCGGCGCCAAGCAACAGCACGCGCACGCCGCCCACCGGTTGGCCGAGGTTGTGCACCAGATCGCGCACCAGCCCCGCGCCGTCGGTGTTGTCACCGAAGATGCCCTCGGCGTCGAAACGCAGCGTGTTCACCGCACCGGCCGCATCGGCGCGTGCCGACAGCGCGTCGGCCAGGGCATGGGCTTCGAGCTTGAACGGCACGGTGACATTGAGGCCGCGTCCGCCGTTGTGGCGAAACGCGGCCACGGTCGTGCGAAAGCCGTCGAGCGGCGCAAGCAGGGCGCCATATTCCATGGGTTGCCCGGTCTGCGTGGCGAAGGCCGCGTGGATCTGCGGCGACTTGCTGTGCGCGATGGGATTTCCGATGACGGCGTACTGGTCCATGTTCAACGGGTTCTCAACTGGTCGGAGTTGGTGAAGGACCACGTGCGGGTGATCTCGATGATGTCGGTGTCGGCCCGGATATCCGGCGGGAACGGGGCATACGGCGCGGCCAGCCGGACAATCTCGATGGCGGCCTTGTCGAGCACGTCGTGACCGGAGGAGCGGTCGACGTCGATGCGTTCGACCGTGCCGTCGGCGCGGATCGAAACGGTCAGCACGAGGTTGCCGTATACCTTGCCGCGCGCGGCCTCAGGGTAGTTCAGGGTGCCGATGCGTTCGACCTTCTGACGCCAGTCCTCAGCGTATTGCGCGAAACGGTGTTCGCGTGCGCGGGTGCCGATCTGGACCTTGCGCGGCCGCTTCGAGAATTCATCCAGCCGGCGGTCGATCTGCGCCTCCAGGCGCGCGATGGCAGCGACCGAATCCATCAGGTCCAGCCCGGAGAGGGCCGGGCGTTGCGGTGGCGCAGGGGGCGCGGTAACCGGTTCGACCGGCGCGGGCGCCGGTGGCGCGGCTTGCGGTTCCGCGGCAGCGGGAGCAGGTACTGATGTCGGTGTCGGTGTCGGTGTCGGTTCGGGTGCGGGGGGCGGTACCGACTGCGCCACCGCTGCCGGCGCGGGGCGCGCAGCGGGTGCGGGCTGCGGCGTGGGTTCGACAATCGCTGCGGCCGCTGCCTGCGGTGGTGGCGCGATGTTCGCCGGAGGCAGTTGCGGGCGCGGCGGCGGTGGCGTGATGACGGGGGTCTCGATGGCGGTCAGCACCGGGGGTGGCGGCGGAGGTGGCGGTTCGGTGCGCACGGGCTCCGGCGTGTCGAAGCTGAATTGCTGACGTGCGGGCTCCGGCGCGGGCAGCGGTACGGCAACGGGAGCGGGTGTCGGCGGTAATGGCAACGGAGTCGGTGGCGCCGGCACGAGCGCAGGCGGCGGGGCCGGTTGTGGCGCGGGCACGGGCGGCAGGATGAGGGCTTGAGGTGCGGGTGGCTCGGGCTCGGGGGGCGGCTCGGGCGGCGGGGTCGGTGCCTGTGGCGGTGTCGCGCGGCGGGCGTCGGCCAGCGCGTCGCCGCGCACGTTCTCTTGGCGTGGTGGCGTCGGGGTGCTGGGGCGGGCGTCCTCAAGCGTGGTCGTGCCGCCGCCGTCCAGGTTGGCCTGAGCCAGCACGTCCGCCTTGTCCGGAGCGCGTTCGCGCTTGGCGTTGACCAGCACCACGTCGAGTTGATTGACCTGCTGGCGCGGTGGCGGGGGCGACTGCGAGAAGGTGATGCCCAGCACCACGGCGTGCAGCACCAACGATGCGACAATGGCAAACGGCAACGGCAGGCTCGCTCCGCCGGTGCGGGCGCCTTCGCGGGAGCGCGAGAGCAGCGGGGCACGTGCCAGGAGCGTCATCGTTTGGGGTCAGCTGCCTTCGAAGAGCGCCTCACCGGTTTCCTCGGGGTCGGGCTCGGACAGGGTTTCGAGGTGGCGTGCAGTCAGATCGAGGTCGACCAGATCGCTGCCTTCCAGTGCCAGTCGCACCTGTGCGCCGGGCATCTGCAAGGGCATGGAGGGCACCTTGGTCACCAGCGGTGTGCGGTCGATGCGCACCACGTTGTCGCGCAGCACGCGTGCGGTGATCTCGGGTTCGCCGCGCTGGCGCAGCCAGCGCAGGCACCAGTAGCGTTCCATCATGCGCTGGAATTCGGCGTAGGCTGCGTAGGTCAGCTCGAAGTCGCGCATTGCCGCCATCAGCTCGGTCGAGCGCGGCGCGAAGGGCGGGGTCTCGCCGCGCACGACGGCCACGATCTGCCACTGGTTGACGAGGTCGACGTAGCGACGCAGTGGCGAACTGGACCACGCATAGCAATCGACGCCCAGCGCGTCGTGCGGTTCGGCGTGGGTGCTCATGCGCACCTTGCCGCCGTTCTGCACGCGGTACAGCCCGGGGACGCCGGCCTGGTCGAGCATCTTGCCCCAGGTGGCGTTGGCGTGAATCATCAGCTCGGCCACGAGTTTGTCCATCGGTGAGCCGCGCTTGCGGTCACTGATGGTGACGTGGCCGGGGCCGTCAGCGGTTTCCATCGTCCAGTCGACGTAGAAGCTGTAGTCGACCTGATCCGAGTTGGCGCTGGGCTTGCCGCGCCCGGCCTCCAACACCGTGGCCAGCTCCCACAGCAGCACCAGTTCACGCTTCCACGGGAAGTCGGGGACGTTCTCCTCACTCAGCGTGGTTTCGTTGAAGAAGGGTTCGATGTCGTGATGACGCAGGTTGGCGGCCACCGGAATGCGCTCCACCTTGCTCTCGAAACCGGTGACGGCCAGCGCCGGGCTGACGTCCAGATACAGCGACACGGCCGGGCATTCGCGTCCGGCGGCGAGCGTGAAGCACTCGACCACTTCGTCCGGCAGCATGGTGATCTTGTTGCCCGGCATGTACACCGTCGACAGGCGGCGGCGCACGATTGCATCGAGCGAGGAGCCGCGTTCGAAACCCAGCCCGGGTGCGGCAATGTGGATGCCGATGCGCCAGCCGCCGCCGTCGCGCGGGGTGACCGAGAAGGCGTCGTCGATCTCGGTGGTGGTGGCGTCGTCGATCGAGAAGGCGGCAACCTGGGCCAGCGGCAGTTCGGCAAAATCCGCGTGCGGCAGTTCAAAGGCCGGGAAGGCTGCGCCGTCCGGGAATTGCTCGAACAGGAAGCGGTTGTAGTGAAAGTCGTAGCTCGAACGCAGCGCACCGCACTTGAGTAGCAGGCGCGGGGCAGACAGGCCGGCGTCGACGCAGGCCGCCTCCAGCGCCTTGACCTCGGGGCGGTTGCGGTCGGGCCGGTACAGCACCTGCTCGACCATTCCGTTCAGTTCGACCGGCAGCTTGCCCTCGACCAGCTCGGCGCGCATGCGCTCGATGGCCTCGGCCTGCAGGCGCTTCTTCTCCAGCCCGGCCAGCGCGGCCTGCAGGATGTCGGGCGGCGCCTTGCGGAAACGCCCGCGGCCCTTGCGGTGAAAGTGGATCGGGGCCGAATGCAGGCGCAGCAGCACGGCGGCTGATTCGAGCGCGCTCGGGGTGTGGCCGTGATACTCGGCGGCAAATTCCTCGAAGGCGAACTCTTCGTCACCGCAGACCTCCCACAGGAAGTCGGTCTCCAGTGCCTCGGCCTCGCGCTCGGCGCGCTCCAGCAGCTCGGCCGGAGCCGGCTCGCGGAAACGCATCAGCACGTGCGAGGACTTGAGCTTGAGCCGCTTGCCGTGGGTGGTTTCGATCTGCAGGGTAGCGTCGTTGTCGGTCAGGATCGTGCCTGCCTTGAACGCGCCACTGTCTTCGAAGAGGACAAACATCCGGGTCGCCGTGAGGAAATGAGCGTGCTAGTTTAGCAGGGTCGCCGCCGTCCACCCGGAGCGGCAGCGCAGGTGTCGGGACGTATACTTCAGCTTTCGGCCATGGCGGGAAGCCCGGTCCGGAAACACCGTTGATTTCCTCAGGAGAACTTCATGATCGCCAGCCGTTTCGCTCTGTTTTCCGGGCGTCCCGTTGCCTTTGCGCTTGCTGCGCTGCTGTTTGCGCTCGCCTTCGTGGCGACCCCGGCGCGGGCCGAGGAAGAGCCCAAGGTGGTGTATCACGCCGACTTCTCCGATCCGCGCCGCTTCAGCGCGATGCTGACCAGCATCAACAACATGGTCACGCACTATCAGAACGAGCTCATCGACTACGACGTGCGCATCGTCTTCGTGGCGCACGGCATCCGTTTTGTCACCGACGACAAGCTGACTGGAACGCCCTTCGAGGAAGACGCCGAGATGGCCGAGCGGCGCGAGAACAACGCCAGTCGTCTGCGGGCGCTGAACGAAGTGCAGGGTGTGAAGCTCGAACTGTGCGACATCACGCGTTCGCAGATCGGCCTGGCCGAAGACAAGGTGTATGGCGGCGTCACGATGGTGAAGTCGGGCGTGGTGCGGATTGCCGAGCTGCAACAGAACCAGGGTTTCGCCTACATCAAGATCGAGTAAGGCAGCGCGCAGCAGCGTTTTTTTCAAGCATTCAATGAGGTAGAAGCATGTCTGGACAAGCCTTGTGGGCCTTTGTGATCGTTCTGGTGCTGGTCGCAGCGGGACTCGGATTCTTCTTCGGCCGTGTCAGCAACAGCGGCATGAAAGAGCGTGTGCGGGAGGCCGAAGAAGCGGTTGGCCGCAAGGATTCCGAGTTGGCGGCCTATCGGCGCGAAGTCGATGCGCATTTCGACAAGACTGCCACTTTGTTCGTCTCCATGGCGGGCTCCTACAAGGCTTTGTTCGAGCACCTGTCGAGCGGCTACGAGAAACTGTCCGACGGTTCCAGCCGGGACCTGTTCCGGGAGCATGTGGCGACCTTGCTGATTGATGCCCCGCAGCAGCAGGCAGAGACGCCGAATGAAGAGCCGGCCGGTGAGGAGGCGTCGTCGGCACCGGACGAGCGGTCGGACGAGGCCGAGGCGCTACTTGCCGGCATCCATCCCGAGCCGCCGTCGCCTGCCGAAATGGCGGAGGCCGAGGAGCGTGAAGCGCAGCAGGTTGATCCGGTGCAGGCCGATGCCGAAGCGGCTCGGGCTATGGATGAGGAGCGCCGCGAGCCGACCGAAACCGGGCCCGCCGACGCACCGGCGCCGCGTCGCGACTGAGCCTCTCAGCCCAGTCCGGCAAACTCGACGATGTCGTCGAGGTAATCGTTCCAGCGTGAGAAGCCGTGGTCCCCGCCGTCCAGCACGGTCTGGCGGGCGCCGCGGTATTTTTTGACTGCGTGGCGATAGTCCAGCACCTCGTCCCCCTTCTCGGCCAGCAGCCAGAAACGTGTCGGGTCCGACAGCGGCCCGGTGTCGAGCGCACGCAGCTGATCGATATGCTCCAGCGTGAAGTCGAAGGCTTCGCCCGAATACAGGTTGGTCTGGGTGCCGATCCATGGCGCGAGGTCAATCGGTGCGACCACTGCAGGATTGACGACCACCGCGCGCAGTGCGTGGCGCTCGGCGAGAAAGGTCGCGTAGTAGCCCCCCAGTGAGCTGCCGACCAGTGTGGGTGGGCGCTCCGGGCTGCGCTCGCGCGCATCCTGAATGGCGTGTTCGATCAGCGCCAGGGCGTGCGCCGGCACGTGCGGCAACTGCTCACACCAGAAGGCGTGGCCCAGGCCGCGCTGCTCCATATGCTGTTTGAGGGACTGCGCCTTGTTCGAGGCGGGCGCGGAGCGGAAGCCGTGCAGGTAGATGATCATTGCGGGCGGGTCAGGGTTTCTAGGTCGTTCAGCCAGGCGAGCGCGTACTCGCGTGTTTCGCCGCACATTTCGGTCGATGGGCTAAGGCCGCTGCAGCAGGCGGGGCGCTCGGGCTGCCCGAAAATGCGGCAGCGCAGGTGCTCGTCGAGCTGTACGCAGGCAACGCCGGCCGGTTTGCCTTGTGGCATGCCCGGGATGGGTGACGAGATGGACGGTGCGATGCAGCACGCGGCGCAAGTTGAGCGGCATTCCATGCCGCGTCAGCCTGCGCAGACGCGCAGACACCAGGCCAGAATGGCCTCGCGCTCGGGCGGCAGCAACTCGCCGTAGCCGCCGGAGAATTCTTCCCACTCCGGCTTGAAGCGTTTGCCGACCGCCGTGAGCAGCGGAATGCCGGCTGCCACGACCAGGCCGATCTCCTCGCGCAGGCCGCAGCCCAGTGCTTCCTGGGCGCCGAACTTGTTCACGCAGATCAGCTGGGCGCCGTCTTCCACGGCACGACGGATGGCGACTGCGGCGTGCGCCAGCGAAGCCGGATCAAGCCGGCAGGCTTCCGAGCCACGGCCCAGCGCCTGCGACAGCGAGAAGCGTTCGCCGTTGGCCAGGTTTTCCAGCTCCATCGCGCAGGGATCCTCAATCTCCATGCCGATGTCGTGCTGCAGCACGCCACCCAGGCGCAGGCCGCGCTGTGCGAGCAGGTGCGCGACTTCGAGCATCAGGTCTTCGACCGGATCGTCGGGCGTGTACAGGATGGCTGCAAGCGGGGCGGGAGCGTCGTCAGTCATGGCGAAACAGGGCATGTGGTGGCGCGATTGTCGCATCAGCCAGCGTCCCGCGCGACGGCCTGCCGCTATATGTCAAAAATGGCATAAAAACTGAATATCAAATTCTTTTGATGATTCCGGCCTTGGGCCTAATGTGCGAAGCCTGTCCATCCCCCGCGCAAGGGCGCTCCATGGTTCCGGAATCACTGCACGCCGCCATCGTAGGCCTGACCCTGCTCATGCTGTTCGCCAGCTTCGTGCGCGAATGGCTCAAGCCCGAGGTCGCGGTGATGTGTGCGGTCGCCTCGCTGCTCGCGCTTGGCCTGCTCAAGCCGGGGCAGGTGCTGGGCGTGTTCGGCAACAGTGCGCCGGTGACCATTGCCTGCCTGTTCATCATCAGCGGAGCGCTGGCGCGCACCGGTTGCGTGGACCGCCTGGGCGAATGGCTGGCCGCGCTGGCCGGCAACAGCGAGCGGCGCCTGCTGCTGGCCATGCTCGGCGTCGGCGTGGTGGTGTCGCCCTTCATCAACAACACGCCGGTGGTGATGGTGATGATCCCGGCGGTGATTGCCATCACCGCGCGCCACAATATCGCACCGTCGCGCCTGTTGATTCCGCTGTCCTACGCCACCATCCTCGGTGGCCTGATCACCATGGTCGGTACCTCGACCAACATCCTGGTCGATGGCGTGGCGCGCAACATGGGGCTGGAGCCCTTCCGCATGTTCGAGATCAGCGCTCCGGCGATCGTGCTGGCACTGGCCGGTTGCGCCTTCATGTACTTCTTCGCGCCGCGCTGGCTGCCCAGCCGCGAGACGCTGACCCAGCAATTCACCGGCAGCGGCGACCGCCTGTTCATGACCGAACTGTTCGTGCCCGAGGGATCGCGCCTGGCGGGCCGTACCTTGAAGGAAGCGCGCCTGTCGAACGGGGTGATCAAGGTGCTGACGCTGTTCCGGGGTGACGACGAGATCTCGTCGCCGTCACCGGGCACGCTGCTGGTGGTCGGTGACCGGCTGGTGGTGCATAGCCGCAGCAAGGGCATGATGGATCTGCGCAGCACCGATCTGGTCGGGCTGAAGATGCCCGGTGGCGAGCACGATCTGGAAACCTTGCGTCGGCGCGGCGTGGTGATGGTCGAGGCCATCGTCGGCTCGACCTCGCGCTATGTGCAGCGGCCGATCCGCGATCTGGATCTGGCAGCGCGCTATGGCATCCACCTGATCGCGGTGCATCGCAAGAATGCCTCCATCGAGGACATCGGTGATGACTTCCAGCTGCAGTTCGGTGACGTGTTGCTGGTCGAAGGCACGCCTGCGCAGATCAAGCGCTTCTGCGAGAACGGTGACCTGTTTGCCATCACCGACGGCAAGGCACCGGCCAACCGCCCGAAGAAGGCGCCGATTGCACTCGCCACCATCGTCGGCGTGATGTTGCTGGCGGCCTTCAACGTCATGCCCATTGAGGGGCTGGCGATGATCGGTGCGGCGGTGGTGATCGCCACCGGCTGCATCCGCTCGGATGAAGCGTGGAAGTCCATTGAATGGCCGATCATCGTGCTGATCTTCGGCATGCTGGCGCTGTCGATCGCGATGCGTGATTCCGGCCTGGCCGACCTGCTGGCGCGCGGTCTGGTGGTGGCCGGCGATGGGCTCAGTCCGTGGATGATGCTGGCGCTGGTGATCCTGCTGACCTCGATCACCACCGAGTTCGTCAGCAACAATGCGGTGGCGGTGCTGTTCACGCCCGTGGTGATCGGCGTGGCGCAACAGTTGGGGGTGGATCCGCGGCCCTTCGTGGTCGGCGTCATGTTCGCTGCCAGCGCGAGCTTTGCCACGCCCATCGGCTATCAGACCAACACCCTGGTGTACAACGCCGGCAATTACCGCTTTGCCGATTTCGCGCGGCTGGGCGTGCCGATGAACCTCATCGTGTGGGTGCTGGCAAGCCTGATGATCCCGTTCTTCTGGCCGCTGGTGCCCGTCTGATCAACTGCCCGGGCGCTCGTCCAGCCATGTGCGGGCGGCGGTCGGGCGGCCGTAATAGAAACCCTGATGGACGATGGTCGCGCGGCTGGCGAGAAAGTCCGCCTGCTCGCGCGTCTCGATGCCTTCGGCCACCACGTCGAGCTGAAGGTGGCCGGCCACCGACAGGATGGTTTCAACCAGCGCCGCATCGTTGGGATCTTGCGGGGCGTCCTGGATGAAGCTCTGGTCGATCTTCAGTTCGTGGATGGGCAGGCGCTTGAGGTAGGACAGCGACGAATAGCCGGTACCGAAATCGTCGATCGAGAAGCGCATGCCGATGGCGGCCAGCTCGTTCATGCGCTCGGCAATTTCGGTGATGTTGTGGATGAACAGCCCTTCGGTGATTTCCAGCGTCAGATGCCGCGGGTCGGCGCCGGTGTCGTTGAGCACCGCCTTGAGCCACACCACGAAGTCGCGCTGGCGGAAGTGACGCGGACTGACGTTGACCGATAGCCGCAGCGTGCGTCCGGCGCGCGCTTCGAGCGCCATCAGAGAACAGGCTTCGGTCATCACCCAGGCGCCCAGCGGCACGATCAGGCCGGACTCTTCGGCCATCGGGATGAACTCGGCCGGGCTGAGCAGGCCGCGCTGCGGGTGTTGCCAGCGCACCAGTACTTCGGCACCGACCACGCCACGTTCGGCGTGGACCTGGGATTGCAGGAAAAGCCGCAACTGGCCGTCAGTCAGGGCCTGGCGCAGATCGCGCTCGACGCGGAAACTCTGCGCCGCCGACTCTCCCATGACGATGTCGAAGAAGGCGGTCTGCTCCGCTCCCGCAGCCTTGGCCCGGTGCAGTGCAGTGTCCGCGCGGCGCAGGATGGTTTCGGGTGATTCGTCGGGGCTGCTCTCCGGGAACAGCGTGATGCCGATGCTCACCGTGAGCGCGAACGCCTCGCCATCGATGGTCAGTGCTTCGCGTAGCGCGGAGTGAATCTTTTCGGCCACAACCAGGGCGCGGCGGCTGGCACGGTCAGGATGGCCCGAAGTGTCGGGCAGCAGGATGGCGAACTCGTCGCCAGTCATGCGGGCAAGCGTGTCGCCGGTGCGCAGCAGACCTTCCAGGCGCTTGCTGAAGGCCGACAGCAAGGCGTCGCCGATACGGTAGCCACGCGCGTCGTTGATGACCTTGAAACGGTTGATGTTGAGCAGCATCAAGGCTTCGATGTGGTCGCTGCGCCGATGGGCGGTGAGCCCCTGCGTCAGCCGGTCCATCAGCAGGCTGCGGTTGGGCAGGCCGGTGAGCGTGTCGTAATAGGCCAGGCGGTGGATGCGCTCTTCGGTCTGCTTGCGGTCGGTTACGTCCACCACGGCGCACTGAAGGCCTTCGATGGAACCGTCGGTGCCGCGAATCGGCGCCTTGACGATCTCCACGTGCACGATTTCACCGGTGCGCTCTGACTTGTGGGTGGCGGTGAGCGAAACCGATTCGCCGGAACTGATCACCTCGGCATCAATCGAGCGGTAGTGCTGGGCCAGCTCCGGCGGAGCGAGGGCGTAGGCGCTCATGCCGATGAGCTCCTCTTCGCTCTTGCCAAGCGTCTCCTGAAAAACCTTGTTGGCAAAGGTGATGCGGCCTTCGAGGTCGTAGCGGAAGATATTCTGCGGCAGGCTGTCGACCAGCGAGCGATACAGCGCCTCGCTTTTCTCCAGCTCGTGTTCACTGCGGTCGCGGCGCAGGCGGTTGGCCAGCAGCATGCCCAGCGCGGCGGTGGCCACCGGGGGCACGATCATCACAGGTAGGCCGATGGCGGCGATCACCGCGGGGCCCGCGCCGCCCGGCAGCGTCATCATCAGCGCGACCATTGCGGCATGCACGACGATGCCCAGCGCATACAACTCACGCCCGCGGATGTCCTCCAGCGAGCTGCGCATGCGCGCGCGCCAAAGTACCCCGATGAGCGAGGCAGCCAGAATGGTGAGTACGCCGGTGATCGCGCCGCCGCCCCCCAGGCTGTAACGGTAGGCGCCGGCAATGAGTGCGGCCACGGCCGTCGGTACGGCGCCGAAGAACAAGCCCGACATGCCGAAAATGACGGTTCGGGTGTCGAACACCACGCCTTCGGTCAGCACGAAGGGTGCCTTCATCACGCTGATGGCGATCAGCCCCAGCACCCCGCCGATCAGCAGTTGCGTGCTGCGGCTGCGGTCGAGCCGGAAGCGGCCGGTGGCCAGCTCGAACACGAGCACCATCGCCAGCAACAGGGCGGCGTTGTAGAGCAGCGCGGCGAGCACCGTGGGCCACATGGATCAGGCCGTCCGGGGCGGGGCAGTCGCAACGTGTTGCTGTGTGTGCATCGAAGAAGTTCCGGCAGGGCGGCATCCGAGTCTATCGGAATCCGTAGTAGGGACAAGTACGGATTGCGTTGTCTGCGTTCGGGTGTGGTTTATAGGTGATCCTGGCTAAGAACGGCCTGTCGCCAGCGGCTCCGTGCGCGCCGCCATGATGAAATCGTTCTCGTGCAAGCCCTTGATCTTCTTGGTCTGCCACGACACCGTCGCCCAGCCCCAACCGAAGGAAATGTCGGGGTGGTGACCCTGCTCCTCCGAGAGTTCGCCAAGACGCACAACGAAGTCCAGCGCTTCGCGGAAATTGCTGAAGGTGTAGCGCTTTTCCAGCCGGCGGGCTTCGTCGAGCAGGCTCCAGCCGGGGGTTTCGGCGAGCAGTTCCTTTGCACGTGTGGGCCCGAGCGGTGGGATGCCGCCCTGGCAGGGGGTGCAGGTTTTCTGGTTCAGCGGGGCACTCACGGGGTGTCCTCCAATGAAAACGGGCCGCGCATGGCGGCCCGTGCAGTTCAGCGGAAAAGCCGCATCAGATGTTGTGATAGACCTTGGCGCCGGTCTTCACGAATTCGATGGACTTCTCTTCCATGCCTTTGTTCAGTGCAGCCTGTTCGTCCACACCCTGTTGGGCGGCGTATTCGCGCACGTCCTGGGTGATCTTCATGGAGCAGAAGTGCGGGCCGCACATGGAGCAGAAGTGCGCGACCTTGGCCGAGTCCTTGGGCAGGGTCTCGTCGTGGAAGCTGCGTGCGCGGTCCGGGTCGAGGCCGAGGTTGAACTGGTCTTCCCAGCGGAATTCGAAGCGCGCCTTGGACAACGCGTTGTCGCGGATCTGCGCGCCCGGGTGGCCCTTGGCGAGGTCGGCAGCGTGGGCGGCGAGCTTGTAGGTGATGATGCCTTCCTTGACGTCGTCCTTGTTGGGCAGGCCGAGGTGCTCCTTGGGCGTCACATAACAAAGCATGGCCGTGCCGTACCAGCCGATCTGCGCGGCGCCGATGCCCGAGGTGATGTGGTCGTAGCCCGGCGCGATGTCGGTGGTCAGCGGGCCGAGCGTGTAGAACGGCGCTTCCTTGCACCAGTCGAGCTGCAGGTCCATGTTCTCCTTGATGAGCTGCATCGGCACGTGGCCCGGGCCTTCGATCATCACCTGGCAGTCGTGCTTCCACGCCACCTGGGTCAGTTCGCCCAGCGTTTTCAGTTCGCCCAGTTGCGCTTCGTCATTGGCGTCGTAGATGGAGCCGGGGCGCAGGCCGTCGCCGAGCGAGAAGCTCACGTCGTAGGCCTTCATGATTTCGCAGATTTCCTCGAAGTGCGTGTAGAGGAAGTTTTCCTTGTGGTGGGCGAGGCACCACTTGGCCATGATCGAGCCGCCGCGTGAGACGATGCCGGTCATGCGGTTGGCGGTCATCGGCACGTAGCGCAGCAGCACGCCGGCGTGGATGGTGAAGTAGTCCACGCCCTGCTCGGCCTGCTCGATCAGCGTGTCCTTGAAGATTTCCCAGGTCAGCTCCTCGGCCTTGCCATCCACCTTTTCCAGCGCCTGATAGATCGGCACCGTGCCGATCGGCACCGGGCTGTTGCGGATGATCCATTCACGCGTCTCGTGGATGTTCTTGCCGGTGGACAGATCCATGATGGTGTCCGAGCCCCAGCGGATGCCCCAGGTCATCTTGTCGACCTCTTCGGAGATCGACGAGCTCACGGCCGAGTTGCCGATGTTGCCGTTGATCTTCACGAGGAAGTTGCGGCCGATGATCATCGGTTCGGACTCGGGGTGGTTGATGTTGGCCGGGATGATGGCGCGGCCGCGTGCGACCTCGTCACGCACGAATTCAGGCGTGATGGTCTGCGGCAGGCTGGCGCCGTAGCTCTGGCCCGGGTGCTGGCGCAGCATCATGGCGGCCATCTTCTCGCCCTTGGGGCCGGACTCGCGCAGCGACTCGATGTATTTCTCGCGGTTGAGGTTCTCGCGGATGGCGATGAACTCCATCTCCGGCGTGATGATGCCCTTGCGGGCGTAGTGCATCTGCGTAACGTTGCCACTGAGGTTCTTGCCGGTCTTGGCGCGACGTGGCTGGCGGTGCAGGCCGGGGAAGCGCAGCTCGTCGAGCGACTTGTCGGCGGCACGCATGCGGCCGAACTCGGACGACAGATCGGACAGCTGCTCGGTGTCGCCGCGCTCGTCGATCCAGGCCTGACGCAGCGCCGGCAGGCCGGTCCGGACGTCGATCCGGGCAGCGGGGTCGGTATAGGGCCCCGAACAGTCATACACGAAGACCGGCGGATTGCGCTCGAAACCCATGGATTCCGAGGTGTCGCTCTGCGTGATCTCGCGCATCGGCACGCGGATGTCCGGGCGCGAGCCCTCGACGTAGATCTTGTGCGAATTCGGCAGCGGGGCAATGGCGGCTTCATCCACGTGGGCCTTGGCCGCAATGAATTTCTCATTGGCGTTCATGAACGTCTCCTGCAGGGTTGTATGCCATGTGAGTGGCGACGAGGAGCCGGGCGGAATGCGTGCGTGCGCACGTGCTTGTGCACCAGTACACCCGGACGGGGCGGCCGGGGGTGGCCGCCAACCAGCAATCAGCGGCGCGTCAGCGCCACAGTGCGTGGAAGTGGTGTACCGGGCCGTGGCCGCTGCCGACCGCGAGCTGACCGGATGCGGCAATGGCCCGCAGCAGGTAGTCGCGTGCGCCGCGTACCGCGGTTTCGACGGGGGCGATGGTGTTGGCGGATTGAGGCAGCAGGGCCGCAATCGCGGACGACAGGGTGCAACCCGTGCCGTGGGTGTTCTTGGTTTCGATGCGCTGGGCCGGCAGTTCGATCATGCGGTCGCCGTCGAACAGCAGGTCCATCAACTCGCCGCCCGGAAGGTGGCCGCCCTTGAGCAGCACCCAGCGCTCGCTGGAGGTGGGCAGCATCTCGCGCAGGCGTTCGGCTGCGCGATACATGGCCTTGACCGAATCCGGCTCGCTGCATTCGAGCAGCACGCCGGCTTCGGGCAGGTTGGGGGTGATCATGAAGCTCTGCGGCAGCAGCGCTTCGCGCAGCATGGCCACCGCCTCGCGGGCCAGCAGATGGTCTCCGCTCTTGGCCACCATCACCGGGTCACACACCACGAATCGCGGCTTGAAATGCGCCAGCCGGTCGGCCACGGTGCGCACGATGTCGGCGGTGCCGAGCATGCCGAGCTTGACCGCGTGGATGTCCACGTCGGCAAACAGGGTGTCGATCTGCAGCTTGAGGAAGTCGACGGGCGGCGTATGTACGCCGGTGACGGCCCGCGTGTTCTGCGCGGTCAGTGCCGCAATCACGCCGCAGCCGTAGGCGCCTAGCGCCGAGAAGGCCTTGAGGTCGGCCAGGACGCCGGCGCCGCCGGACGGGTCCACGCCAGCGATGCTGACTACGTTCGGGATGCTGTGGGTCATTGCAGGCCCCCTGTGGAACGAGGGGGCGGGGCGGGCGTGCCGCGGAGCGGAGTAGAGCAGGCGTTCATTGCGCGTTTTCCTACGCCGGTGCTAACCGGATCAGGTTCCAAGGGTATTTTCTCAGCCCGCTCAAGCGATTGCGGGCACCCCCAACGAAGGTGCGAATCCTAGCGCAGCACCCTGCTGCGGACAAGCACTCAACTCAAGATCCTGTAAAACAAAACGCCATGCCCCGGAAGAGGCGTCAGCCCTGCCACGCGCCGCTCAGCGCGACGATGCCGAGTACCGCAAAGATCACCGCTGCGACGCCATGCACCAGCCGCACCGGCATGCGGTGCGCCAGCCGGTCGCCGATCAGCACGGCCGGCACGTTGGCGATCATCATGCCCAGAGTGGTGCCAAGCACCACGGCCACCAGGGCGTCGTATTGCGCGGCCAGCGCCACCGTGGCGACCTGCGTCTTGTCCCCCATTTCGGCGAGGAAGAAGGCGATGGTCGTGGTCGCGAACACCCCCATGCCGCTTTTCAGCTGGACCTCGTCGGCGTCGAGTTTGTCCGGGATCAGCGTCCACACCGCCATGGCAAGAAAGCCCACGCCCAGCACCCAGCGCAGCACGTCGGGTCCCAGCAATTGCGTGAGCCAGGCGCCGACGGCACCCGCGAACGCATGGTTGGCAACGGTCGCGACGAAGATGCCCAGCACGATGGGCCAAGCGCGGCGGTAACGGGCGGCCAGCATGAAGGCCAGCAATTGCGTCTTGTCGCCGATCTCGGCGAGGGCAACGATACCGGTGGACACCAGAAAGGCGTCGAGGGAGAAAGTGGTGAAATTCATGAGGTCCTCCGGGCCGTGGATGAACCGATGACCGACGCGCTCCCGGCCCGAACAGCGGAGTGCGTGCGGCCAGCGGTCTTGCCAGGCTGGAGGGTCGGGGCACGGTGGGAAC
Organism: Pseudazoarcus sp. NS36; assembly: GCF_059703705.1. NCBI lineage: Bacteria > Pseudomonadati > Pseudomonadota > Betaproteobacteria > Rhodocyclales > Zoogloeaceae > Pseudazoarcus > Pseudazoarcus sp. NS36. Next base: position 121,955 of record NZ_BAAKJA010000007.1, on the reverse strand, counting down.
GTGCGCGTGCGACGCCTCGGGCTGAACGCGCCATGTCCGATGGACAAGCATGTTGACGCGTTCCTTCCGCCGGAGCGGAAGCGGCTACTCCCCGATGACGCGGCGGATTCTAACCGATTCGTTGTTGAGGCTAAAGAAAACTGCCTTGCGCGCCGTTGTAGCTAGTGGAAGCCCGCCACCCCTTCACGACGGATCGACATGCATCCCTGCCTTGGCCACACGCTCGCGGCGTTCGCGCTTGCCCTGCCGCTTACGGTGTTTGCCGTTGACGGCTGGGTGACCGTGTCGCGTGACGGCAGTCGCGAGATCCAGATTGATCGGGACAGCGTCATCCTGTCGGATGCCGGCACCAAGGTCGCCTGGGCCCGCCTGTTGCTTGGGCCTGATGAGGCTGAGCGCGCGGGCTACACCGCGGTGATGGCGCTCAACCGCTACGACTGCCTCAATCGCGGCTTCGTCACCATCCGCCGTCGCTATGTGGACGATCGCAGCGTGGTGGTGCGGGAAGACGAGGTGCGTGACCAGGCCATGCGCACGGTCACCCGCGGTGGGGTCGACGACCGGTTGTGGCGCGAGATCTGCCGGCCGCCGAGCACCGGCGATCTGACTTCGCTGGCCGACGAGGCCGAGCGTCTGGCGGCAGCGCTGGAGAGTTTGCCGGCCACGACGGTTGCCGCTTCTCCCGCGCAGCCGGCGCGTCCGTCACAGACCTCGACGCCCTCCGGGGCGACAGATCCGGCCACTCTGCCGCGCACGGAACAAGCGCCTGCGCGCCCGCCGGCGCCACCCGTCAAGCCGGCGCCGGCCTCCAGACATCCATTGCCCGACTGGAGCTACGACGAAACCAATGGTCCGCCGATGTGGGGCAAGCTGCTGCCCGACTGGTCGGCCTGCGCGAACGGTCGACGCCAGTCGCCGATTGATCTGCAGTCAGGGCTGGTGGTGGATCTGGAGCCGGTGGAGTTCGACTATCGGCCGACCTTCTTCCGCGTTGTCGACACCGGCCGCTTGTTGCGCATCCAGACCGGCGAGGGCCTGAGTGCGCGCATTCGCGGCGAACGTTTCGAGCTCATCTACATCGAGCTGCATCGCCCCGGCGAAGCGCGGGTGGATGGCGTCATTCACGACCTGTCGGTCGATCTGCACCATCGCGCCGCGGATGGTCGTCTGGCGGTGGTGTCGGTGCAGTTCCGTGTCGGCACCACACCCAATCCGGTACTCAATACCTGGCTGTCCAGTCTGCCGCTGGAGCGCGGCGGGCAGTACGCGCCGGAATTCGGCGTCGATCTGCGCCCCTTGCTGCCGGCCGATCCGGCGCACTTCCTGTACGTGGGTTCGCTGACTTCGCCGCCGTGCACTGAGGGTGTGCTGCGCGTAGTCATGAAGCAGCCCATGGACGTCTCCTGGGAGCAGCTCGGCATCATTGCCCGGTTGCATCCGCCGAGTGCGCGGCCGCTGCAGGATGGCTTCGACCGCCGGGTGCTGGAGTCACGCTAGAGGCGCGTACCTGCTTGCGTGCGCCGCGTCGCGACGAGGTAAGCCACAACCGCCCCAACCATCAGCACCACGAACAGCACCGCCATTCGGCCGTAGGCTTCATTGGCGCCGATCAGCAGGGCCACCGCCAGCGGTGCGACGGCTTTGGCGAAGAAGGCCGGCTGGGCCAGTCTGCCCATCAGGCTCCCGTAGGCCTCACGCCCGAACAGCTCGGCCGGCACCGTGCCGCGCACGATGCTCAGCACGCCGTTGGCCAGCCCGTAGATGCACGCACAGGCAAAGGCCAGCAGCGGCGCCGCGCCAGCCAGGGTCAGCAGCAGCATGGCGAGCCCCATCGTCAGCAGTGAGGCCAGTCCCACGCGCACGGCCGGCAGATTGCGCGCAAAGGTGAATTCCAGAATCCGTCCGACCACCTGCATGGGGCCGATCAGCGAGGCCGCGGCGATGGCCGTGGCCGCTTCCAGCCCGCTGGCACGCAGCGCACCGACCACATGTGCGGCCATGCCGGACACCACAAAGGCCGCCAGCGTGAAGGCGCTGGCCAGCCACAGCAGTTGCTTGCGCTGAGCGGCGCCGGCTTCGGGCGAGACCTGAAGCGCGACGGTGGCCTTCTCCTCGCGGTGGGGCCTGGGCAGCAACAGATGCAGCGGCAGGCATGGCAGCAGATGCAAGACGGCAAACACCCAGAAGGCGGCTCGCCAGCCGGCGGACTCGTCGATCCACCAGGCCAGAGGCCAGAACACGGTGCTGGCCAGCCCGCCCATCAGCGTCAGCACGGTCAGCGCCTGGCGGTAGCGAGTGCCGGCGAACTGGCTCAGGGTGGCAAAGGCGGCGTCGTACAGATTGGCCGCCATCGCCAGTCCGGCAATGATCCAGCCGAGGAAGAACAGCACCGGCCCGTCCGACAGCGCGACCATGGCCATGGAGAGCGCCGCCAGCAGCGAGCCACCGGCCATCACCTTGCCGCCACCGACGCGGTCGATGGCGCGGCCGACTGCCGGCGCGGCCAGCCCCGAGAAGCCCAATCCGAGAGAGAAGGCGCCAAACACCATGCTGGTGCTCATGCCCAGTTCGGCCGAGATGGCCGGGGCCAGCACGGCAATGCCGTAGGTGAGGGTGCCCCAGGCGATGACCTGCGTGATGCCGAGCATCACGACGTGTCGCCACAGCGGTGGCGCGGCTGGGGATGGGAGGGAGGCGGTCATGCGGCGGTCCTCGGGTGTGCCGCATCTTAGCGCGCCGGACTGTGTGCGACGCACTCCAATGCGTAACTCAAATAAGAATGAGTCGCAATACTGTGATACGCTCGCGACCTCCTGCCGTTCCTGTCGACGCAGCGTTGCGTCGCCGTCTAGGAGAGTTCCAGACCATGTTCGTCCGTTCCGCAAAAGGCCTGCTGGCCGCCGTTGTGTTTTCCGTCGCCGCCCCGGTGCTGGCGGCCGAGCGTGACGCCGTCGTCACGCATTACGCCGATCTTGCCCAAGCCATGTACGCCGATTCGCTCACCGCCGCGCGTGACTTGCAGGGGGCTGTGCGGGCGCTGGTCGAAACGCCGTCGCCGGATAGCTTGCGGGCCGCGCGCAGCGCCTGGCTGGCGGCCCGCGTGCCGTATCAGCAGACCGAGGTCTATCGCTTCGGCAACCCGGTGGTCGATGACTGGGAGGGCAAGGTCAACGCCTGGCCGCTCGACGAGGGGCTGATCGACTACGTGGATGCGTCCTATGGCACGGCTTCGGACGAGAACCCGCTGTACGTCGCCAACATCATCGGCAACACCGAGATCCGCTTCGGCGCCGACGTGGTCGATACGAGCGAGATCACCAAGGAACTGCTCACCGAGCGCCTGCACGAGATCGGCGGGGTCGAGGCCAATGTCGCCACCGGCTACCACGCCATCGAATTCCTGCTGTGGGGCCAGGACCTCAACGGCAATGGCCCGGGCGCCGGTCAGCGCCCGTGGACCGACTACGCGCAGGGTGCGCAGTGCACCGGCGGCAACTGCGAGCGTCGTGCACGCTATCTGGAAGTGGCGACCGAACTGCTGATTGACGATCTGGAGTGGATCGTCGCCCAATGGGCGGCGGACGGCGAAGCCCGTCAGGCGGTCACGGCCGATCCGGCGCGTGGTCTGTCGATGGCGCTGACCGGGCTGGGCAGCCTGTCCTATGGCGAACTGGCTGGCGAGCGCATGAAGCTCGGCCTGATCCTCGGCGATCCAGAAGAGGAGCACGACTGCTTCTCCGACAACACCCACAACTCGCACTACTACGACGTGGTCGGCATGCGCGCGGTGTATCTGGGCGAGTACCAGCGCCGCGACGGCACGCGCCTGCAGGGGCCGAGCCTGTCTGCACTGACCGCGGCGGCCGATGCCGCGCTGGACGCCGAAATGCGCAGCCGGCTCGACGCCAGCCTGGCCGCGCTCGACGCGATCCGCGCGCGTGCACAGACTGGCGAGGCCTACGACCAGCTCATCGCTGCCGGCAACACGGCGGGCAACGCGCTGATCCAGGCCGCCATCGATGCGCTGACGGTGCAGACGCGCAGCATCGAACGCGTGGTCACCGCGCTGGCGCTGCAGCCGATCGAGATTGAAGGTTCCGACAGCCTCGACAACCCTGAAGCGGTGTTCCAGTAATTCTCTTGCGGGGCCTGCGCGGCCCCGCAGTGGCAGGAGTCCCATGAAACGCAGTCTTGTCGCCGCGGCCACCATTGCCGCGGCCTGTACGCTGACCGCCGCCCCGGCCGGCGTGCCCGCCGACGAGGCGGCGCGCATTGCGCGCGTCACCGCGCCGGCCACGCAGTTCGAACGCGCCGAGCCCTTCGAGTCCAACCCCGCGGGCGCCGGCACCGTCACCAAGTTCGTCAACAGCAGCAGCTTCTCGCACCCCTCGGCCAACATGAGCTTCGAGCGTCAGCTCGACTTCCGCGTGGGCGACGGCATCTTTCGCAAGCTGTGGGTGTCGGCACCCAGCTCCACCGAGTCGTCCAATGGCCTCGGCCCGCTGTTCAACGCCCGTTCCTGTCAGTCCTGTCATCTCAAGGACGGCCGTGGTGCGCCGCCGGTGGGGAACGAGGAAGCGGTGTCGATGTTCCTGCGCCTGTCCATCCCGCCGCAGACCGATGCGGATCGCGCGGCGCTGGCGGCGCGCATCAAGAGCGTCATCGCCGAGCCGACCTACGGTACGCAGCTGCAGAACTTCTCGGTGCAGGGCGTGGCGGCTGAAGGCCGCATGAAGATCGAGTACACGGAAGAGGCCGTCACGCTGGCGGATGGCGAGGTGGTGCAGCTGCGCCGGCCGAGCTACCGCGTGGAAGACCTCAACTACGGCCCGCTGCATCCGCAGGCCATGCTGTCGCCGCGGGTGGCGCCGACCATGCTCGGCATGGGCCTGCTCGAAGCCATTCCCGAGGCCGCCATCCTGGCCCACGCCGACCCCGAGGACGCGGACGGCGACGGTATTTCGGGCCGCCCCAACCGCGTCTGGAGCGACGAGACTCAACGTGTGGAACTCGGCCGCTTCGGCTGGAAGGCCGGCAAGCCCGGCGTGGCTGACCAGAGCGCGCATGCCTTTGCCGGCGACATCGGCATCTCTTCGCATCTGGTGAATGCGCCGTGGGGCGACTGCACGCCGGCGCAGGCCGCGTGCCGCGAGGCGCCGCATGGCCGCCATGCCGAGGAAGGCGTCGAGGCCACACGCCAGATGCTCGACCTCGTGGTGTTCTACTCGCGCAACCTCGCCGTGCCGGCGCGGCGCGACGTGGATGCGCCGCAGGTGCTGGCCGGCAAACAGGTGTTCTACGAGTCCGGCTGCGCGAGCTGCCATGTGCCCAAGTTCGTCACGCGGCGTGATTCGGCCGAGCCCGAGCAGTCCTTCCAGCTGATCTGGCCGTATTCCGACCTGTTGCTGCACGACATGGGTGAGGGGCTGGCCGACCACCGCCCCGAAGGCGACGCCGACGGCCGCGAATGGCGCACCGCGCCGCTGTGGGGCATCGGCCTGACCGAGGCGGTCAGCGGCCACACCTTCTTCCTGCATGACGGGCGCGCGCGCAACCTGCTCGAAGCCATCCTGTGGCACGGCGGCGAGGCGCAGGCATCGCGCGACCGCGTCGTTGCGCTGCAGCGCGAACAGCGCGAGGCGCTGCTGGCCTTCCTGAATTCACTGTGATGAGGACTGTTCCGATGATGCGCACTGTCGTGATGGCGCTGGCTGCATTGCTGCCGCTGAGCGCTGTAGCCGCCACGCCCGAACCCGCGGAGTACCGTCGGCTCAATCTCGAGCTGGTCGACACCGTGGTGCTGCCGGCTTACACGCGGCTGGCCGACCGCACCGCCCTGTTGGATGCTCAGGTGGACCGCCTGTGCGCTGGCGAAGGCACGCTGGCCGAGGCGCGCGCCGCCTGGGGCGAGGCTTTCGACGCCTGGCAGGGCGTGCAGCACCTGCGCTTCGGTCCGGTCGAGCTGTTCATGCGTGGCATGCGCATGCAGTTCTGGCCAGACCCGCGCAACAACGTCGGACGCGAGATCGAAGGGCTGTTGGCGAAGGGCGCACCGACGCCGGCCTTTGACGAACTCACCGTGCCGGCGCAAGGTTTTCCGGCCATCGAAGCGCTGCTGTACGGCGAGCCGCCCGCGCCCGGTACGCCGGCCTGCGCACTGCTGACGACCATCTCCGGCGGTGTGGCGAGCATGGCTGCTGACACGCTGCAGGGCTGGCGCGGCGGCGAGCGGCCATATCGTGAAGTGGTCGCCCAGGCCGCGGCCGGCACCTCGCATTACCAGAGTGATCAGGAAGTCACGCAGGACTTCTTCAAGGCCGCGCACGCAGCGCTCGAACTGATTGCGGATCACAAGCTGGCCCGCGCGCTGGGCAGCTCGGTCGACACGGCCAAGCCGCAACTCGTCGAGTCCGCGCGCAGTGGCCGCTCCGTGGCCAACATCCGCGCCAATCTGGCTGCCGCCGAGGCCCTGTATCTGGGGGGCGCTGACACCGGCGGTTTCTCGCGCATCGTGCGTGATGTGGCCGGTGATGCGGCGCTCGACAAGCTGCTGCGCCGCGCCTTCCGTCAGACGCGTGGCACGGCTGAGTCCATCACGCTGCCGCTCGCACAGGCCGTGCTTGATCCCGCCGAGCGCGCCAAGGTACAGAAGCTCGCGCGTGAAGCGGGCGCGCTCAAGGCGCTGTTCGCGCAGCGGCTGGCGCCGGCGCTGGGCATCGCGCTGGGCTTCAATTCGCTGGACGGCGACTGATGCGCCGACGCGACTTCCTGTCGGCCTCGCTCGCAGCGCTGGCGGCCGGGGTCGCGTTGCCAGGCTTCGCAAGGCAGGCCTCACACGGCTGGCTCGGCGCGCATGTGGATGCCGCCGGGCAGGCGCACGCCGTGCGTTTCGACGCGGACGGCAGCCTGCGTTTCGAGCGGGCGCTGCCGGCGCGTGCCCATGGCGCGGCGTTCTCCGCCGCGCGGGGCGAGATCATCGTGGTCTCACGCCGGCCCGGCGACTACCTGCTGGTACTCGATGCGGCCAGCGGCACGCTGCGCCACCAGGTGCCCGCCGCGCCGCAGCGCTATTTCAACGGCCACGCGGTGTTCGCGCGCGGGCTGTTGTTCGCCACCGAAACCCTGGTTGCGGACGAGCCGCCGGAAATCGGCAACGGCCTGATCGGTGTGTACGACCCGGCGCGCGCGTATCAACGCGTCGGCGAATTCCCCAGCGGCGGGCACGACCCGCACCAGTTGCTGGCGCTCGGCGACACGCTGGCGGTGGCCAACGGCGGCTTGCTGACGCATGTCGACGCGCCGGGCGTGGTGCTCAACCCGGATTCCATGAATTCCTCGCTGGCGCTGATCGACGCGCGCGACGGCCGCATCGACGCGCTGCATCGTCTGCCGCACGAGTTGCGCCGGCTCGGCCTGCGCCACATGGCGGCGCGCGCCGACGGCACCATCGCGGTCGGCATGCAGTACGAGGGCGCGCGTGTCGATGACGTGCCGCTGGTGGCCGTGCTGCGTCCCGGCCAGGCGCTGCGCCCGCTGGAGCTCGATCTGCAGTCGCGGCTGAAGAACTACGTCGGCAGCGTGGATTTCGATGCCAGCGGCACCATCCTGGCGCTGACCAGCCCGCGTGGCGGCGTAGCGCTGCTGCATGACCTGGACGCGGACAAACCCGTGGCCTTGTTCGAGGTGCCCGACGGCTGCGCGCTGGGAGCGGATGGCGTGGGGCGTTTCGTGGTCGGCAGCGGGCTGGGCGGCATGCGCCGCGTCGATGCGGACAACGCAAGCCGCATGTCGCTGGACGCGCAGATCATTACCGCACGCTGGGACAACCACCTGCTCGATCTGGCGGGGTAGCGCTTCAAGTACTGCCCGCGCGCTTGCGGCTGGCCTTGGCGCGGTACAGACGGTTGTCCGAATGGTGCAGCAGGGCGTCGACGGTGGTGCCGTCGCGCGGCGCGAGTGCGATGCCGATGCTGGCGCCGATGTGGCAGCTGACCGGGCCGCCGGGCGGGGTCAAGTCGAAGGGCTGACTGATGGCGGCGACGAGTTTTGCGGAGATGGTGTCGACGTCGGCCGGGTTGGTGATGGCGTCGAGCAGCACGACGAATTCATCGCCACCGATGCGTGCGACGGTGTCGGTGTCACGCACCTGCTCGCGCAGGCGTTGGGCCGACAGGCGCAGAAGCTGGTCGCCGGCAAGGTGGCCGTGCTGGTCGTTGACCAGTTTGAAATCGTCCAGATCTACATACAGCACGGCCAGTTGAGAGCCCTGACGGCGAAGTCGGCCCAGGGCCTGTTCCAGGCGTTCGATCAGCAGCAGCCGGTTCGGGACGCCGGTCAGCGCGTCATGCAGGGCTTGATGGCGGATCGCGCTTTCGTTGAGCTTGCGTTCGTTGATGTCGAACAGTGTGCCGATGGCGCCGCGCGCCCGTCCGCCCTGCTCCTCGGCGAGCGGCATCAGGTAGACGCTGACCCACAGGGGGGCGCTGCCCGTCCCGGCCAACCGCGCGTCGCGCTGGACGTGGTCGGCCCGTCCGGTCATCAGGTCGATGAACGCGGCATGCAGGGCGTCACGGTCTTCCGGGTGGATCAGGCTGATCCATGGATGGCCGATGGCTTCCTCGGCGTGTCCGCCGGAGAGTTTTTCCCAGGCCGGGTTGATGAAGCCGATGCGGCCGTCCAGATCCGTCTCGAAGACCACTTGCTGGACGGCTGAACTGAGCTGCCGATACCGGTCGTGCGAGTTCCTCAGGGCCAGTTCGGCAACGCGCGCTTCGGTGATGTTGTCGTAAATCCAGAGTGTTGCGCCCGGCTCGACGTGTTCTTCCTGCAGCGGTGCAATGGTGGCGCGAAACCACTGGGTTTGTTGCGGCCAGTCTGCCGCAGCGAAGCTGCGGGCGTCTTCGGGTGTGATGTCGAACTCCAGGGTCTGCAGCGAATTTTCCTGCAAGGCGCGGTCACGCGCTGCGAGCAGCTTGCGCGCCTTGCCCGGCGGCAGCATCTCGTCGATGCGGCGTCCGACGATGCGCAGCTCGTCGACATGGAAATGCTCTGCGCTACGCCCTCCGAACAGGCCGCTGCAATGCCCGTCGCGTTCGACGATTGAAACCAGGTTGGGCATTGTTTCCAGCAGCGTGGACAGGCGCTTGCCGGTCGAGCGCATGCGCGCCTCAGAGATGCGCAGGCGCCCGGTCTGTGCCGTCGCACGCCAGCTGGTGGCAAACACCGCAAGCAGCATCAACATGGCCAGCGGCGCCGCGAAGGCCGGAACCGGCGCCACTGCGCGCCAGCCCTCGTGCGGTACGGCAGCCAGTTCCAGGGTCAGGCCAGGTAGCTCGATTGCGGTGAGGATCGGCTCCTGTTTGAACACGCCTTCGCGGCCGAACAGGATGCTGGCGCCGTCGATACGGATGGCCAGGTCGACGATTTCGGCAAAGCGGTAGATCTCGGCGCGACGGTAGATCTGCTCCAGATCGAGCGAGGCGTCGACCTGACCGGTGACCTCCGGTGTGCTCTTGCCGTTGCCGGAGTGGGTGAGCAGTGGAATCTGCACGATCAGTTCGCGGGTGCCGGGCACTGGCTCGTATGGGCCGGCGATGCGGGTGCGTCGCTCCCGGATCAGTGCCGCGACCTCGGACGCGAAGAGGGAGTCGCGCGACAGGACGCGTCCGATGTTCAGCTGATTGCCCGAAGCGGGATAGATGAAACGCACGACGTGATCCGGCGCATAGGCGAGGTAACGCACCGCGTGCTGTCCGGAAGACAGCAGGTCTTGTGCGAAATCGGTGAATTCGGCTTCGCCCAGATCGGGCTGGCTGTCGACAATGGCCGCCATGCGGGTGCCCAGGTGCAGGTTGCCGTACAGCTCTGCCTCGACCTGGGCGCGCAGCTCGGACAGCGAGCGCTGCACGCGGTACTCCCACTGCGCAAGGGACTGGCGTTGCCATAGTTCAAATGCGCCGGCAAAGAGCACGGCGACGGCCGCACTTGCGGCACACGCCACCAATACGGGCCACCAGCGATGGGCGGAAACGGGTGACGAGGCCATGACGTGGTCCGGACGGCAGCGTGTCTATTCCAGCCGCAGCTCGTCGTCAAAGCGCACTTCCAGCGCAAGGCCTTCGATGTGCAGCGTCATCGACGCAGGCAGCGCGCGCCCCTTCAGACGGCCGGCTGCCGCGGCTTCGCGCACAGCTTTCTCGATGGCGAGCTGGGAGTTCACGCCGACCGTTTTCAGAAACTTCCGGATACTCATGTTCAGAACTTCGTCGTTCATGCGCATGTCTCTCCCTTCCATCGCGCCAAGCGCGACATGCTTTGAATATCACCATTCAAGCATAGACGAATGGACTGGCCTGACATGGCAGAAGTCCATCAACCTCATCACAACCGTGGAGAAATACATGAAAAACCTGCTGATCCGGACCGCCGTGACCGCCGTTCTCGCAAGCAGCGCTGCCAGCGCATGGGCCGATGACATCGAGGGCACCATTGAGGGGGTTGATGTGGCAGCGCGAACGCTGACCGTCCAGGGCATCACCTTTCACACCTCGAACACCACCGACTACGACGATGGGCTGAAGCGTTTCGAGGATCTGCGAGCGGGGCAGCGGGTCGAGATCGATTTTGAGTACCGCGACGGTCGCCATGTCGCGACCGAGATCGAGCTGGACGACTAGGCGGTTCCGTCTTCCACGGCCGCTGGCGTTGCGCCGGCGGCCGCGAGGTATTCCCGCAGCAGACGGATTTCGCTCTTGGAGCAGGTCGAGCCGTGATGCGGGTGATGCAGAAAGCCTTCGCGGCCATTGAGCAGGATGCGAAAGCGCGCGCCGTGTGAAGGTTCGATGTCGGCGCCGAGGTGGCGCAGCAGGGATTCGATTTCGCGCCAGTGCACGTTGGCAGGGGCGGGTTCCTGAAAGATGCTGCGCAGCAGGTTGATGTGCTTGTGGCTCATGGTCGCGCGCTCCTCGGAGGGGTCGTGTACTGTGACCGCCTCGGTTGGCAGAGGGTTCGCCGACTGACCCTCAGGGGGCTGCGGCGATGCGCTTGAGGGCGGCTCGTCCGCTCAGGATGTGATCATGCATCAGCCGCCCGGCCGCTTCCGCGTTGCCGGCCAGCAGCGCGGCAACGATGGCGCGGTGTTCTTCCAGCGACTGCTCCAGTCGCCCGTCTCCAAACAGCGAGTGGTGGCGTGAGAGCTTGATCATCTTGCGCAGGTCATCGACCACATGCGTCAGCCAGCCATTGCCAGCGATGTCCTGCACCTTGCGGTGGAAGGCCTGATTGGCTTCGAAGAAGCGGTCGATGTCGCGCGCCTTTGCAGCGGCTTCGAGCGCTTCGTGGAGGGCTTCCAGCGCTGTCAGGTCGGCCTTGCCGGCCTTGGTCGCGGCGAGCCGGGCAGCCTCGGATTCAAGCAGCGACATGACACCGAAGATTTCGTCCAGATCGCTTTCCGATACCTCATTCACATAGCAGCCGCGGCGCGGCTTGAGCGTGACCAGCCCTTCGGCGGCGAGCACCTTGAGTGCCTCGCGCAGTGGCGTGCGCGAGATGCCGTATTCCTCGGCGAGCGACTGCTCGTCTACCCAAGTGCCGGGCGTGAGCTCATGCGCGAAGATGCGCTGGCGCAGGCGTTCGGCCACTTCCTGGTACAGCGCGAGCGGGGCGATGGGATTGGGCGCGTTCATCGGTAGCGGTTGGGAGCGGCGCAGGCTCGTCGGGAGAATGCGCCGCTTGTATCCATAATTATGGATGCAGTATTCTTGCCGCAGGTCCGCAAGTCAAGCCCGCGCGTCCCCCGCGCCGGCGCTGTCTGCCGCAATCGCCACACGAGGTTCACGATGTCGCAATCCGCTTTTCCGCCCGTGCCGCCGTCCGATCTGGGCGCCTGGAGCAAGGCCGCTTCCCGTCACGCGCCCGAAGGCGACGTCAGCCGGCTCGACTGGGTCACGCCGGAGGGCATCCGCGTCAAGCCGCTGTACACCGCAGCCGATGTGCAGGGTCTGCCGTTTGCCGACACGCTGCCGGGCTTCGAGCCCTTCGTGCGCGGGCCGCAGCCGACCATGTACGCGGTGCGGCCGTGGACCATCCGCCAGTACGCCGGCTTCTCCACGGCGGAGGCGTCGAACGCGTTCTACCGCAAGGCGCTGGCGGCCGGCGGGCAGGGTGTGTCGGTGGCTTTCGATCTGGCCACGCATCGTGGTTATGACTCGGACAACCCGCGCGTGGTAGGCGATGTGGGCAAGGCCGGCGTGGCGATCGATTCGGTCGAGGACATGAAGATCCTGTTCGACGGCATTCCGCTCGACAAGGTGTCGGTGTCGATGACCATGAACGGCGGTGTGCTGCCGGTGCTGGCGGGCTACGTGGTGGCGGCCGAGGAACAGGGCGTGTCGCAGGACCAGCTTTCGGGGACCATCCAGAACGACATCCTCAAGGAGTTCATGGTCCGCAACACCTACATCTACCCGCCCGCGCCGTCGATGAAGATCATCGCCGACATCATCGGCTACACCGCGCGCAACATGCCGAAGTTCAACTCCATCTCGATCTCCGGCTACCACATGCAGGAAGCGGGCGCGACGCAGGCCCTCGAATTGGCCTTCACGCTGGCCGACGGGCGCGAGTACGTGCGCACCGCACTGGGTAGCGGGCTGGACGTGGACGACTTCGCCGGGCGGCTGTCGTTCTTCTTCGCCATCGGCATGAACTTCTATCTGGAAGTGGCCAAGCTGCGTGCCGCGCGCCTGCTGTGGTGGCGCATCATGAAGGAGTTCGGGCCGAAGAATCCGCGCTCGCTGATGCTGCGCACGCACTGCCAGACCTCGGGCTGGTCGCTGACCGAGCAGGACCCGTACAACAACGTCGTGCGCACCACCATCGAGGCCATGGCCGCGGTGTTCGGCGGCACGCAGAGCCTGCATACCAATGCGCTGGATGAAGCCATCGCGCTGCCGACCGACTTCTCGGCGCGCATTGCACGTAACACCCAGCTGGTGATCCAGGAGGAGACGCACATCACCAACGTGGTCGATCCCTGGGCCGGTTCCTACATGATGGAAAAGCTCACGCAGGACATGGCCGATCAGGCCTGGGCCATCATCGAGGAAGTCGAGGCCATGGGCGGCATGACCAAGGCCGTCGAATCGGGCTGGGCCAAGCTCAAGATCGAGGAGTGCGCGGCCGAGAAGCAGGCGCGCATCGATTCGGGCAAGGACGTCATCGTCGGCGTGAACAAGTACAAGCTGGAAAAAGAGGATTCAATCGACTTCCTCGACATCGACAACCACGCAGTGCGTGAATCGCAGGTTGCGCGACTGCAGAAGATTCGGGCCACGCGCGACACCGGCGCGGTCGAGCGCGCCCTGGCCGCGCTGACCGAATGCGCCAAAGGCGGCTCGGGTAATCTGCTGGAACTGTCGGTCGCCGCCGTACGCGCACGTGCCACGGTGGGCGAAATTTCTGATGCGCTGGAGGCGGTGTGGGGCCGCTACCGCGCCGACACGCACACCGTGTCCGGCGTGTATGGCAAGGTCGTCGAGAACGAGGAGGGCTGGCAGGTGCTGCAGAACGACATCGACGCCTTCGTGGCCGACTTCGGCCGCCGGCCGCGCATCATGATCGCCAAGCTCGGCCAGGACGGCCACGACCGCGGCGCCAAGGTGGTGGCCTCGGCCTTCGCCGATCTGGGCTTCGACGTGGACATCGGCCCGCTTTTCCAGACGCCCGAGGAAGCCGCGCGCCACGCCGTCGAGAACGACGTGCACGCCGTCGGCATCTCCACGCTGGCGGCCGCGCACCGCACGCTGGTACCGGAGCTGGTCAAGGCGCTGCGCGCCGAGGAAGCGGACGACATTATTGTCTTCGTCGGTGGCGTGATCCCGCAGCAGGATTACCAGATGCTGTATGACGCGGGCGCCAGCGGCATCTTCGGGCCGGGCACGCCGATTCCGGATGCCGCGCGCGAAGTGCTCAAGCAGATCCGCAAGGCCTTGGCCCAAGGCTGAACGTGATTTCCCCGACCGACTCCAGCCTGGCAATCGCCGAAGGCGTGCGCGCAGGTCAGCGCCGCGCGCTGGCGAAAGCCATCACGCTGGTCGAATCGACCCGAACCGACCATCGCGAGCAGGCACGCGCGCTGGTCGAGACTTTGCTGCCGGACACCGGCAAGGCTTTGCGCGTCGGGCTCTCCGGCGTACCGGGCGTAGGCAAGTCCACCTTCGTCGAGGCGCTGGGCCTGTACCTGATCGAACAGGGTCATCGCGTCGCGGTGCTGGCGGTTGATCCATCGTCTTCGGTGCATGGCGGCTCCATCCTCGGCGACAAGACGCGCATGGAACTGCTGTCGCGCCGCACGGAAGCCTTCATCCGCCCCAGCCCTGCTGCCGGCGCATTGGGCGGCGTGGCCCACCGCACGCGCGAGGCCATGCTGGTGTGCGAGGCCGCCGGTTTCGACGTGGTGCTGGTCGAGACCGTCGGCGTCGGCCAGAGCGAGATCGCCGTGGCCGGCATGACCGACATCTTCTGCCTGCTCCAACTGCCCAATGCCGGCGACGACCTGCAGGGCATGAAGAAGGGCATCGTCGAGATCGCCGATCTGGTGGCCATCAACAAAGCCGACATTGACCCGCTAGCGACCCGGCGCGCGCAGGCGCAGATGCAGGGCGCGATTTCGATGGTGCGCCACACCCACCCCGAGTGGACGCCGCCGGTGATTCCGGTCTCCGCGCTCAAGGCCGAGGGCATAGCTACCCTCTGGAACACGGTACTGAAGTTCCGCGACACGATGGTCGCCAACGGCGCCTTCGACGCCCGCCGCCGCCGTCAGGCCGGGGCCTGGATGTGGGAACTCATCGATCACGAATTGCGCGCGCGTTTCCGTGCGAATGCGCACGTTGCAGAAGAACTGCCCGGCCTGCAGGCCGAGGTGGAGCAGGGACAGGTCACACCGGCTGCCGCGGCGGCCCGATTGCTCGGGCACCTCGACAACATCTGATCCGGGGGAGGGGAAGATGCAGGAAATCATCCGGCAACTCGAAGAGAAGCGCGAACGCGCGCGGCAGGGGGGCGGGGCGACACGTATCGCCGCGCAGCACACCAAGGGCAAGCTCACCGCGCGCGAGCGCATCGAACTGCTGCTCGACGAGGGCAGCTTCGAAGAGTGGGACATGTTCAAGGAGCACCGCTGCACCGACTTCGGCATGGCGGGCCAGACCATTCCCGGCGACGGCGTGGTGACCGGCTACGGCACCGTCAATGGTCGGCTGGTGTTCGTGTTCTCGCAGGATTTCACGGTGTTCGGCGGTTCGCTGTCCGAGACCCACGCCGAGAAAATCTGCAAGCTGATGGACCACGCCATGAAGGTCGGCGCGCCGGTGATCGGGCTCAACGATTCGGGCGGCGCGCGCATCCAGGAAGGGGTGGATTCGCTTGGCGGCTACGCCGACGTGTTCCAGCGCAATGTGCTCGCCTCCGGCGTGATCCCGCAAATCTCGCTGATCATGGGGCCGTGCGCAGGCGGGGCGGTGTACAGCCCGGCGATGACGGACTTCATCTTCATGGTGCGCGACTCGTCCTACATGTTCGTGACCGGACCGGAGGTGGTGCGCACCGTCACGCACGAGGAAGTCACCGCCGAGGAACTGGGCGGTGCCGGCACGCACACCAGCAAGTCCGGCGTGGCGGATCTGGCCTTCGACAACGATGTCGAGGCGCTGCTGATGACGCGGCGCCTGATCGATTTCCTGCCCGCCAGCAACCGCGAGGCGCCGCCCACAATGCCGCTCACCGACGCGGCTGATCGCTGCGACGAGTCGCTCGATACGCTGGTGCCGGCCAACCCCAACCAGCCCTACGACATGAAGGAGCTGATCGCCAAGATCGTGGACGACGGCGACTTCTTCGAGCTGCAGCCGGATTACGCCAGGAACATCGTGATCGGTCTGGCGCGTATGGGCGGTTCGACGGTGGGCATCGTCGCCAACCAGCCGCTGGTGCTGGCGGGCTGCCTCGACATCAAGAGTTCGATCAAGGCCGCGCGCTTCGTGCGCTTCTGCGATGCCTTCAACATCCCGGTGGTGACTTTCGTCGACGTGCCCGGCTTCATGCCCGGCACCGCGCAGGAATACGGAGGCATCATCAAGCACGGCGCCAAGCTGCTGTACGCCTACGCCGAATGCACCGTGCCCAAGGTCACCGTGATCACGCGCAAGGCCTATGGCGGCGCCTACGACGTGATGAGCTCCAAGCATCTGCGCGGCGACGTGAACCTCGCCTGGCCGACGGCCGAGATCGCGGTGATGGGGCCGAAAGGCGCGGTCGAGATCATCTTCCGCGGAGAGAAGGACGACGCCGACAAGATCGCGGCGCGCGAGGCGGAATACAAGGCGCGCTTCGCCAACCCCTTTGTGGCCGGTAGCCGTGGCTTCATCGACGACGTGATCATGCCGCACGAGACGCGCAAGCGCGTGTGCCGTTCGCTCGCGATGCTGAAGAACAAACAGTTGGACAACCCGTGGCGCAAGCACGGGAACATGCCTCTCTGAACGACCCGGCATCACGCATGGCGGCGTTGGCTTCCTCGTCTGCTCCTCGCCGTACTGGCGTACTGTCTCGTCGCAGCCTGCGTCGCCGCCTTGCCCTGCGCGCGCCGGATCGCTCAGAGACTTCACTTCGAATTGAGGTTGGCGAATGTTCAAGAAAATCCTGATCGCAAACCGCTGCGAAATCGCCTGCCGGGTCATCAAGACCGCGCGCCGCATGGGCATCGCGACCGTCGCCGTGTATTCCGAGGCCGACGCCGCTGCGCTGCATGTCGAGCTGGCGGATGAGGCCGTGTGCATCGGTCCGGCACCGTCCAAACAGTCGTATCTGATGATGGACAACCTCATTGAGGCCTGCCGCGAGACCGGCGCCGAGGCCGTGCATCCGGGCTACGGTTTTCTGTCGGAGAACGAGGCGTTCGCGCGCCGGCTCGAAGAAGCCGGCATCGTCTTCATCGGGCCCAAGCATGCGGCGATTGCCGCGATGGGCGACAAGATCGCGTCCAAGAAGCTGGCGGACAAGGCCGGCGTGAACACCATTCCGGGCTGGAATGACGCCATCGAGTCGCCCGAGCGCGCAGTCGAGATTGCGCGCGACATCGGCTACCCGGTGATGATCAAGGCCTCGGCCGGCGGTGGAGGCAAGGGCCTGCGCGTGGCCTTCAACGACGAGGAGGCGTCTGAGGGCTTTGCGTCGTGCCGTTCGGAAGCGGCCAATGCCTTTGGTGACGATCGGGTGTTTATCGAGAAATTCGTCGTCGAGCCGCGCCACATCGAGATCCAGGTGCTGGGCGACGCGCACGGCAACGTGGTGTATCTGAACGAGCGCGAATGCTCGATCCAGCGCCGTCACCAGAAGGTCATCGAGGAAGCACCCAGCCCCTTCCTCGACGCCGCCACTCGTAAAGCCATGGGCGAGCAGGCCGTAGCGCTGGCCAAGGCCGTGGGCTATCAGTCGGCCGGTACGGTGGAGTTTGTCGTCGGCGCGGACAAGTCCTTCTATTTTCTGGAAATGAATACCCGCCTGCAGGTCGAGCATCCGGTCACCGAGTTCGTCACGGGGCTGGACCTGGTCGAGCAGATGATCCGTGTCGCGGCGGGCGAGAAACTGTCGTTCGGTCAGACCGATGTGCGTCTGGACGGCTGGGCCATCGAGTGCCGCATCAACGCCGAAGACCCGTTCCGCGGCTTCCTGCCTTCGACCGGGCGGCTCGTGAAATTCCGCCCGCCGGCGGAGGTGCCGGGTGCAGTGCGCGTCGATACCGGCGTGTACGAGGGCGGCGAGATTCCGATGTTCTACGACTCGATGATTGCCAAGCTGATCGTGCACGGGCGCGACCGCGCGGAAGCCATCACCCGCATGCGTGATGCGCTCAACGCCTTCGTGATCCGCGGTATCTCGTCCAACATCCCGTTCCAGGCCGCGCTGCTGCAGCACCCGCGCTTCGGCTCCGGGGCGTTCAACACCGGATTCATCGCGGAGGAATACCCGGACGGCTTCGATGCCGCCGAAGTGCCGCACGACGATCCGCTGCTGCTCGCAGCGGTGGCCATGTTCGCGCACTGGCGCCGTGCGCAGCGCGACGCCGCCATCAGCGGGCAGATGGATGGCGCGGCCTACGCGCCGCCGCGGGACTGGTCGGTGGTGGTGGGCGTGCATGAGCACCGGCTTGCGGTCGAGCCCGACGACGACGCGCTGATCGTGCGCGAAGGGGCGCGCCGCCTGCGCGTGGAGTCCGGCTGGGGCTTGAGCGATCCGCTGTTCTGCGGGCGCATCGATGGCGTCGAGGTGTGCATGCAGGTCGAGCGTCGCGGCCTGCGCTATGTCATCACCCACTTCGGCCTGCAGGTCGAGGCCATGGTGATGAGTGCGCGTGCGGCGGCCATGCTGGCGCGCATGCCGGTCAAGCAGGCGCCGGACCTCTCGGGCATGGTGCTCTCGCCGATGCCGGGCTTGCTGCGTGAGGTGCTGGTGGCCGAGGGGCAGGAGGTCAAGAGCGGCGAGAAGGTGGCCGTGATCGAAGCCATGAAAATGGAAAACGTGCTGCGCGCCGAGCGCGACGGCCGTGTGAGACGCATCCATGCGCAGGCCGGTGCGAGCCTGGCGGTGGACGACCTGATCATCGAATTCGACTGACACGCGCCGCATTGCCGCAAGCCTCAAGGCCTTGCCCGGATGGCATCGGGCAAGGCCTTTTCATTGCGCTACATACGATTTGCGCAAACATTATTCATCGCATACCATCCGTCTCCCGTTGACGCGTTCCGGCACTTTTGCCGGCTTCACGCAGTGTTGCTGCCCGACCCGCCGCAGGGTCGCCATCCGTGCAGTAGCCGCCGTTCGTCCCTTCTTATTGTTGTCCATCCCTGCCGCGGTTGCGGTGGAGAGGACCAAGGGACGGCGCAATGAAAGGAGAGTTACCTATGACCGCCGTGGTCTCGCCCCTGGTGCGACGCGTCGCACCGCCGCCCAGCGGCTTTCAGGAAACCGTACCCTTCAAGGTCTTCACGCAGCGCGATCTGGATCGCATCGCGCCGCTGCAGAGCCTGACCGAAGCGCAGCGCTTCGAGATGAAGGTGGTCTCGTCGGTGCTGCCGTTCCGCGTGAACCAGTACGTCATCGACGAACTGATCGACTGGAGCAACATCCCGGCCGACCCGATTTACCAGCTCGTCTTCCCGCAACGCGGAATGCTGTCGGAGGCGCACTACGCGCGTATCGCCGATCTGCTGCGCGCCGGCGCTGACAAGGCCGAGCTGAATGCCGCCATTGATGCGGTGCGGCACGAGCTGAACCCGCACCCGGCCGATCAGATGGCCATGAACATGCCGCTGGATGCCGACGGCAACCGCCTTGACGGCCTGCAGCACAAGTACCGCGAGACGGTGCTGTTCTTCCCGAGCCAGGGGCAGACCTGTCACAGCTATTGCAGCTTCTGTTTCCGCTGGGCGCAGTTCGTCGGCGACAAGGAGCTGCGCATCGCCAGTTCCGAGGCCTCGCAGCTGCACGACTACCTGCGCGCCCATCCGGAAGTGAGCGACGTGCTGATCACCGGCGGTGACCCGATGGTGATGAAGACCTCGAACCTCGCGGGCTACCTCGAGCCCTTGCTGCAGCCCGAGTTCGATCACATCCAGACCGTGCGCATCGGCACCAAGGCGCTGACCTTCTGGCCGCACCGCTTCCTTGGTGCGCCGGACGCAGATGACCTGATCCGCCTGCTCGAGCGTCTGGTCGAGGCCGGCAAGCAGGTCGCCATCATGGCGCACTACAACCACTGGAAGGAGCTGGAGCCGGAGGCTGCGCAGGCGGCAATCCGCCGCATCCGCTCGACCGGCGCGGTAATCCGCGCGCAGGGGCCGCTGATTGCGCACATCAACGACGACCCGGCCGTGTGGGCGCGCATGTGGAAGACCCAGGTCAAGCTCGGCATCGTGCCGTACTACCTGTTCGTCGAGCGCGATACCGGCGCCAGCGCCTACTTCGAGGTGCCACTGGTGCGTGCTTGGCAGATCTATCGCGAAGCCATGCAGCATGTGTCCGGCCTGTCGCGTACTGCGCGTGGTCCGAGCATGAGTGCCAGCCCCGGCAAGGTCGAAATCCAGGGCGTGGCCGAGATTGCCGGCGAGAAGGTTTTTGTGCTGCGTTTCATCCAGGCGCGCAACCCGGACTGGGTGCAGCGCCCGTTCTTCGCGAAATACGACGAACACGCCACCTGGCTCGATGGCCTGCAGCCCGCTTTCGAGGAAAAGTGGTTCTGGCAGGACGAGTACGCGGCGATGCGTGAGCACAAGCTCGCGGCCGTGAGCTGACCGAGCTGCCGAAGGAAAAAGCCCGCCGATGGCGGGCTTTTTTTTGGTCTGCGCTCGCCTACAGCGTCTCGCCCAGCGGCCGTGAATGTGCGGCCAGCGTGGCGTAGGCGTCGATGACGTCGGGCGGGGCCTGCACCAGTTCGATCAGCACACCTTCGCCGCCGATCGGGAATTCATCATTGGCCTTGGGGTGCACGAACACGATGTCGTGGCCGGCAGCCCCGGTGCGGATGCCACCGGGGGCGAAGCGCAGGCCCTGGGTGCTGAGCCATTCGACGGCCGCGTGCAGGTCATCCACCCACAGGCCGACGTGGTTGAGCGGGGTGGCCTGCACGGCCGGTTTGGCGTTGGGGTCGAGCGGCTGCATCAGGTCGACCTCGACGCGCATGGGGCCTCGGCCGATGGCGCAGATGTCCTCGTCGACGTTCTCGCGTTCGCTGACGAAGCTGCCGGTGCGTTCCAGACCGAGCAGATCGACCCACAGCCTGGCCAGGCGCTGCTTGTCCGGGCCGCCGATGGCGATCTGCTGGATGCCGAGGATGCGGAAGGGGCGTGTGCTCATGTCTTCATCTCGCCAGCGAACGGGTGAAGCCGCATTGTCACGCTGCGGCGTGTTGCGGTCGACCCCGGTGGGTTTGCGCTGCACAAAACGCTATCCTTGCGCCCCATGCAAAGTCTGCTGACGCTTCTTCCTGACTTCTCCCTGATCCTGCTGGGCGTGTTGCTGCGCCGCTGGATGATCACCGACACCGGTTTCTGGACCGGCGTCGAGCGGCTGGTGTATTTCGTGCTGTTCCCGGCGATGTTGTTCCGCGCGCTGACGTCGGTGTCCATCGACCTCGACAACACCCTGCCGCTGGTCGCCACGGGTCTGGCCGTGATGTTCATCGGCTTCGTGCTGGGGCTGGTCGGGCGGCCGTTGATGGGCTTGTCGGGCATCAGTTTCGCCTCGCGCCTGCAGTGCTCCTATCGTTTCAATACCTATATCGCGATTGCCGTGGCGGGTCAGCTGCACGGCGCGCAGGGCGTGGCGTTGATGGGTGCGCTGTGCGGGATGATGGTGCCGTTCGCCAACATCATGGCGGTGGGTATGCTGGCGCGCCACGGGCAGGGCGGGCTGGTGCGCGAGCTGGTGCGCAATCCGCTGGTGCTGGCGACGCTGGCCGGCATGGCCTTCAATCTGTCCGGCGGCGAGCTGCCACAGCCGGCGAATGCTTTCCTGACGCGACTGGGCGACGCCGCGGTGGCGCTCGGGCTGTTGGCGGTGGGTGCGGCGCTGCGCTGGGGTTCGGCCGGCGGCAATGTGCTGGGTTCGTCGTGGATCGTGACCGTCAAGCTTGCGCTGCTGCCGGCCATCGCCTGGGGGCTGGGGCGTGTGGTGGGGCTGGAGGGCATCGCCTTCGATCTGCTGGTGCTGTACGCGGCCATGCCTACGGCCAGCTCGGCCTACATTCTGGCCATGCGCATGGGCGGTGACGGCCCCGGCGTGGCATGGCTGATTTCGGCCACCACAGTGTTGGCGATGCCGACGCTGACTGTCTGGCTGGCGCTGCTTTAGGGCTTTTTCTTTGGCGTTTCCGTAGGGGGCTTCGGCGCTTCCGGTGCAGCCATGTTCCACGGCCACATCTGCGCGAACGGGTTGGGCGGGGCTTCACTGCCCGCCGGCTTGCCGGATGCGGCCTGTTCGCTCATGGCCTTCAGCGCGGCGATGGTCGAGCGCTGCACTTCCAGCCCCTGAATGGTGGCCTGGAGCATGTTGAGGTTCATCTGCAGCCAGTTTTCGACCGTGCGCAGATCCTTGATGCGCTTGTCCAGATCGTCGATATCCATGGTCGGCGCGATCATGCCGGGCAGCGGTACGCCGGCCGCGCTCCACATCTGGCGAAGCATTTCGAGCGGGTCCGGCCCTTCGGTGTTCTTGTCGCTCATCGTGACCTCCTGGCGGTTCAGTCGCAGTGTGCCGCGAAACGGTTGAGCAATGCGCGCAGTCGTGCTGGCCGCAGCGGCTTGTGCAGCACCGGGTAGCCTTCGCGTTCGGCCATGCCGAGGGCGTCGGGGCCGGTGTCGCCGGTGACCAGCGCTGCGGGTAGATCGTCGCCGAAACGCTGGCGCAGCGCGCGAATGACCTCGGTGCCGGTGGTTCCGCGTGCAAGTCGATGATCGCTGATGATGGCCTGCGGCGATTTGCCCAGCGCATCGAAGCGTTCCAGCGCACCGTGCAGGTCGGCTGCTGCGACAACGTCGCATCCCCACGAGCCGAGCAGGCTTTCCATGGCCGTCAGAACCAGCGGATCATCGTCGATGATGGCGAGGCACAGGCCGCCCAGATCGCCGGGCTCGCGGGCTTCTTCTTCGCGAGTGTCCACGTCTTCGACCTTGCCCGCGGGAAGGGTGACGGCGAAGGCCGATCCTTGCCCCGGCGCCGAACGCAGTTCCAGCGGATGACCGAGCATGTCGGTCAGGCGCCGCACGATGGCCAGCCCCAGGCCGAGGCCCTTGTCGCGCGCGCGTTCCGGGTTCTGCAGCTGAACGAATTCCTGGAAGATGCTCTCCTGCGCCTGTTGCGGGATGCCGATGCCGTTGTCGCGCACCTCGATGCGCCAGCGCTGACCGCGCTGGCGGCACACGACCAGCACCCGGCCGCCCGGTGAGTAACGCACGGCATTGCTGACGAGGTTGCCCAGCACACGCTCGAACAGCACCGGATCGCTGACACACCAGGCCCAGGTGGGGCGGATGCGCAGATGCACCCGGTTCTCGATCGCTGCACTGCGCTGGGTGGCTGCAATGCGTTCGAGAATGGGCTGCAGCGGGAACGCGCGTACATTGGGTTCGAGCACGCCTGCGTCGAGCCGCGAGATGTCGAGCAGGCTGTCGAGCAGGTCTTCCATGGCCTCGGCGGAGGCTGAGACTTTGGACAGCAGGCGCCGGGCGGGGGCGTCGAGGCGGCACTGCGACAGTTCCGAGATGAACAGCCCCAGGGCGTGCATGGGCTGACGCAGGTCATGGCTGGCGGCTGCCAGAAAGCGTGATTTGGCGGTGTTGGCGCTTTCGGCTTCATCCTTGCGGGTACGCAGTTCGGCGGTTGCTTCGTTGATGCGCGCGCTCATCTGCGCATGCATGCCGGCCAGTTCGGCGGCCATCTGGTTCACGCCTTCGGCGAGCATGAGCAGACTTCCCCCGCCGACCAGCGGCACGCGCTCGTCGAACTGTCCCTTGCCGATGCGCGAGACGGCGGCGGCGATGCGGCGGATCGGGCCGGATACGCCTCGGCTCATTGAAGTGGCCAGTACCAGCGTGCCGAGCAGGGCCGCGAACACGGTCAGCATGCCGGTGCGCAGCAGGTCGCGCCGCTTGGCCTCGACGGCGTCGCGACCGAGGTCGACGATGACGTTGCCGAGAATCGGGGTGACCACATTGGTGTCGGCGCGAAAAGCGTCGTCGTTGAACTCGATGCCGAGCGAGGCCTGGCTGGCGTAGATCGGTTCGATGACGCGCATCGTCAATGCGTTGCCGAGGTAGGTCGACTCGGGCCGCAAGTCCTGTTCGGCGGGCAGGGTTGCGTCCAGGCGGCCGCTGCGGGCAAGCGTCTCACCGAACAGGTCGATGATCATCACGCCGGTCATGCCTTCCTCGGCGAGGCTGGCCTCGGTGAGCTTCTGCAACGCGTCGTGGTTGCCCGAGAACACGGCGTACTCGCTGGCGGCGACGAGTTGGCGGGCGTAGGCCTTGCCGCGGGCGATGTGGGCTTCTTCGATGTCGGCCAGCCGGGAGCTGGTGTAGAACACCGTCAGCAGCAGGGCGACCACCAGCATCGGCAGCACTGCCACGAGCAGCACGCGTGCCCGCACGCCCCAGTTGATCGTCATGTCCGGTTCTCCGTTGCGGCGCCCGGGCCGCGTGATGCGCCGATTGTGCAATGTTTCGGCGCAGTCTGCGACGCGTATGCCGGCACCGGGGTGCTATGCTTGCCACATTTTGGTGCACGCCAATCCGCAGGAGAGAGACCAAGGTGACCAGGGTTCTGATCGTCGAGGATCACGCGCTCGTCAGGGAAGCCATGGCGCAGACGCTCAACCGTCTCGAGGCCGGGTTGCTGTGCGTCGAGGCGCGTGGTTCGGAAGAGGCGCTGGAGTTGCTCGCGGAGAGCAGCGACTGGGATCTCGCCGTGATCGACCTGATGCTGCCGGATATGTCCGGCTTTTCCCTGCTCGGGGTGCTGGCCAAGCGCTACCCGGACATGCCGACCATTGTCGTGTCGGCGCTGGATGATGCCGCCACGCTGCGTCGGGCGATGAAGGTCGGGGCTTCGGGTTTCGTGTCCAAAAGCAGCTCGGGCGATGAGCTGCGTCTGGCAGTGCGAACGGTGCTGGATGGCGGTGTGTACTTCATGCCGCAGGATGCTCCGGATGAAGGGCGTCGCGGCAATCGTTCGCTGGAGCAGCGCTACCGGCTGACCACGGCGCAGACGCGTGTCGCCGAGCTGCTCGGCCAGGGCAAGACCAACCGCGAGATCGCCGATCTGTTGGGGCTGTCGGAGGGCACGGTGAAGGTGCACATGTCGGCCATCTTTCGTGCCATGAATGTGCGCAACCGCGCTCAGGCGCTGGTGGCCTTGTCGCGCTCCACGGCGCGGGCCTGATCAGCGCCGGTTGCCGATGCGCAACGGCATTTCGTCGGCAGCAATGCGGTCCTGCTCGCTGACGGCGGCCAGTTGTGAGCCGGCGCTGTCCGGTACGTCGATTTCCAGTACCTCCAGCACCTGACGCGCCAGCGCACGGCATGCGTTTGCCAGCGCTGTCGGCAACTGTTCCGGGATGTCTTTCTGCAGCAGCAGTTTGCTGGCCGACAGGGCGTTGACCGGGTTCAGGATGCGGTGGCGGTAGGGGCGCATCAGCGTGCGCACGTTGCGGTCCGCCGCTTCGCGTTGCCAGGCGTTGGTGGGCCACTGCGACGGTACGGCATAGGCGCGCGGGAGCATCTCCAGGTCGCGCACCACCGTGCGGATGTCCTCGTGCGACTCGCGGAACGGCAGCAGCACGATGTCCGACATCGCATACAGCTTGCGATCCATCTCGGTGCGGTTGCCGCCGCCGTCGATGACCCCGATCCAGTTTTCCAGCGTGCGCAGCTTGTCGACGACCTTGGTCAGCGACTCGCGCGTGCGGGCGTCGGCGGTGACGTAACGCCGCCCGGCCGGATTGAGTGGTTCGCGCGTGGTGTCGGTCAGTACGCAGGCAGCGCGCTGGTCCAGCAAGCCCAGCCCCTGGCACAGCATGTGCGAGATCGAGGTCTTGCCGGTGCCGCCCTTGTTGCCGATGACGCAGATGATTTCAGCCATGCTGCCCCTTTGTCTGCATGCAGTTCTCCATGCAGCGCATTATCCCGAGCGCGATGCCGGGCGATTTGCGGAAAAACGGTGGAATTGTCCCGTTAATCTGTTCTGCCGGCGGTCGCGCCGGGGCGGTAGCAATACAGTCTGGCGCCGGACGGGAGTTCCAGAGTCCGCTCGGCCACCAGGCCCGGTGCAACGAAGTCCTTGCTGATCAACAGGGACTGAGGTCCGAACTCATTGCGGGCCTTGTCTTCGACCCGTGCCATCGGATGCGTTGACAGGAAGGCGTACACCACATCGTAGGCGCTCCAGTCGTGGGCGAAGAAGTCGCCTCGCTCGATGTGCAGGTTGCTGCAGTGGCGTGCGGCAATCCGCGCGATCAGCCACGGCAGCGGAGCCGCTTCGATGCCCGTGAAGCGGTGTTCCGGATGGCGGCGTGCCAGCGGCACCAGCATCGCCCCTGTGCCGCAGCCGATGTCGAGTACCTGCAATGACCGCCCGGTTGGCAGAAGCGTGTCGACGGCTTCCACGGCGTCCCCGCCCGAGAGGTAGAGCGGCACACGCGTGCCGAGCGTCCCCCAGAAGACCAGGAGCAGCAATATGAAAACCGCCAGATACCAGAGCGGGTCGATATTGGCCGACAGTACGGTGAGCAACAGGGGCATGAAGCACAGATGAATGCCCACCCACCAACGCTCGCGTTTCATTAGAAGGGATAGCAGGGCTGCCGTAACGGCCTGTGCAAAGACGAGGGCTGCGGGTGTGCCAAGCACCCCGCTGCGCGCCAGTGCGAATGCCAGCAAGGTGCCGCCAAGCTGTGCGAGCAGCGCTGCAAGCCAGCTCGGAAGGGGGCGGTGGGCACGTGTTGGAGAGGGCATTGGCGATGCTGTGCGGGCGAAGCTGCAGACCTTAGCAGAAGGGCGTCCGGCGCGGATAAACGACAAGTCGGTTCGGGTTTGACATTGCTTCAGAGAGGCACTATAGTGCGCGGCTTGTCGCCCGGAGGGGTACCCAAGCGGTCAACGGGATCAGACTGTAAATCTGACGGCTCAGCCTTCGAAGGTTCGAATCCTTCCCCCTCCACCAGATTCTGGCGCTGCCGGCAGCGATGCTTTCGGCGCAAGGTGATGCGGATTTCCGCGTCGTGTGCGGGTGTAGCTCAATGGTAGAGCAGAAGCCTTCCAAGCTTACGACGAGGGTTCGATTCCCTTCACCCGCTCCAAACGGGCGTTATTGGTTTAGGTAGTAGTGAGCCCTTGTAGCTCAGTGGTAGAGCACTCCCTTGGTAAGGGAGAGGCCACGTGTTCAATCCACGTCAAGGGCACCACGGTTTTATCGATCCGGTCGGATCGCCACGGCGTTGGTCCGCTAATTCTGAATTTTGTACATGAGGTGTTGACATGGCTAAGGGCAAGTTTGAACGTACGAAGCCGCACGTGAACGTAGGCACGATTGGCCACGTTGACCATGGCAAGACGACGCTGACGGCTGCGATCACGACGATTCTGTCGAAGAAGTTCGGCGGTGAAGCGAAGGATTACGCGTCGATCGACAGCGCGCCGGAAGAGAAGGCACGTGGTATCACGATCAACACCGCACACGTTGAGTACGAGACCGAGTCGCGTCACTACGCACACGTTGACTGCCCGGGTCACGCTGACTACGTCAAGAACATGATTACCGGTGCTGCGCAGATGGACGGCGCGATCCTGGTGTGCTCGGCCGCTGACGGCCCGATGCCCCAGACCCGCGAGCACATCCTGCTGGCCCGTCAGGTCGGTGTGCCGTACATCATCGTGTTCCTGAACAAGTGCGACATGGTCGACGACGAAGAGCTGCTCGAGCTCGTCGAAATGGAAGTTCGCGAACTTCTGTCCAAGTACGACTTCCCGGGCGACGACATCCCCATCGTCAAGGGTTCGGCCCTGAAAGCGCTCGAAGGCGACCAGTCGCCGATCGGCGAGCCGGCCATTTTCGAACTGGCTGCAGCGCTCGACAGCTACATCCCGACCCCGGAGCGCGCCATTGACCGCCCGTTCCTGCTGCCGATCGAAGACGTGTTCTCCATCTCCGGCCGCGGCACCGTCGTGACCGGTCGTGTCGAGCGTGGCATCGTCAAAGTCGGCGAAGAAATCGAGATCGTCGGCATCAAAGCCACCCAGAAGACCACCTGCACGGGCGTCGAGATGTTCCGCAAGCTGCTCGACCAGGGTCAGGCTGGCGACAACGTCGGCGTGCTGCTGCGCGGCACCAAGCGTGAAGAAGTCGAACGTGGTCAAGTGCTGTGCAAGCCGGGTTCCATCACCCCGCACACCCACTTCACGGGCGAGATCTACGTGCTGAGCAAGGAAGAGGGTGGTCGTCACACCCCGTTCTTCGCCAACTACCGCCCGCAGTTCTACTTCCGTACGACGGACGTGACCGGTTCGATCACGCTGCCCGAAGGCACCGAGATGGTGATGCCGGGTGACAACGTGTCGATCACGGTGAAGCTGATCGCCCCGATCGCCATGGAAGAAGGTCTGCGTTTCGCCATTCGCGAAGGCGGTCGTACCGTCGGCGCCGGTGTCGTGGCCAAAGTCATCGAATAATCGCTCGGGTAACCGATCGATCAAAGGCGCTCCCGCGAGGGAGCGCTTTGTAGTCTCTGTCGCAGGGGTATAGCTCAACTGGCAGAGCGTCGGTCTCCAAAACCGAAGGTTGGGGGTTCGATTCCCTCTGCCCCTGCCAATGCTTTTCCGTAATACGAGATCCTGATGGCCGATAAGATCAAGCTCCTGCTGGCACTGGCCCTGGTTGCGGCCGGCATTGCCGGCTTCTACGCCTTTGCGGAGCAGGCCCTCGTTGTCCGTGTGCTGTGCGTCTTCGGTGGTGTGATCGCCGGCGTGGCGGTGGCATGGACTTCGGCCCCGGGTCGTCGCTTTTTCGGTTTTGCGCGCGAATCGATCAATGAGGCCCGCAAGGTCGTCTGGCCGACGCGCAAGGAAACCGTGCAGTCGACCGGTATGGTGTTCGCCTTCGTGGTGGTGGTGGCGATCTTCCTGTGGCTGACGGACAAGGGCCTGGAGTGGGTCATGTACGATCTCGTTCTGGGATGGAAGTGAATATGACCAAGCGCTGGTATGTCGTGCATGCGTACTCGGGTTTTGAGAACTCGGTGCAGCAGGCACTGATCGAGCGGATCAATCGCACCGGCATGCAGGAGCATTTCGGCCAGATTCTGGTGCCGGTTGAAGAAGTCGTCGAAATGAAAGGCGGCCAGAAGAGCATCTCCAAGCGCAAGTTCTTTCCCGGCTACGTGCTGGTTGAAATGGACATGAACGATGACTCCTGGCATCTGGTCAAATCCACGCCGAAAGTGACGGGCTTCATTGGCGGTACCGCCAACAAGCCGAGTCCGATCTCCGAGAAGGAGGTCGAGAAGATCATGACCCAGATGCAGGAAGGGGTCGACAAGCCGCGTCCCAAGGTGTTGTGGGAGGCTGGCGAGGTGGTGCGGGTCAAGGATGGTCCCTTCACCGACTTCCACGGCAACGTGGAAGACGTCAATTACGAAAAGAGCAAGCTGCGCGTGTCGGTGACCATTTTCGGTCGTGCGACCCCGGTGGAACTGGATTTCGCCCAGGTCGAGAAGACCTGAGCGAGCGGGCGCCCGTGAGGGTGCCCATTGCCTGTTTTCGGGCAGACGAGGAGCGCCGGCTGCGGCTGGCGCGCTAGTACTCACACAAGGAGATTGCCGCCATGGCAAAGAAAATCATTGGCTACATCAAGCTGCAGGTGCCGGCCGGCAAGGCCAACCCCAGTCCCCCGATCGGTCCTGCGCTGGGTCAGCGCGGTCTGAACATCATGGAGTTCTGCAAGGCATTCAACGCGCAGACTCAAGGTCTTGAGCCCGGCCTGCCGATCCCGGTGGTCATCACCGCGTTCGCCGACAAGAGCTTCACCTTCATCATGAAGACGCCGCCGGCGTCAGTCCTGATCAAGAAGGCTGCCAAGGTCGCCAAGGGCTCGCCGCGTCCGCACACCGACAAGATCGGTTCGCTGACCCGCGCTCAGGTCGAAGAAATTGCCACGACCAAGATGAAGGATCTGACCGCTGCCGATATGGACGCCGCTGTGCGCACCATCGCCGGTTCCGCCCGCAGCATGGGCATCACGGTGGAGGGTCTCTGATCATGGCAAAGCTTTCCAAACGCGTTCAGGCGCTGCGCGCCAAGGTTGACCGCAACCGCACCTACGCCGTGAGCGATGCGCTCGGTCTGGTCAAGGACTGCGCAACCGCCAAGTTTGACGAGTCGATCGACATCTCGATCAACCTCGGTATCGATGCCCGTAAATCCGACCAGCTGGTGCGTGGTTCGGTGGTACTGCCGTCCGGTACCGGCAAGAGCGTGCGTGTGGCCGTGTTCGCCCAGGGCGACAAGGCCGAGGCCGCCAAGGCCGCCGGCGCTGACGTCGTCGGTTTTGACGACCTGGCTGCCGCTGTCAAGGCTGGCAACATCGATTTCGATCTGTGTATCGCCACCCCGGACGCCATGCGTGTGGTCGGTCAGCTCGGTCAGGTGCTCGGCCCGCGCGGCCTGATGCCGAACCCGAAGGTTGGCACCGTCACCATGGACGTCGAGACTGCGGTCAAGAACGCCAAGGCCGGTCAGGTTCAGTACCGTACCGACAAGGCTGGCATCGTGCACGCCACCGTCGGTCGTGCTTCGTTCTCGGTTGAAGCGCTGCAGAAGAACGTCGGCGCCCTGGTGGATGCACTGGTGAAGGCCAAGCCGGCCGCCTCCAAGGGTATCTATCTGCGCAAGATTGCAGTGTCGAGCACCATGGGTGCAGGCGTGAAAGTCGATCCGTCGACGGTCAACGCCGCTTGAGTTTGTATCCGGACGGCTCCAGCCGTCCGATGACTTTGGGCTGTCGCCTTCGGGCGACAGGTTGTCAAAGACCGTTGGGGGCAGGGTGTCCGGCAGGTTTGGCGCTTTGTCTTAATCCGCGAGGTTTCCTCGGGCCCAACGCAGATGGCGTATCCCGAAGCAGGATTCCGGTTGTGCTGCCGCAAGGTGGCAGACCAGTCTTCTGAATACGGTCGCCGTGGTTGTCCGTGCCGGTTTTCCGGGGCGGGCGGATGTTTCAAAAGGGAGATGGCCTTGGGTCTCAATCTTGATGACAAGAAGGCAGTTGTCGCCGAAGTGTCCGCAGAAGTTGCGAACGCTCAGGCCGTGATTGTCGCTGAGTACCGTGGTCTCGAAGTCGGGCAGATCACCGCCTTGCGTGCGAAAGCGCGTGAGTCGGGCGTCTACCTGCGCGTCCTGAAAAACACGCTTGTGCGCCGTGCCGTTGATGGCACGCCGTTCGAAGGTCTGACCTCGCAGCTGGTCGGTCCGCTGATCTACGGTATTTCCGCAGATCCGGTGGCCTCCGCCAAAGTCCTGCAAGAGTTCGCCAAGACCAACGACAAGCTGGTGATCAAGGGCGGCGCGATGCCGAACTACGTCATGGACGCCGACGGCGTCAAGGCGCTGGCGTCGATGCCGAGCCGCGAGGAGCTTCTGGCGAAGCTGCTCGGGACGATGCAGGCTCCGGTGGTGAAGTTTGTTCAGACCCTCAACGAGGTTCCGGGCAAGTTTGTGCGCACCGTGGCTGCCCTGCGCGATTCGAAAGAGACTGCGTAATTTCCACGTAATCGCCCTGTAACGGGGCAAACGACTGATTCAGGAGTAGAAAAATGGCTGTGTCCAAAGACGATATTCTGGAAGCGATTGGCAACATGTCCGTCCTCGAGCTGTCCCAGCTCATCAAGGACATGGAAGAGAAGTTCGGCGTATCGGCTGCTGCCGCTGTCGCCGTTGCCGCCCCGGCTGCCGGTGGTGGTGAGGCTGCTGCTGCTGCCGAAGAGAAGACCGAGTTCGACGTTGTTCTCGTGGCTGCTGGCGAGAAGAAAGTTGAGGCCATCAAGGTCGTGCGCGCTGCTACCGGTCTGGGCCTGAAAGAAGCCAAGGACCTGGTTGATGGCGCTCCGAAGGCCGTCAAGGAAGGTGTTTCGAAGGCTGACGCCGAGGCGCTGAAGAAGCAACTCGAAGAAGCTGGCGCCAAGGTCGAGATCAAGTAATCTCGTGCCTTTTCGCGGGGCTGGCGACCTTTCAGGGGCGCCAGCCCTTTCGTGCTTTCTGCTTGCCAGATGGCACAACAAAGCGTGCGATGCGGTTTGGCTGTGCATGCCGACGCTTTGTTCTGCTGTTTGACGTCTGATCTCTACCCGGAGCCCCCATGGCGTATTCCTATACCGAAAAGAAGCGCATCCGCAAAAGTTTTGCAAAGCGCACTTCCGAGCGGGACGTCCCGTTTCTGCTGGCCACGCAGATTGACTCCTTCGTGTCCTTCCTGCAGGCCGAAATCCCGGTCGACCGTCGTATCAACGACGGCTTGCAGGCGGCCTTCACGTCGATCTTCCCGATCTCCAGCCACAGCGGCAACGCCCGACTGGAATTCGTCCAGTACAACCTCGGCGAGCCGCCGTTTGACGTCAAGGAATGCCAGCAGCGCGGCTTGACGTTTGCTGCGCCGCTGCGCGCCCGTGTGCGTCTGGTCATCATGGACCGTGACGCTCCGAAGGAAACCATCAAGGAAGTGAAAGAACAGGAAGTGTACATGGGCGAGATTCCGCTCATGACCACCACCGGTTCCTTCGTCATCAACGGTACCGAGCGCGTCATCGTGTCGCAGCTGCACCGTTCGCCGGGCGTGTTCTTTGATCACGACCGTGGCAAAACGCACTCTTCCGGCAAACTGCTGTTCTCGGCCCGCGTGATCCCCTACCGCGGTTCGTGGCTGGACTTCGAGTTCGACCCGAAGGACTGCCTGTTCTTCCGCGTTGACCGTCGCCGCAAGATGCCGGTGTCGATCCTGCTGCGCTCGATCGGCATGAGCACCGAGGAAATCCTAGCCTCCTTCCACGATTTCGACGATTTCCGCATCGAAGCGGACGGCGTTCGTTTCACGCTGGTGCCTGAGCGCCTGCGTGGCGAAGTCGCGCGTTTCGACATCACCGCGCCGGACGGTACGGTGATTGTCGAGCGCGAGAAACGCATCACCGCCCGCCATATCCGCGAGCTTGAGAAGGCTGGCGTCAAGACGATGCTGGTGCCGGACGAGTTCCTGCTGGGCCGCGTGCTGGCGACCAACCTCGCCGACAAGGAAACCGGTGAAGTCCTGGCCAAGGCCAACGACGAGATCACCGAAGAGCTGGTCGAGAAGATTCGCGCCGGTGGCATCACCGAGCTGCAGACCCTGTACGTGAACGACCTCGACCGCGGTGGCTACATCTCCTCCACGCTGCGCATCGACGACACCACCGACCAGTGGGCCGCTCGCGTTGCGATCTACCGCATGATGCGTCCGGGCGAGCCGCCCACCGAAGACGCTGTCGAGGCGTTGTTCCACGGCCTGTTCTTCAACGAAGAGCGCTACGACCTGTCGTCCGTCGGCCGCATGAAGTTCAACCGGCGCGCCTACCCGGAAGCCATCGACGATCGCGCTCCGGCCTGGGTCAAGCGTTTCTACGAGCGCATCGGCAAGCAGGAAGAAGTCGGTCCGGGCGTGCTGTCGAACCAGGACATCCTGGCCGTCATCGGCATCCTGCTCGAACTGCGCAACGGCCGCGGCGAGATTGACGATATCGACCACCTCGGCAACCGCCGCGTGCGTTCGGTCGGCGAACTGGCCGAGAACCAGTTCCGCGCCGGTCTCGTGCGTGTAGAGCGTGCCGTCAAGGAACGCCTCGGCCAGGCCGAGAGCGACAACCTGATGCCGCACGACCTGATCAACGCCAAGCCGATTTCGGCCGCGATCAAGGAGTTCTTCGGTTCCAGCCAGCTGTCGCAGTTCATGGACCAGACCAACCCGCTGTCCGAGATCACGCACAAGCGTCGTGTCTCGGCCCTCGGCCCGGGCGGTCTGACGCGCGAACGCGCCGGCTTTGAAGTGCGCGACGTGCACCCGACCCACTACGGTCGTGTGTGCCCGATCGAAACGCCGGAAGGCCCGAACATCGGCCTGATCAACTCCTTGGCCGTGTATGCGCGTACCAACCGCTACGGCTTCCTCGAGACGCCGTACCGCAAGGTAACCGACGGCAAGGTGACTGATCAGGTGGATTACCTGTCGGCCATCGAAGAGGGTCACTACGTCATCGCCCAGGCCAACGCCGAGGTGAGCGACAAGGGCGAACTGACCGGCGATCTGGTGTCGTGCCGCCACAAGGGCGAGTTCACGCTGTCCAACGTCGAGCAGGTCCAGTACATGGACATCGCGCCGGGTCAGATCGTGTCCGTCGCGGCCTCGCTGATCCCGTTCCTTGAGCACGATGACGCCAACCGCGCACTGATGGGCGCCAACATGCAGCGTCAGGCGGTGCCTTGCCTGCGTCCCGAGAAGTGCCTGGTCGGTACCGGCATGGAGCGCACGGTTGCGGTCGACTCCGGTACGGCGGTGCAGGCCCTGCGTGGCGGTGTGGTCGACTATGTCGATGCCAACCGTATCGTGGTGCGTGTGCACGACAAGGAAACGCTCGCGGGTGAGGTTGGTGTCGATATCTACAACCTGATCAAGTACACGCGTTCGAACCAGAACACCAACATCAACCAGCGCCCGATCGTGAAGGTCGGCGACGTGCTGGCCAAGGGTGACGTGATCGCTGACGGTGCTTCGACCGACCTCGGCGAGCTCGCGCTCGGCCAGAACATGCTGGTCGCGTTCATGCCGTGGAACGGCTACAACTTCGAAGACTCGATCCTGATCTCCGAGCGTGTGGTTGCCGATGACCGCTTCACCTCGATCCACATCGAGGAACTGACGGTCGTTGCCCGCGACACCAAGCTCGGACCTGAAGAGATCACGCGTGACATCGCCTCGCTGGGCGAAGCGCAAATGGGCCGTCTGGACGAGTCCGGCATTGTCTACATCGGTGCCGAAGTCGAGGCCGGTGACGTGCTGGTCGGCAAGGTCACGCCCAAGGGCGAGACCCAGCTGACGCCGGAAGAGAAGCTGCTGCGCGCGATCTTCGGCGAGAAGGCTTCCGACGTGAAGGACACCTCGCTGCGTGTGCCGTCCGGCATGGTCGGTACCGTCATCGACGTGCAGATCTTCACGCGTGAAGGCATCGAGCGCGACAAGCGCGCCCAGTCGATCATCGACGACATGCTGCGTGGCTTCAAGACCGACCTCGCCGACCAGATGCGTATCGTCGAACGTGACGCGTTTGCTCGTATCCGCCGCATGATCGTGGGTCAGAAAGTCAATGGCGGCCCGAAGAAGCTGGCCAAGGGCGCTGCGGTCACCGAGGCCTACCTGGACGATATCGAGCCGTACAACTGGTTCGACATCCGCATGGCAGACGAAGAGCTGGCCACCCAGCTGGAAGCCGTGCGTGACGGTCTCGAGAAGACCCGCAAGGACTTCGACGCAGCCTTCGAGCTGAAGAAGAAGAAGCTCACGCAGGGCGACGAACTGCCGCCGGGCGTACAGAAGATGGTCAAGGTTCACCTTGCGGTGAAGCGTCGTCTGCAGCCGGGTGACAAGATGGCCGGCCGTCACGGTAACAAGGGCGTGGTTTCGCGCATCGTGCCGGTGGAAGACATGCCGTACATGGATGACGGTACGCCGGTCGACATCGCGCTGAACCCGCTGGGTGTGCCTTCGCGGATGAACATCGGTCAGATCCTCGAAACCCACCTGGGCCGTGCTGCCAAGGCCTTGGGTCAGAAGATCGACGGCATGCTGCAGGCGAATGCCAAGGTCAAGGAGATCCGTGGGCTGCTCCACGAGATCTACAACACCACCGGCAGCAGCGAAGATCTGAAGTCCTTCGATGACGGCGAGATCGTTGAGCTGGCGTCCAACCTGCGCAAAGGCGTGCCGTTTGCCACGCCGGTGTTCGATGGTGCCAAGGAGATGGAACTCGAGAAGATGTTCGAACTTGCAGGGCTCGACTCCAGCGGTCAGGTCACGCTGTATGACGGCCGCACCGGTGACGCCTTCGACCGTAAGGTCACCGTCGGCTACAAGCACGTGCTCAAACTGCATCACCTGGTCGACGACAAGATGCACGCGCGTTCGACCGGTCCGTACTCGCTCGTTACCCAGCAGCCGCTGGGCGGCAAGGCGCAGTTCGGTGGCCAGCGCTTCGGCGAGATGGAAGTCTGGGCGCTGGAAGCCTACGGCGCTGCCTACACGCTGCAGGAAATGCTGACCGTGAAGTCCGACGACGTGACGGGCCGTACCAAGGTCTACGAGAACATCGTGAAGGGTGAGCACAAGATCGATGCAGGCATGCCGGAGTCCTTCAACGTGTTGGTGAAGGAAATCCGCTCGCTTGCGATCGATATCGATCTGGATACGTACTGAACCGGGTGAAAGCCCACTGCCAACCCGGATGGAGTGAATAATGAAAGGCATGCTCGCTGATCTGTTCAAGCAAACCCTGCCGCAAGAGGAAGAGTTCGACGCGATTACCGTCGGCCTCGCCTCGCCCGACAAGATTCGTTCGTGGTCCTACGGCGAAGTAAAGAAGCCGGAGACCATCAACTACCGTACCTTCAAGCCGGAGCGCGATGGCCTGTTCTGCGCCAAGATCTTCGGCCCGGTGAAGGACTACGAGTGCCTGTGCGGCAAGTACAAGCGCCTCAAGCATCGTGGTGTCATCTGCGAAAAATGCGGCGTCGAAGTGACGCTGTCCAAAGTGCGCCGCGAGCGCATGGGCCACATCGAGCTGGCCAGCCCGGTCGCGCACATCTGGTTCCTGAAGAGCCTGCCGAGCCGTCTCGGCATGGTGCTCGACATGACCCTGCGCGATATCGAGCGCGTGCTGTACTTCGAAGCCTTCGTGGTGGTCGAGCCGGGACTGACCCCGCTGACCCGCGGTCAGCTGCTGACCGAGGACGACTACCTGGCCAAGGTCGAGGAGTTCGGTGACGATTTCGACGCCCTGATGGGCGCCGAGGCCGTGCGCGAACTGCTGCGTACGCTGGATCTGAACCACGAAGTCGAGAAGCTGCGTGGCGAACTCGAGTCCACCGGCTCGGAAGCCAAGGTCAAGAAGTTCTCCAAGCGCCTCAAGGTGCTCGAGGCCTTCCAGACCTCGGGCATCAAGCCGGAGTGGATGATCCTCGAAGTGCTGCCCGTGCTGCCGCCGGACCTGCGTCCGCTGGTGCCGCTGGATGGTGGCCGCTTCGCGACCTCGGATCTGAACGATCTGTATCGCCGCGTCATCAACCGCAACAACCGCCTCAAGCGCCTGCTCGAACTGAAGGCGCCGGACATCATCGTGCGCAACGAAAAGCGCATGCTGCAGGAATCGGTCGACTCGCTGCTCGACAACGGTCGTCGCGGCAAGGCCATGACCGGCGCCAACAAGCGTCCGCTCAAGTCGCTGGCCGACATGATCAAGGGCAAGGGCGGTCGTTTCCGTCAGAACTTGCTGGGCAAGCGCGTCGACTACTCTGGCCGTTCGGTCATCGTGGTCGGTCCGCAGCTCAAGCTGCACCAGTGCGGCCTGCCCAAGCTGATGGCGCTCGAGCTGTTCAAGCCGTTCATCTTCAACAAGCTTGAACTGCGCGGTCTGGCGACCACCATCAAGCAAGCCAAGAAGATGGTCGAGAGCCACGAGCCGGTGGTGTGGGACATCCTCGAGGAGGTCATCAGCGAGCACCCGGTGATGCTTAACCGCGCGCCGACGCTGCACCGTCTGGGTATCCAGGCCTTCGAGCCGGTACTGATCGAAGGCAAGGCCATTCAACTGCACCCGCTGGTCTGCGTTGCGTTCAACGCCGACTTTGACGGTGACCAGATGGCCGTCCACGTTCCGCTGTCGCTCGAGGCGCAGATGGAAGCCCGCACGCTGATGCTGGCCTCCAACAACGTGCTCTCGCCCGCCAACGGCGAACCGATCATCGTGCCGTCGCAGGACATCGTGCTGGGCCTGTACTACGCCACACGTGAAGGCGTGAACGAACTTGGCGAAGGCATGAAGTTCTCTGACGTGGCTGAAGCCCGCCGTGCCTACGAGTCCGGCAATGCATCGCTGCACGCCAAGGTTTCGGTGCGTCTGAACACCGTTGAGTTCGGTGCGGAAGGTGAGCGTATTCCGGTCACGCGTCGCTATGAAACGACCGTCGGCCGTGCCCTGATGTCCGAGATCCTGCCGGCCGGCCTGCCGTTCAGCGTGATCGACAAGGCACTCAAGAAGAAAGAGATTTCCCGCCTGATCAACGCGGCCTTCCGTCGCTGCGGTCTGAAGGAATCGGTCGTCTTCGCCGACAAGCTGATGCAATACGGCTTCACGCTGGCAACGCGCGCCGGTATCTCGATCTCGATCAAGGACATGCTGGTGCCGGGCGAGAAGGATCGCCTGATCGCTGCGTCCGAGGCTGAGGTCAAGGACATTGCCGACCAGTACACCTCGGGTCTGGTGACCGATGGCGAGCGTTACAACAAGGTCGTCGATATCTGGGGTCGCTGTGGTGACCAGGTCGCCAAGGCGATGATGGACCAGCTCGGCCAGGAAGAAGTGGTCGACCGCGAGGGCAACACGGTTAAGCAGGAGTCGTTCAACTCCATCTACATGATGGCCGACTCCGGCGCGCGCGGTTCTGCTGCACAGATCCGTCAGCTGGCCGGCATGCGTGGCCTGATGGCCAAGCCGGACGGCTCGATCATCGAGACCCCGATCACGACGAACTTCCGTGAAGGTCTGAACGTTCTGCAGTACTTCATCTCGACGCACGGCGCCCGTAAGGGTCTGGCCGACACGGCGCTGAAGACGGCGAACTCGGGCTACCTCACGCGTCGTCTGGTCGACGTGACGCAGGATCTGGTCGTGACCGAGGATGATTGCGGCACGCGTGAAGGCTTCGTCATGAAGGCCCTGATTGAGGGCGGCGAGGTGGTCGAGCCGCTGCGCGAGCGCATCCTGGGCCGTGTTGCGGCTGAAGATCTGGTGAATCCGGATACACAGGAAACCGTGATCGAAGCCGGCACGCTGCTGACCGAAGACATGGTCGAGTTGATCGACAGCCTCGGCATTGACGAGGTCAAGGTTCGCACCGCGCTGACCTGCGAAACGCGCTTCGGTATCTGCGGCAAGTGCTATGGCCGCGATCTGGGTCGTGGTTCCGATGTCAACGTTGGTGAAGCGGTTGGCGTCATCGCCGCCCAGTCGATCGGTGAGCCGGGTACCCAGCTTACGATGCGTACCTTCCACGTCGGTGGTGCAGCGTCGCGTGCTGCGGTTGCGAGCGGCGTCGAAGCCAAATCGGCCGGTACCATTCGTTTCGCCGGCAACATGCGCTACGTCACCAACGTCAAGGGTGAGAAAGTCGTCATCGCCCGCTCGGCCGAACTGGTCGTGGCGGATGACATGGGTCGCGAGCGCGAGCGTCACAAGCTGCCGTACGGTGCCATGCTGTTTGTGGATGACGGCATGACCGTCAAGGCCGGTGGGCAGCTCGCGACGTGGGATCCGCACACCCGTCCGATCATCACCGAGTACTCCGGTACGGTGAAGTTCGAGAACGTGGAAGAGGGCTCTACCGTTGCCAAGCAGATCGACGAAGTCACCGGTCTGTCGACGCTGGTCGTCATCGACGCCAAGCGCCGCGGTTCGGGTTCGACCGTCAAGGCTTCGCGTCCGCAGGTCAAGCTGATCGACGATCAGGGTCAGGAGGTGCGTATCGCAGGCTCCGAGCATGCGGTCGCTATTACCTTCCAGGTCGGCTCGATCATTACCGTGAAAGACGGTCAGCAGGTTGGTGTGGGTGACGTGCTTGCGCGTATCCCGCAGGAATCGGCCAAGACCCGCGACATTACCGGTGGTCTGCCGCGTGTTGCCGAACTGTTCGAGGCGCGTGCGCCGAAGGACGCTGGCGTGCTGGCCGAGTTCACCGGTACGGTTTCGTTCGGCAAGGACACCAAGGGCAAGCAGCGCCTGGTGATCACCGAGCCGGATGGCACATCGCACGACTTCCTGATCCCGAAAGACAAGCACCTGATGGTGCACGACGGTCAGGTAGTGAACAAGGGTGAGCTGATCGTCGACGGTCCGGCCGATCCGCATGACATCCTGCGTCTGCAGGGTATCCCGGCGCTGGCGCGTTACATCATCGACGAAGTGCAGGACGTCTATCGTCTGCAGGGCGTGAAGATCAACGACAAGCACATCGAAGTCATCGTTCGTCAGATGTTGCGTCGGGTGGTCATTACGGATCCGGGCGATACGCGCTTCATCCGTGAGGAGCAGGTCGAGCGTTCGGATGTGTTCGAAGAGAACGACAAGATGGTCGCCGAAGGCAAGTTGCCGGCGAACTACGACAACGTTCTGCTCGGCATCACCAAGGCCTCGCTGTCGACTGATTCGTTCATCTCCGCAGCTTCCTTCCAGGAAACCACGCGGGTGCTGACCGAAGCCGCAATCATGGGCAAGCGCGACGAACTCCGCGGTCTGAAGGAGAACGTCATCGTTGGTCGCCTGATCCCGGCAGGTACCGGCATGGCCTACCACCGCAACCGCCGTGTGCAGAAGGCGGGTGGGGATCTGGGTGGAGATCATGCTTGGCCGGGCTTCGACGAAGCGGTTGCGGAGAATGCAGCCGCCAGCGCAGCCGAGGGTGAAGCGTCGCAGGATGTTCAGGCCGGTTGACGCAGGGCTTGTGCCGGAATAGAATCCGGCCTCTTTGTGCGGAATGGCCCATATTGCCTGCTCCGCCGCAGAACAATCCGTCCGAGGTGGCGTGCGCGCCGCCTCGGACCATTTGAAAGACTGACTACTATGCCTACTATCAATCAGCTCGTCCGCAAGCCGCGGGAAAAGGTTGTCGTCAAGAGCAAGGTGCCGGCCCTTGAGGCCTGCCCGCAGAAGCGCGGCGTGTGCACGCGTGTCTACACGACGACTCCGAAGAAGCCGA
Organism: Pseudazoarcus sp. NS36; assembly: GCF_059703705.1. Classification (NCBI taxonomy): domain Bacteria; kingdom Pseudomonadati; phylum Pseudomonadota; class Betaproteobacteria; order Rhodocyclales; family Zoogloeaceae; genus Pseudazoarcus; species Pseudazoarcus sp. NS36. Next base: position 81,315 of record NZ_BAAKJA010000007.1, on the reverse strand, counting down.
ACTCCGCGCTGCGTAAGGTTGCGAAGGTGCGTCTGACGAACGGCTTTGAGGTCATTTCGTATATCGGTGGTGAAGGCCACAACCTGCAGGAGCACTCTGTTGTGCTGATCCGTGGCGGCCGCGTCAAGGATTTGCCGGGTGTCCGTTACCACATCGTTCGCGGTTCGCTTGACCTTCAGGGTGTCAAGGATCGCAAGCAGTCCCGCTCCAAGTACGGCGCCAAGCGCCCGAAGCAGGCCTGATCCACGCTTACAGACATTAGTCAGAGGTCGTTATGCCCCGTCGTCGCGAAGTACCGAAGCGCGAAATCCTGCCGGATCCGAAATTCGCTTCCCAGGATGTATCCAAGTTCATCAACGTGATCATGCAGTCCGGCAAGAAGTCGGTTGCCGAGCGCATCGTCTACGGTGCTTTTGATCACATCTCCGGCAAGGCTGGCAAGGATCCGCTGGAAGTGTTTGCGGCTGCGGTCGGTAACGTGAAGCCGGTGGTTGAGGTCAAGAGCCGTCGCGTCGGTGGTGCAAACTACCAGGTGCCGGTTGAAGTGCGTCCCTCCCGTCGTATGGCGCTGTCGATGCGTTGGCTGCGTGAAGCGGCCCGCAAGCGTGCCGAGAAGTCGATGGCCCAGCGTCTGGCCGGTGAGCTGCTCGAGGCTGCCGAAGGCCGCGGTTCCGCGATGAAGCGTCGCGAAGAAGTGCACCGTATGGCTGAAGCAAACAAGGCATTCTCGCACTACCGTTTCTGATTTTTCGAAACGGTAGTGACTCGGGCCCGACAAGGGCTCGATTGCTTTGTACGGCAGGAATTTCACGCGCCCACGAGGCGCATAGACAGAAGGCAGGATTATCGTGGCTCGCAAGACTCCCATTGAGCGCTATCGCAACATCGGCATCTCCGCGCACATCGACGCCGGTAAGACGACGACGACCGAACGCATCCTTTTCTATACCGGCGTGAGCCACAAGATTGGCGAAGTGCACGACGGCGCTGCGACCATGGACTGGATGGAGCAGGAGCAGGAGCGCGGTATCACCATTACCTCGGCTGCCACGACCTGCTTCTGGAAAGGCATGGATCAGCAGTATCCGGAGCATCGTTTCAACATCATCGATACCCCGGGGCACGTGGACTTCACCATCGAAGTTGAGCGCTCCATGCGTGTGCTCGACGGTGCGTGCATGGTGTATTGCGCGGTCGGTGGTGTGCAGCCGCAGTCCGAAACCGTCTGGCGTCAGGCCACCAAGTACAAGGTGCCGCGCCTTGCCTTTGTGAACAAGATGGACCGTCAGGGTGCCAACTTCTTCAAGGTCGTCGAGCAGATGAAGCTCCGCTTGAAGGCGAGCCCCGTGCCGATCGTGATTCCGATCGGTGCAGAAGAGGGCTTCCGTGGGGTTGTTGACCTGCTCAAGATGAAGTCGGTGATCTGGGATGAGGCCAGCCAGGGCATGAAGTTCGAGTATCAGCCGATTCCGGCTGAGCTCCAGGCTGAAGCCGAGAAGTGGCGCGAGCAGATGGTCGAGGCCGCTGCAGAGGCTTCCGAGGACTTGATGAACGAGTACCTCGAGAATGGTGAGCTGTCCGAGGACAAGATCATTCTTGGCCTGCGTACCCGTACCATCGCCTGCGAAATCCAGCCGATGCTGTGTGGTACTGCGTTCAAGAACAAGGGCGTGCAGCGCATGCTCGACGCCGTGATTGAACTGCTGCCTTCGCCGATCGATATCCCGCCGGTTACCGGGGTGGACGACGATGAGAAGCCGGTTACCCGCAAGGCGGACGACTCCGAGAAATTCTCGGCGCTGGCATTCAAGCTGATGAGCGACCCGTTCGTCGGTCAGCTGACCTTCGTGCGTGTGTACTCCGGTGTTCTCGAATCCGGCGCCACGGTGCTGAACTCGATCAAGAACAAGAAAGAACGTATCGGCCGGATCCTGCAGATGCACGCCAACGAGCGTGCCGAGATCAAGGAAGTTGTGGCCGGTGACATCGCCGCCTGCGTGGGTCTCAAGGAAGTGACGACCGGTGAAACGCTGTGCGATCCGTCGGCTCCGATCATCCTCGAGCGCATGATTTTCCCGGATCCGGTGATTCACATTGCCGTCGAGCCGAAGACCAAGAGCGACCAGGAAAAAATGGGTATCGCGCTCGGTCGTCTGGCGCAGGAAGATCCGTCTTTCCGCGTGCGTACCGACGAAGAGTCCGGTCAGACCATCATTTCCGGTATGGGTGAGCTGCACCTTGAGATCCTGGTGGATCGCATGAAGCGCGAGTTCAACGTTGAAGCTAACGTTGGTGCGCCGCAGGTTGCCTATCGCGAAGCGATCCGCAAGCCGGTCGAGCAGGAAGGCAAGTTCGTCAAGCAGTCCGGTGGTCGCGGTCAGTACGGTCACGTGTGGATCAAGCTTGAGCCGAACGAAGCCGGCAAAGGCTATGAGTTCGTGGATGCGATCAAGGGTGGTGTGGTTCCGCGCGAATACATCCCTGCGGTCGACAAAGGGTTGCAGGACACGCTGCCGAACGGTGTGCTGGCCGGCTTCCCGGTGGTTGACGTCAAGGTCACGCTGTTTGACGGCTCCTACCACGACGTTGACTCGAACGAAAACGCGTTCCGTATGGCTGCATCGATGGCGTTCAAGGACGCCATGCGCAAGGCCAGCCCGGTCCTGCTCGAGCCCATGATGGCGGTCGTTGTCGAGACGCCCGAAGAGTACATGGGTAACGTCATGGGCGACCTTTCGGGTCGTCGTGGCATCGTGCAGGGCATGGACGACATTCCGGGCGGGATGAAGGAAATCAAGGCCGAGGTTCCGCTGGCCGAGATGTTCGGCTACGCGACGCAGATGCGTTCGTTGTCGCAGGGCCGCGCCACGTACTCGATGGAATTCAAACACTACTCCGAGGCGCCGAAAAACGTCGCCGAGGCAGTGATCAACAATCGCACTAAGTAAGCTCAGAGATCGAGAGAGGACTGAAGAATGGCTAAGGGCAAGTTTGAACGTACGAAGCCGCACGTGAACGTAGGCACGATTGGCCACGTTGACCATGGCAAGACGACGCTGACGGCTGCGATCACGACGATTCTGTCGAAGAAGTTCGGCGGTGAAGCGAAGGATTACGCGTCGATCGACAGCGCGCCGGAAGAGAAGGCTCGTGGTATCACGATCAACACCGCACACGTCGAGTACGAGACCGAGGCGCGTCACTACGCTCACGTTGACTGCCCGGGTCACGCTGACTACGTCAAGAACATGATTACCGGTGCTGCGCAGATGGACGGCGCGATCCTGGTATGCTCGGCCGCTGACGGCCCGATGCCGCAGACGCGCGAGCACATCCTGCTGGCCCGTCAGGTCGGTGTGCCGTACATCATCGTGTTCCTGAACAAATGCGACATGGTCGACGACGAAGAGCTGCTCGAACTCGTCGAGATGGAAGTTCGCGAACTGCTCTCCAAGTACGACTTCCCGGGCGACGACATTCCCATCGTCAAGGGTTCGGCCCTGAAAGCGCTCGAAGGCGACCAGTCGCCGATCGGCGAGCCGGCCATTTTCGAACTGGCTGCAGCACTGGACAGCTACATCCCGACCCCGGAGCGCGCCATTGACCGCCCGTTCCTGCTGCCGATCGAAGACGTGTTCTCCATCTCCGGTCGCGGCACCGTCGTGACCGGCCGTGTCGAGCGTGGCATCGTCAAGGTTGGTGAAGAAATCGAGATCGTCGGCATCAAGCCTACCCAGAAGACCACTTGCACGGGCGTCGAGATGTTCCGCAAGCTGCTCGACCAGGGTCAGGCAGGCGACAACGTCGGCGTGCTGCTGCGCGGCACCAAGCGTGAAGAAGTCGAGCGTGGTCAGGTGCTGTGCAAGCCGGGTTCCATCACCCCGCACACCCACTTCACGGGCGAGATCTACGTGCTGAGCAAGGAAGAGGGTGGTCGTCACACCCCGTTCTTCGCCAACTACCGCCCGCAGTTCTACTTCCGTACGACGGACGTGACCGGCTCGATCACGCTGCCCGAAGGCACCGAGATGGTGATGCCGGGTGACAACGTGTCGATCACGGTGAAGCTGATCGCTCCGATCGCGATGGAAGAAGGTCTGCGTTTCGCCATTCGCGAAGGCGGCCGTACCGTCGGCGCCGGTGTCGTGGCGAAAGTCATCGAGTAACACCAATACTGCCCGGCGCCGCAAGGCGTCGGGTGCTTTGCTCTTTTTGCTCTTTAGGAACGAACATGCAGAATCAGAAAATCCGCATCCGTCTCAAGGCTTTTGACTATCGTCTGATCGATCAGTCCGCCCTGGAGATTGTCGAGACCGCCAAGCGTACCGGTGCTGTCGTGCGGGGCCCCGTGCCGCTGCCGACCCGCAAGGAGCGTTTCGACGTGCTGCGTTCGCCGCACGTAAACAAGGCTTCGCGCGATCAGTTCGAGATCCGTACCCATCAGCGTCTGATGGATATCATCGACCCGACGGAGAAGACCGTCGACGCGCTGATGAAGCTGGATCTGCCGGCCGGTGTGGATGTGGAGATCAAACTCCAGTAAGAATGTCCGCATGCTTGCATGCGAGAAGGAAAGGCCGGTATAATCCGGCGTTTGCGCTTTTCGGCGCAATTTGGTAGTCCCTAAACGGTCCCGGTCAATCGAAACTGGGGTTCAGGAGAAAAAAATGAGTCTAGGCCTTGTTGGTCGCAAGGTCGGCATGACTCGCATCTTCGCCGAGGATGGTCGTTCCATTCCGGTGACGGTGCTTGACGTGTCGAACAACCGTGTGACCCAGATCAAGACGCCCGAAACCGACGGTTATGCCGCGGTTCAGGTTGCGTTCGGTTCGCGTCGCGCAAGCCGCGTGAGCAAGTCGCTTGCCGGTCACTACGCCAAAGCTGGCGTTGAGGCAGGTAGCGTTCTGAAAGAATTCACTGTCGAAGCCGACAGGCTCGCCGCGCTCAAGCCCGGCGATGTTGTTGCTGCCGACATCTTTGCCGTTGGCCAGATGGTTGACGTCACCGGCACTTCTATCGGCAAGGGGTTTGCGGGCGCGATCAAGCGTCACAACTTCTCGTCGAACCGCGCCTCGCACGGTAACTCCATCTCCCACAATGCGCCGGGTTCCATCGGTATGGCGCAGGACCCGGGTCGAGTGTTTCCGGGTAAGCGGATGGCGGGTCATCTGGGTGCGGTCACATGCACGACGCAAAGCCTTGAGGTTGTGCGCGTGGATGTCGAGCGTCAGTTGCTCCTGGTCAAAGGGGCTGTGCCGGGATCGAAGGGTGGCGACGTGATCGTCCATCCGGCGGTCAAGGCCAATAGCTGAGCGGGGGTGAAATGGAACTGAAGCTCCTGAACGAACAGGGCCAAGAGGCTTCGACGCTGCAAGTGTCGGATACGCTGTTCGGACGTGATTACAACGAAGCGCTGGTGCACCAGATCGTGGTGGCCTACATGGCCAATTCGCGTTCGGGCAATCGTCAGCAGAAAGGCCGTGACGACGTCAAGCATTCGACGCGCAAGCCGTGGCGTCAGAAAGGTACGGGTCGTGCTCGTGCCGGTATGTCGTCGAGCCCGATCTGGCGTGGAGGCGGTCGCGCTTTCCCGAATTCGCCGGATGAGAACTTCACGCAGAAAGTTAACCGCAAGATGTATCGCGCCGGCGTTGCGACGATTCTGTCGCAGCTGGCTCGCGAAGACCGTCTTGCCGTTATCGACAGCCTCGAGCTGGAAGCGCCGAAGACCAAGCTGCTGACGCAAAAACTGAAGGGCATGGGTCTCGACTCGGTGCTCGTCATCACCGATCAGTTCGACGAGAACCTGTTCCTGTCTTCGCGCAACCTGCACAACGTGCTGGTGCTCGAGGTGTCCGAGGCGGATCCTGTTTCGCTGGTCAATTTCGCCAAGGTGCTGGTCACCAAGGGTGCGCTGGCCAAGATGGAGGAGGTCTGGCAATGAGTGGATTTAGCCAAGAGCGTCTGATGCAGGTGCTGCTCGCGCCCCAGATCTCCGAGAAGGCGACCCAGCTCGCCGACCAGAACGGGCAGGTGGTGTTCAAGGTTCATTCTTCGGCGACCAAGCCGGAAGTGAAAGCCGCTGTCGAGCTGTTGTTCAAGGTCGAAGTGAGTGCGGTGAACATTGCCAACGTCAAGGGCAAGGAAAAGCGTTTCGGTCGCACGATCGGTCGCCGCAAGGGCTGGAAGAAAGCCTTCGTGAGCCTTAAGCCGGGCCAAGAAATCAACTTCGCGGCCGGGGAGTAAAGACATGGCAATCGTTAAAGTCAAACCTACCTCTGCTGGTCGTCGTGCGGTCGTCAAGATCGTCAACCCCGACCTGCACAAAGGTCGTCCGTTTGCGGCCCTGGTCGAGAAGCAGACCAAGAATGCCGGCCGTAACAACAACGGTCGCATCACGGTGCGTCACCAGGGTGGTGGTCACAAGCAGCACTATCGTGTCGTCGATTTCCGTCGTAACCGTGACGGTATCGTGGCCAAGGTGGAGCGTCTTGAGTACGACCCCAACCGCTCGGCCAACATCGCGCTGATTTGCTACGCCGATGGTCAGCGTGCCTACATCATCGCGCCGAAAGGGCTCGAAGTTGGTCAGCAGGTCGTGAGCGGCTCCGAGGCGCCGATCAAGCCGGGTAATACGCTGCCGATTCGCAATATTCCCGTCGGTACGACGATTCATTGCATCGAGCTGCAGCCTGGCAAGGGTGCCCAGATGGCGCGTGCCGCCGGGGCGTCTGTTCAGCTGCTTGCACGTGAAGGCTCCTACGCTCAGGTTCGCCTGCGCTCGGGTGAAGTCCGTCGGGTGCACGTCGAATGCCGGGCCACCATTGGTGAGGTCGGTAATTCCGAGCACTCCTTGCGCAAGATCGGTAAGGCCGGTGCCAACCGCTGGCGCGGCATCCGCCCGACGGTGCGTGGTGTCGCGATGAACCCGGTCGATCACCCGCACGGTGGTGGTGAAGGCCGTACCGGTGAAGGCGGTGTTCCGCGCAGTCCGTGGGGTCAGCCGGCCAAGGGATACCGTACGCGGAGCAACAAGCGCACGGACAAGATGATCGTGCAGCGCCGCTACAAGCGATAAGAGGTAAGAGATGGCACGTTCCGTAAAAAAGGGCCCGTTCGTAGACGGGCACCTGCTGAAAAAGGTGGATGCGGCGCGCACGTCAAATGACAAGCGCCCCATCAAGACCTGGTCCCGCCGCTCGACGGTCCTGCCCGACTTCGTCGGTCTGACGATCGCGGTGCATAACGGTCGCCAGCACGTTCCGGTATTCATTTCCGAGAACATGGTCGGCCACAAGCTCGGCGAGTTCGCGCTCACGCGTACCTTCAAAGGTCACGCCGCGAGCAAGAAGGCGAAGAGGTAAGGGGAAAACATGGAAACCAAAGCGATTCTTCGCGGTGTCCGCCTGTCTGCCCAAAAAGGCCGACTTGTTGCTGACATGGTGCGAGGCAAGTCGGTTGATCAGGCGCTCAGCATTCTCGCCTTCTCGCCGAAGAAGGGTGCCGAGATCATCCGCAAGGTGGTCGAGTCCGCGATTGCCAACGCCGAGCACAACGACGGTGCCGATATCGACACACTGAAAGTCAAGACGATCATGGTCGAAGAGGGTACTTCGCTCAAGCGCTTCACTGCGCGTGCGAAAGGCCGCGGCAACCGCATTCTCAAGCCCACCTGCCATATCTACGTGTCGGTCGGGGAGTAAGGAGCAACTATGGGTCAGAAAATTCATCCGACCGGGTTCCGTCTCGCGGTTACGCGCGACTGGTCCTCGCGCTGGTTCGCTCCGACGGGCGATTACGCAAAGATGCTGGGCGAAGACATCAAGGTCCGTGACTTCCTCAAGAAGCGTCTCGCGCATGCCTCCGTTGGTCGCGTGATCATCGAGCGTCCGGCCAAGAACGCACGCATTACGCTGTTCAGTGCTCGTCCTGGTGTCATCATCGGCAAGAAGGGTGAGGACATCGAGACGCTCAAGCGTGAGCTGCAGGGCATCATGGGTGTTCCGGTTCACGTGAACATCGAGGAAGTCCGCAAGCCCGAGGTTGATGCGCAGCTGATCGCTGATTCGATTGCGCAGCAGCTCGAGAAGCGCATCATGTTCCGTCGTGCAATGAAGCGCGCGATGCAGAACGCCACGCGCCTCGGTGCCCAGGGCATCAAGATCATGAGCTCCGGTCGTCTGAACGGTGCCGAGATCGCCCGTACCGAGTGGTATCGCGAAGGTCGCGTGCCGCTGCACACGCTGCGTGCGGACATCGACTACGGCTTCTCCGAGGCAAAGACCACCTACGGCATCATCGGCATCAAGGTTTGGGTGTACAAGGGTGAGATGCTCGGTCGCAATGAAAAGCCTGCTGCGGTAGAGGGTGAAGGTGAGGTTCGCAAGGCGCGTCGCGCGCCGCGTTCCGATGCCCCCGATGGTCGCGCACCCAAGCGCGCCGGCCGTCGAGCAGATCAACCGGATGCCGACAAGAGCGGCGCACGTACGAAGAAATCGGGAGTAGACGATGCTGCAGCCGTCGAGAAGGAAGTATCGTAAGGAACAGAAGGGCCGTAACACCGGCGTCGCCACTCGTGGCGCGAAGGTCAGTTTCGGTGAGTTCGGCCTGAAGGCGGTTGGTCGTGGTCGTCTGACAGCTCGTCAGATCGAGTCCGCCCGTCGTGCGATGACCCGTCACATCAAGCGTGGCGGCCGCATTTGGATTCGCGTGTTCCCGGACAAGCCGATCTCCAGCAAGCCTGCCGAAGTCCGTATGGGTAACGGTAAAGGTAACCCGGAGTACTGGGTCGCTGAGATTCAACCGGGCAAGGTGTTGTACGAAATGGATGGCGTTAGCGAAGAACTCGCCCGCGAAGCGTTCCGGCTTGCAGCCGCGAAACTTCCGCTTGCGACGGTGTTCGTGCATCGCCACTTGGGGTGATCTGATGAAAGCAAGTGAACTTCGCGCCAAAGGCGTAGAGGAATTGGACAAGGAGTTGCTTGAGTTGCTGAAGGCGCAGTTCTCTCTGCGCATGCAGCACGCAACTCAGCAACTTGGTGATACGACTCAGCTGCGCAAGGTGCGCCGTGACGTGGCTCGTGTTCGTACCCTGTTGCGTGAAAAGGCGGTGCAGAAATGACCGAACAGACTCAGAGCGTGCGCCGCACCCTGGTGGGCCGCGTCGTTAGCGACAAAATGCAGAAAACCGTGACGGTGCTCGTTGAGCGTCGCGTGAAGCATGAGCTCTACGGCAAGATCATGACCAAGACTGCGAAGTATCACGCGCATGACGGGGAAGAGCTGGCAGGTGCCGGCGATCTGGTCGAGATTGAAGAATGCCGCCCGGTCTCCAAGACCGTGGCCTGGCGTGTTGCGAAGGTGTTGGAGAAGGCGCGCATCATCTGATCGCCTTTTTTACTGCCGAGCGGTTTAACGGCTTGCGAAGTTTATAATTCGCCGTTATACTGCTCGGTCTTCGCTTCTGTAACTCCGCCCTTAGCCGGGCATCCCACCCGAACGGGTTCCAAGACTGACCGCTCCGGCGGGAAAAGTTGGAGATAAATTCATGATTCAAATGCAGTCCATGCTGGACGTGGCCGATAACTCTGGCGCGCGTTCGGTGATGTGTATCAAGGTCCTTGGTGGTTCCAAGCGTCGCTATGCGGGTATTGGGGACATCATCAAGGTCAGCATCAAGGATGCTGCGCCGCGCGGTCGCGTGAAGAAAGGTGACGTCTATAGCGCGGTGGTTGTGCGTACCGCCAAGGGTGTTCGTCGCCCGGATGGCTCGCTCGTCAAATTCGACGGCAACGCCGCAGTCCTGCTCAACAACAAGCTCGAGCCGATTGGTACCCGTATCTTTGGGCCGGTTACCCGTGAGCTGCGTACCGAGAAGTTCATGAAGATCGTCTCGCTCGCGCCTGAAGTGCTCTGAGAGGTTTTGCGATGAACAAGATCCGTAAAGGTGATGAAGTAATGGTCCTGGCCGGTAAGGACAAGGGCCGTCGTGGTGCCGTGCTGCGTCGCGTTGATGATGAGCGCGTGCTCGTCGAAGGCGTGAATCGCGTTAAGAAGCACGTGCGTCCGAATCCGATGAAGGGCGAGACGGGAGGTATTCTCGAGAAAGAGATGCCGATCCACATTTCCAACGTTGCCCTGTTCAACCCGGCTGCGCAGAAAGCCGATCGGGTTGGCTTCAAGGTGCTTGAGGATGGCCGCAAGGTTCGTTTCTTCAAGTCGAACGGCGAACTGGTTGACGCCTAAGGGAGTGACGATGGCGCGCTTGAAAGAGTTTTATAAAGACACGGTTGTCCCGGAGCTGACTACGCGCTTCGAGTACAAGTCGGTCATGGAGGTGCCCCGCATCACCAAGATCACCCTGAACATGGGTGTGGGTGAGGCGGTAGGCGACAAGAAGATTCTCGAGAATGCCGTAGCTGACATGACCAAGATTGCTGGTCAGAAGCCGGTGGTGACCAAGGCTCGGAAGTCGATCGCGGGTTTCAAGATCCGTGACGGTTATCCGATTGGCTGCATGGTCACGCTGCGTGGTCCGCAAATGTTCGAGTTTCTTGATCGTCTGATCGCTGTGGCGATCCCGCGTATCCGCGACTTCCGCGGTATTTCCGGGAAAGGCTTCGATGGTCGTGGCAACTACAACATGGGCGTGAAAGAGCAGATTATTTTCCCGGAGATCGAGTACGACAAGATCGATGCTCTGCGCGGGATGAACATCAGCATCACGACGACCGCGAAATCCGACGAGGAAGCGAAAGCGCTGCTGTCGGCGTTCAAGTTCCCGTTCAAGAATTGAGGCTGTTATGGCGAAATTGGCTCTGATCAATCGTGAGGAAAAGCGTAGCAAGTTGGTGGCGAAGTATGCCGCCAAGCGTGCCGCGCTGATCGCCCAGATCAAGGACAGCAAGTTGTCCGAAGAGGAGCGCATGGTTGCGCGTCTGAAGCTCCAGCAGCTTCCGCGCAATGCGAGCCCGGTCCGCGGTCGTAATCGTTGCACGCTCACCGGTCGCCCGCGTGGTGTGTTCCGCAAGTTCGGTCTGTGTCGCAACAAGCTGCGTGAACTCGCGTTCCGCGGCGAAGTGCCCGGCGTGACCAAGGCGAGCTGGTAAGGAGGGTATGAAATGAGTATGTCCGATCCGATCGCCGACATGCTGACGCGCATCCGTAATGGACAGCAGGCTCAGAAAGTCACGGTCACGATGCCGAGCTCGAAACTGAAGATCGCAATTGCGAAGGTTCTTCAGGATGAGGGTTACATCGATTCCTATTCGGTGCGCGAGAACGGCGGAAAGCCGGAACTTGACATCGGTTTGAAGTACTACGCCGGCCGGCCGGTTATCGAGCGCATTGAGCGCGTGAGCCGCCCTGGTCTTCGTATCTACAAGGGTAGCGACAAGCTTCCGCGTGTCATGAACGGACTGGGTGTGGCCATCGTGTCGACCCCCAGGGGCGTCATGACCGACCGTGCGGCTCGTGCCGGCCGTGTCGGTGGCGAAGTCATCTGCTACGTCGCCTAAGGAGTAAGCATGTCTCGTGTAGCGAAGAATCCGGTCGCGCTCCCGAAGGGTGTGGAAGTGACGATCAGCGCGTCTCAGGTCACCGTCAAGGGGCCTCTCGGTGCGCTGACCCAGCAGTTCAGCAATAACGTCACGATCGAACGTGACGGTGAGGCGCTGGTGTTCGCGCCGCGCGAAGGTGCTGCGAACGGTCATGCCATGTCGGGTACCGCTCGTGCAGTCGTGAACAACATGGTGCTTGGTGTCAGCAAAGGCTTCGAGAAGAAGCTCACGCTGGTCGGTGTCGGTTATCGCGCCCAGGCCCAAGGCGACAAGCTGAATCTGTCGCTGGGGTTCTCTCACCCTGTCGTGCATCAGATGCCGGCTGGTGTGAAGGTGGAAACGCCAACCCAGACCGAGATCCTGATCAAGGGGATCGACAAGCAGCAAGTCGGCCAAGTTGCGGCTGAAGTGCGGGCATATCGCCAACCTGAACCCTATAAGGGTAAAGGCGTTCGCTACGCGGACGAGGTGATCGTGCTCAAGGAAACCAAGAAGAAGTAAGGGCGGTTTTCATGAACAAAAAACTAGGTCGTCTGCGTCGTGCCCGCAAAACCCGGGCCAAGCTCGCGGAACTGAAAGCAGTGCGTCTCACGGTGTTCCGGACGAATGCGCACATCTATGCGCAGATCATTTCGGGCTGCCGTTCGAAGGTGCTCGCCTCTGCTTCCACAGTGGAAAAAGATGTCCGCGCCCAGCTCAAGTCCGGTGCGAACAAGGAAGCCGCCACGGTGGTCGGCAAGCTCATCGCCGAACGCGCCAAGGCCGCCGGTATCGAGCAGGTTGCTTTCGATCGTTCCGGTTTTCTCTATCACGGTCGCGTCAAAGCGCTGGCCGATGCAGCCCGCGAAGGCGGACTGAAGTTCTAAGCGAGGATTCGTATGGCCAAGCAACAAAGCAAACGAGCGCCTGGAGCTGAAGAGCGCGACGACAACATGCGCGAGAAGATGGTCGCCATCAACCGCGTGACGAAAGTCGTCAAGGGTGGTCGCATCCTCGGTTTCGCAGCGCTGACCGTCGTCGGTGACGGCGATGGTGGCATCGGCATGGGCAAGGGCAAGTCCCGCGAAGTGCCGGTTGCCGTGCAGAAGGCAATGGACGAAGCCCGTCGCAAGATGGCGAAAGTCGCTCTGCGCAATGGAACCCTGCAACACACCGTGATCGGCCACCATGGCGCGGCTCGCGTGTTGATGCAGCCGGCGCCCAACGGTACCGGCATCATCGCGGGTGGTCCGATGCGTGCGGTGTTCGAAGTGATGGGCGTGACCGACGTGATCTGCAAGTGCATCGGTTCGACCAACCCTTACAACGTCGTGCGTGCAACGATCAGCGGCTTGCTCGCAATCAGCACGCCGGCGGAGATTGCTGCCAAGCGGGGCAAGTCCGTCGAAGAGATTCTGGGGTAAGCGATGTCCGACAAGAAAATCAAGGTCACGCTGGTGAAAAGCGTGATCGGTACCAAGCAATCGCACCGCGCAACCGTTCGTGGCCTCGGCCTGCGTCGACTGAATCACTCGGTCGAACTGCAGGACACGCCCGAAGTGCGCGGCATGATCAACAAGGTCTCGTACCTTGTGAAGTCCGAGGGTTGATATGCGACTGAATACCATCAAGCCCGGTGAGGGCTCCAAGAAGGCCGCTCGTCGCGTTGGTCGCGGCATCGGTTCCGGTCTGGGTAAGACTGCCGGTCGTGGCCACAAAGGCCAGAAGTCCCGTGCCGGCGGTTTTCACAAGGTCGGTTTTGAAGGCGGTCAGATGCCGCTGCAGCGTCGTCTGCCCAAGCGCGGATTCGTTTCGCTGACGCGCGGCCGTAACGCTGAAGTCCGCCTGTCGGAAATCGACAAGCTGCCGATCGACGAAATTGATCTGCTGGTGTTGAAGCAGGCAGGCGTGATTCCGGCGGATTCGCTGTCGGCTAAAGTCATCCTCTCCGGTGAAATCGGTCGCAAGGTTGCCCTGCGTGGTGTGGGTGCCACCAAGGGTGCGCTCGCGGCAATCGAAGCCGCCGGCGGCTCCGTCTCGGCCGAATAAGGCAAGGAAAGCACAGTGGCAAACACCGCAGCCACCTTGGGCAGCACCGGGCGTTTCGGAGATCTCAAGCGTCGCTTGTTCTTCGTGCTCGGTGCGCTCATCGTCTATCGCCTTGGTGCACACATTCCGGTGCCTGGCATCGACCCCGAGCGACTCGCTGAGCTGTTCCAGTCGCAGGCCGGTGGCATCCTTGGGGTGTTCAACCTCTTTTCGGGCGGTGCGCTGTCGCGCTTTACGATCTTTGCCTTGGGTATCATGCCGTACATCTCGGCGTCCATCATCATGCAGCTTTTGACGGTGGCAGTTCCGTCGCTGGAGCAGCTGAAGAAGGATGGCGAGGCCGGGCGGAGAAAGATTACCCAGTACACGCGCTACGGCACCTTGGTGCTGGCGCTTGCGCAGGCAATCGGCATCTCGATAGCGCTGGAGACTCAAGCTGGTCTGGTGCTTGACCCAGGTTTGATGTTCCGCTTTGTCACGGTGGCGACGCTGGTGACCGGAACGATGTTCCTGATGTGGTTGGGCGAGCAGATTACCGAGCGTGGTATTGGCAACGGGATTTCGCTGATTATTTTTGCCGGCATCGTGGCGGGCTTGCCCAGTGCAATCGGTGGCTTGTTCGAGCTGGTACGTACTGGCGCGATGCACCCCTTCACGGCGCTCGTAATTTGCGTGCTGGTGGTGGTGGTGACGGGCTTCGTGGTGTTTGTCGAGCGGGGCCAGCGCAAGATCTTGGTGAACTACGCCAAGCGTCAGGTCGGAAACAAGGTGTACGGCGGTCAAAGCTCGCACCTGCCTCTGAAGCTGAACATGGCTGGTGTCATTCCGCCTATCTTCGCGTCGAGCATCATTCTGTTCCCGGCGACGCTGGGTCAGTGGTTCGGCGCCTCGGAAGGCATGACCTGGCTGCGTGATATTTCGTCGACGCTCGCTCCGGGTCAGCCGATCTACGTAATGTTGTATGCACTGGCCATTATCTTCTTCTGCTTCTTCTACACGGCGTTGGTGTTCAACCCGCGGGAAACGGCAGATAACCTGAAGAAGAGTGGTGCTTTTGTGCCGGGGATTCGTCCGGGTGATCAGACGGCTCGCTACATCGAGAAGATTCTGACGCGTCTGACCATGGTCGGCGCGGTGTATATCACCTTGGTGTGCTTGTTGCCTGAGTTCTTGATCCTGCGCTGGAACGTGCCGTTCTACTTCGGTGGCACCTCGTTGTTGATCATCGTGGTGGTGACCATGGACTTCATGAACCAGGTGCAGTCTCATGTGATGTCGCACCAGTACGAAAGCCTGTTGAAGAAAGCGAACTTCAAAGGCGCCGGTTTGCCTTCCAGGTGAGCAGATGGCGAAGGAAGACGTAATCGAGATGCAGGGGGAGGTACTCGAGAACCTCCCGAACGCGACCTTCCGCGTGAAGCTCGAGAACGGACACGTTGTACTCGGATATATCTCCGGGAAGATGCGCATGCACTACATCCGGATCCTTCCGGGCGACAAGGTAACGGTTCAGCTTACGCCGTATGACCTGAGCAAAGCCCGGATCGTGTTCCGGACGAAGTAATCCAAGATATTAGGAGCAATAAAATGAGAGTCCAAGCTTCTGTCAAGCGGCTGTGCCGCAACTGCAAGGTCGTTCGTCGCAAAGGCGTGGTTCGCGTCATCTGCACGGATCCGCGTCACAAGCAGCGTCAGGGTTGATCTCCGCGCTGCCTAAGATTACAATTTAACGTTTCGCTTTTTGGGGTATAGCCGAATGGCACGTATCGCTGGGGTCAACATTCCCAACCATAAGCACGTCGAGATCGCGCTGACTGCCATTTATGGCATTGGCCGCACCCGTGCCCAGAAAATTTGCGACGAGTCCGCTATTGCCCGTTCGGTCAAGGTCAAAGATCTGACCGAGTCGGACATGGACCGTCTGCGTGATGGCGTTGCGAAGTTCGTCGTAGAAGGCGATCTTCGTCGTGAAGTCACGATGAACATCAAGCGTTTGATGGACCTCGGTTGTTACCGTGGTTTCCGCCACCGCCGTGGCCTGCCGATGCGCGGCCAGCGCACGCGTACGAATGCTCGCACTCGCAAGGGTCCGCGCAAGTCCATCGCCGGCAAGAAGAAGTGATCAGGGGTTAACTAAATGGCTAAGACTGCTGCGAAGGTTCGCAAGAAGGTCAAGAAGAACGTTGCCGAGGGTATCGCCCACGTTCACGCGAGCTTCAACAACACCATCATCACGATTACCGACCGCCAGGGTAATGCCCTGTCGTGGGCGACCTCGGGTGGTGCCGGTTTCAAAGGCTCGCGCAAGAGCACTCCGTTTGCGGCGCAGGTCGCAGCTGAGGCTGCCGGTAAGGCTGCCCAGGAATGCGGCATCAAGAACCTTGAGGTTCGTATCAAGGGCCCGGGACCGGGTCGTGAGTCCGCCGTGCGTGCGCTCAACTCGATCGGCATCAAGATCTCCAGCATCACGGATGTCACGCCGGTTCCGCACAACGGTTGCCGTCCGCCCAAGAAGCGTCGTATCTGACGAAGGAGTAGAAAGTGGCTCGTAATCTGGATCCCAAGTGCCGTCAGTGCCGCCGCGAAGGCGAGAAGCTGTTCCTCAAGGCCGAAAAGTGTTTTACCGACAAGTGCTCGATCGAGCGTCGTTCCTACGCGCCGGGTCAGCACGGTCAGCGTTCCGGTCAGCGCATGTCCGGCTACGGTGTTCAGCTTCGTGAGAAGCAGAAGATCCGTCGTCTGTATGGCGTGCTCGAAGGTCAGTTCCGTCGGGTGTTTGCAGAGGCTGATCGCCGCCGTGGTCAAACCGGCGAGAACCTGCTTCAGCTGCTCGAAGGCCGTCTGGACTCCGTTGTCTATCGCATGGGCTTTGGTGGTTCGCGTGCCGAATCGCGTCAGCTGGTGCGCCACAACGGGATTCTGGTCAATGGCAAGCGCGTGAATATTCCGTCGTATGTCGTGAAGCCGGGTGATGTGGTTGAAGTGACCGAGGCGGCCCGTGGCCAACTTCGTGTCAAAGCTGCCCTTGAGGCCGCCAGCTCCCGCGGTTTCCCGGAGTGGCTCGACGTTGATGCGAAAGCCGGCAAGGGTACCTTCAAGGCTTATCCGCAGCGCAGCGAGCTGCCCCCGACGATCAACGAGAATCTGGTCGTCGAACTCTATTCCCGCTAACTCCGGTTAGCCCCAGGACATAAGGCCCGAGGAACTGCTGATGCAAAGCAATGCACTGCTGAAACCGCGCATCATCGACGTGCAGAACATCTCGCCGGTGCAGGCGCGTGTCACGATGGAGCCGTTCGAGCGTGGTTTCGGCCATACGCTGGGCAATGCGCTTCGTCGCATCCTGCTGTCGTCGCTGCCGGGCAGCGCCCCGACGGAAGTCACGATCGAAGGCGTGCTGCACGAGTACTCCACACTGGACGGTGTGCGCGAAGATATCGTTGATGTACTGCTGAACCTGAAAGGCGTGGTACTCAAGCTCCATAATCGTCCCGATGCGACCTTGCGTCTGTCGAAGAGTGGCGAGGGTGTGGTTACCGCTGCGGATCTGGAAATCGGTCACGATGTCGAGATCATCAACCCGGATCATGTGATTGCTCACATCGCGCCGGGCGGTAAGCTGGACATGGAAATTCGTGTTCAACAAGGCCGTGGCTACGAGCCGTCGAACGTGCGTCCGGAGAATGCCGAAAGCAAGGCGATCGGTCGCATCATGCTCGACGCTTCGTTCAGCCCGGTTCGTCGCGTCAGCTACATGGTCGAGAGCGCGCGTGTTGAACAGCGTACCGACCTCGATCGTCTGGTCATTGACATCGAGACCAACGGTGCGGTTGATCCGGAAGAGGCGATCCGTTATTCGGCTCGCGTGCTGATGGATCAGCTGTCGGTGTTTGCCGAGCTTGAGGGTACCGAGCCGGTCGAAGAGCGTGTCGAGAGCGTCACGATCGACCCGGTGCTGTTGCGTCCGGTTGATGACCTCGAGCTGACCGTGCGTTCGGCCAACTGCCTGAAGGCCGAGAACATCTACTACATCGGTGACTTGATCCAGCGCACCGAGACCGAGCTGCTCAAGACCCCGAACCTGGGTCGCAAGTCGCTCAACGAGATCAAAGAAGTGTTGGCCACCCGTGGTCTGACGCTTGGCATGAAACTTGAAAACTGGCCGCCGGCCGGGCTTGAAAAGCTCGGTTAATGCGGGTCGAATGAGGTAATAGAAAATGCGTCACCGCAACGGTCTTCGCAAGCTGAACCGGACCAGCAGCCACCGCCAGGCGATGTTCCGCAACATGGCCAACTCGCTGCTGCAGCATGAGGTCATCAAGACGACTCTGCCCAAGGCAAAAGAGCTGCGCCGCGTCGTCGAGCCGCTGATCACCCTCGGCAAGAAGCCGACGGTGGCCAATCGCCGCCTCGCCTTCAACCGCATGCGTGACCGCGATATGGTGGTCAAGCTCTTCAATGAGCTCGGCCCGCGCTTCGCCGAACGTAACGGTGGGTATCTCCGCATTCTCAAGTACGGCTTCCGTGATGGCGACAACGCGCCGATGGCGCTGGTTGAGCTGGTAGACCGTCCGGAGATGGACGAGGCATCTGCTGAGCAGGTCAAGGAAGCTGCCTGAGTATTCTCAGCGTGGCTGATGCAAAGAAAGGGGCCTGCGGGCCCCTTTTGTTTTGTGCTCAATGACTATCGCCTCGCCAACGCTCGAGGGTTCTACGATCCCGCTTGGTCGGGCGGCCTGAAGAGGGCTCATGCGCGGAGTCCAGCTTTCGCAAGGCTTCCGCTTCGATCCTCCTGCGCAGGCTTTCTTCTGTCTCCAGGTACAAGGTCTGTGCGGTGGTAGCCGGGCCGCGCAGAGCGCTGAGCGCGCGAACGACCACCTCTCGTTCCACTGCATCCTTTTGCAGCTTGATCCGGTCCCCGACGCGTACGTTGCGGGCGGGCTTGCAGCGAAGTCCGCCAATACGCACGTGGCCTGCGTCGATGGCCGCGGCAGCGCTACTGCGTGTCTTGTAGAAACGAGCGGCCCACAGCCATTTGTCGATGCGTACGCCTTCGTTACCAGGTGTTGTGTCGCAGGTATTGTTGCGTGGCATGACTGGTATCCTTGACCGCTCAAACGAGGGCGTATGTACGCCTCTCTGCAATTCTACGGAGACGTCGATGGCTTGTGTGCTCGTGACCGGTGGGGCCGGCTATATCGGCTCGCATACCTGCGTTGCGTTGCTCGCTGCGGGGCACGATATTGTCGTGGTGGATAGTCTGATCAATGCCCACCCGCAGGTGCTCGAACGCATCGAGCACATTGCGGGCAAGCGGCTGACCGCCTTCTATCCGATCGATGTGCGTTCCGGCGTTGCTCTTTCGGAAGTGTTTGAGCGCCATCCGATCAACGCGGTGATCCATTTTGCGGCCCTCAAAGCGGTTGGAGAGTCGGTTGCCGAGCCGCTCAAGTACTACGACAACAACGTTGGCGGGACCATCTCGGTGCTGCGCGCGATGCGTGAAGCCGGGGTGCGACGTCTGGTGTTCAGTTCTTCCGCAACGGTATATGGCGATCCGGTCGCAGTTCCGGTGCGCGAGGATTTCCCGACAGGGCCGACCAATCCGTATGGTTGGACCAAGTGGATGATGGAACACGTGTTGGCGGAAACGGCGCAGTCCGAGCCCGGCTGGTCTGTTGCGGTACTGCGTTACTTCAATCCGGTTGGTGCGCATGCAAGCGGGATGATCGGGGAAGACCCGGAGGGTTTGCCGAACAACTTGATGCCGTATATCAGTCAGGTCGCGGTCGGGCGTTTGGCGGAACTAAAGGTGTTTGGCGATGACTATCCGACGACCGACGGCACCGGAGTGCGCGACTATATCCACGTAGAGGATCTGGCTAGCGCCCATGTTCATGCTCTGGAGCGGCTCGGCAACTTGCCTGGCATGAACTGCATGAATCTCGGAACCGGGCGTGGCTACAGCGTGCTGGAAGTGTTGCGTGCCTTCGAGACGGCGAGCGGAAAACAGATTCCATTTCGGGTGATGCCGCGGCGCGCCGGAGATGTTGCCGAATGCTGGGCCGATCCGTCACTGGCTGAACACTTGCTGGGCTGGCGCGCGGAACGCGATCTGATGACAATGTGCGAGGACGCTTGGCGTTGGCAATCTGCCAATCCCCGCGGCTACCGCAGCGAGGTAATTGAATGATGTGGAGGAGGGTATCGTGAGCGATACGCAGACCGAGGAGCAGATCAACGTCCTGGGCGGTCCTTTGCTCGCCTGCAGCTACGCGCCATTGACGGGCTTCTTCCGGACCGGTTGTTGTGAAACCAGCGGCGAGGATGTCGGTCGTCACGTGGTTTGCGTCAAGGTGACGCGGGAGTTTCTCGACTTCTCCCGTTCGGCCGGAAACGATCTGAGTACGCCGCGTCCCGAGTTCAGATTTGCCGGCCTTCAGCCTGGTGATCGGTGGTGCTTGTGCGCAGCGCGCTGGCTCGAAGCCTACCGAGCCGGTGCTGCGCCAGGCGTCGTACTGGCAGCAACCCATCGTGCCGCGCTGGAAATCGTTCCGTTGGAGTTGCTGCGGGAGTGCGCGCTCGAATCATGATGTCCGCCGCAGCGCAAAGCACTGGCAGGCGGTGATCGCACCTACCAGTGCTTGCGCACCCGGTTGCGGTACTGCACATCGTTGGGCAAAACTTTTTGCATCGCCTCGAAGTGGCTCGTCACCATGACGGTGGCCTTGAGCATCGTCTCTGGGCGGATGTAGGGCAGTTCCTTCTGTCGTGCCGTCATGCGCACGATCAATTCAATCGCACGTTTACGCTGTTGTTCGTCCGGCGGCAGATAAATGCCCAACTCGGCGCCGATCAGGGTCTTGAGAAATTCGACACGTCGATCAATGCGCGCCATGAAGCGCGTTTCCGCTTCGTTCAGTTGTTCGCTCATCGTTGGCTCCCTGTGGCAGCGCTTTAACCTGTAATGGCTGCGCCCGCTGTTGTCGTGTGCAGTTGCAGCGCACGTGACAGATAGCGTCCGGTATGGCTGCGGTCGTTCGTTGCGATGCTTTCCGGTGGGCCGCTGCATACGATCATCCCGCCGCCGTCACCACCCTCAGGGCCGAGGTCGATTACCCAGTCCGCCGTTTTGATGACATCGAGATTGTGCTCGATCACTACGACCGTGTTGCCGTGGTCGCGTAGACGTTGCACAACGCCGAGTAATAATTCTATGTCATGAAAGTGCAGTCCGGTGGTCGGTTCGTCAAGAATGTACAGCGTCCGACCAGTGTCGCGCTTGGACAGTTCAAGTGCCAGTTTGACGCGCTGGGCCTCGCCGCCGGACAAGGTTGTGGCACTCTGGCCGAGGCGGATATAGCCGAGGCCGACGTCCATCATCGTGTCGAGCTTGCGTGCGATGGCGGGCACGGCAGCAAAGAAGTCCAGCGCCTGCTCGACGGTCATCTCCAGCACTTCCTGGATGTTCTTGCCGCGATAGCGGATCTCCAGCGTCTCGCGGTTGTAGCGCTTGCCGTGACATACGTCGCAGGGGACGTACATGTCGGGGAGAAAGTGCATTTCCACCTTGATCATTCCGTCGCCTTGGCAGGCCTCGCAGCGCCCACCCTTGACGTTGAAGGAGAAGCGCCCCGGGCCGTAGCCACGCGCGCGCGAATCGGGCACACCGGAAAACAGGTCGCGAATCGGCGTGAACAGACCGGTATAGGTCGCGGGGTTTGAGCGGGGTGTGCGGCCGATCGGTGACTGGTCTACGTTGATGACCTTGTCGAAGTGGTCCAGGCCCTCGATCGCATTGAACGGGGCCGGTTCGGTGTTGCTGCCATACAGGTGGCGAGCGGCGATGGCATACAAGGTGTCATTGATCAGCGTGGACTTGCCCGAGCCCGATACGCCGGTTACGCAGGTGAGCAGGCCGCAGGGAATCTCGAGGTCAACGTTCTTCAGGTTGTTGCCGTTGCAGCCGGTCAGATGCAGGGTGCGCTGCGGGTCGGGTGTGAGACGGCGTGCCGGCATCGGAATGCTGCGGCGGCCGGACAGATAGGCGCCGGTCAGCGAGTCGGGGTGGGCGATGACCTCATCCGGGGTGCCGGATGCAATCACGCAGCCGCCGTGTTCGCCGGCGCCCGGCCCCATGTCGACGACATGGTCCGCTGCACGAATTGCGTCTTCGTCGTGTTCCACGACGATCACCGTATTACCCAGGTCGCGCAGCTTGCGCAGCGTGTCGAGCAGGCGGTCGTTGTCGCGTTGGTGCAGGCCGATCGACGGTTCGTCGAGCACGTACATCACGCCGGTCAGGCCCGAGCCGATCTGGCTTGCCAGCCGGATGCGTTGCGCCTCACCGCCGGACAGCGTGTCGGCAGAGCGGTCGAGCGACAGGTAACCCAGTCCGACGTCGATCAGGAAGCCGAGGCGGTTGCCGATCTCGCGCACGATCTTGTCGGCCACCGCGGCCCGCTGGCCAGTGAGCTGCAGGCCTTCGAAGAAGGTGCGGGCTTCCGACAGCGGCATCGCCGCTACGCGGTTGATCGGTAGCCCGCCGATCAACACGTGGCGCGCCTCGGAGCGCAGACGCGAGCCGCCACAGGCCGGGCAGGCGCGGGTGGCGCGGTACTTTGCCAACTCCTCGCGCACCGTGACCGAATCCGTCTCGCGGAAGCGTCGCTCGAGGTTGGGGATGATGCCCTCGAAGGGGTGCTCTTTGGCCACCAGCTTTCCGCTGTCGGAGAAGTAGCGAAAGGTGATCTTCTGGTTGCCCGAGCCGTGCAGCACGATGTCGCGGATGTCCTCCGGGAGCTCGCCAAAGGGCGTGTCCACATCGAAGTCGTAATGCACCGCCAGCCCGGTCAGCATCTGAAAATAGAACTGGTTGCGCCGGTCCCAGCCGCGAATCGCGCCGGAGGCGAGGGAAAGCTCGGGGTGGGCGACAACGCGCGCCGGGTCGAAGAACTCGACGTGCCCCAGTCCGTCGCACGTCGGACAGGCGCCAGCCGGATTGTTGAACGAGAACAGCCTGGGCTCCAGCTCGGCCAGCGCATAGCTGCAGATGGGGCAGGCGAAGCGCGCCGAGAACAGATGCTCGTGCCCGCTGTCGAGTTCCACGGCAATCGCCCGCCCTTCGGCATGCAGCAGCGCGGTTTCGAAGGATTCGGCGATGCGTCCGCGCACATCGGCGCGTACCTTGAGGCGGTCGATGACAACTTCCACGGTGTGACGCCGGCCCTTCTCCAGCGCCGGCAGCGAATCGAGATCGTGCACCTCGCCATCAACGCGCACGCGCACGAAGCCTTGCGCGCGCAGCTCGGCAAAGAGATCGCTCTGCTCACCCTTGCGGCCCGACACCACGGGCGCAACGATCATCAGCCGCGTTTCCTCCGGCAGATCGAGCACATGGTCGACCATCTGCGAAATGGTCTGCGCGGCCAGTTGCTGTTCCGGGTGATCGGGGCAGTGCGGCGTGCCGGCGCGAGCGTACAGCAGGCGTAGATAGTCGTGGATTTCGGTGACCGTGCCGACGGTCGAGCGCGGGTTGTGGCTGGTAGCCTTCTGTTCGATCGAGATCGCCGGCGACAGGCCTTCGATGAGGTCGACGTCCGGCTTCTCCATCAACTGCAGGAACTGTCGTGCGTAGGCCGACAGCGACTCGACATAGCGGCGCTGACCTTCGGCGTAGAGCGTGTCGAACGCGAGCGACGACTTGCCCGAGCCGGACAGGCCGGTGATCACCGTCAGTCGGTTGCGCGGCAGGTCAAGGCTGACATTGCGAAGATTGTGCGTGCGGGCACCGCGGATGCGGATTTCTTCCATGGCGTCTGCTGAATGTGGGTAACACGCCACTATACGAGAGAAGGCTGGCCCGGCACAAACCCTTGAGCGGTCTGCAATTTGAGCGTATCGAGGCGGCGCTGCCGCGATCGGCCGTGCGACTGATAGAATCGCCCCTTCGTCCGAACCGTCCTGACCTTCTGCATGAGTCTCCCCGAGCACGACAAGATGAGCCCCGAGGAACGGCGTGCGGGCGCAAGCCTGGCCGCGATCTTTGGTCTGCGCATGCTCGGCCTGTTCCTGATCTTGCCGGTATTCGCGGTACATGCGCACCAGATCCCGGGGGGGGATGACCTCACGCTTGTGGGCCTGGCCATCGGGGCGTACGGCCTGACCCAGGCCTTTCTGCAGATCGCCTTCGGCGCTGCATCGGATCGATTCGGACGCAAGCCGGTCATCGTGTTCGGCCTGGTGCTGTTCATTCTCGGCAGCGTCGTTGCCGCCCTGGCGCCCAATATCTATGTGGTCATTGCCGGCCGTGTCCTGCAGGGGGCGGGCGCGATTTCCGCAGCCGTCACTGCGCTTGCCGCAGACCTCTCGCGCGACCAGCACCGCACCAAGATCATGGCCATGATCGGGGCCAGTATCGGGCTCGTGTTTGCGTTCTCGATGGTTGCCGCGCCGCTGCTGTATGCCGTGATCGGCATGAGCGGCATCTTCTGGCTCACCGCGCTGCTGGCCTGCGGCGCCATCTTTCTGGTGCTCAAGGTCGTGCCGAGCGCGTCGCCGGTGCCGCGTCCGACCGCGGGCAGCTTTGTCGACGTGCTGAAGAACGGGCAGCTCATGCGCCTGAACTTCGGTGTGTTTGCGCTGCATCTCATCCAGACCACGATGTGGGTGCTGGTGCCCGCCTCGCTGGTCGCTGCGGGGGGGCTGCCGCTGGTCGAGCACTGGAAGGTCTATCTTCCCGCTGTGCTGGTCTCCTTCGTATTCATGGTGCCGGCCATCATTCTGGCCGAGCGGCACGGGCGCTTGAAACTCGTTTTCAATGCATCCATCATGCTGCTGGTGGTCGTCCAGCTGGGCCTGCTGTTTGCCGGGGGCGGGGCGTGGACCATTGCGCTGTGGCTGACCGGATTCTTCATTGCATTCAACGTGCTCGAGGCGACGCAGCCTTCGTGGATCTCGCGCGTTGCGCCGCCGCAGGCCAAAGGCACCGCGCTCGGCGTGTACAATACTTTGCAGTCGGCCGGCCTGTTTCTCGGCGGCATGCTGGGCGGTTTCCTTGCCCAGCATTTCGGCTCCGGCGCAGTCAATCTGTTCTGCGCCGTGATTGCGCTGATCTGGCTGGCCCTAGCTTTCACCATGACACCGCCGCCCCGCAGGGTTGAAGCTGCAGCGCAGGCGGGATGATTCGACGAACCAGGAGGACGGGATGGCATCCCTCAACAAAGTAATCCTGATCGGTAACCTCGGTGCCGATCCCGAAACCCGCTATGCACCGTCCGGCGACGCGATCTGCAACCTGCGCATCGCCACCACCGATACCTGGAAGGACAAGACCTCCGGCGAAAAGCGCGAAGCCACCGAATGGCACCGCGTTGCGATGTTCGGCCGGCTGGCCGAGATCGCTGCGCAATACCTGCGCAAGGGCAGCCAGGTGTACATCGAAGGCCGTCTGCAGACGCGCAAGTGGCAGGACAAGGACGGCCAGGATCGTTACACCACCGAAATCCGTGCCGACGAGATGAAGATGCTCGGCGGGCGCTCGGGCGGAGGCGGTGGCGATGCCCCGATGGGGCGTCAGGACTCCGGCGGCTATGATGACGCGCCGGCACCGCAGCGCCAGCAACGTCCGGCGCCGCAGCAGTCCGCTGCGAAGCCTGCCGAGAGCGGTGGCTTTGGCAACTTCGACGACGATATTCCGTTCTGATTGGCGCGTTGCTGTTACGTCCAACGAGTCGGGGCCGGTGATGCTGGCCCCGATTTTTTTCGGGTGTGCATTCGGCCGCGCCGGATGGCAGAACGAACTATGGTTTTGGCTTATGAATGCGGTATTCTCCGCGGCTGGTTTGGCGTGGGCATCTCAGTGAATCCGGGAGTCCGGGCGATATGGATGTCGGCAGCCACAGTAACTGACGTGCCCGTCAGCTTGCGCAGGCAGCGTGCGTGACTGGTTGAAGCTTGATGACCCTGGAATTCTCGATCCGGACCTGGAGTGCTTATGCCGACGGCCTGGATACACAGGCTGACTGGCTGGCATGGGCTGGGCGGCCTGTTTTGCCAACCGGTGAGCGCCAGCCCGACTTGATTGAACTGCCGGTCGCGGCGCGGCGCCGTCTCGGCTTGTTGGGTCGCATGGCCGCGCAGGTCGGATTCTGGTGTCAGGACACCGCGGGTGGCATGCCGGTCGTGTTGGCCTCGCGTTATGGTGAGGCAGGGCGGTCGCTGGGTTTGCTGCGTGAGCAAGCGGCGGGCAATCCGCTGTCTCCGACGGCTTTCGGCCTGTCCGTGCACAATGCAATCGGCGCACAGTACTCGATTGCGCGGGGTGACCGAGGCAACTCTGTTGCCTTGGCCGGAGGGGCGGATAGCGTTGTAGGCGGCGTGATCGAGGCGCTCGGCCTGTTGGCTGATGGTGCAGCATCGGTGATGCTGATGTGTTATGACGCACCGCTACCGGAGCAGTACGCTCTCTACGCCGATGAGCCTGCGTGCCACTATGCGTGGGCGTGGCAGCTATGTGCAGCTAGCCCGTCCGATGCGGTTCGTTTCAGTTTGCGTCCGCAGGATGTGAAGCATGCCGAGGGTGTGATGCCGGTCGCGCTGCCTTATGGGCTGGACGTGCTGCGATTCATGCTGTCAGGCGATGCGGTGATGCAACGTGCGGTGGGTGGTCGCGGGTGGGAGTGGCGACGCCATGTTTGAGCGGCTGGACAGGTGGTACCGCATCGTCGCGACCGGATTCTGCTTTGCGACGTTCGGGCTGGGAGGGGTATTGATCGGGGTGGTGGCCTACCCGGCGATCTGCCTGCTGACGCGGGAGCCGACGCGTCGTGCCCGGTACGCCAAGAAAGTGGTGCACGAGTCGTTTCGGTTGTTTGTCGGATTGATGGCAACCGTGGGCGTGATCAGCTACGAGGTACGAGGTCGCGAGCGGCTGGGCCGCAGCGGCTTGCTGGTCGTGGCCAATCATCCGTCCTTGATTGACGTGGTCTTTCTCGTGTCCTTGATTGAGCACGCGGACTGCATTGTCAGGGCCGGACTGGCGCGCAATCCGTTTACGCGGGGGCCGATCAGGGCCGCCGGCTATGTCGGCAATGAGTCGGGGCCCGGCATGGTGGATGACTGCATTGCGTCGATCCACTCCGGCAACAATCTGGTGATCTTCCCGGAGGGGACGCGCACGCCGCTGCAAGGCGGGGCCCGATTCCAGCGCGGTGCGGCGAATATCGCCGTGCGCGGCAGCATAGACGTGACGCCGGTGCGGATCAGCAGCGATCCGC
Organism: Pseudazoarcus sp. NS36; assembly: GCF_059703705.1. Classification (NCBI taxonomy): domain Bacteria; kingdom Pseudomonadati; phylum Pseudomonadota; class Betaproteobacteria; order Rhodocyclales; family Zoogloeaceae; genus Pseudazoarcus; species Pseudazoarcus sp. NS36. The sequence goes on along the minus strand of NZ_BAAKJA010000007.1, from coordinate 54,452 downwards.
CCATGTTGAGAAAAGGGGTGCCCTGGTATCGCGTGCCGGTCCGACGTGCCCATTTCGTGATCGAAGTATGCGAAGACATCCCGGTGCGGGACTTCTCCGCCAACAATCAGAGCGAAGCGCTCGCTGCGCGTCAGTTGACCGACTTCCTCGCCCAATACTATTCGCGGGAGATCAGCCGTGCCCAGTCTTGAACAGGAAATCAAGGAACTCATCATCGCGGCGCTGTCGCTCGAGGATGTGCGCCCGGAAGACATCGATGAGCAGGCCCCGTTGTTTGTTGACGGCTTGGGGCTCGACTCCATCGATGCGCTCGAACTGGGTCTTGCCTTGCAGAAGAAGTACGGCGTCAGCATTTCCGCCAATTCCGACGAAACCCGTCGCCATTTCAGCAGCGTGCGTGCGCTCGCCGCTTTTGTGAGCGAGCGCCGGGCCGCGTAAGTCCCTGTGACTTCAAACTTCATGGGTAAGCCAATGACCAAGGACGACATCCTCCGACGCATTACCGAGATTCTCACGGACACCTTCGATATCGAGGGCGACCGAATTGTTCCCGGTGCGCGTCTTTACGAAGACCTCGATATCGACAGCATCGACGCCGTCGACATGATCGTGCAGCTCAAGGGGCTGGTCGGCCGCCGTCTGCAGCCGGAAGCCTTCAAATCCGTGCGCACCATCCAGGACGTGGTCGATGCCATTCACGGCCTCGTCCACGAAGACGCTCAGGCCTGAGGCTTCCTCCTTGCGCAAGTGCGTCACGCCGCTGCTGGCTGTCCTCACGGTGCTGTACCCCGGGGTGGTCTATTTCGCGCTCGATCGCCTCGCGCCGGTGTGGATTGCCCTGCTGCTGGTGGCGCTGGCGCTGGCACGCGCCTGGGCCTCGCGCTCGCGCCGCTGGTTGCTGGCCGCAGCGGCGGCCGCGGTGATTGCGGCAATCTGTCTGCTTACCGGGGAAGTGCTGGCCCTGCAGTTCTATCCGGTGCTGGTGAATCTCGCCTTTCTTGCCGTGTTCGCGTTCAGCCTGTGGCGCCCGCCGACCGTCGTCGAGCGCCTGGCGCGCTTGCGCGATCCCGTGCTGCCGCCCGAGGCCGTGGCCTATACGCGCCGCGTGACCCAGGTGTGGTGCGCCTTCTTCGTGTTCAACGGCAGCATGGCGCTGTTGACCGCGGTGTGGGCGAGTCCCGCGCAGTGGGCGCTCTACAACGGATTTGTGGCCTACGTGCTGATGGCCAGTCTCTTCGCCGGTGAATGGCTGGTACGCAAGCGGGTGCAGGCGCGCATCGCCGCGCAGGAGGCCGCAGGTGGCTGACTGGACCGAACTGGCGGATATTGCGACCCGGCCCGCGAACGATCATTGCGTCGCGGTGCGTGGAAAGGCGCGCATCCCGCAGGGCCAATTCGTGCGTGAGGTTGCCGCCTGGCAGCAGTGCTTCGCTGCGCATGCTGGCGAGCGCGTGGCGCTGTACTTTAGTGACAGCTATGACTTCGCGGCGGCATTGTTCGGCGCGTGGCATGCCGGCAAGACCGTGGTTCTGCCCGGCGACACCCAGCCGGAAACCATCGAGCGTCTGGCCGCGCATGTCGATCTCTCGGCTGGCGAACTGCCCGGTGCGGTGATGCCGCAGGGCGCTCCCGCGGTCACGGCGCCGCTTGAGCCGCTGGATATCGAAGCGACTCGTCTGGTGTTGTTCACGTCCGGCTCCAGCGGCGTGCCGGTAGCCATCAACAAACGCCTCGCGCAGCTCGCAGCCGAGATTCGTGCCTTGCAGCAGCAGTTCGGCACGGGGCTGGAGGCGGCGACCACCTACGCCACCGTTTCCCATCAACACATCTACGGCCTGCTGTTTGTTGTGCTGTGGCCGCTTGCGGCAGGGCGGCCCTTCGTCGCGCAGCGCCTGTCCTATCCCGAAGAGATGGCGCAGTGCCTGGGGCCGGAGCCCAGTGTGCTGGTGTCCAGTCCGGCTCATCTCAAGCGTCTGCCCGATACGCCCGACTGGCGCAACGCATGCATGGGCTTACGGGCCGTTTTTTCGTCCGGAGGTGTGCTGCCCGCCGAGGCTGCGGCGAATTGCTCCAGGCTGCTGCAGGCTTCGCCCATCGAAGTGTTCGGCAGTTCGGAAACCGGCGGTATCGCCTGGCGGCAACAGGCCGCGCACGGGGAGCGCTGGCAGCCGTTACCGGGCGTGGCGTGGCGTTGTGAAGACAACGTGCTGCAGGTGCGTTCGGCGCATGTCGGCCAGGATGACTGGTTCATGACCTCGGATCGCGCAGAGGCCGCAGCGGATGGCGCTGGATTCATCCTGCGCGGCCGCGTCGACCGCATCGCCAAGATCGAAGAAAAGCGCGTCTCCTTGAGCGCCATCGAGCGCGCCTTGTGCGAATCGCCCGATGTCGAGGACGCTCGGGCGGCGGTACTTGGCGAAGCCGGCGCAGAGAAGCTTGCAGCCGTCGTGGTGCCGACCGCCGCGGGCTGGGAGAAGCTGCGCAGCCAGGGTCGGCGCGCCTTCAACGAGACGCTGCGTACGCGGCTTCTGCACAGCGTCGAGCGTGTGGTGCTGCCGCGCAGCTGGCGCCACGTGGTGTCGCTGCCGGTCAACGCGCAGGGCAAGACCGCCGCGGCGCAACTGGCGACACTGTTCCGCCCCTATCTGCCGGCCGTCGAATGGTTGCAACGCGAGCCTGAAGCGGCCCGCGCGATGCTGGACGTGACAGCCGAGCTGATCGTCTTCGACGGCCACTTCACCGACGCACCGCTGGTGCCGGGCGTGGCGCAGCTCGACTGGGCGGTCGAGTTCGCGCGCAGCTGCTTTGCGTTGCCGGGCGACTTCCAGCGTTGCGAAGTGCTCAAGTTCCAGTTGCCGGTGCTGCCCGGCACGGCACTGCAACTCGACCTGCAGTGGAACGCCCAGAGCGGCGCGCTGGGTTTCCGCTACTCGTCGGTTCATGGCGCGCATGCCAGCGGCCGCATCGTGTTCGCGGAGGCCGCATGAGCTTCCGCCCCGTGGTCGTCATCCCGGTCTACAACCATCCGGCCACCATCGGCGCCATGGTCGCGGCGGTACGTGGCCATGGTCTGCCGTGTCTGCTGGTGGACGACGGCAGCGAGGCCGGTTGCGCGCGGGTACTCGATGAACTCGCTGCAGCGCATCCGCAGGACGTGCAGCTGCTGCGGCTTGAGCAGAACAGCGGCAAGGGTGGGGCGATGATGGCCGGCCTGCGCGAGGCGCAGCGGCTGGGTCACACCCACGCATTGCAGATCGACGCGGACGGCCAGCACGACGCGGGAGATATTCCGCGCTTTCTCGAACTTGCAGCACTGCATCCTCTGGCCGTGATCTGCGGCTGCCCGGTGTACGACGATTCGGTGCCGCGCAGCCGCCTGTATGCGCGCTACGCCACGCACGTGTGGGTGTGGATCAATACCCTGTCGATGGCCATCCGCGATTCGATGTGCGGCTTTCGCGTCTACCCGCTCGACAGCACGGTGGCGCTGATCAATGAAGCGAGCATCGGCCGGCGCATGGATTTTGACGTCGACATCATCGTGCGGCTGTTCTGGCGCGGCGTGCCGGTCGTCAATCAGCCCACGCGCGTGCATTACCCCGAGGACGGCGTGTCGCACTTCAGGTTGTGGCGCGACAACTGGTTGATCTCGCGCATGCATGCGCGGCTGTTCTTCGGCATGTTGCTGCGCCTGCCCCGCCTGTTGTGGCGCAAGGCGGTGAGCGCATGAACGCCCGCACGGCACCGCACTGGGCCAGCATCGGCGAGAGTTCCTGCGTGCTCGGCACGTGGTTTCTGTACCACCTGCACCGCCTGTGCGGGCGCTGGCCGTTCCGACTGTGTCTGTATCCGGTGGTGACCTATTACTGGGCTACGCGGCCGCTGGCGCGGCGTGCCTCGCGCGAGTACCTGCAGCGCATCGAAGCCGCACATGGGGCGCTCGGGGAGGCCCCTGGCCGGCGTCACGAACTGCGTCATTTCTTCTCGTTTGCCGAGGCGCTGCTCGACAAGATGCTGGCGCTGAGCGGGCGCTACCAGTTTGATCGCGTGCGCTTCCACGGCCAGCAGCCGGTGCTTGACCTGATCGCGGCCGGTCGCGGCGGCGTGTTCATCACCGCGCACATGGGTTGTCTCGAACTGTGCCAGGCCACGGCCGAGCGCCAGCCGGGCCTCAGGCTCACGGTGTTGGTGCATACCCGTCACGCCGAGCGCTGGAACCGCATGCTCGATCGTCTCAACCCGAACAGCGGTGTGCGTCTGATGCAGGTCACCGAAGTGGATGTGGCCACCGCCGTGATGCTGCAGGAGCGGATCGCGCAGGGCGAATTCGTGGCGATTGCCGGCGACCGTGTGCCGGTAAGCGTGAGCAAGACCGTGCGTCTGCCCTTTCTCGGGCATGAGGCCGAGTTTCCGGTTGGGCCATATGTGCTGGCGTCCTTGCTGAAGTGCCCGGTGTTCCTGTTGGCCTGCGTACGCGAGGGCGACGGTCATGGTGTGCATTTCGAGCCGCTGGCCGAGCGCATCGAGCTGCCGCGCGCGTCGCGCGAAGCGGCGGTGCGTGAGCACGCCGGACGTTTCATCGCGCGCTTAGAGGCCAGACTGCGCACCTCGCCCTACGAGTGGTTCAACTTCTTTCCGTTCTGGGACCAGTCGTCCCGTCCAATCGAGCACCATGACAAATCAAGCCATTGAACTGCCGCGCGTGTGCGTGGACGGCTCGCGCCTGGGCATCGAGCACATCGCTGCGCTGGCCGAGCGCACCGCCGTTGTCGAGCTGTCCGCCGACTCGGCCTTTCGTGCGCGCATCCAGCGCGGCGCGGATTTCCTCGATCGCCTGCTGCGCGAGGACGGCGTGGTGTATGGCGTCACCACCGGCTACGGCGATTCCTGCACGGTGGTGATTCCGCCGGCGCTGGTCGCCGAATTGCCCCATCACCTCTACACCTATCACGGCTGCGGTGCCGGCCGCATGCTCACGCCGGAAGAGACGCGCGCGGTGCTGGCGGTGCGCATGGTCTCACTGGCGCAGGGTTTTTCCGGTGTCAGCCCCGGCCTGCTGGAGCAGATCGAGAAGCTGCTCGCGCATGACGTGCTGCCCTTGATTCCGGCTGAGGGCTCGGTCGGCGCCAGCGGCGATCTGACGCCGCTGTCGTATCTGGCCGCCGTGCTGTGCGGTGAGCGCGAGGTGTGGTTCCGCGGCGAGCGCCGTGCCGCCGCAGAAGTGCTGGCTACGCTCGGCATCACGCCGCTGCGCCTGCGTCCCAAGGAAGGTCTGGCGATCATGAACGGCACGGCGGTGATGACCGCGCTGGCGTGCCTGGCATGGCGGCGTGCCGAATACCTGTCGCGGCTCGCCACCCGCATCACGGCCTGCAGCGTGCTGGCCAGTGCCGGCAATGCACACCACTTTGACGAAGTGCTGTTCTCGGTCAAGCCGCACGCCGGCCAGCAGCGCATTGCCGCACGCCTGCGCAGTGATCTGGCGGCCGACCGCCCGCCGCGCAACGAGCAGCGTTTGCAGGACCGCTATTCGCTGCGCTGCGCGCCGCACGTCATCGGCGTACTGGAAGATGGTCTGGGCTTCTTCCGCGAACTGATCGAGAACGAGCTCAACAGCGCCAACGACAACCCGTTGATCGACGGCGAGCGCGAGCAGGTGCTGCACGGCGGTCATTTCTACGGTGGCCACATCGCCTTCGCGATGGACGGGTTGAAGGCCGCGGTGGCCAACGTCGCCGACCTGCTTGATCGCCAACTCGCGCTGCTTGTCGATGCGCGTTACAGCCACGGCCTGCCGGCCAACCTGTCGGGTGCCACGGGCCCGCGGGCGGCCATCAATCACGGCCTCAAGGCGCTGCAGATCAGCGTGTCGGCCTGGACCGCCGAAGCACTCAAGCTGACCATGCCGGCCTCGGTGTTCTCGCGCTCGACCGAGTGCCACAACCAGGACAAGGTCAGCATGGGCACCATCGCCGCGCGCGACGCGCTGCGCGTGCTGGAACTCACCGAGCAGGTGGTGGCCGCGATGCTGATTGCCTCGCGTCAGGGCGTGGCGCTGCGTCGCTCGCTCGATGGCGCGATGCAGCTCAGCCCCGACCTGGAGGCTTTCCAGGCGGACCTCGAAGAACGCCTCGAACTGGTGGTCGAAGATCGCGCGCTCGACGGCGACCTCCAGCAACTGCTGGGCGCCATCCGTTCGCGCGCATGGAGCCTGCATGACGACGTCTGACAACACGCCCGTGAAGGGGGAGCCCCCGCTGAGCATCGAGATCGACGTCCTGCCCACGTTCTGCGACATCGACGCGATGGAGATTGTCTATCACGGCAACTACGTGCGCTATCTCGAAATGGCCCGTTCGGCGCTGCTCGCCAAGTACGACTACGACTACCCGAGCATGCGCGAATCGGGCTACGGCTGGCCCATCGTCGACATGCGTCTGAAGTACGTGCGTCCGGTCGTCTATGGTCAGGCGCTGAAGGTGCGCGCGACCATCGTCGAGTGGGAATTCCGTCTGCGCATCGAATATGAGATTCGTGACGCGAAGACCGGCGAGAAGCTCAATTCCGCCTCGACCATCCAGGTGGCGGTGGATATGAGCACGCGCGAGATGTGCTACGTCTGCCCGCCCGTACTGTGGCAGAAACTCGGGGTCGAGCCGTGAGTGCCCGCCGCCTGTTCCTGAATCTTGGCGCCTTGATGGCGCTGACGTGGCTCCTGCCGGCGGTTGCCGTCGACGACGCGTTGCTGGCCGGTCTGCGTGCGCGTCTGGCCGACGCTCCGGTGCTCCACGGTGAGTTCGAGCAACACAAGAGTGTTGCCGGCTTCCGCAAGCCGCTGGTGTCGCGCGGTGAGTTTGTCGTGGCGCGCGAGCGCGGCGTACTGTGGAACACGCGCACGCCCTTCGCCTCGTCGCTGGCGGTGACGCGCGAACGCCTGATGTCGCGCCGCGCGGACGGCGAGGTCGAGACCGTCATCGAAGCCGGCAAGGAGCCGGGTCTGCGCGCCATCAACGAAATCCTGTTCGCTGTCATGGCGGCCGATCTGGACGTGCTGCAGACGCGCTTCACGATCGACGGCCAGTTGCTCGGCGACAAGGCCTGGCGGCTGTTGCTGTTGCCGCCCGACGCGATGGCTGCGCGCTGGCTGTCGCGCGTCGAACTCGACGGTGACCGCCATGTGCAGCGTGTGCGTTTCGAGGACGCGCAGGGCGACGTCACCGAGATCCGCTTCAGCGCTCAGCGCGAGGCGCAGGCGCTGACGCCGGCCGAGGCGGCAGCCCTTGAGTGATGTTCCGGTGACCGCTGTCGCGCCTGCGAACCGCCTGTGGCGTGTCGCCGCCTTGCTGTGGCTGCTTGCGGTGTGTGGCGTGGCGGCGCATCAGTGGCAGTTCTGGCAGCAGGGGCGCTTCGAGTCCGACGTGATGGCCTTGCTGCCGGACGACGAGCAGGAGCCGGCAGTGAGCCTGGCCACGCGCCAGCTGGCGGAGGCCGCCACGCGTGAGGTGGTGGTCATGCTCGGTACCCCGGCGTGGTCGCAGACGCAGCAGGCCGTAGTGCGCTGGCGCGAAGCCATGCACGGTGCACCACTCGCCGAACGGCCGGCGCCCGACGCCGCGCAGATGACACAGGCCCTGGAGTTCTACCTGCCCTGGCGTGACCGGCTGCTGACTGCAAGCCAACGCGAAGCGCTGCAGCGCGAGCCGACCGGGCGCCAGGTCGAGTCTGCGCTCGCCGCGCTGTATCAACCGGCCGTGCGCGTGCGCTTGTCTGATTGGGCCGCTGATCCGCTGGGTCTGTGGCCGCAATGGTGGAGCGCCCGCGCCGCCGAGAGCGCCGCCCGCCCGCGCGACGGTCTGCTGGCGGTTGAGGCCGACGATCTGCAGTGGGCGGTGTTGCGCTACGAGAGCGCCGGCAGCGGTTTCAGCCTGAGCGGTGAGGCGACCTACGGCAGCGCACTGCAACGCGCACGCGCTGCGGTACCCGAGGCCCGCGTGATGCTGGCCGGTGTGCCGCTGCATGCCGAGGCCGCCGCCGTGCAGGCCGGGCGCGAGATCCGCACCATCGGCTGGGGCTCGCTCACAGCGGTGCTGCTGCTGGTGTGGCTGACCTTCCGCGCCCCGCGTCCCATCGTGCTGGTGGGGCTGTCGCTGCTGGTCGGTTGCGCCACCGCGCTGTCGGTGACGGCCTGGCTGTTCCACGAGGTGCACCTGATGACGCTGGTGTTCGGCGCCTGCCTGGTCGGCGTCGCACAGGACTACGGCTTCCACTATTTCGCCAGCCGTCAGGGCCACCCCGGCGTGGCGCCGCGCAGCCTGATGTCGAAGTTATTGCCGGCGCTGTTGCTGGCCATGCTGACCAGCGTGGTGGCCTACCTCGCGCTCGGCGTGGCGGCGTTTCCGGGCCTGCGTCAGATGGCGTTGTTCTCGGCGGTCGGTCTGGTCGCCACCCTGTTGTGTGTGGTGCTGTGGTTTCCGTTGATCGACCGGGGCGAAGTGCGCTGCAGTCGTTTTGCCGATTTGCTTGGCGGCAGTCTGGCGCGTTTCCCGCGCCTGTCGCGGTCACCGGCTGCGCTGGTGGTGTGGCTTGTGGTGGTGGTGCTGTGTGGCGTTGGCTTGATCCAGCTCGGGGCCCGCGACGACGTGCGGCAATTGCAGAATTCCCCGCCTGAGCTGATCGCGCAGCAGCGCGAGGTCGGGCGGCTGCTCGGGCTGCCGAGCCCGGCGCAGTTCTTCCTGGTGCGCGGCGATAGTGCGGATCAGGTGCTGGAGCGCGAAGAGGCACTTCGGTCTCGCCTTGATGCCTTGGTTGCCGAAGGCGCCTTCGCAGGGTATGGCGCGGTGTCTGCCTGGGTGCCGTCTGCCGCGCGTCAGCAAGCCGACGCCGAGCGCACGGCGCAGGTCGAACAGGCGGTGCTCGACGGCATCAATCAGGCGCTCGGCGAGGAAATCGAGCGCCCCGGCTTTGCGGCCACCGCGCTGACGCTCGACGCCTGGCTTGCACATCCGGTGTCACAACAGATGCGTCCGCTGTGGCTGGGGCAGTTGGCCGACGGACAGCACGCCAGCGTGATCTTGTTGCGCGGCCTGAACGATGTGGCGCGCCTGCCCGACTTGCAGCGTGCGGCCGATGGACTGGATGGCGTGCGCTGGGTCGACAAGCCCACCGAGATATCGGACTTGCTGGCGCGTTATCGCCTGAACATGAGTGCCTTGCTGCTGGTCGGTCACCTTGCGGTGCTGGCGGTGTTGCTGGTGCGCTATCGCCAGCAGGCCTGGCGCGTGTGGCTGCCGGTGGCCCTGGCGACCGTGCTGACCCTGGGCGTGCTGGGCCTGTTCGGGCAGCCGCTGCAGCTCTTCAACGTGCTGGCCTTCACGCTGCTGCTCGGCGTCGGCATCGACTACGGCATTTTCCTGCTCGAACACCGCGGTGACGGCTCGGCCTGGCTGGCGGTGTTGCTCGGAGCTGCCAGCACCTGGCTGGCCTTCGGCCTGCTGGCGCTGTCGGGCACGCCTGCATTGCACGCCTTCGGGCTGACGCTGATCGTCGGTCTGGCCTGCGTGGCTTTCCTGGCGCCGCTGTTTCGCGCGGCTGCGGCGCCGGTGGTTTCCTCTTCCGTGTGATGACTCGTTACCAGGACATGCAGAGCATGCAGCTCAACGCCAATCGGGAGTCTGTGACATGCAGACCGACCCTGTAATCCAGACCGAAATCCTCATCATCGGCGCCGGACCCGCCGGTGCCGTGGCGGCCGGCATGCTGCGTCAGCAGGGGCGGCAGGTGCTGATTCTCGAGCGCGAGGTCTTCCCGCGCTTTTCCATCGGCGAGAGCCTGCTGCCGCAGAGCATGGCCTACATCGAGGCGGCCGGAATGTTGCGCCCGGTGATCGAGGCAGGCTTCCAGTTCAAGAACGGCGCGGCCTTTGCGCGCGGCGACAAATACACCGCATTTGATTTCCGCGACAAGTTCTCCTGCGGCTGGGGCACCACCTTCCAGGTCGAGCGTGCGCGTTTCGACAAGGTGCTGGCGGATGCGGCTGCTGCGGCCGGTGCCGAGATCCGCTACCGGCACGAAGTCATCGCGGTAGACGTCGAGGGCGAGTGGCCGCGCGTGGTGGTGCGCTCGCCCGACGGTGAAACCTTCACTGTCGAAGCCCGCTTCCTGCTGGATGCCAGCGGTTTCGGTCGCGTGCTGCCGCGACTGCTGGACCTTGAAACCCCGTCGGGCTTTCCGGCGCGCGGCGCGATCTTCACGCACCTGCAGGACAATGTTCCGCCGGGCGGCTTTGACCGCAACAAGATCCTGATCTCGGTGCATCCCGAACATCAGGACGTGTGGTACTGGACGATTCCGTTGTCGGATGGTCGTTGCTCGCAGGGCGTGGTGGCCGAGGCGGCCTTTCTGGCGCGCTTTGAGGGCACGCCCACCGAGCGCCTGCAGCGCATCGTCGGCGAAGAGCCGGGCCTGGCCCGTCTGCTCGCCAACGCGGTGTGGGATACCCCGGCGCGCGGGATCAACGGCTATTCGGCCAACGTCAAATCATTGTGGGGCAAGGGCTATGCGCTGCTCGGCAATGCCGGCGAGTTTCTCGATCCGGTGTTCTCCAGCGGCGTGACCATCGCCTTCAAGTCGGCCAGCCTCGCCAGTGAGTGCATCGCGCGCAGCTTTGCCGGCGAGAGCGTGGACTGGCAGAAGGACTACGCCGCGCCGCTCAAGGCCGGTGTCGACACCTTCCGTGCCTTTGTCGAGGCCTGGTACTCGGGCGGTTTCCAGAAGATCATTTTCCACGAGGGACATTCGCCCGAAATCCGCCGCATGATCGCGTCGATCCTGGCCGGCTACGCCTGGGACCGCAGCAACCCCTATGTCGCCGAGTCGGTACGCCGCCTGGGTGTGCTGCAAGAGCTGTGTTCGGCGTGATGCGTCGGCTCGCTTTCTTCCTGTCGGTGTGTGCGGCGCTGGTGCTGTCGGCCTGCGCCAGCGTGCCGCGCGAGGCGGTGCGCCATGGCGACGCGGTGCCGCTGCTGCGTCTGGCGCCGGATTCGCTCGGGCGCGAGCTGTTTCTGCAGCAGCGCCTGAGCGTGCACGCCGGCGAGAAGGTGAAGACACTCGACGTGATGCTGGAGGTCGATGCAGCCAGCGTGCGTCTGGCCGTACTCGGCTTCGGTCAGACGGCGGCCCGGCTGGAGTGGGACGGCGTGGAAATGCGCGAATCGCACGCCGACTGGTGGCCTGCGGCGGTGCGTGGCGAGCGCATTCTGAACGACCTGCAACTCGTGCTGTGGCCGGCCGCGGCCATCCGCGGTGCCTTGCCACAGGGCTGGGCGCTGGACGCCACGGCGGATCAGCGTGTGCTGCGCCAGGCCGGCGAGGCGGTGGTCCGTGTGGTGTATGTTTCGCCCTCGCATGCCGAACTCATGCACGAGCGGGACCGCTACCGCATCGTGATCGAGTCGGCGCAGCCAGAGGGGGCGTCGTGAGCGCGGTATTCATGAATGCAATGGGCGTGTTGTGCGCACTGGGCCGGTCGGCCGAGGAAGTGCGTGCAAACCTGTTTCGTGCCGATTCGCCCGGCGGCGTGGCCGAAACCGCGCGCTATGCCGGCGGTCGCGTGCTGCCGCTGGGTTGCCTGCCGGACGGCCCCTTGCCGTCGCTGGAGCACCAGCCCGTGTTCCTGCGCAGCCGCAACAATGCGCTGGCGGCTGCCGCGCTGGAGCAGATCCGGCCGGCGGTGGATGCCGCGATCGGGCGCTTCGGCCCCGCGCGCGTGGCCATCGTGCTCGGCACCAGCACCTCGGGCGTTGAAGAGGGCGAGCGTGCCGCGCGTGCGCTCAGCGAGCAGGGCGCCTTCCCCGCCGACTACGACTACGCGCAGCAGGAAATGGGCAGCGTGGCGCTGTTCGTGGCGCGCGAACTGGGCGTAAGCGGTCCGGCCTATGTGATCTCGACGGCCTGTTCGTCCGGTGCCAAGGCGCTGGCTTCGGCGGCGCGCCTGCTGCGCGCCGGCATGGTGGATGCGGTGGTGGCGGGGGGCGTCGATGCGCTGTGCAGCTTCACCGTGGCGGGGTTTTCGGCGCTGGAGTCGGTCTCGGAAAAGCGCTGCAATCCGCTGTCGGCCAACCGCGACGGCATCAACATCGGCGAAGGCGCGGCCTTGTTCCTGCTGAGCCGCGACGCCGGCCCGCTGCGTCTGGCTGGCTGGGGCGAGAGCTCGGACGCCTATCACATGTCGGCACCCGATCCGGCCGGCATCGGCGCGATGACCGCGATGCGCGGCGCGCTGGAGCGCGCGGGGCTGGCGCCTTGCGACGTCGAGTACGTGAATCTGCACGGCACGGCGACGCGTCATAACGATGCGATGGAAAGCCTGGCGATTGCCGAAGTGTTCGGCGCTGAGGTGGCGTGCAGCTCGACCAAGCCGCTGACCGGCCACGCACTGGCTGCCGCCGGCGCCATCGAAGCTGCGTTTGCCTGGATGACGCTGGTCGACAACCCCGAGGGGCGCCTGCCGCCGCACTGGTGGGATGGTGTGCCCGACCCCGACATCGCGGCCATCCGCCTCGCTTCGCCCGGCGAGACGCTGGGTCGGCCGCTGCGCCATGTGCTGAGCAATTCCTTTGCCTTCGGCGGCAGCAATGCCAGCCTGCTGTTTGCCGCCGCCTGAACATCCATGACCGATTTTTCCAGCCTTCCTGTCGAGTCCTTGGTGCCGCACAGCGGCACCATGCTGCTGCTCGACCGCATCGTGTCGGTGGACGACGAGCGCGCGGTGGCCGAGGCCGAACTGCGCCCGGACGGGCTGTTCGTGCGCGGTGATGCCGTGCCGGCCTGGGTCGGCGTGGAGTACATGGCGCAGACCGTGGCGGCCTGGGCCGGAGGCCGCGCCCAGCGTGCCGGTGAGCCGGCGAAAATCGGCTTTCTGCTCGGTAGCCGCCGTTATGAATCTTCGCTTCCGGCGTTTCCGGTGGGCGCCTGTCTGCGCATCGAGGCCGAGTGCGAACTGGTCGGCGAGAACGGCCTGGGCATGTTCTCGTGCCGCATCCTGATCGACGGCCAACCGGTTGCCAGCGCCAACGTATCCGTCTTCGAGCCGCCCGACGGCGCGGCCTTTCTCGATAACCCAGCCAAGAGCGGTTCCAATGTCTGAAGAATCCAGCAGTTCCGGTACGGTGCTTGTCACCGGTTCGAGTCGCGGTATCGGCCGGGCGATTGCGCTGCGCCTCGCGCGCGAGGGCTATGACGTGGTGGTGCATTGCCGTTCCGGCGTGCAGCAGGCCGAAGAGGTCATTGCCGCGATCCGCGCGATGGGCCGTGAAGCGCGCCTGCTGCAGTTCGATGTGGCGGATCGTGCGGCCGCCGCCGCTGCGCTGGAGGCCGATGTCGAGGCGCACGGCGCGTACTACGGCGTGGTGTGCAACGCCGGCATCGCCTGCGACACGGCCTTCCCGGCCATGACGGGCGAGGAATGGGACAGTGTTATCCACACCAACCTCGACGCCTTCTACAACGTGCTGCATCCGCTGGTGATGCCGATGGTGCGCCGGCGCAAGCCGGGTCGCATCGTCACGCTGGCCTCGGTGTCGGGGCTGATGGGCAATCGCGGTCAGACCAACTACAGCGCCGCCAAGGCGGGTGTGATCGGCGCCACCAAGGCGCTGGCGGTGGAGCTGGCCAAACGCGACATCACCGTCAATTGCGTCGCACCGGGGCTGATCGACACCGACATGGTGTCGCCCGAGGTGCTCGAAGAAGCCATGAAACTGATTCCCGTGCGACGCATGGGACGCCCGGAGGAGGTGGCTGCGACCGTCTCCTTCCTGCTGAGTGAAGATGCTGCCTACATCACGCGTCAGGTGATCTCGGTGAACGGAGGAATGATCGGATGAAGCGTGTCGTCGTAACCGGATTCGGCGCCATCAGCCCGCTTGGGCACGACTGGCCGACTGCGCGCGAGGCGTTGCGCGCTGCGCGCAACGTGGTGCAGGTGATGGAAGAGTGGAAGGCCTACGAAGGCCTCAATACCCTGCTCGGCGTGACCGTGAAGCCCTTCGAACTGCCCGCGCATTACACGCGCAAGACCATGCGCAGCATGGGCAAGGTGGCGCTGATGGGCACGCGCGCCAGCGAGCTGGCGCTGATCGATGCCGGCCTGCTCGGGGCCGACATCGTGCGTGACGGCCGCATGGGCATCGCCTACGGTTCCTCGGCCGGCACGCCGGCGGCGGTGGGCGACTTCGCCTGCATGATCCGCGAGAAGAACACCGACGGCATCAACGCCAACACCTACATCAAGATGATGTCGCATACGGCCGCGGTGAACATCGGCGTGTTCTTCGGCATCACCGGCCGCATCGTCACCACGTCGAGCGCGTGCACGTCCGGCAGCCAGGGCATCGGCTACGCCTTCGAGGCCATCCAGAGCGGCAAGCAGGTGGCGATGCTGGCGGGCGGCGCGGATGAGCTGGACGCCACCGAGGCCGCGGTGTTCGATACCCTGTTTGCGACCAGCGTGAACAATGACCACCCGCAGGACAGCCCGCGCCCCTTCGATGCCGGGCGCGACGGTCTGGTGCTGGGCGAGGGCGCCGGCACGCTGGTGCTCGAAGAGCTTGAGCACGCGCTGGCGCGCGGCGCCCGTATCCACGCCGAAGTGCTGGGCTACGGCACCAACAGCGACGGCGTGCACGTCACCCACCCCAGCCCCGCCACCATGGCGCGGGCGATGGAGCTGGCGCTGGCGGATGCCGGTGTGACGCCGGACGACATCGGCTACATCTGCGCCCACGGCACGGCCACCGATCAGGGCGACATCGCCGAATCGACCGCAACCTTGCAGGTCATGGGCGGCGACATTCCGATCTCGTCGCTGAAGAGCTACATGGGGCACACGCTGGGCGCTTGCGGGGCGCTGGAAGCGTGGCTGTCGATCGAGATGATGCGCGAGGGCTGGTTTGCGCCCAACGTCAATCTGGTCGAGGTCGACCCGCGCTGCGCGAAGCTCGACTACATCACCGGCAGCGGACGCGAGTTGCAGACCGACATCGTCATGAGCAACAACTTCGCCTTCGGTGGCATCAACACCTCGCTGATCTTCCGCCGCTGGCCGCAGGCCTGATGCCATGCGGTTGCAAAGCTGTCGCACCTGTCATATAAGGTCGGCAGCCGTTTTGGGTGGGCTGCGTATGGCGCCCACGGCCCTTTCCCGATGAATCACTGCCCTGTGAGGTATTGCCCGATGAAGCGCACTCTGATGGTTCTTTCTGCCTGCGGGCTCCTGTCGACGCCTGTGCTGGCGGCGGATGCTCCCCACTACTTTCCGCTCGCCGCGGTCGTGGAAATGGGCATCGCCCAGGGCAAGCTTGACGGTAGCGTGTCCTTCTATCTGGACGGTCAGCCGACGCCGAAGGTGCTGTCGCGCATGGGAGAAAACGTGTCGAACAAGAAGACCAACTCGTTCGGCAAGGATCCGATGACCGCCTGCAACTGGGCGGCACTGTCGGCGCTGATGGCGTTCGAGAACTCGGCCAAACAGATGGGCGCCAATGCCGTGGTCGGCATGTACAGCTGGTACAAGCAGAAGGTCTTCAAGGACCCCGAGAATTACGAGTGTGCCGAGGGTGCCATCATGGCCGGCGTGACGCTCAAGGGCACCTACGCCAAGATCGCCAAGTAAGGCGGTGGCGCCCGCTGTCACGCTCGGGTTGAGTCGCATTTCGAGCGTGGCGGCAGAGGCCGGGGCGGCTGCGCCCGGCTGGCTCTCGGCGTCCGAACAAGGGCGCCTGGCGCAGATGCGGTCTGAGCGCCGCCGCAATGAGTTTCTGGCCGCTCGCCTCGCGCTCCGCCGTCTTCTGGCCGCCGTACAGGGCGGCGACCCGCTGTGCGACTGGCCTTTGAATGCGCCGGAGAACGCCCCGCCGGAGCTGCTCTCGCAGCCCTCCGGCAGTCCGTTATTTCTTGGCCTGAGCCACAGTGGCGACTGGCTGTTGTGTGCGGTGGCAGCGTTTCCGGTAGGCGTGGATATCGAGCGGGTCGGTCCGCTGCGTGACTACGCCGGTCTGAGCGGCATGGTGTGCTCGCCGGCCGAGCAGCGCCGTCTGGCGACGTGCGATCCGCACGATCTGCCGCGACGGTTCACGACCTGCTGGTCGCTCAAGGAGGCCTGGCTCAAGGCGCGCGGTGAGGGCATCGCGTCGCGCGCCCTGCGTGACATCGAGACCGGGTCGGAGAGCTCTGCAGGAAACGCCTGGCTGTGGCACCTCGATGACGCGGTGCTGGCGCTGTGTCTGCCCGCGGGCACGCAGGCTGAAGTCTCGTGGGCGGTTTGCGGCGAGGTGCCGCCGGACCCGCCGCAGCGCTGGCGCGTAGAGGAGACCTGACGGCCTCAGCGCGCCTGCAGGGCGGCATGCATGCGGTGCAGCGCTTCGATCAGTGTGGCGCGCGGGCAGCCGAAGTTCAGGCGCAGGAAACCGGGCATGCCGAAGGGGGCGCCGTCGGACAGGCCGACGCCGGCAGCCTCGAAGAATGCGGCCGGGTCGGCAAGGCCGGACTCGCGGCAGTCGATCCACGCCAGATAGGTGGCCTCCGGGCGTGTCATGCGCAGGCCGGGCATGCGGGCAATCTCGTTCATCACGACATCGCAGTTTCCGCGCAGGGTGGTCAGCAAGGACTGGCGCCAGGCCTCGCCGTCGCGGTAGGCAGCTTCGGTGGCGACCAGTCCGAGGACGTTGGGCGTCGGCACGATGCCGCGCATGGCGTGCGTGAAGCGGCCGCGCAAGGCGGGGTCTGGAATGATGGCGAAGGAACAATGCAGCCCCGGGATGTTCCAGGTCTTGGACGGCGCCATCAGCGTGATCGTGCGGCGCGCGGCCTGTGGCGAGAGCGCGGCCAGCGGCCGGTGCGGCCGGTTTTCGTCGAGTACCAGTCCGCAGTGGATTTCATCGGAGCAGATGACGAAGTCGTGGCGCTCGGCGAGCGACGCGATCCAGGTCAGTTCGTCGGTGTCAAAGACACGGCCGGTCGGGTTATGCGGGTTGCACAGCAGGAACATCCGGGTTGCGTCGTCGAGCGCGGCTTCGGTGTCCGCGCGGTTCCACTCCCAGCAGCCATCGTGTTCTTCCAGCGGCACGCTGACGAGTGTGCAGTCGTTGTTGGCAGGCACGCCGAGGAAGGGCGGATACACCGGCGTCGAGGTGAACACCGTTGAGCCGGCCGGGGCGACGGCGCGGCAGCTGAGGTTGAGGCCGGTGACGACGCCGGGCAGCCACACCAGCCAGTCGGCTTCGATGCGCCAGTCGTGGTCGCGCGCAAGGCCGTCGACAACGGCCTGCTCCAGCGAGGGCCACGCGTAGGTGTAGCCGAACACGCCGTGGTCGATGCGGGCGTGCAGTGCGGCGAGAACTTCCGGTGGGGCAGCGAAGTCCATGTCTGCGACCCACAGCGGAAACACGTCGCGCCCGGCGTAGCGGCCCCACTTCTCGCCCGGCACATTGCGGCGGTCAATGATGTCTTCGAAATCGGTTGGCATGAACTGGATCAAGGTATTGCGGTTGAAAGGTTTTGGGTCTTGCCCATATACAATACCGCGGTTCATCGGCGCTCCGCGCCTGGAGGAAGCAAGGTGCAGCATGTGACCGCACACCCCGACGGGGTTCTTGCGATCGATGCCGGCTACGGCCGGGAAGGTCTGGCAGCAATCCATGTCGTGATTCACCGTGGCCGCGCGGCCATCATCGATGCCGGAATCACGGCGTCGGTGCCGCGCGTGCTCGCCGCGTTGCAGGCCGCAGCAATCGATCCGGCCAGTGTCGACTGGCTGGTACTGACCCACATCCATCTCGATCACGCTTCGGGCGCCGGCCCGCTGATGCAGTCGCTGCCCAACGCGAAGGTGCTGGTGCATCCGCGCGGCGTGCGTCATCTGGCGGACCCGACTCGGCTGTGGAGTGCGAACGCCGAGGTGTACGGCTCCGAACGTGTGCTGGAACTGTATGGCGAACCGGTGCCGATTCCTCTTGAGCGCATTGTTGCGGCCGAAGAGGGGCTGCGTATCGAGTTGGGCGATCGTGTCTTCCGCGTGCTGGACACGCCCGGCCATACCCGTCACCACATTGCGTTGTGGGACGAGCAGGCGCATGCCTGCTTCGTCGGCGATACCTTTGGCGTGTCCTACCGTGAGCTTGACCGCGACGGCCGCTGCTTTGTCTTTCCGTCGACGATGCCTTCCGAGTTTGACCCGGAGGCGCTGCACGATTCGATTGATCGAATCGTCGCAATGCGCCCGGAAGCCATCTATCTCGGCCACTACAGCCGCGTGACCGGGGTCGAGCGCCTGGCCGCCGACCTGCATCGGCTGATCGACGCGCAGGTGGCGGTGGCGCGGGCTGCGCGTGGCTACGGCATCAAGCGCCATGTCGAGATCCTGTCCGGCCTGGAGCAGATCGTGCGCGACGAAGTCGAGCGCCAGGGTGCGCCGATTGCCGACGATGAGGTGCTAGAGCTGTTGCGCACCGATCTCGACATGAACGCGCAGGGGCTGGGCATGTGGCTCGACAAGTGCCCCGAGCCGGCCACCGCGTGAGCTGCCCCCAGACCCCGTCCACTGAAGTCGACCGCGCCCGCCGTTTCGGGGGCATCGCGCGGCTCTACGGCGAGCCCGTGCTCGATGGGTTGGCGCATTCGCGTGCCTGTGTCATCGGCGTCGGCGGCGTCGGTTCATGGGCCGCAGAGGCTCTGGCGCGCAGCGGTATTGGTCGCCTGCGCCTGGTCGATCTTGATCACATCGCCGAATCCAACATCAATCGCCAGATCCACGCGCTGGAACCCGCGCTGGGGCAGGCCAAGGTGCTGGCCATGCGCGAGCGCATCCAGGCCATAGACCCCGGTATCGAGGTCGAGGCGGTGGAAGACTTCCTGACCGCAGAGAACGCTGCCGAACTGGTTGCCGGCTGCGATGTGGTCATTGACGCCATCGACAACGTGCGCGCCAAGGCCGCGCTGGTGCTGGCCTGTCGCGATGCCGGCATTGTGCTGGTGGTGTGTGGTGGCGCCGGCGGCAAGACCGATCCGGCGCGCATCCGCGTGGACGATCTGTCGCGCACCGAGCAGGACGCCCTGCTGGCCAAGCTGCGCAAGCGTCTGCGTTCCGAACATGGTTTTCCGCGTGACCCGAGGCGCCGCTTCGGGGTGCTGGCGGTGTATTCCGACGAGCCACCGCAGTTGCCCGACGCCGTGTGCGAAACCGGCCCGCAAGGGCTGGCCTGTGCCGGCTACGGTTCCAGCATGGTGGTGACCGCCAGCGTCGGACTTTTTGCGGCAGCGCGCGCGCTCGACGCGCTCGTCAGCAAGGCCGCGCAATCCACGGAGGTAGGGCAATGAGCAAGTCGGCGATCATCCTGTTCGGCCACGGCGCACGCGATCCCGAGTGGGCGCGCCCGATGGAGCGCGTACGCGACACGGTGCGTGCCGCCGCCAGCGGGGTCGAGGTCGAGGTGGCGTTTCTCGAATTCATGCGGCCGACCCTGGTTGATGCCATTGATTGCGTCGCGCGTGGCGGGGCGACGCAGGTCACCGTAGTGCCGATGTTCCTCGCCCAGGGCGGGCACGTGAAGAAGGATCTGCCGGTGCTGCTCGATGAGGCGCGGGCACTGCATCCGCATTGCAGGATCGACTTGCTGGCCGCAGTCGGCGAGGCCGAGCCGGTGGTTGCCGCGATGGCGGCCTACGCGCTGCAGGGCGCCCGTCAGCCGGGCTGAAGCGCGGGTACGCAGAGGCACTGAATTGCCGGCTAGAATGGCGGGCAATTCATTTCGTGACACTCCGATGACGAGTTCGCCTCCGCCCGCTGAACGCCGAGCCAGTCGCCGCCTGACCATGGGGTCGGCGGCCCGTCTGATTGTCGAAGGCGGCGTGGCTATCGATGCCGAATGCGTGGATATCTCGGTGGGGGGCATGACCCTGCGCGGCAACTATGTTCCCGGCGAGGGCGAGGTGGTGACGGTCGAGATCCCGACGCCGACCAGTGGATTGCCGCGCCCGCCGTTGGTGGCGCGGGTCGAGATCAAGCGTTGCCACCAGATCAGCGCAGAGCTGTACGAGATCGGCGGGGCCATCATCGAGGTCATCGGCTGACGGCGTCACGTCGTCCGGCACCTGTGGCTGCCAGTGCCATGGTGCGTACACCCTAGATACGCACGTCCCACAGCGATGCCGGCTTCTTGCGGCCGCCGCGCAGCATCATCCACAGCGCGATCAGCGCGATCAGCGCGAAGCAGATCAGCGACCAGTTGGCGATCGTCAGCCCGAGAAAGGTCCAGTCGATCGCGGCGCAGTCGCCGGAGCCGCGGAACATCATCGGCAGGGCTTCACCCAGGCCGAAGTTCTCGACCATGTACTCGAAGCCCGGCCCGCATTCGGCGAGTGACGGCGGCTCAAGCTGCAATCTGGACTGCTGGCCGGCCACCACTCCGCCGGCGACCGAGGCCGACAGCAGCAGCACGCCATACACCACGCTGCCGGCGCGGCGCGGGCCGTGCAGGGTGCCGAGCAGGGCAATGGCGGCAATGGCGACAAAGGCGTAGCGCTGCAGGATGCACATCGGGCAGGGTTCGAGACCTACCACGTGCTGCAGGTACAGGCCGTAGGCGAGCAATGCGGTGCAGGCCAGGAACAGCAGTGCAAGAAGCTGGCGCGGCGTGAAGCGGGACATGGCGGCGTTTCCGTGTCAGAAGTTCGGGGATTGTAGGGCATTGCCGCCCTGCGGGTCTCTGCTGCCGTGGCTTTCGCCCGAGACGGCGAGTTCGTCGATCAGATCGAGAAAGGCGCGCGTGCGCGCCGGCATCAATCGGCGGCTCGGAAAGACCGCCCACCCCTTGCCGCCCGGCGACGACCACTGCGGCAGCACGCGCACCAGACGCCCGGCCTGAACGGCCTCGGCTGCATAGTGCGCGGGTACCAGGGTGATGCCACTTCCCGCGCAGGCCAGACCGCGCAGAACGTCGGGCGAGTTGGCGGTGGCGCGCGCGCGCGGTGTGATCAGAGCCCGGCGTTGGCCGTCGCACAGATCCCAGGGCCGGGCTTGGCCGTCGCGCCCGACCAGGCACAGGGCGTCATGGGTGGCCAGTGCTTCGGGGGCGGCAGGGTGACCGCGCCGGATCAGGTAGTCCGGCGATGCAAACAGGGCCTGATCGAACGCGCCGAGCGGTCTTGCGGCCAGTGTCGCGTCGTCGGGCATGTCGCCAAAGCGCAGTGCGAGGTCGAAGTTTTCCCCGATCAGATCGACGCGTCGCGGCGACAGGTCCAGATCCAGCGTGACCTCCGGGTACAGCGCGATGTAGCGCGCCAGCACCTCGCGCAGGATGGAGTTGGCAAAGTCGGCCGGCATGGACACGCGCAGGCGTCCGGTCGGGCGCGCCCGGCGGTGTTCTGCGAGCGCGTTGGCGGCGTCGACCTCGGCGGAAACCTGGCGCGCATGGCCGATGATGCTGTGACCGAAGTCGGTCAGCGTCAGCTTGCGCGTCGTGCGTTGCAGCAGGCGTTCGCCCAGCCGCTCTTCCAGATGGGTGAGGCGGCGCGACACCGTGGATTTGGGCAGGCCGAGCTGTTCGGCCGCGCGCGTGAAGCTGCCCGTTTCCACGATTTGCGCGAAAACGAGCAGGTCATTCGGATCGATCGGGGTCTTTTGTTCCATGAGTGGAACAATCATATCCAGAAACACTGCTTAATGCATTGTTCGTACGTCAATACCATGGGCACCGTAAACACCTTCCCCCACGGAGACGACCATGAACATCCTGCAAATCAATGCCAGCGCTCGCAGCGAAGGCTCCCAGTCGGCCCGTCTGGCCGGACGCATTGTCGAGCGCCTGCTTGAGCGCCACCCCCAGGCCGCCGTCACCGTGCGCGACCTGGCTGCCACGCCGCATCCGACCCTCGACGAGGCAGCGTTGCAAGCCCTGTTCACGCCGGCCGAGCAGCGCACGCCCGAGCAGGCTGCGCGCGTTGCGCTGGATGACCAGTTGATCGCCGAGGTTCAGGCGGCCGATGTGCTGGTGATCGGCGTGCCGATGTACAACTTCTCGATTACCTCCCAGCTCAAGAACTGGGTGGATGCCGTCGCGCGTGCCAAGGTGACCTTCCGCTATACCGAGAACGGCCCGGAAGGTCTGCTCACGGGCAAGACCGTGCATGTCGCGCTGACGCGGGGTGGTTTCTACCGCGACACCGCGGCCGACACCCAGGTGCCGTACCTGAAGATGGTGCTGGGATTTCTCGGCATGACCGACGTACGCTTCGTCTACGCTGAGGGCCTGGGCATGGGGCCGGAAGCGGTCGAGAAGGCGTTTGCCGATGCCGAACAACAAGTGGAGGCCGCGCTCGCCTGAGCGTGGGACAGCGATGAGCACGACCAGCAAGGGACTCTCCGGCACCTTCAAGCGCCTGATGTTCGGTCGCAGTGAAGCCGAGCTGCACGCCGAAATCGGCGCCATCGTGCCGAATCGCGAGGCGCTGGCCGAGGAGCGTGTAGAGCGGCCGCGCAGTATCGAGCGGCTGGTGACCGGCATGGCGACCTCGGATGGTGCCGGTGTGAAACTCACACGCGTGCTCACCGACGACCTGCAGGAGCGGCTCGATCCCTTTCTGATGCTGGACGCTTTCCGCAGCGACAACCCGGACGACTACATCGGCGGCTTTCCCGACCACCCGCATCGCGGTTTCGAAACCGTCACCTACATGATCGCCGGCCGCCTGCGCCACCGCGACAGCGGCGGCAACGAAGGTCTGCTGGAAAACGGTGGCGTGCAGTGGATGACGGCCGGCAGCGGGGTGATCCACTCCGAGCTGCCGGAGCAGGAAGACGGCCTGATGGAAGGTTTCCAGCTGTGGCTCAACCTGCCCGCGCGCGACAAGATGTGCGCGCCCGGCTACCGCGACCTGAAGTCGGACGACCTCCCGGCCTTTGCTACGGCTGAAGGGGTGGGCGTGAAGCTGGTGGCCGGCCACAGCCATGGCGTAGAGGGGGCGATGACGCGTGAGGCCACGGCGCCGCTGTATGCCGACATTGCGTTGCCAGCCGGAACGCAGTTTGCACAAGCGTTACCGGCGCAGCACAACGCCTTTCTGTATGTGTACCGGGGCGAGGTGACGGTGGGCGGCAAGCGCGTGGCGTCGGGCCGCATGGCCATCCTCGACAACGCTGCGGAGTCGGACGGTGTCCGCATCGAGGCGGGTGACAAGCCCGCTCGCGTGCTCCTGATCGCCGGTCGTCCGCTGCAGGAACCCATCGTGCAGCACGGGCCTTTCGTGATGAACACCGTGGATGAGATCCGGCAGGCGGTGGAGGATTTTCGCGCCGGCAAGTTTCGCGCAAGCTGATCTGCGGCTTGTGCTGCAAGGCGCCAGCAGGCCTGTTTGGAACGGGCTACGGCGCTTTGGCCAATTCCACCAGCGTGCTCGCTTGATCCAGCACCGGCTGCGGAATCGCCACGCGTCCGGCCAGCATGTCGCGGATCAGCGCGGCGTTGTCGACCACCCCGGGTACGTCCGGCAGCCCTTCAAGCGGTGGTGCGCCGCCTTCTTCCGCCGGCCAGGCTTCGCTGGCCACGCCATTCACGAAGACTTCCAAGCGCGGGCGTCGGCGCGGGTTGGCAAAGGCCTCGCCCTCGGTGCCGCGCATGAGCATGGCGATGCCGCCGTCGGCGCGCAGGAAGTCGTTCATGCGCTCCAGATACTCCGGGTGCGTCACCGCCACCACGCGCACGCTGCGCCCCGGGCAGGGGTCGAGCAGCTTGGCCATGGTGTGGCCGCTGCCGCGCACGCCGAAACGCAGGCGCAGCGACAGCAGCGAGGCCAGCCCGGGCAGCAGGCTTTCGAGGCGTATGCAGCTGATGCGCTGATCGGCGAGTTGTGCGCTCGCCTCGGCGATGTCACCCGCCGGGGTGATGTCGAGCGCGGCCAGCAGCTCGAAGGGGCTGATGCGGCTGTCAAAATCGTGACGGCCCTGGATCAGCACCGGCACGCCTTCGCGCGCAATCAGGTGCGCCAGCAGCGGCATCAGGTTGGCCTGGCGGCGCGCGCCGTTGTAGGTCGGCAGTACCACGCAGCGCGGGCCGTCGGGTACCGCAACGTGTGCGCAGCGCGCGTCCATGGCGCGCTTGAAACCGATCAGTTCGTTGAGCGACTCACTCTTCACGCGCAGCGCGATGACGATGGCGCCGAGTTCCAGGTCGGGCACCGTGCCGTCGAGCATGCCGCCGAACAGTGTTTCGGCGTCTTCGGCCGTGAGCGAACGGGCGCCCTTGGCGCCTCGCCCGATTTCCTTGATCATTGCAGGCAGGTTCATGGCGCGATTATCCGTCGCAGCCATGTTCACGCCTAGTGATTGTTCCGGGGGAAATCAATGAATGTGGGATTCATCGGGCTCGGCCTGATGGGGCGTCCGATGGCGCTCAACCTGATCCGCGCGGGGCATTCCCTGCGTGTCTGGGCGCGACGCCCCGAGGCCATGCAGCCGCTGCTCGACGCCGGTGCGGCCGCCGCCACCAGCGCCGCCGACGTGGCGGCCAACGTGGACGTGGTCATCACCATCGTCGGCGACGCCCCGGATGTCGAGCGCGTCGCGCTGGGGCCGGAGGGCATTGCCGACGGCGCGCGGCCCGGCCTGATCCACATCGACATGAGCACCATCTCGCCCGAGCTCACACAGTCCATCGCGCAGCGCTTGCGCGAGCGTGGCGTGACCATGCTCGACGCGCCGGTGTCCGGCGGTGAGCCGGGTGCGATCAACGCCACGCTGACCATCATGGTCGGCGGCGACGCTTCGGCCTTCGAATGCGTCAAACCCCTGTTCGAGGCCATGGGCAAGACCATCTCGCACATCGGCGGCAACGGCGCCGGTCAGGTCGCCAAGGCCTGCAATCAGATCGTGACCGGTGTAGGCGTGGCGGCGGTGGCCGAGGCGCTCAATTTCGCGCGCAAGAGCGGCGTGGATGCCGGTGCGGTGCGCGAAGTGCTGATGGGCGGTTTTGCCGCCTCGCGCATTCTCGACGCGCACGGCGGACGCATGGTCAAACGTGATTTTCAGCCCGGCTTCAAGTCGTGGATGCACCAGAAGGACATGCGCATCGTGCTCGAAGAGGCGCACCGCCTGGGTCTGCAGCTGCCCACCGCGGCAGCCGCAGCACAGCTCTACAACGCAATGGTCGGTAGCGGCCTGGGCGAAGAGGATTCGGTCGCCATGCTGAAGCTGTTCGAACGCATGAGCGGAGGAGAAGGGTGATGCGCGTCGGATTCATCGGACTGGGCGTGATGGGGCGCCCGATGGCAGAACATGTGATGCGCGCCGGCCATACCCTGGGCGTATGGGCGCGCCGGGCGGAATCGACGGCGCCGCTGGTCGAACAGGGCGCGACAGCCCATGACACGCCGGCGGCGCTGGCGGCCGCGAGCGACGTGGTCATCACCATCATCACCAACAGCAAGGATGTCGAAGGCGTGGCCTTCGGCGAGCACGGGCTGGCGGCCGGCTTAAGGGCGGGTGCGGTGCATGTGGATATGAGCACCATCGCGCCCGATGCGGCGCGCGACTTCGCCCGGCGCTATGCCGAAGCCGGCATCCATTGGGTGGATGCGCCGGTGTCCGGCGGTGAGCAGGCGGCGGTACTGGGTACGCTGGCGATCATGGCCGGGGCGAGCGAAGAGGTGTTCGATCGCGTACGTCCGCTGTTGGAGGCCATGGGCAAG
Source organism: Pseudazoarcus sp. NS36 (assembly GCF_059703705.1). NCBI lineage: Bacteria > Pseudomonadati > Pseudomonadota > Betaproteobacteria > Rhodocyclales > Zoogloeaceae > Pseudazoarcus > Pseudazoarcus sp. NS36. The sequence goes on along the minus strand of NZ_BAAKJA010000007.1, from coordinate 28,718 downwards.
ACCATCGTGCGCATCGGTGAGCCCGGCGCCGGGCAGGTCGCCAAGGCCTGCAACCAGATGGTGATGGTGTGCGCGCTGCAAGCCTGCGCCGAAGCCATGCATCTGGCGCGCGCCCACAATGTGGATCTCGCCGCCGTGCGCACCGCGCTGCTGGGCGGCTCGGCGGCTTCGCGCGTGATGGAGGTGATGGGCGAGCGCATGGTCCAGCGCGACTTCTCGGCCGGCATCCAAGCGCGGCTGCACCACAAGGACTTCGGCATCCTGCTGAACGAGGCGGTGAAGGTCGGCGCGCCGTTGCCGATTGCCGCGCAGACCTGGCAGCAGCTCAATGCGCTGATGAACCAGGGCTGGGGCTACGACGACACGTCGAGTCTGCTGAAGGTGCTGGAAGCGGCGTCCGGGACGGAAGCTTAACGCCGTTTTGGCGCCGGCTCGGTAAAGCCCAGCGCCCGCGAGATTTCCTGCGCGGTACTGCGCACCAGCGGGGCCCAGTCGCGCTTGAAGCGTTCCGACGGTGTGGACAGCGACAGGCCGGCGACCAGGTCGCCGCTGTCGTCGCGGATGCCGGCGGCGATGCAGCGCACGCCGAGTTCGACCTCGTCGAGGTCGAAGGCCACGTCGTGGCGGCGGGTTTCGGCGAGTTCGCGTTCGAGCTTGTCGAGGTCGGTGATGGAGGCCGGCGTGCTGCCCGGCAGGCCGGTGCGTTTGGCGTAGTCGCGCACCTTGTCGCGCCCGTCTTCCACCAGAAAGAGCTTGCCCGAGGCGGTGGTGTGCAGCGGTGCGCGGGCGCCGACGATGTGCACCACGCGCACCGAGGAGCGGCCGCTGGAGGTGCGTTCGACGTAGACCATGGCGTCGCCGTCACGCATGCCGAGGTTCACGCTCTCACCGGTTTCGTTGTGCAGTTTGAGCATGAAGGGCATGGCCGTATCGCGCAGCGAGATGCGTGATTTGACGATGTTGCCCAGTTCCAGCAGGCGGATGCCGAGGCGGTAGGTGCCACCGTCGCCACGTTCGACGAAACCGCTTTGCCCCATGGCGCCGAGGATGCGGTGTGTGGTCGAGGGGTGCAGGCCGCTTTCGAGCGCAATCTGCTTGAGCGGCACCGGATCGGCGTGCGCGGCGAGGACGTCGAGCAGCGTCATCATGCGCTCGACAACCTGAATGGGATTCTTGTTTTCTGTGGCTTGGGTCACAGCAATACCGGCGGGATAAGCGTGTCCGGAGTGTAACCAAGGCCTTGCGTTTCGCCTAGTGAAACAGCTTGCGCCTTACGGGTTATTGCGAGGTGTTGCCGGCTGGCCGCGCCGCTACCATGGTCGGCGACTGGCTGCTCGAACAGCTTGCGCACACAACAAGACCCTTCCGGAGACAGAACATGAGCATCCGCATCGTGAATCTCGAAGGCGAGTCCGTCGCTTCGGGTTTTCGCACGCCGTCGGTTCCGCATGAGTGGATCGAATATCCGCTGACTCCGCCCGAGCGTGTGGTTGAGCGGCTGCGCGATGCGCAGGTGGCGATCATCAACAAGGTGCGTCTGACGGCCGAGCATCTGAGGCAGTTGCCGGACCTGAAACTGGTGGCGATTTCGGCCACGGGTACCGACAACATCGATCTGGCGGCCTGCCGCGAGCGCGGTGTCGCGGTCTCGAACGTGCGCGGCTATGCGGTGAACACCGTGCCGGAACACGCCCTGATGCTGATGCTCGCCCTGCGCCGCAGTCTGCTGGCCTACGACGCCGATGCGAAAAGCGGCCTGTGGGCCCGGAGTGACAATTTCTGCCTGTTCGGCCATCCGGTGGGCGACCTGCATGGCGCGACGCTGGGCATCTTCGGGCGTGGTGGTCTCGGGCAGGGCGTGGCGCGGCTGGCTGAGGCCTTCGGTATGCGCATCCTGTGGGGTGAGCACCGTGGTGCCTCGACATTGCGCGAGGGCTACACGGATTTCGCCACCGTGCTGCGTGAGGCCGATGTGATTTCGCTGCATTGCCCCCTCAACGAGAGCACGCGTGGCATGATCGGCGCGGAAGAGCTGGCGGCCATGAAGCGTACCGCGGTGCTGGTGAATACTTCGCGCGGCGGCCTGGTCGACGAGCACGCGCTGGCCGATGCGCTGCGTGCGGGGGTGATTGCGGGTGCCGGTGTGGACGTGCTGTCCGCGGAGCCGCCGCGCGAGGGCAATGCCTTGCTCGCAAACGATATTCCCAATCTGATCGTGACGCCGCACGTGGCCTGGGCGTCCGGGGCTGCGATGCAGGCGATGACCGATCAGGTGATCGACAACATCGAGGCCTTCGTGGCGGGGGCGCCGCGCAATCGCGTGGCATGAGACTTGGCAGGCAGGGGATTGCGGGGGAATTGACCGGGGTCATCAGTCGCGCTCGACCGACTTGACCCGGAAGGGTGGAGTTGGGGTATTTTAACGGCCGGCCGAGCCCATGTAAGTGAAAACCCTAAGTGCCCTGCGCCGGCGTGGTGCCGGAACAGGGTTTTTTTCAGCCTGGCTTCGGCGCCGAATCACCATGCAGTGCCGTGTGGCAAGCTCTCTGGAGGAGGGTGGCTGGCCGCGCGAGATGGTGCGAGCCCGTCCCGGAATAATCCGGGTTGCGCGGTGGAAGAGGACGACAGGAAACCATAACAATGAGTCTTGCCCTGATCGTGATGCTGCCCTTTCTGGGGGCGGTATTGCCGGCACTGATGATCCGTGCCGGTCGCAACGCCTGTGCGATTGCGACCGGGTCGGTCACGCTGCTGGCGTTCGCGTTGTTGCTGACCCACGCGCCCGCCGTGTTCCGCGGCGAGGTCATCCAGGCCGGCTGGAGCTGGCTGCCTGAGCTGGGTCTCAACGTCAATTTCTTTCTGGACGGCCTCGGCCTGCTGTTTGCCGGGCTGATCCTCGGCATCGGCCTGCTGATCATCACCTACGCGCGGTTCTACCTCGCGAAGGAAGACCCGATGGGTAATTTCTATACCTATCTGCTGCTCTTCCAGGGGGCGATGGTCGGCATCGTGCTGTCCGACAACATCCTGCTGCTGCTGATCTTCTGGGAGCTGACGAGTCTCGCGTCCTTCCTGCTGATCGGCTACTGGAAGCACCTGCCGGAAGGCCGGCAGGGTGCGCGCATGGCGCTGGCCGTCACCGGTGGCGGCGGTCTGGCGATGATTGCTGGCATGCTGATCCTCGGCAACATCGTCGGATCCTACGATCTGACCATCATCCTCAATCACGCCGAGGCCATCCAGGCATCGCCGATGTACGTGCCGGCGCTGATCCTGATCCTGATCGGCTGTTTCACCAAGAGCGCTCAGTTCCCGTTCCACTTCTGGCTGCCGCACGCCATGGCCGCGCCCACGCCGGTGTCGGCCTACCTGCACTCGGCCACCATGGTGAAGGCCGGTATCTTCCTGCTGGCGCGCATGTGGCCGGCGCTGTCGGGCACCGACTGGTGGTTCTATCTGGTAGCTACGACGGGTCTGGCGACCATGGTGATTGCCGCCTGCATCGCGCTGTTCAAGGATGACCTGAAAGGCCTGCTGGCCTTCTCGACGGTCAGCCACCTCGGGCTGGTGACCTTCCTGTTCGGTCTGGCCACGCCGATGGCGGCGGTGGCCGGGGTCTTCCACATCCTCAACCACGCCACCTTCAAGGCGGCGCTGTTCATGAACGCCGGCATCATCGACCACGAAGCCGGCACGCGTGACATCAAACGTCTGGGCGGCCTGATGTTTCTGATGCCGCTGTCCGGCACGCTGGCGATGATCGCCGCGGCCTCGATGGCCGGCATGCCCCTGTTCAACGGTTTCCTGTCCAAGGAAATGATGCTGGATGAGGCCTGGAAGGCGAGCTGGCTGGGTCAGGGCTGGGTGATACCGCTGTTTGCCACGCTCGGCGCGGTGTTCTCGGTGGCGTATTCCTTCCGCTACATCGTGCATGTGTATTTCGGCCCGAAGCGCACGGACTACCCGAGCAAGCCGCATGACCCGCCGATGGGCATGTCGCTGCCGCCGATGTTGCTGGTCGCGCTGGTGGTGCTGATCGGTCTGTTCCCCGAGACCATTGCCGGTCCGCTGGTGCGCGTGACCGCGGGCGCCGTCATTGGCGGCGCCGTGCCGGACTTCCATCTGTCGATCTGGCACGGCTTCACGCCGGCGCTGTTCATGTCCATGGCCGCGGTCGCCATCGGCCTGTTCGTGCTGTGGCGTTACACCAATGTGCGCGCCATCTGGCAGGCCGGCCCGCATCCGGACGCCAAGGCCATGTTCTTCAGCACGGTGAATGCCGTGGTGCGGCTCAGCCAGAAGACGGTGCTGGCCCTGCACAATGGGTCCTTGCAGCGCTACATGGCCTTCATGATCGCCGGCACGGTGATCATCGGTTTCGTGACCTTCCTGACGCACGAGCATGGCGAAGGCACGCGCGAATCCATCGCGATCACGCCGGTGGCGGCAGTGGGCTGGCTGCTGCTGGTGGGCTGCTGCGTGGCTGCGGTGTGCATGCACCGCAGCCGTCTGCTGGCCTTGCTGTCGGTGGGGGTCGTGGGCCTGATCGTGTCGGTCGGCTTCCTGTATTTCTCGGCGCCCGATCTGGCGCTGACGCAGATTTCGGTCGAAGTCGTCACCGTCATCCTGATCCTGCTGGCCCTGTATTTCATGCCGAAAGAAACGCCGCGCGAGAGCAGCGGTGGCCGCAAGCTGCGCGACGGCCTGATCGCCGCGCTGGGCGGCATCGGCATCACCGGGCTGACCTGGGCAGTGCTTTCACGCGACTATGAGAGCCTGTCGGCCTATTACCTGAACCAGTCGGTTCCGGGCGGGGGCGGCACCAACGTGGTCAACGTCATCCTGGTGGACTTCCGCGGTTTCGATACCTTCGGGGAGATCATCGTGCTGGGCATTGCCGGTCTGACGATCTTCGCCTTGCTCGACGGCATGATGCGCGGCGAACTGGGCGGCAAGCTCAGCTCCTGGGCGCCGGACATGCAGTTGTCGGCCGATCGTCACCCGCTGATCATGGTGGTGGCCACCCGCATCATGCTGCCGCTGGCGATGATGGTGGCGGCCTACATCTTCCTGCGTGGTCACAACTCGCCGGGCGGCGGCTTCATTGCCGGTCTGGTGGCGTCCATCGCCTTGCTGCTGCAGTACATGGCCAGCGGTTACGCCTGGACGGCGCAGCGCATGCGCATCGACTATCACGTCATGATCGGCGCCGGCGTGCTGATTGCTGCGGCGACCGGCATTGCGGCGATGGTGCTCGACTATCCGTTCCTGACCAGTGCCTTCACCTATCTGCACTGGCCGGTGGTCGGCAAGTTCGAGATCGCCAGCGCAATCGCTTTCGATGTGGGCGTATTCCTGACCGTGGTCGGCGCTGTGATGCTGGCGCTGGCAAACCTGTCGCGTCTGGGCCGCCGTGTTGGCAAACAGCCTGTGAATACTGAGCCGATGGATATCGATCCGTCGCGCCATGCCGCGCCAGTCGCGGGGGGGAACTGACATGGAGTTCATGGTTGCTTCTGCGGTTGGCGTCATGACGGCTGCCGGCATCTATCTGGTCCTGCGCGCACGCACCTATCCTGTGGTGCTGGGGCTGGCCTTGCTGAGCTATGCGGTCAACGTTTTCCTCTTTGCGATGGGGCGCCTGACCATCAACAAGCCCCCGGTGATCAGTGATTTCGCCTCTGGCTATACCGATCCGTTGCCGCAGGCGCTGGTGCTGACGGCCATCGTGATCTCTTTCGGCATGACCGCAGTGATCGTGGTGATGGCGCTGCGCGCCTACATCGAGAGCGACACCGATCATGTCGACGTGGCGTTGCCCGGTGAGGCACAAGGGAAGGGCGAGCGATGAATCACTGGGTCATTCTCCCGATCCTTCTGCCGGCGCTGGTGGCGCCGGTGATCGCCCTGGCGATGCGTTTTGACATCGTTCTGGCGCGCATCTTCTCGGTCGCCTCGGCGGCCCTGCTGGTGGTCCTGGCCTGCATCCTGATGGGCATGGTGGTGGACGGCACGGTGCTCAGCTATGCGCTGGGCAACTGGGTTGCGCCCTTCGGCATCGTGCTGGTGCTCGACCGCCTGTCGGCCGTGATGCTGGTGCTGACCTCGGTCATCGGCCTGTTCGTGCTGCTCTACACGCTCAATGGCTGGGACAAGCGCGGCCAGCATTTTCATGCGCTCTTCCAGTTCCAGCTGATGGGTATCAACGGGGCCTTCCTGACCGGCGACCTGTTCAACCTCTTCGTGTTCTTCGAGGTGCTGCTGATCGCGTCCTACGGCCTGATGGTGCATGGCGGTGGCGCGCTGCGCGTGAAGGCCGGCGTGCAATACGTCGTGATCAACCTGATCGGCTCGACGCTGTTCCTGTTTGCCGTCGGTCTGATCTACGCCGTGACCGGCACGCTGAACATGGCGGATCTGGCTGTCGGTGTGCGCGAAGTCGTGGCCGAAGATCAGGCTCTGCTGCACACCGGTGCGATCCTGCTGCTGGTGGTGTTCGCCGTGAAGGCGGCGTTGGTGCCGGTGCAGTTCTGGCTGCCGGGCACCTATGGCAATGCGCCGGCGCCGGTCGCGGCACTGTTCGCGATCATGACCAAGGTCGGTGCCTATTCGATCATCCGGGTGTACACGCTGGTGTTCGGCGGTACCTCAGACGAGGTGGCCTGGGTTGCCGAGCCCTGGCTGATGCCGGCGGCCATGATCACTCTGGTGATCGGGGCCTGTGGCGTGGTGGCTTCGCGCAGCCTGGGTCAGATGGTCAGCTTCGCCGTGATCGCCTCCATGGGCACGCTGCTGATGACGGTCGGCGTATTCACGCCGGAGTCGATGGCTGCTGCGCTGTACTACATGGTGCATTCCACCTTGGCGGCGGCCGCGCTGTTCCTGGTGGTCGATCTGGTCACCGAGCGCCGTCCCGGCCACGCTGATCTGCTCGACGTGGCACCGCGCTTTGTCCAGCTGGGTCTGGTGTCGGCCTTCTTCTTTGTCGCTGCCATCGCCATGGCCGGTCTGCCTCCGCTGTCGGGCTTTCTCGGCAAGCTGCTGATTCTGGATGCCGTGCGCGAGGCGCCGCAGGCTGTCTGGTTGTGGGGCCTGATCCTGGTCACTTCACTGCTGATCATCATCGGTTTCGGGCGCGCCGGCAGCACGCTGTTCTGGAAGAGCACGGCGCAGGAGGGCGAGATTCGCGCCCGTGTGCGTGTGCGTGTCCTGCCGTACTTCGCGCTCGGAGCGCTGCTGGCGATGACCGTGGCGATGACGGTGTTTGCGGGGCCGGTGATGCTGTTCTTCGAAGATACCGCCGACCAGCTCTTCAATCCGGGTGACTATCAATCCGCCGTGCTGTTCGGCGGACTTGCGGGAGGCCGCTGATGCACGCCAAACACGATGAACGGAGCTTCCTGCAGCGTTGGCTGCCGCATCCGCTGCTGACCGCGGCGCTGGTGGTGCTGTGGATGCTGCTGCTCAATGATTTCAGCGCCGGTGGGTTGATCGTCGGCATCATTCTGGGCATCTCGATCTCCATCCTGACCAGCCAGTTCTGGCCGGACCGCCCGATCGTGCGTTCTTGGAGCAAGGCCTTCGAGTTCATGTTGCTCGTGGCCTGGGACGTGATCGTGGCCAATGTGATCGTGGCCAAGCTGATCCTGTTCTGCCCGGTCAAAGAGCTCAATACGCGCTGGGTGACGGTGCCGATCGAGCTGAAAACGCCCGAGGCCATCGCCATCCTCGCCGGCACCATCACGATGACGCCGGGCACCGTCAGCAGCGACATCTCGGCCGACGGCCGCAGCCTGCTGGTGCATTGTCTGGACGCGCCCGACGCCGAAACCGCCGTGCGCGAGATGAAGGCGCGCTACGAGGCCCGCCTGATGGAGATTTTCGGATGATTGCCTACGCTTTGATGTTCGGCTTTGCGGCCGTCTCGATCGCGCTGCTGCTCAACCTGTGGCGGCTGGCCAAGGGGCCGACCGTCATGGACCGCGTGATCGCGGTCGACACCATGGTCATCAACGCCATCGCGCTGATCATCTACTACGGTATCCACCATGGCACGACGGTGTATTTCGAGGCCGCGCTGCTGTTTGCGATGTTCGGTTTCATTTCCACCGTTGCCTACTGCCGCTTCATCCTGCGCGGCGACGTGATCGAGTGAGGGCACGGCAATGAACCTGTTTTTTGAATTCATCGTGTCTGCACTGATCGTCATCGGCGGCGTGTTCCTGCTCGTCGGCTCGATCGGCATGATCAAGCTGCCCGAGTTGATGGCCCGCCTGCACGCGCCGACCAAGGCCACCACGCTGGGCATCGGCAGTGCGCTGTTTGCTTCGGTGGTGTTCTTCGCGGTGGGGGGCGATTTCTCCATCCATGAAGTGCTGATCGTGTTCTTCCTGTTTCTGACGGCGCCGATCACCGCGCATTTCGTCGCCAAGGCGCATCTGCACCAGCAGCGCGAGAAGTCCCTCAAGGAATTGCCGCCGACCGGCAGCAGCTGCGGCTGGGCGACCTTTGATCCGCCGCCGGGGCATCCCGAGGCCGAGGCGCAGGACCCGGCCGACGACCGTGGCTGAGTTGCCGCGCCGCCGACGCGTCGCGCGTGCCTCCGTTCCGGTTGCTGCCGGAGACAAGCCCAAGCCTGCGAACAAGCCAAGATCCGCGCCCCGTCCGGGCCCGGCTCCGTCGCCCAGGCCCCAGCCGGTCCGGCGCGAAGTGCGCCCGCCGGTGGCGGTCGAGAAAGCGCCCGAATCTGCAAGGCCGGTGACCGATTCAGTGCCGGCAGAAGGCGTGCGTCTGTCCAAGATCATGGCCGAGCGCGGGATCTGTTCGCGTCGCGAGGCCGATGCCTATATCGAGCGCGGCTGGGTCTTCGTCAATGGCGAGCGGGTCAGTGAGCTCGGCACGCGCATTCACCCGGATGCCGAAATCCATTTGGCCGGCGAAGCAAAGCAGCGCCAGTCGGACCGCGTCACCATCCTGTTGCACAAGCCGATCGGCTATGTCTCGGCGCAGGCCGAAGATGGCCATACGCCGGCGGTCTCGCTGGTCACTCCGGAAACCCAGTACGACCAGACCGGCGGGGCTTTTCGCCCCGCGCATCTGCGCGGCCTGGCGCCGGCCGGGCGGCTCGACATCGACTCCACCGGCCTGCTGGTGCTGACGCAGGACGGGCGTATTGCCCGTCAGCTCATCGGAGACGATTCCGAAGTCGAGAAGGAATACCTGGTGCGGGTGAAGGGCGAGCTCATTGCAGACGGTCTGGCTCTGCTCAACCACGGGCTCGAACTCGACGGTCGCAAGCTGCGCCGCGCGCAGGTCGAGTGGTTGCGCGAAGACACCCTGCGTTTCCGCCTGCGCGAGGGGCGCAAACGCCAGATCCGGCGCATGTGCGAGCTGGTCGGGCTGAAAGTGGTGGCTCTCAAGCGCATCCGCATCGGTGGTGTGGTGCTGGGCGATCTGCCGCCCGGGAAATGGCGATTCCTGTCCGCAGACGAGTCCTTCTGATTTTTCGTATCACGTTGTGTGACGATTCCTTGAACGTTTTTCGCCCTCCCGCGTCTTTTCGTCGGGTGGGTCATCATGGTTTACCCTGATGACGCGGCGCTGGCTCAGGCACACGATCTGAGTCAGGGCCGCTGCGGCGCCTGAGAACGCGTCGTGCCAGACCAGAAGAACAAGGGTCGCCTTGCGGGCGACCCGAAGTGGGAGGGACGGGCATGCAACACGATGTACCCCGCGAGGGGGCGTCATGCTGAGCGCGATCATTGCAATTGCGCTTTCCGCACTGCCGGCGCCATGGCTTGCTCACCGCATTGGTGATCGTGCCGGCTGGTTGCTGGCGATCGCGCCGTTTGGCGCATTCCTTTGGTTCCTAAGCTGTATTCCGGTGGTGGCCAGCGGCGGTGCCATCGTCGAGACCCTGCAATGGGTGCCGGCCCTCGATGTGGCCGTGACCCTGCGGCTCGACGGGTTGTCGTTGCTGTTCGCGCTGCTGGTGACCGGTATCGGCACGCTCATCGTGTTGTATGCCGGTGCCTATCTGCATGACCATCGCCATCTGGGGCGCTTCTACGCCTATCTGCTGCTGTTCATGATGGCCATGCTCGGCCTGGTGCTGGCCGACGATCTCATCGTGATGTTCGTGTTCTGGGAGCTGACCAGCGTCACCTCCTTCCTGCTGATCGCGTTCCAGCATGAAAGCGCGGTGTCGCGCCGCGCGGCGCTGCAGGCGTTGCTGATCACCGGCGGGGGCGGGCTGGCGCTGCTGGCGGGTTTGCTGCTGCTGGGCGTGGCCGGCAACGGCTGGACCTTCTCCGGGCTGGACATCGCTGCCATCGAGGCCCATCCGAGCTTCTACGCCATCATGGTGCTGGTGCTGCTGGGCTGCTTCACCAAGTCCGCCCAGGTGCCGTTCCACCTGTGGCTGCCCAATGCCATGAACGCACCGACGCCGGTGTCGGCGTACCTGCACTCGGCGACCATGGTGAAGGCCGGCGTGTATCTGATGGCACGTCTGAACCCGGTGATGGGCGGCGACGGCGGCTGGAGCATGATCCTGGTCGCTTTCGGGGCGGTCACGGCCATCGTCGGTGCGGTGCTGGCCATCCGTCAGACCGACCTCAAGCGCCTGTTGGCCTACACCACGGTCACCGTGCTGGGGCAGCTCACCATGCTGATCGGCACCAACACCACCTATGGCCTGCAGGCCTTCGTGCTGTATCTGCTGGCGCACTCGCTGTACAAGGGCGCGCTGTTCATGGCCGTGGGTGCCGTCGATCACTCCACCGGTACGCGCGAGCTGTCCAAGCTAGGCGGCCTGATCCGCTACATGCCGCTGACCGGCGCGGCGGTTGCGTTGGCGGCCTTCTCCAACGCCGGTCTGCCACCATTCTTCGGCTTCATCGCCAAGGAGTTCAAGTACGCCGGTCTGATCGAGATGGGCGTGGTCGGCTGGGTCGTGACGCTGGCCATGATCCTGACCAATGCCCTGTTGCTGGCGGCCGCAGGCCTGGTGTTCATCCGCACTTTCCTCGGCAAGGAAGGGCCGTACCCCAACAAGCACCCGCACGAGGTCTCGCTGCCGATGTGGCTCGGCCCGGTGTTGCTGGCCATTGGCGGTTTCGTGCTCGGGGCGTGGAACGACTGGCCGGAAACCTGGATCGTCAATGCCGCCGTGCAGTCGGTGGCGCGCGGCGAAGTGGACGTCAAGCTCTACCTGTGGGGCGGCATCACGCCGGCGGTGCTGGCGAGCGTGGTGACCGTTGCGCTAGGTGCGCTGTTCTATGGCTACCGGCATCTCGTGCGGCGCCATATCGCGCGCTGGCGGGTGTTCTGGAATGTCTCCGGCGACATGCTGTGGGATCGGCTGCTCAAGCGTGTGTTCGCGTTTGCCGGCAGCATCGCGGCGAACTTCCAGCACGGTTCGCTGCGCCTGCACATGACCATGATGTGCCTGATCTTCAGTTCGGTGGTGCTGGTGGCCTTGATCGTCAGCGAGGAAAACCTGCTCTCCGGCGGCGTGTACTCCGAAGTCACGCTGCCGGGCGTGGCGGGCTGTGTGCTGGCGCTGTGCGGTGCGGCAGCGGCGGCCGTGATGCGCGGCCGGCTGGCGCTGGTGACCGCGCTGGGGGCCAGCGGCCTTGGGCTGGCACTGATCTTCCTGTCGGCCAATGCGCCGGACGTGGCGATCACGCAGTTGATGGTCGAGACGCTGAGCGTGGTGTTCCTGGCCTTCGTGTTCCGCAGCATGCCGCGTGTACCGCGCATCGGGGCGCGCCACGCCTCGGTGCGGGTGTTCCACGCCGTGATCTCGGTGCTGTTCGGGCTGGCGGTGGCCGGCGCGCTTATCGCGGCGGTAGACCATCCGCTGCCGGGCGACATCGCCGACTGGTTCCTCGCCAACAGTTATCCCGGCGGTCACGGCAGCAACGTCGTGAACGTCATCCTGGTGGACTTCCGCGCCTTCGACACGCTGGGCGAGATTCTCGTGGTGGCGCTGGCCGCGCTGGCGGCGGCGACCCTGTTGAGCGGTGGCAAGCCCGCAACCCTGCATGAACGCCCCGAGCCGGAGTTCGCCTCGCCGATGCTGCGGCAAGGCCTGCGGCCTTTTGCGGCGGTGCTGATGCTGGTTTCGCTGATCCTGTTGTGGCGGGGGCATCACCTGCCGGGCGGTGGTTTCATCGGCGGGCTGGTCGGCGCCATCGGCTTCATCCTGCTGGTACTGTCCTTCGGCAACCGCGTGGCGCGCGAGTTGATGTGGACCTCGCCGCCGCGGCTGATCGGTGCCGGGCTGGGGGTTGCGCTGCTGGCCGGCCTGATCGGCATCCTTGCAGGTCAGCCCTTCCTCACCGGGCTGTGGTTTACGCCGCTGGGCGTCAAGCTGGGCACGCCGTTGCTGTTCGATCTCGGCGTGTTTCTGACCGTGTTCGGATCGGTCATGCACATGGTGCAACGTCTTGCCGGGAGGGCCAACTGATGGAAATCATCGCTGCATTGACGGTGGGCGGCCTGGCCGGAATCGGCATGTGGATGCTGCTCGACCGCAATCTGGTGCGGGTCGTGCTGGGCGTGGCCATCATCGGCAACGCCATCAACCTGGGCGTGCTGACCTCGGGTCGCTACTTCGGCGAATCGGCCGCTTTTGTGTCGGCCGCGGGAGTGCCGGCAGACGCGGCCAACCCGCTGCCGCAGGCGCTGGTACTGACCGCGATCGTGATCGGCTTCGGGCTGTTCGTGTTTGCGCTGGCCGTGCTCAAGAGCGTGCGTGAAACGCACGGCATGACCACGACCGACTTCGTAACCGCGGCTACTGAGGAACCGGCGCCGGACGGGCGCGATGACGAGCGCGCTGCGGGCGAGGGCGGCAAGGACGGGGAGGTGCGCGCATGAGCGATTTCCTTCTCGTGGCGCCGATGGCGGTGCCCCTCGCCACGCTGGTGCTGTGCCTGCTGTTGCGGCCGCGTCACGATCTGGTGCGCATCGTCAGCGTGCTCGGCGCGTTTGCCTTGTTGTTGGTCGGGCTGGCACTGGTCGGCATGGCGGCCTCGGACGTGGTGCTGGCCGGCCAGATCGGCGGCTGGCAGGCACCTTACGGCATCTCGGCGGTGATCGACCGTTTGTCTGCCGCGATGGTGGCCATCACCGGCGCGGTCGGGTTGGCAACCGTGATCTACGGCATCCGCCGCGAAGGCGAGGCCGAGGTCGCGCGCGACTTCCACCTCTTCGTGCACGGCCTGCTGTGCGGGGTGTGCGGCGCCTTCGTCACCGCCGACGTGTTCAACCTGTACGTGTGGTTCGAGGTGCTGCTGATCGGCTCGTTTGCGCTGATCTCGCTGGGCGGCGGGCGCCGCCGGCTGGCCGGCACCATGACCTACGTCGTGCTCAACCTGGTTGCGACGCTCATCTTCCTGCTCTCGGCGGGCATGATCTACAGCGCCACCGGCACGCTCAACATGGGCGAGCTGGCGATGATCTTCCGCTCAGGCGAGATCCCGCCCGGCTCGACCATGGCGGTGGTGCTGATGCTGCTGTCGTTCTCGATCAAGGCCGCACTGTTCCCGGTGTTCGGCTGGTTGCCGGCTTCCTACCATGTGGCCTGGACGCCGGCCTCGGCGCTGTTCGCGGGGCTGCTGACAAAAGTCGGGGTGTACGCGCTGATCCGGCTCGTGACGCTGTTGTGGCCGGAGTTCGGCGACGCCCACGTGGTGCTGCTGTGGATTGCCTGCGCGACGATGCTGATCGGTGTGTTGGGTGCGGCGGCGCAGAACGAGGTGCGCCGCATCCTGTCCTTCCACATCGTCAGCCAGGTCGGCTACATGATCCTGGGACTGGCCCTGGCCACGCCGCTGGCCATTGCCGGCGCGGTGTTCTACATCATTCACCACATCGTGGTGAAGGCGAATCTGTTCTTCGTGGGCGGGCTGGCGGCGCGCCTGACCGGCTCGGAACGGCTCGCCGGGATGGGCGGCCTGTATGCGAAGTGGCCGCTGCTCGCGATCCTGTTTGCCATTCCGGCGCTGTCGCTGGCCGGCATTCCGCCGTTGTCGGGCTTCTGGGCCAAGCTGGTGCTGGTCAAGGCCAGCCTGGAAGGCGGCTTCTGGTGGGCCGCGGCGATTGCGCTGATCACCGGCATCCTGACCCTGCTGTCGATGAGCAAGATCTGGAACGAGGCCTTCCTCAAGGCGCATCCGCAGGGTGAAGAGGCCGTCCGTCCGGTGCCGGGCATACGTGGCGCGTGGTGGTCGGTGAGCGCGCTGGCGGCGCTGACGGTGCTGATCGGTTTCGGTGCAGGTCCGGTCATGGACTACGCCATCGCGGCGGCCGAACAGCTCGCCGAGCCGGTCGGCTATCTGCAGCGCATGGCGCACGCGGGAGGAGAGTAGGCATGCTCGGAATACATCTTCTGCTGGCGGCTGTGCTGGCCGCTTTCTCCAACGCCCTGACGCTGATGGGCGTGACCGTGTCGGCGATTCTGGTCTATCTGGTGCTCAAGCTCGGAGCCGGTCTGATGGGGGTGCGCCCCTATGTGCGGCGGCTCGAACTGGGTGTTGGCTTCGTGTTCTGGTTTGCCTGGGAAGTTGTCCGCGCCAGCGTGGATGTTGCGCGTGTGGTGTTCGGCCTGAACCGCGAGCCGCGTCCGGCGATTGTCGCGATCCGCCTGCTACGGCGGGACGAGCGCATCGCGACGCTGGTCGGTTGCCTGCTGACGCTGACGCCGGGCACCATGGCCATGGACTACGACCCGGACTCCGGCCTGATGTACGTGCACGCACTTGATGCCGAGGACGCCGGCGAGGTCGAGGCTGGCGTGCGCGCAATCGAGGCGAGACTGCTGGCCTGGATCGACGCTGGCGATTCGCCGGCTACTGCAAGGGAGAAATTCGATGACGGTTGATCTTGTCGGGGCCTTCTGGGTTCTGCCGCTGGTCGTCGTGCTGCTCGCGGTGAGCGGTGCGCTGGTGTTGCTGCGTCTGTTGCGCGGTCCGACCGGCGCTGACCGTGTGGTGGCCATTGATGCGCTGACCCTGCTCGGCGTGGCGGCGATTGCCACGGTGTCGGCGCTGACCGCCCAGGCCGTATTCCTCGACGTGGCGGTGGTGCTGGCGCTGGTGTCCTTTCTGGGGACGGTCGGTTTTGCGCTGCTGTTCCGCGCGGACACCGAAGTGGACGACACGGGCATGACATCCGGGGAGGAACACAAATGAGTGCTTCCCTGATGCCCTGGATTGCCTCGGCGCTGTTCATTCTGGGAGGGCTGTTCAGTCTGCTCGGCGCAATCGGCGTGACGCGCCTGCCAGACTGCTACAGCCGCATGCATGCCGCGAGCAAGGCCGGTGCGCTTGGGGCCATGCTGATTCTGGGAGGCGTGGCCGCTGCGTCAAATGGCGAGGCGGCGCTGGAGGCCTTGCTGGCCATCGTGGTGCTGCTCGCAACCGCACCGCTGGCCGCGCATGCGGTGGCCCGTGCAGCACATCGTGCCGGCTTCAAGCCGGTGCTGGGGCCGCTCGGTGATGCGCTGGCAGAGCGGGAAAAGACCGACAAGAAAGCGGGCGGGCCGGTTTGATTGCCGGCCCGCCCGTATCGTTTTACTGACCGCCGGCTTTCGCCCAGGAGTCCTTCAGCGTCACCGTGCGGTTGAACACCGGTGCGCCATCCTGCGAATCCACCCGGTCGGCCACGAAGTAGCCGTGGCGCTCGAACTGGAAGCACTCTTCCGGCCGCGCGCGACGCAGGGATGGCTCCAGCCAGGCCGTGATGACGGTCTTTGACTCGGGGTTGATGTCGTCGATGAAGCTGCGTTCGACCTCCGGTGCGTCGCCCTCGCGACGTGCGCCGGGGTTGGGCCAGGCGAAGAGGCGGTCGTACAGGCGCACCTCGGCACGGTAGCCGTAGTCGGCCGAGACCCAGTGCAGGTTGCCCTTGACCTTGTAGTTGTCCGCGCCTGGCGTGCCGCTCTTGGAGTCCGGCATGTACTCGGCCAGCACGGCGGTGACGCGGCCAGAGGCGTCTTTCTCGCAGCCGGTGCATTTGACGACGTAGCCGTAGCGCAGGCGCACCAGGTTGTCCGGGAACAGGCGACGGAAGCCCTTTACGGGCTCTTCCATGAAGTCTTCGCGCTCGATCCACAGCTCGCGCGTGAAGGGCATCTCGCGTTTTCCCAGCTCCGGTTTGAGCGGGTGGTTGGGCGCCTCGCACAGCTCTTCACCGCCCTGCGGGTAGTTGGTGATGATGAGCTTGAGCGGGTCGAGTACCGCGACACGGCGCTCGGCCGCTTCGTTCAGATGCTCGCGCATGCACTCTTCGAGCACGCTCATGTCGATCCACGAGTCGGATTTGGACACGCCGATGCGCTCGGCAAACATGCGGAAGCCTTCGGGCGTGAAGCCACGGCGACGCGCACCGACCAGGGTCGGCAGGCGCGGATCGTCCCAGCCGTCGACGTGGCCTTCGTCCACGAGCTGGATCAGCTTGCGCTTGGACAGCACGGTGTAGTTCAGGTTGAGGCGCGCGAACTCGATCTGCTGTGGCACCGGGCGCTCGAACATGCCGGCGTCCGCCAGCGTGGCCAGCAGCCAGTCGTAGAACGGGCGCTGATCCTCGAATTCGAGCGTGCAGATCGAGTGCGTGATGTTCTCGATGGCGTCCTCGATCGGGTGCGCAAAGGTGTACAGCGGATACACGCACCAGCGGTCGCCGCTGCGGTGGTGCGCAATGCGGCGGATGCGGTAGATCACCGGGTCGCGCAGGTTGATGTTGGGGCTGGCCATGTCGACCTTGGCGCGCAGCGCGTGCGTGCCGTCGGCGAATTCGCCGTCGCGCATGCGACGGAACAGGTCGAGGTTTTCTTCCACGCTGCGGGTGCGGAAGGGGCTGTCCTTGCCTGCCTCGGTCAGCGTGCCGCGCAGCGCCCGCATCTCGTCGGCGGGCAGGGAGTCCACATAGGCGTGGCCAGCCTTGATCAGGCTCACGGCGCACTGATACATGGTCTCGAAATAATCGGATGCAAAGTACAGGTGCTTGCCCCAGTCGAAGCCCAGCCAGCTCACGGCGTCGATAATGGCGTCGACGTATTCCTGATCTTCCTTTTCCGGGTTGGTGTCGTCGAAGCGCAGATGGCATTCGCCGCCGTAGTACTCGGCCAGCCCGAAGTTCAGACAGATCGACTTGGCGTGCCCGTAGTGCAGGTAGCCATTGGGCTCCGGCGGGAAGCGGGTTTCGACGCGGCCGCCCCACTTGCCGTTGCGGTTGTCGTCTTCGATGATGCTGCGGATGAAGTTGCCGGGGGTGGCGTTGGTGGTGTCGCCGGTGCGGTGTTCGGACACGGGAATGGGCCTCGGTGGTCGGTGATGCAGGCGGGATTCGCAAGGCGCGATTCTAGCGCGGATGGCCGGCCCCGGCGTGAGGCCGCGGACGGGTGCGTTAAACTCGGACGTTTTTGACGCAGGGGAAGAGGCCGATGGAGTGGCAGCAGATCACCGACCGACTGATGCAGTGGCTGACCAGCGAGAACAGCGGCTGGCCATTGATTCTGCAGGTGTTCGTGGTGGTGCTGATGGTGGTCGTGGCCAACTTCGTCATCCGGCGCAGCCTTGAGAAGCTTGAGCAGCGCGCCGGCCCGGAAACGCCGTGGCGTCACGCCTTCGTCGCGGCCGTGCGCAAGCCGGCCAGCCTGCTGGCGTGGATCGTCGGTCTGAGCTTTGCGGTGCGCATCGTGTATGCCGCCACCGACGCGCCCGTGCTGGAATTCTTCGAGCCGGTACGCACGGTCGGCGTGATCTTCTGCTTCACGTGGTTCCTGTACCGCTTCCTGGTCAACGCCGAGGAGGCGGTCGTTGCCCATCAGCTCGCGCGTGAGCGGCCCATTGACCGCACCACGGTGGATGCCGTGGGTAAGCTGCTGCGCGTGTCCATCATCATCACCTCCACGCTGGTGGCGCTGCAGAGTCTGGGCTTCTCGGTGTCGGGCGTGCTCGCTTTCGGCGGCATCGGCGGCATTGCGGTGGGTTTTGCCGCACGCGATCTGCTCGCCAACTTCTTCGGCGGCTTGATGGTGTATCTGGACCGGCCCTTCGCCATCGGCGACTGGGTGCGTTCGCCCGACCGCGAGATCGAGGGTACGGTCGAGCACATCGGCTGGCGCGTGACGCGCATCCGCACCTTCGACAAACGCCCGATCTACGTCCCCAACATGGTGTTCACGCAGATCACGGTCGAGAACCCCTCGCGCATGACCAACCGCCGCATCTACGAGACCATCGGCGTGCGCTACGATGACTTCGCTTCAGTGGCGCCCATTGTCGACGCCATCCGCGAGATGCTGCGCAGTCACGAAGAGATCGACACCAAGCAGACCCTGATCGTGAACTTCAACCAGTACAACGATTCCTCGCTCGACATCATGGTGTACACCTTCACGCGCACCACGCAGTGGGTGCGCTACCACGAGGTCAAGCAGGACGTGCTGCTCAGCATCGGCGAGATCATCGAATCGCATGGCGCCGAGATCGCCTTCCCGACGCGCACGCTGCATCTGCCCGAGAGCGTGCGTGTCGATGCTGCGCCCGAGCAGGCTGCCGAGGTGGCGCGTTGAGCATGCCGGGCGTTTCGGCCTTCCTCGCGGTGGGCTGCGGCGCTGCGATAGGTGCCTGGTTGCGCTGGGGGCTGGGGCTGCTGATGAACCCGTGGTTTGCGTCGGTGCCGCTCGGCACGTTGGCGGCCAACCTGATCGGCGGCGGGCTGATGGGCGCGGTGCTGGCGCTGGTGCAGACCCTGCCGACGCTGTCGGCCGCGGCCAAGCTGTTCCTCACCACCGGCCTGCTGGGCGGCCTGACCACCTTCTCGACCTTCTCGGCCGAAGGCCTGCACCTGATGCAGCGCGGCGAATGGGGCTGGCTCGCGCTGCACACCACCGCCCACGTGGCCGGCTCGCTGGCCATGGCCTGGGCCGGCTACACCCTGGTCATGTCCTTGCGCGGCTGAGCCTGCGCAATACGCCTTCGCCGGCGTGCCGACCGGTGGCGAAGCAGGCGGTGAGCAGATAGCCGCCGGTCGGTGCCTCCCAGTCGAGCATCTCGCCGCAGCAGAACACACCCGGTACATTCTTCAGCATCAGGTCTTCGTCGAGTGCCTCGGCACGCACCCCGCCGGCGCTGCTGATGGCCTCGTCGAGCGGGCGTACGCGCAGCAGCCGAAGTGGCAAGTGTTTGATGGCTGCGGCCAGTTGTGCGGGGTCGTCCATTGTCTCGCGCGGAGTGCATTCGCGCAGCAGCCCGGCCCTCACGCCGTCGATGCCGGCCTTGCTTTGCAGATGGCTGGCGAGCGAGCGGCGTCCGCGTGGTCGGGCGAGCTCATCCTGCAGCCGTTCAAGACTGCGCCCTGGTGCGAGGTCCAGATACAGCGTGGCTTCGCCCTGAACGGCTATCGTGTCGCGTAACGGCGCCGACAGCGCATAGATCAGCCCGCCTTCGATGCCGTTGGCGGTGATGATGCATTCGCCGCTGCGCCGGGGCACCTGCCCCGTGTGGTCGCCTAGGCTGGCCGCGACGTTCTTTAGCGGCTGGCCGGCGAAGCGTGTGCGGAAATGTTCGCTCCAGTCTGCCTCGAAGCCGCAGTTGGCCGGCCGCAGCGGTGCGACTTCGACGCCGCGCTCCGTCAGCCACGGCAGCCATGCGCCGTCCGAACCCAGCCGCGCCCAGCTGCCGCCGCCCAAGGCCAGCACCGTGGCGTGCGCGCGCACGTTGCGCTCGCCCTCGGATGTGGTGAAGCGCAGGTGATCTCCGTTCCAGCCGGCCCAGCGGTGTCGTACATGAAGCCGCACGCCCGCTTCTCTGAGGCGATGCAGCCAGGCGCGCAGCAGCGGCGCGGCCTTCATTTCTGTCGGAAACACCCGGCCGGAGCTGCCGACGAAAGTTTCCACGCCGAGGCCCGCAGCCCACTTGCGCAGCGCGTCGGCGCCGAAGGTCTGCAGCATGGGCGTGAGCCAGTTCGCACGCTGCCCATAGCGCGCGATGAAGTCCGATGTGGCTTCGGAATGTGTGAGGTTCAGCCCGCCGATGCCGGCAAGCAGAAACTTGCGCCCCGGCGAGGGCATGGCGTCGAAGACCTCGACGTGGCGACCGGAGGCGGCGATCACCTCCGCTGCGGCCAGCCCGGCCGGGCCGCCGCCGATCACGGCGACTTCGATTTCGCGCGTCGTCATCGCAGGATCGCCGCCCAGGCGGAATGCTTGGCTGCGGCCGGAGTGCCAGCATTGGCGGGGCTGGTGGAGGGTAGGCGAGTCAGATGCAGTCGGTCGGCCTGTTCTCCCAGCAGCGGCAAGACCCGGCGGCGGAACAGCGTGGCCGCGAAGCTGCCGTTGAAGAATACGCGCGTTATGCCGGGATGTGCTGCGAAGAAACTCCGGAAGTCGTTGATTTCCATGGATTCAGATTCGATGGCGCTATCCAGGCTGCCGGCCCTGCGGCAGCCGCCAAGCACGTCCCACAGCGCATAGCCGCGCGCGCTCAGTGCCGCGATGCGCTCGGGGTAGGGGGCGTGCGGGTCGAAACCGAACAGACTGCCGACGATGGGCCAGAACAGATTGCGCGGGTGCGCGTAGTACGCGTCTGCGTCCAGTGAGGCTGCGCCCGGCATGCTGCCGAGGATCAGCGTGTGGGCGTCGGCGCGGGCGACGGGGGGAAAGGCCTGCAGGCGGTTCATCGGCGTGTTCGGGGCGCGGCCCGACATTGTGCCGTGAAGTCGGGCGTATCGGCACCTATACTGAATTCCGGATGGCGTTCCGGCTCACTTTTGGAGGGCACTATGGATACGCACAATTTCCAGAAGATGGTCTATTCGTATTCCGAAGGCTGGCAGGACCTGATGCGCATGCATCCCGGCGTCAATCGCCTGATGTGGATGTATGTCGCGCCGATGTCGCTGATCCCGGCGGTGATGTTCATGTACGCCATGGCGGTTACGCCGGGCACGGTGTTGCCGGCGGTGGTTCCGCAGATCTCGATGGCCGAGGCGCTGGGCGTCGGTGCGGCGTTCTTTGCCATCGAGCTTGGCATGGTGGCGCTGATGGCCTCGATGATCCAGCAGATGGGCGACGTCGTGGATGCGACGCCGCGCTACGAGGAGGCCTTCATGCTCGCGGCGATTGCGCCGACGCCGCTGTGGATCGGCTCGTTGGCCCTGCTGGTGCCGTCAGTGTGGTTCAACATGGTCGTGATGCTGACGGCCTGGGTGGCCTCGGCGGCGCTGATCTACCACGGCGTATACCCGTTGTTCCGGCTCGACAGCCATAGCCGGGCGCGCGTGATGGGCACCTTTGTACTGATGGCGGGCGTCATCGCCTGGGCGGCGTTGATGGTGATCCTGTCGCTGATCCTGAGCATGGTGGTGGGCTTGCGCTGACTGCAATGCGGGCGGGTGCGGGGATAGGGTCTGGCATAATCGCCGACCTGAATACATCCCGAACCCGCCTCCGCCCGCGCTTTGAGTTCCGCCGCCGATTTCCCCCGTGAAACCCGTTTTACCGATTGCCTGAGCGCAGACCGGCCGCGTCTGCGCGCGCTCGAACGACGCATTGCGCGCGAGAAGGGCGAGCGTCGGGCCAGACCGCAGGCTGATTTCGATGCGCTGCAGCAGCGTTCGCGTGCCTTGCTGGCCGAGCGCATGGCGAAGCTGCCGAAGCCCGATTTCCCGCCCGAACTGCCGGTCACGCAGAAGCGTGAGGAGATCGCCACGGCCATCCGCGACCATCAGGTGGTCATCGTGTGTGGCGAGACCGGCTCTGGCAAGACCACGCAGTTGCCCAAGATCTGTCTTGAGCTCGGGCGTGGCGCCTCCGGTCTCATAGGCCACACCCAGCCGCGACGCATTGCCGCACGCGCTACCGCCACACGCATCGCGCAGGAGCTCAAGAGCGAACTGGGCGAGGCAGTCGGCTACAAGATCCGTTTCACCGACCGGCTCAAACCCACCAGCTACATCAAGCTGATGACCGACGGCATTCTGCTCGCCGAGACGCAGGGTGATCCGTCGCTGGCGGCCTACGACACGATCATCATCGACGAGGCGCACGAGCGCAGCCTCAACATCGACTTCCTGCTTGGCTACCTGCGCACCTTGCTGCCGCGCCGGCCGGATCTGAAAATCATCGTCACCTCGGCCACGCTGGATGCCGAGCGCTTTGCGCGGCACTTCACCGTCGACGGCCAGGCGCCACCGGTGATCGAGGTGTCCGGCCGCCTGTATCCGATCGAGATGCGCTACCGCCCGGTGGAAGACGACGGCAAGGCGCGCCGCGACAAGGGGCGCGATCTGCCCGAAGCCATTGCCGACGCGGTGGACGAGGCGCAGCGCATCGGCCCCGGCGACGTGCTGGTGTTCCTGCCCGGCGAGCGTGAGATCCGCGAGGCGGCCGAGGCGCTGCGCAAATCGCCGCATTCGGCGGCGATGGAAATCCTGCCGCTGTTCGCGCGCCAGTCGGCCCAGGAGCAGGCGCGCGTGTTCTCGGGCGGCCGCGGCCGGCGCGTGGTGCTGGCAACCAACGTGGCCGAGACTTCGCTCACGGTGCCGGGCATCCGCTACGTCGTCGATACGGGGCTGGCGCGCGTAAAGCGCTATTCCTACCGCAACAAAGTCGAGCAGTTGCAGGTCGAGGCCATCGCGCAGTCGGCCGCCAAGCAGCGCGCCGGTCGCTGTGGCCGCGTCATGGACGGGGTGTGTATCCGCCTCTACGCCGAGGACGATTTCAATGCGCGCCCCGAGCACACCGATCCGGAAATCCTGCGTTCATCGCTGGCCGGGGTGATCCTGCGCATGAAGTCGCTGCGCCTCGGCGTGGTGGAAGACTTCCCGTTCCTCGATGCGCCACAGTCGCGGATGATCGCCGACGGCTATCAGCTGCTGGCCGAGCTGGGTGCGGTCACTGACGACGAGGCGCGCGAACTCACGCCGATTGGCGAAGAGCTGGCCCGCCTGCCGCTCGATCCGCGCATCGGACGCATGATTCTGGCTGCGCGCGATCGCGGCTGCCTGGCGGAGATGCTGGTGATCGCGTCGGCGCTGGCGGTGCAGGATCCGCGCGAACGCCCGCAGGAATCGCCGGGCGCGGCCGATCAGGCGCACGCCAGGTTCCGCGGCGGCGAGCAGGATCAGCGCTCCGAATTCCTGTGGTATCGCAATGCCTGGAAGGCCTGGGACGAAGTCGTGCGCCACGAGTCCGGCAGCCGCCTCAAGGCCTGGTGCAAGCAGCACTTACTGAGCCATCTGCGCATGCGCGAGTGGCGCGACGTACACGCCCAGCTGACGACCCTGTGCGGCGAGCACGGCTGGAAAGAGAACCAACTGCCGGCCGGCTATGAAGCCATTCACAAGGCGCTGCTGGCGGGCTTGCTCGGCAACATCGGTTGCCGCGCGGAAGACGCCAGCGGGCCGCAGGCCGGCAGCTATCTCGGACCGCGCGGCATCCGTTTCTGGCCGCACCCGGGTTCTGCGCTGGCGAAGAAAGCCGGCAAGTGGGCGGTGTGCGCGGAGCTGGTCGAGACTTCGCGCCTGTTCGGCCGCTGCATTGCGCGCATCGAGCCGGAATGGGTCGAGGAGGTCGGCGCGCACCTGATCAAGCGTCAGGTGTCCGAACCGCATTGGTCCAAGAGCGCCGGTTCCGTGCGTGCCTGGGAGCGCGGCACCCTGCACGGCCTGACGTTGTATTCTCAGCGCGGCGTCGGCTACCGCGATATCGATCCCGCGTTGTGCCGTGAACTGTTGATCCGCGAAGGCCTGGTACAGGGCGAAATCGCCGACGGCCCGGCGCGCGGCATGGCCTTCTTGCAGCACAACCTCAAGCTGGTGGCCGAGATCGAGCGGCTGGAACACAAGTCGCGCCGTCCGGACGTGCTGGTGGACGAAGCCTTGATCGAAGCCTTCTACGACGATCACGTGCCGGCTGAAGTGGTCGACCTCGCGAGCTTCGAGGCCTGGCGCAAGCCGGCCGAGAAAGCCGAGCCGAAATTGCTGCATCTGACTCGCGACCAGCTCATGCGCCACGAGGCCTCCGGCATCACGACCGAGCGCTTCCCGGCCCAGTTCGAAGTGCTCGGTCAGAAGCTCAAGCTCTCCTATCTGCATGAACCGGGCGCGGCCGACGATGGCGTGACCCTGACCGTGCCGCTGGCCATGCTCAACCAGATTCCCGCGGCGCGCTGCGAGTGGCTGGTGCCCGGCCTGCTCGAAGAGAAGGTGCTGGCGTTGCTCAAGACCGTGCCGCAGAAGCATCGCCACCGCCTGCAACCGCTGGCTGAAAGTGCAGCGGTATTCGTCGCCGCGGTGGAAAGGGGCGAGTTCGAACGCGACGAGCCCTTGTTGCGCGCGCTGCAGACTTTCGTCGAAGAGCGTGTGTCACTGAAGCTGCCGATGGAGTCCTTCCGCGCGGAGAACCTGCGGGCCCACAGCCAGATGAACTTCCGCGTCATCGACGAACACGGCCGTGTGCTCGGGCAGTCGCGCAATCTGGCGGAACTGCGCGCGCGTTTCGGCCGTGAGGTGGCTGAGCGGTTTCGCAAGGCGCAAGTCGAGCTTGAGGTGCCCGTGACGTCCGCGCCGGCCGGGACGACCGCAAAAGCTGAAGCGAAGGCTGCAGGGGCGAGCAGCCAGTCCGGTCTGACGAGCTGGAGCTTCGGCGAACTGCCCGAACTGCTCGAAGTGCGGGTGGCCGGTCGCGACGTGATCGGTTTCCCGGCGCTGCACGACGATGGCGACAGCGTTTCCTTGCGCCCCTTCGATACGCCGGAGGAGGCTGCGCGGGTACATCGCAAGGGGCTGGCGCGGCTGTTCGCGCTCAATCTGAAGGATCAGGTGCGCGCCATCGAGCGCTTGCCGGGCTTGCGCGAGCTGGCACTGGCTTTCCTGCCCTTTGGCAGCGAGGCCGATCTGAAGGCGCAACTGGTGGCGGCGACGATTGAGCGCGTGTGTCTGCTCGATCCGCTGCCGCAGGACGCCGAGGCCTTTGCCGTGCGCTGCGGCGAGGCCAAGCCGCGCATGAGTCTGGTGGCTCAGGAATTCATGCGCATGACGCAGCAAGTGCTGGCCGAGCGGGTAGTGCTGGAGAAGCGCCTGTCTGCGCTGAAGGGCTTCCCGGGCGTTGCCGAAGATATTCGCGCGCAGTTGGCCGCGCTGCTCCCGAAAGATTTCATGCTGGTGAATCGGTGGGAGCGCCTGGCGCATCTTCCGCGCTATCTCAAGGGGGCGACGCTGCGCCTGGACAAACTGCGCGCCAACCCGGGCCGGGACGCACAACTGATGGCCGAATGGAGAGCGCTGGCGCAGCCCTTCGAGCGTGAACGGATGACGCGCCTGCGTGCCGGCGTGGTCGAGCCGGCGCTGGAGGAGTTCCGCTGGTTGCTCGAAGAACTGCGCGTGGGGCTGTTCGCGCAGGAGCTCAAGACGCCGATGCCGGTCAGTGTGAAGCGCTTGCAGAAGATATGGGATGCGCGCCCGCGCTGAAGCACTGCGCGCAAGCCTTTCATTTGTCGCCGCTTCATGCTAAATTCGCGCGCTTTCCCTTGCTCCACCGGTCTTCGCATGCCGGGGGGCTGTCCTAAACCACAAGGAGTACGCATGCGACACTACGAAATCGTGTTCATCGTCCACCCGGACCAGTCCGAACAGGTCCCGGCGATGATCGAGCGCTACCAAGCGCTCGTTACCGGCAGCGGCGGCCAGATTCACCGCCTGGAAGACTGGGGCCGTCGCCAGATGGCATACCCGATCCAGAAAATGCACAAGGCCCACTATGTTCTGATGAACATCGAGTGCGGCAACGAAGTGCTGGCTGAGCTTGAGCATGCCTTCAAGTTCAACGACGCCGTTCTGCGTCACCTCGTTACTCAGCGCAAGGATGCGGTCACCGCAGCTTCGCCGATGATGAAGGAAGAGAAGTCCCGTTCGCTGACCCCGGTTGCCACCGAAGGTGACGACGACAGCGCGAGCAGCGACGAGGCCTGAGCGGCACGAGGTGACGGATACGGGGCTCAATCGGCTCTGCCTGGAGGCGGAACTGGTCGAGTTGCAGCCGATACGCCTGACGCCGGCCGGTATTCCGGTCAGCGGGTGCGGTCTGAAGCATACGTCGAAGCAGGTTGAGGCCGGAATGCCTCGCGAAATTTCGATGGAGCTGCAGGCAGTGGCGATCGGTGAGCTGGCCAAGGTGCTGGCGGCAGCAAGCCCCGGAATGTCAATGCGGGTGAGTGGATTCCTCGCGGCGCGCAGCCAGCGCAGCCGGAGTCTGGTGCTTCACCTGGATAAGATCGAATTTCTGGAAGGAACGAAAAATGGCTTTCAAGTCGAAGTCCAAGTTCAAGAAAAAGGATGATCGCCGTGGTGGCGGTCTGTTCAAGCGTCGCAAGTTCTGCCGCTTCACGGCTGAGAAGATCGAAGAGATCGACTACAAGGATGTCGATCTGCTGAAGGACTTCATCACCGAAACCGGCAAGATCATGCCGGCACGTATCACCGGCACCAAGGCCGGCTATCAGCGCCAACTGTCGGCCGCGATCAAGCGCGCCCGCTTCCTGGCTCTGCTGCCCTACACCGATCTGCACCAGTAAGGAGAACCGGACATGCAAATCATTCTCCTCGAGAAGGTCGTCAACCTTGGTGGCCTCGGCGATATCGTCAAGGTCAAGGACGGCTACGCCCGTAACTTCCTGATTCCGCAAGGCAAGGCCAAGCGCGCGACCGAAGCCAACAAGGCCGAGTTCGAAGCTCGCCGCGCCGAGCTCGAGCGCGTGCAGGCCGAGAAGCTTGCCGCTGCCCAGGCCGTGGCCACCAAGCTGGAAGGTCTGATCGTTCAGATCGTCCGCAAGGCGGGTATGGACGGTCGTCTGTTCGGCTCGGTCGGCAACGCCGACATCGCTGAAGCGCTGCAGGGTCAGGGTTTCGATATCGACCGCAGTGCTGTCCGCCTGCCGGACGGTCCGCTCAAGCAGGTTGGCGACGTGCAGGTCGACGTGGCTCTGCACTCCGACGTGATCGCTCCGATCACCGTGTCGGTGCTGGGCGACCAGCAGTAAGCGTCTGCTGCAAGGCAATCAAGGCGGGGCTGCTTCGGCAGCCCCGTTTCATTTGGGGCGTACGAAATGCATCCGCGGGCATCGCATGCCTCATCCGGGCTAGAATCGACCTCCGAATTCCAGTCTGGCGTTGCGCGATGGCCCTGTCCCGTTCCGATTATTCCGAAGACCCGCAGATGGCGTCGATCCGCCTTCCGCCGCACTCGATCGAGGCGGAGCAGGCGCTGATCGGCGGAATCCTGCTCGACAACGCAGCGTGGGAGCGCATTGCAGATCTGGTGTCTGCGTCCGATTTCTATCGTGACGATCATCGCCGCATCTATTCGCACATCGCCAAGCTGGTGGATCTGGGCAAGCCGGCCGACGTCGTCACGGTGTTCGAGTCGCTCGAGAAGTCCAACGAGGCCGAGCAAGGCGGTGGTCTGGCCTACATTGCCGAGATTGCCAACAGCACTCCGTCTGCAGCCAACATCCGGCGCTATGCCGAGATTGTTCGTGAGCGCTCCATCCTGCGCAAAATGGTTGCAGTTGGCGACGAGATCGCCGCAAGTGCGCTGAACCCGTCCGGGCGAGACGCCAAGTCCTTGCTTGATCAGGCCGAAGCCAGGGTCTTCGAGATCGCCGAGGCGGGTGCGCGTGACATGAGCGGCTTCGTGTCAATCCAGCCGCTGCTGCAGAAAGTTGCTGATCGCGTGCAGGAGCTCTATGACCGCGACAACCCCAACGAGGTCACCGGTGTGCCGACCGGGCTTGCGGATCTGGATGAGAAGACCTCCGGGCTGCATCCCTCCGACATGATCGTCCTGGCCGGCCGTCCGGCCATGGGCAAGACCACATTGGCGCTCAATATTGCCGAGCATGTGGCGGTTGATTGCAAATTGCCGGTCGCCATCTTCTCGATGGAAATGCCGGGCACCCAGTTGGCGATGCGTTTCATCTCCTCGATCGGCCGTATCGACCAGACCAAGCTGCGCACGGGCCGGCTCACCGACGACGACTGGCAGCGCCTGACGTCCGCGATGGGGCGCTTGTACGATGCGCCGATTTTCATCGACGAGACCGCAGGCCTGAACCCGATCGATCTGCGCGCGCGCTGCCGGCGGCTCGCGCGTCAGTGCGGCACGCTGGGGTTGATCGTCATCGATTACCTGCAGTTGATGACCGGCGTGCGCGACAGCGACAACCGTGCCTCCGAGCTGTCGGATATCTCTCGCTCGGTGAAGTCGCTGGCCAAGGAGCTCAACGTGCCGATCATCGCGCTGTCGCAGCTCAACCGCAGTCTGGAGCAGCGCCCCAACAAGCGTCCGGTGATGTCCGATCTGCGAGAGTCCGGCGCGATCGAGCAGGACGCGGACATCATCATGTTCATCTACCGGGATGAGGTCTACAACCCGGATTCGGCCGAAAAAGGCTCTGCCGAGCTCATTATCGGTAAGCACCGTAACGGCCCGACCGGCATGGTGAGGCTGACTTTCCGCGGCGAATGCACGCGTTTCGAAAATTTCGCTTCGGGCGTAAGTTACTGATCCATATCGGCCCGGAGCATGCTTTCCGGGTTGCCTGCGAGAAAGTTGCGTTTGTCTGCTTGACGGGCTGTTTTTGGTCTATATACTGCGCCCCTCTTCGCCGCTGGAAGTGTTGTGTTTAGCGGGGTTGAGGAGATTT